>NZ_RAUX01000033.1 GCF_013464485.1 Stenotrophomonas maltophilia
GTGGTGGAGCCAAGCGGGATCGAACCGCTGACCTCCTGCATGCCATGCAGGCGCTCTCCCAGCTGAGCTATGGCCCCACGTCGCTGAGGAGCGAAATAATAGCCTTGCCCCAGGGGGTTGGCAAGCATTTGTTGCACTTTTCTTCACGCGTGCCGCGAAGCGGATGCCGGGGTCCTGGCACTACGCAGTGTCATCGGTCAGCGCAGCCAGAATCGGGCACAGGTCCAGGGTCCCGTGGCCCGGGCAGGCGTCGACCAGCTGCGAAAGTGCAGTGTGCATCCGCTGCAGCTCGGCCATCCGCTGCGCGATGTCCTGCAGACGCGCCTGAGCAGTGTCGCGCACGCTGCCCATGTCCTGGGAGCGGCGGTCGCTCAGTGCGAGCAGTTCACCGATTTCTTCCAGGCTGAAGCCCAGCGCCTTGGCGCGGCGGATGAAACGCAGGCGGCGCAGGTCCTGTTCACCGAAGATGCGATAGCCGCCCGCCGAGCGGGCCGCCGTGGGCAGCAGCTGCTGCCGTTCGTAGTAGCGGACCGTATCGATCGGCACGCCCGCCTGGCGGGCCAGTTGTCCAATGTTCATGCGGATTCCTGCGGATGCTGCGGTCCATTGTGAAGCCTTGAGTCAGGTCAAGAGTCAACGCGGGGCCTGCGGCGCGTATTCAGCGCAGTTTGCAACTTTCTTCATAGCCCCGCCGATGGGCCAGTTCCTACCCTTCGCCTGAACCGGCCATCCGATGGCCTGCAACGAAGCGAGGAGGTGGTCTGTGGAAGGACTCAGGAACGAAGGATTCGTCGAGATCGCGGTAGTCGAGTACCCGGGAGGCGACCCTTCGGCCGCATCGGTGCTGGCCGAGATGGCGCACGTTGCCAATCGCCTGGCCCAGCAGCAGCGTCGGCCGTTCAAGCGCGTGCTGGTCACCCGCTGGATCGTGCCGGCCAGCCAGACCGGTGTGCATCGCATCGCGGGTGCGGAAATGCTGGATGCGGCCATCCCTGCGGTGATTGCGGTGCCCGGTCAGATCAGTGCTGGCGCCTGCCTGCGCTCTGATGAAGTCCTGCTGGACTGGCTGCGCGCACACTACGACGGCGGCAGTCTGCTGGCTGCCGCCAGCGATGGGGTGGGCGTGCTGGCCCGGGCCGGATTGCTCGCGGGGCGCACGGTCAGCGGGCCTGATCTTGGGCGCCATCCCGGTCTGCACGCACAGGCCGCCAGCTGGGTGCCGAGCGAGCGGGCGCTGGTGGACGACGGTGATCTGCTGACGGTGGGTGGATCACAGGCCTGGCGCTTTCTGGGGCTGCGGCTTCTGTACCGGCTGCATGGGCAGGGCGTGGCCAGCGAGGTGGCGCAACAGCTGGGCATCACTGTGCCGGCCACGATCCAGCAGGACCTGGAGCGCTTCAGCGCCAATTTCGCGCACGGCGATCGCGATGTCCTCAAGGCGCAGCGCTGGCTGCACACTACGGCTGCACGGGGTGCAACCCTGGCTGCGATATGCGAAATTTCGGGATTGGAGCCGCGGACACTGCAGCGACGATTTCTCAGGGCCACCGGCCTGCGGCCGATCGAGTACTGCCAGCGGTTGCGTATCGCCAAGGCACAGACCCTGCTGCAGCAGGGGGCGGGCATCGATGAGGTGGCCTGGGGCGTTGGCTACGCGGATCAGAGTGCTTTCCGCAGGTTGTTCCTGCGCATCGTCGGCATGACGCCTGCCAACTATCGGCGCCATGTCAGCAGCAAGCGTCGCGAGCGGCCCTTGATGCCGTCCGTGGCGGGCAGCCTGCGCGGATTGCAATCGCCCCCGGCGTTGCAGGTGGGGCGCAGCGCGGCCTGAAGTCTGTTGCTTCGTTACCCTTGCAACCTGGACGCGAGACTTCGACCATGCAGTCAATGGACGATTGAGCAGGTGGGCTGATGTCGAGCGTGGGACCGGTGCCGATGCCGGTGGTGTTGATTCTCGGGTGCGTGTTGATCGCCATGGCCGTGGCACGTCTTTGGCCGCGCAGGAAGGATGGCTTGCCGCTGCCTTCTGCAGCAAGCATGGTCCTGGACATGCTCCTGGTGGGCCTGTTGTGTGGTCGCATCAGCTTCGTGGTGCTGAACTTCGCGCTGTATCGCGAGGCGCCATGGAGCATTCTGCAGATCGCGGACGGTGGCTACCACGCGGCGGTCGTCGTGGTTGCGGGATTGGCGTGGGGGATCTGGCGTTTGCGTCCATGGCGCGCATTGCGTGTCCCGGTGCTGGGTGCCGCGCTGGCAGGTGTACTGTTGTGGGCAGGGGGCAGTCAGCTGTTGTCCGCATGGCAGGAGCGGCACATGCCTCTGCCGGCGTTGCAGGTCGTTGATCTGCAGGGGAGCAGGGTGGATCTGCAGCAGTTCCGTGGCAAACCGCTGGTGCTGAACCTATGGGCGAGCTGGTGCGGGCCGTGCCGGCGAGAGATGCCGGTTCTGGCAGCAGCGCAGCAGTCCCATGCAGAGGTGCAGTTCGTGTTCCTCAACCAGGGCGAAACCCTTGACGACATCCAGGGTTTTGTCACGCGCGAACAGCTCACGCTTGGCAACGTATTGTTGGACGATGCGGCGGCGGCATCTACGGCGCTGGGCGTGCGGGCCTATCCTTCAACGCTGTTCTTCGACGCTGAAGGACGCCTGCGTGAACTGCATCTGGGTGAACTGACCGCCGCCGGTCTTGAACACAAACTGCGCCGGCTGCGGTAGCCTGCGCGGGCATCTCATTACGGAGTTCCCATGTTGTCGACTTCCCTGCGCACTGCCCCGGCGGTGCTGTTGCTGCCGGTCATGCTGGCATTGGCCGCCTGCAGCCAGGCACAGACACCGCCGGCCAAGGGTGCCGCAGCACCGGCTGCGGCGGCCGCATCGCCTGCCAGCAAGGGCGACCGCCCTGCGGTGCTGAAGGGCATCGAGAAGCATGGCTTCGAGGTTGTCGCGGAGTTCGATGCGCCCGGCGGCCTGCGCGGCTTTGCTGGCGTGGTGGGCGGGCAGCAGCCGGCGGCGGCCTACGTCACTGCCGACGGAAAGCACGTACTGGTCGGCAGCCTGTTCGATGCGGAGGGTAACGACGTAGCCGCTGAGGCCGTCGAAAAGCTGGTGGCCGCGCCGATGTCGGCGAAGATGTGGACCAAACTGGAGGCCAGCGCCTGGGTGCGCGACGGCAAGGCCGATGCGCCGCGCGTGGTTTATACCTTCAGTGACGCCAACTGCCCCTACTGCCACAAGTTCTGGGAAGCAGCGCGGCCGTGGGTCGATGCCGGCAAGGTGCAGCTGCGTCATATCATGGTTGGCGTGATCCGCGAGGACAGCCCTGCCAAGGCCGCAGCCATCCTCGCCGCGCGTGATCCAAGCGCGGCGCTGCTGGAGAACGAGCACGCGTTCGACCGTGGTGGCATCAAGGCGCTGCCCAGCATCAGTCGCGAGATTGCGGGCAAGCTCGATGCCAACCAGGTGCTGATGATCGAGATGGGTTTCCAGGGCACACCGGGCATCCTGTTCCAGGATGCGCAGGGCCAGGTGCAACGTCGCTCCGGTATGCCACAGGGCGCTGACCTGCAGACGGTGCTGGGCCCGCGCTGAACGGCACCCCTGTCGTGATGTGACCCCACAGGCCCGCATGGCAGCATGCGGGCCTGTTGCTCTTCGACATTCCTATGTGTGACGCAGGCTGCGCACCACCTGTTCGTCGTCACGTCTGAATCGTGACTGACATCAAGCATCGCGCCTTGATTCCAATCAAGGCCAAAAACGACAGTCGGACTAGCCTGTGACGCATGGAATACAGCGTCAACGCGCCATGGATGCCGCGCCTGACATGCCCTGAAACGGGGCGGTCGGCACAGCCATTCACGACATTCTCACTCCCTGATTGTTACCCAGACCACTGCGGTCGCCACCTCTCTGGCAGCGCGACCTTGATGGCGCCGACACCGGTGCGGGTGGGGCAGTGTCATCGTCCTGTTGCCTGCCACGCGCAGGCTGTCCGGTGTCGTCGACGCAGTACCCGCATTTCCAGCAACGGCAACGCGAAGCCAGGGCGGCGCATGCGTGCGCTCCGGGAACGTGCTGCGAGTGTTCGTCCGGGGAGGATGCAATGCGTTTGGCGGTACTGAGTCTGGCGTGTCTGAGCGTGCTGGCGATCATGCCGGCGTATGCGCAACAAGAAGATGCGAACGATGCGCAGGCATTGCGGCGCGAGATCGCCGCCATGCGCCATGCGCTGGAAGGCATGCAGCAACGACTGGACCGACTCGAACAGCGCGATCCCGCGGCTGTGTCCCCACAGGCACAGGTGCCCGCATCGATTGCAACGGCGCCTGTTGCCTCCGCTGCCTCACCTGCCGATGGGGTTCATCGCACCCAGGTGCCGGGAGTGGCGCAGCCGGTACTGCCACAGCGCGATTCGGTGGCTGATCCGTCCACAGCCGCATCGCGACCGGACAGCGCAGCCGGCCCGACCGACCCCGATCTGAAGGGCTTCTTCGCCATTCCCGGCACCGACACCGTGATCCGTATCGGTGGCTACGCCAAGCTCGATGCCATCGCCGATTCGCGTGCGGCAGGCGACGAGGACCAGTTCATTCCTTCGTCGATGCCGGTCGGTGGCAGTCATCGCGATGTCTCCAACTTCAACATCCACGCCAGGCAGACCCGCTTCAGCTTCGAGGCGCGGCGGCCGACCTCGCATGGCAACCTGCGCTTCTATCTGGAGAACGACTTCTTCGGCAGCAGCGACGGCTATGAGTTCCGCCTGCGGCATGCCTACGGACAACTCGGTAATACCTATGCCGGTTATGGCTACTCCAGCTTCATGGACCCGGACAGCCTGCCTGACACGCTGGACTTCGCCGGGCCCGGCGGCGCCGGCTATCTGCTGGTGGCCGGCATCCACCACAGCTTCACGATGGGCAAAGGCAACACGCTGACCGTCGCTGCCGAAGACCCGGAGACCGAACTGGCCGGTGCCAGTGATGAGCGCGCAGCGGTGAACCGCTTGCCCGACATAACGGTGACCGCGCGCATGGAGCGTGACTGGGGCCATCTTCAGCTGGGCGCGGTGGCGCGCAGCCTCGCCTATGACGGTGAGGACGAACGCGACCGGCGCATGGCCGGCGGCCTGCAGCTGAGCGGCTCGGCATCGGTGGGCGAGCGCGACCTGCTGCTGTTCGGTGCACTCGGTGGCCGCGGCCTGAGCCGCTACACCGCCGACCTGACCGGCTCGGGCCTGGATGCGGTGGTCGGTGCCGATGGGCGCCTCGATGTACTGGATCTGCATGGCGGCTTTGTCGGCTACACCCATTACTGGTCGCCACTGTGGCGCTCGAACCTGATCGTCGGCCAGCTGACCCTGGAACGGAATGCCGCACTCGCTGACGACGCGTTCCGCCAGAGCCGCTATGGCGTGTTCAACCTGATCTGGAGCCCGGCGCCGTCGTGGACGATGGGCATGGAACTGCTGTATGGCCGGCTGGAACAGCAAAGCGGCGCGCGCGGCGACACGGTCCGGGTGCAGGGCAGCCTGCAATACAACTTCATCAAGTAAGCGCCAGCGGCGTTACGCCAGCGCAACCGTCCCCACGCCCGGCCGCACCGGGCTCATGCCAGTACAGGAGATTGTCATGGCAGAAGCAAAGAAAATCGGGGTGGTCGGAGCCACCTTCCTCGTCGCCGGCAACATGATGGGCTCAGGCGTGTTCCTGCTGCCCTCCAGCCTGGCCAAGATCGGCACCGCCTCGATCTGGGGCTGGCTGATCACCACTGCCGGTGCGCTGCTGCTGGCCTTCGTGTTCGCCAAGCTGGGCAAGCTGGCGCCCAAGGCGGGCGGTCCATACGCCTATGCGCGCGACTGGTTCGGGCCCTACATGGGCTTCCAGACCAATACCATCTACTGGTTCGCCAACTGGATCGGCAACGTGGCCATTCCGATCGCCGCGGTGGGCTATTTCAGCTACTTCTTCCCGATCCTGTCCGAGCCGCTGGTGCGCTGCATCGCGGTGCTGGTGCTGGTGTGGGCGCTGAGCTTCGCCAACATGATCGGCCCGGCCTTCGTCAGCCGCGTGCAGACCGTCACCACCAGCTTCGCGCTGGTACCGATCCTGGGCATCGCCATCTTCGGCTGGTTCTTCTTCGATGCCGATATCTTCAAGGGCGCCTACAACGTATCCGGCGAATCCAACTTCGGCGCGATCTCCAGCGCCGCGGCATTGACCCTGTGGGCCTTCATCGGTGTCGAGTCGGCCTCGGTGACCGCCGGTGTGGTCGAGAACCCGGAAAAGAACGTGGCCCGTGCCACGCTGGCCGGCGTGTTCCTGGCCGCGATCGCCTACATCGCCAGCTCGTCGGTGATCATGGGCATGGTACCCAACGGCGAACTGCAGACCTCCGATGCCCCGTTCGCGCTGGCTGCCGCCAAAGCCGTCGGTGGCTGGGGCGGTGCGCTGGTCAGCCTGTGCGCCTTCATCGGTGCGGCTGGTTCGCTGGGCGGCTGGATCCTGCTGACCGCACAGAGCGCCAAGGCGGCGTCCGACGACGGGCTGTTCCCGAGCATCTTCAGCAAGACCAACAAGGATGACGTGCCAGTCAAGGGCGTGCTGATCGTGGCCGTGCTGATGACCCTGGCGGTGCTGGTCACCTCCACCTCGGAAACCGCGTCGGCGCAGTTCGACGTGATCACGTCGGCAGCGGTGGTGCTGACCCTGCTGCCGTACATCTACTCGTGCGTGGCCTGCTACTTCGTGGTCGAACGCTCGCACACCATCATCCACACCGGTGCGTTCTGGACGCTGACCAGCCTGACCGTCGTGTACTGCCTGTGGGCGATCTACGGCTCGTCGGGAACCATCGTGCAGTACGCGTTCCTGTTCGTGCTGTTCATCACCGTGTTCTATCCCTTCTTCAGCGAGGAGCGCCGCCTGCAGCGGCAGCGCGCCCGCGAGGCCTCGGCCATCACCGCCGGCGCCCAGCGTTCCTGAGTTAGACAAGGAGAATCAACGTGTACTTCAAGTCCCTGGACTATCCAGTCATTGTCATCGACAACGACTACGAGTCACCGCGCATCGGTGGCATCCTGATCCGCGCCCTGGTGGAAGAGCTGCGCAGCAACGACCAGCGCGTGCTGTGTGGCCTGAATCTGGATGATGCCCGCGCCGGTGCCCGCACCTACGTGGCGGCCTCGGCGGTGCTGATCTCGATCGACGGCAGCGAGGAGGTGGATGGCGAGTTCCAGCGCCTGACCGCCTTCCTGCGCGAGCAGAGCGCGCGCCGTGCCAACCTGCCGGTGTTCCTGTACGGCGAGCGCCGCACCATCGAAAAGGTACCGAGCAAGCTGCTCAAGTACATTCACGGCTTCATCTTCCTGTTCGAAGATACCAAGAGCTTCATCTCGCGGCAGGTGATGCGCGCGGCCGAAGACTACATGAAGAACCTGCTGCCGCCGTTCTTCAAGGCGCTGATCCATCATGCGGCCGAGTCGAACTATTCCTGGCACACGCCGGGCCATGCCGGCGGCGTGGCGTTCACCAAGTCGCCGGTCGGCCGTGCGTTCCACCAGTTCTACGGCGAGAACACCCTACGCAGCGATCTGTCGATCTCAGTGCCGGAGCTGGGCTCGCTGTTGGACCACACCGGCCCGATCAAGGACGCCGAGGAAGAGGCGGCACGCAACTTCGGTGCCGACCATACCTTCTTCGTCACCAACGGTACCTCCACCGCCAACAAGATCGTCTGGCACGGCACGGTGGCCCGCGGCGACGTGGTGTTCGTCGACCGCAACTGCCACAAGTCGCTGCTGCACGCGCTGATCATGACCGGCGCGGTGCCGGTGTACTTCACCCCCAGCCGTAACGCGCACGGCATCATCGGCCCGATCAGCCTGGACCAGTTCAGGCCCGAGTCGCTGCAGCAGCGCATCGCCGCCAATCCGCTGGCCAGCAAGGCCTACCAGGCCGGCTCCAAGCCGCGCATCGCAGTGGTGACCAATTCCACCTACGACGGGCTGTGCTACAACGCCGAGAAGATCGCCGACGAGATCGGCAGCGCGGTTGACTTCCTGCACTTCGACGAAGCCTGGTATGCCTATGCCGCGTTCCATCCGTTCTACGAGAACCACTACGGCATGGCCAAGGGCAAGCCGCGCGAGCAGGATGCGATCATCTTCACCACGCATTCCACCCACAAGCTGCTGGCCGCGTTCTCGCAGGCGTCGATGATCCACGTGCGCAACTCGGCGCAGCGTGACCTGGATGCCGAGCGCTTCAACGAGTCGTTCATGATGCACACCTCCACCAGCCCGCATTACGGGGTGATCGCAGCCTGTGACGTGGCCTCGAAGATGATGGAGGGCGACGCCGGCCGCTCGCTGGTACAGGAAATGCACGACGAAGCGATCGCGTTCCGCCGCGCGATGCTGCACGTGCGTGACGACCTCGGCCGCGACGACTGGTGGTTCAGCGTGTGGCAGCCCACCAAGGTCGAGCGTAGCCTGGACAAGGGCGATACGCCGGCACCGCTGGTGGCCAAGCGCGAGGAGTGGTACCTGCAGCCGGATGCGCACTGGCACGGCTTCGAGAACCTGGTCGACGACTATGTGCTGATCGACCCGATCAAGGTGACCCTGCTGACCCCGGGCCTGTCGATGGATGGCAGCATGGGCACGCTGGGCATCCCGGCGGCGGTGCTGAGCAAGTTCCTGTGGGGCCGCGGCATCACCGTGGAGAAGACCAATCTGTACTCGGTGCTGTTCCTGTTCTCGATGGGCATCACCAAGGGCAAGTGGAGCACGCTGGTCACCGAACTGATGGCATTCAAGGAACTGTACGACCGCAACGCGCCGCTCAGCCAGGCACTGCCGACGCTGGCCGCCGACTACCCGAATGCCTATGCCGGCTGGGGCCTGCGCGACCTGTGCGACGCACTGCATGCGTTCAACCTGGAATTCGCGGTGGCCAAGGTGATGCGCGAGATGTACGTGGACCTGCCGACGCCGGTGATGACCCCGGCCGATGCCTACAACCACCTGGTCAAGGGCGAGATCGAGCGGGTCGACATCGAGCAGCTCAGTGGCCGCGTCGCAGCTACCATGCTAGTGCCGTACCCGCCCGGCATTCCCACCATCATGCCGGGTGAGCGTTTCGGCGACAGCGACGAGCCGATCATCCAGTCGCTGCGCATCGCCCGCGAGCAGAATGCTCGCTTCCCGGGCTTCGAGTCGGACGTGCATGGGCTGATCATCGAGCACGACGGCGATGTGACCTCGTACAAGGTGGAGGTGCTGAAGGCCTGACCGGCGACGGTCGGCCCTTCGGCGAATGATGGAGACCGCGCGCGAGCAACGCATCCTGAAGTTCTCGATCGGGATCACCATCGCGGTCAGCGTGGTCGGCTTCGGCGGTGGCCTGCTGGTGGGATCGCAGGCCATCCTGTTCGACGGTGTGTACAGCCTGGTCGACGTCGCCCTGACCCTGGTGTCGTTGTCGGTGCTGCGGCTGGTGGCGCGGGAACAGAGTCCGCGCTTCCAGTACGGCTACTGGCACCTGGAGCCGATGGTCGAGGCACTCGGTGGGGTGATCCTGTCGCTGGCCTGCGTGTATGCGCTGGCCAACGCGGTGATTGGTTTGACCACGGGCGGGCACGAAGTGAAATTCGGGCCCGCGCTGTGGTGGGCGGCGCTGCTGAGTGGCAGCAACCTGGCGATGGCCGCGTTCGTCGCGCAGCGGGCGCGGAAGCTGCGCTCGGCGCTGTTGTGGCTGGATGTGCGCGGCTGGCTGCTGGGTGGATTGATGAGCCTGGCGGTGGTGCTGGCCTTCGTGCTGGCGCTGGTCCTGCACGGTGGTGAGTGGCACCACTGGGTGCCGTACCTGGATTCGATCGTGCTGGCGTTGATCAGCCTGGCGGTGTTGCCGGTGCCGGCGCGCAGTGCGTGGAAGGCCATGCGTGAAGTCCTGCAGGTGGCGCCGGATGATCTGGACCGGCGCGTGCAGCAGGTAATGCAGGCGTTCGTGGCGGAACGCGGTTATGCCGGTTTTACCAGTCACGTGGCGAAGATGGGGCGGATGCGCTTCATCGAGATCCATGTACTGGCCGACCCGGCCATGCCGCTGGGCTCGGTGGGTGAGGTCGATGCGATGCGCGACGAGATCGCGGTGCGGCTGGATGCCCGTGGCAGCACGTTCTGGCTGACCATCGATTTCACCGCCGACCCGGCGTGGACGTAGCCCTGTTTCTTCTGCCCGGGCGCCACGCCCGGCTGCCTGCTTCTTCTCTGTAGAGCCGAGCCCATGCTCGGCTGCCATTCGCAAGGAGCAGCCGAGCGTGGGCTCGGCTCGACAGCAGGAAGCGATCGTTGCGCGCGGCGGACCGCTCTGTTGCGCTGGGTGTATTTGACCTCAACCCGGGTTGAGGTCGCAGACTGCCTGGTAGTTCCACAGCGCCTAGCGCAGGTAGTACTCCACCGGTACCACCAGCTCCTGTGGTGCCTTCAACTCGAGCGGAATGGGCGGTAGCGGCTGCGCGCGACGGAACGTCTGCAGCGCCGCGTCATCAAGCATCGGCTGGCCACTGGACTGCTCCAGCCGCAGGGCCAGCAGGCGACCTTCGCGGTCGATGCTGGCCCTGACCCAGGCAGTGCCCTGCTGGCGCCGTGAGCGTGCGGCGGCGGGGTAGTAGCGATAGCGCTCCAGCCGCGCCATCAGGCGGGCTTCCCACTGGTCGCTGGCGGCGCCGGCCTGGAAGTCCGCCGGTGGCGCGTCCGGAGCGGGCGGCGCGGCCGTGATCGATGCCGGTGCGGGACTTGCATCGGTCGCGGCCGCAGGCGGGGCGAGCGGCAATGGCTTGCGGCCTGTCCCGCCCGTCTCGCTGGCGGCCAGCTCTCCCTCGCGCGCCGCCGTTGGTTTGGGCGGCGGCGGTGACTTGGTGGGCTGCGAGGCGCGCGCCTGCTGGGCCTGGCTGGGGGTGTCGGCCTGGCGCTCCTCCACCGGTTGCGGTGGCGTGGCCGGTGTCAGCAGGCGCAGGCTGATGCGCACGTCCTGTTCCGGCGGTGGCGGCAGCGGCGGCGCTGCCACCCAGTGCACGAACAGCAGCAGGGGCAGCAGATGCAGGCCGACGCTGATCGCGATGGCCTGCCAATGTTGGCCTCGCTCACTCATCGCCCAGCACCCACAGCAGATCGGCGTCGGACGCATCAACAACTTCGCCGGGCGAAGCGAGCACGATTACCAGTGCCGGAACATCCGCAGGCAGGTAGCCCGGTACGCCGGTACCCCGCAGCACGTGCCAGCGGCCGGCCACCAGCAGTGCCGGCGCAGGTGCGCCGGCAACCACCTGTGCCATGCGCCTGTCGCGGGCCTGCTGCACGGCCAGCATGCCGTCCAGCATCGGCGCGGCATCGGCGTGCTGAGCCAGTACCACCACAGACAGTCGTTGCTTTGCAGCGGCCACCGGGAACTGCACGGTTCCGGTGGAGGCCAGTAGCGCGTTGACCTCGGTGCGCGACAGGTTGCCTCCGAACAGGGCGATACCCGAGCGGGTGGCGTCCTGCACCAGCCCGCCATAGGCCATCCACGGCCAACGTGCATCCCAGTCCAGCAGCTCCTGCAGGCGTGCGCCATCAGCATGGTTGCCCCTGGCCAGCCAGCGCTGCACCCGTTGCAGGCGCGGCTGGCGCTCGCTGGCGATCATCTCCATCACCAGCGCGCCTTGCGGGCGCTCCCGTTGCAGGGCGTTCAACAGCCAGCGCTGGGCTGCGTGGTCGCCGGCAAGGTCATGGCGTTCACCCAGCAGCGACCGCTGCGCATTGGCCACACGCTGCACGAACGCGGCCTCGTCCAGACGCTGGCCGCTGGCCAGGTCGGTCACCGTGCCGGGCATCTGCTGCGCGCCCACCGCGCCCGCCAGCGCCAGCACGCACAGCGGCAACCAGCGACGGCTAGAACGCCACATTGACGCCCATCGAGACGGTGCGGCCACGGCCGTTGCCGCGGTCCAGGATCGGGCTGAAGATGCTGTCGATCGAGGCATTGTTGTCATAGGACTTGTTCTGCAGGTTTTCGATGTTCAGCCACAGCGTGGTATTGGCCTGTGGCTTGAAGCTGGCGTAGAAGTCCAGCAGCACGCCGGTGCCGCCGGTCTTGCGGGTCTGGAAGAAGTCGTAGCCTTCCTCGGTGGGCCCGGAGTATTCGGCGCGCAGGCCGGCCTGCACGCGCTGCTGCCACCAGCGGCCACCCACGTCCAGGGTCCAGTAGCGGTCGGGCAGGGCGGTGATGTCTTCCAGGTTGACGAACTCGATGGCCGGTGCGCTGGTGCGCGAGCGGGTCCAGCTGAGCGTGGCGTGGTAGTGCTCGCTGGCGTAGTGCGCCTCCAGCTCGATGCCGTGCATGCGCACCACGCCGGGATGGTTCATCCAGCGCGTGGTGGCGGTGAAGTCGTCCGCATCCAGCACATCGGTCCAGGCATTGAGCTGCGGATCGCTATCGATCGGCACCACGAGCGGCTCCACTTCCGGCGGATGCACGATCAGCAGGTACTGCGGTTTGATGTAGTCGCGGATGCGGTTGTCGAAGCGGGTGATGCGCAGCTGCGCCAGGTCACCGTCGACCAGCAGCGAATCGGTGCTGAGGTTGGCACCGAACTGCAGGTTGCGTGAGCGTTCGCGGCGCAGGAACGGATTGGCGCCGATGCCATCGGCGACGCTGGCGTCCTCCAGCGGGATCTTCTCGAAGAACATTTCCTGCACGCGCGGCGGCCGCGAGGTGCGCGAGACTTCTGCAAACAGCTGCAGCCAGTCGGTGGCCTGCAGCGAAACCGCCAGACTGGGGCTGAGTGCCCGCTCGCTGCGGCGTACATCGATGTTGCCGCCATTGATCTCCGTGCATTGGCCCGGCACATCCGAACAGACCGGGATATGCCCGCGGATGCCGTAGCGGTCCTGGCGCAGGCCGGCGGTCAGCGCGTAGATGTCGTACTGCAGTTCCAGGGTGCTGAATACGCTGTCCAGCTGGCTGCGGCCCTGCGGGTTGGCACCGCGCAGGATGGGGGTGTCGGCAACGTAGATGTCCGACTGGTGCTTGATGCCGGTGTTCCAGCGCGCCTGCACTGCGCCGATATCGAAGCGGCTGGTGTTGTCGAGCGTCCAGCTGCTCAGGCTGCTGTGGGTGCGGCGGCCGATGTAGTTTGAATCCTCCACAGGCGGGTAGAACAGCCGGGTCTTGTTGCTGGCGAACGTCGCACGCAGGTCGATCCACGGCGTATAGGGCGTGAAGTGATAGCTGGCGCGCTGGTTGCGCGCGGAAATCTGCCAGGGGTAGTTGTGGTAGAAGTCGTTCTCGTAGCGCATGTGGCTCAGGTCGAGCCGATGCTGGTCGCTGGGCTGCAGGCGCGCTTTCAGCAACCAGCTGCTGGGCTGCTGGCTGCCAGGATCGGCGTTGTTCTTCTGCCCCCGGGCGGTGGCGTATTCGCTGCTGCGGCTGCTGCTGGCAGCGGCCAGCAGGCCGAACTGGCGGTCGCCACCTTCTTCGCTGTGGCGCCAGGCACCGGCGAAGGTACGGCCACTGCCGTAGCCGTTGTTCCCGTGGCGGTAGCCGGCACGCAGGCCCCAGTCGCGGCCCTCGCCGAGCAGATCGTCGATATCGAGCGTGCGGAAGTTGGCACTGCCGGCCAGCGTGCCAGCGCCGTCACCGCCGGCAACCGCACCGCGCTGCACGTCCACACCGGCCAGCAGGAACGGATCGACGTAGGCGAAGGGACCACCCGAGCCATGCCCGGCATTGTTGCGGAAGGTCTGGGTGACACCGTCGATCATGGTGTTGACCCGGCCAGCACCGGTCATGCCGCGGATGTTGACCTGCAGCCCGGGCTGGCTGCGCGAATGGAAGCTGTGGGTGCCGGGCATCGAGCGCAGCAGGCTGTTGCCGTCCTGGCGTTCGGCCATGGCTACGCGTTCGCTGCCGACCGTGGGTGCGAAGCCATCGCGGGTGGCCGGCACATACTGGCTGGCACCGGCGCCCGGTGCGTTGCCGTGTGCAGTATCGCCCTGCACACGTAGCGGCCCGGTGCGGCGGCTGCCGTCGCTGCGCTCGGCCGGCGCCGGTTCCAGGGTGGCGCGGCGCGCATCAATGAAGCGTGGGCGCAGGCCGCTACCGGCCAGCAGGCGCGACAGGGCCTGGGCGTCGTCGAAGTCACCGCGCAGCGCTGGCGCCGAATGACCGGCGGGCAGCGCCGCGCCGATCACCAGGTCGATACCGGTCAGCCGGCTGTAGGCGTCCAGTGCGGCAGCCAGCGGCTGAGCGGGTAGATCGTAGCTGCGGGTGGCGGCCTGTGCGTGGGCATTGCCGGGCAGCAGCGGCAGGGCGCTGGCACAGGCCAGCGACAGGGCGAGGACAAGGGGGCGGGGGCACGGCATCGGGGGCTCCWGGGGCTGACGCAGAGTGTCGTCATCCTGGGTAGACGCAGCCGCAGGCCGGATGTCAGGGTTCATCACGCTGTTCCCTGCGTGGCGGCAGCCACACCTGTATGCCCGCGCCGAAGCGCAGCACTCGCACGTGCAGTTGAGTGGCCAGCTGGTCGCGATTGCCGGCGGCACCGCCGGCACTCCCAATCAAGGTGACCGGCTGCTGGCGCAGCTGCTCGCCAATGATCCACGTGTGCCCGCCGTGCCAGCGGTCCAGGCCTTGCGTGACGTCGGCCAGCGGGGCTGAGACCCAATGCAGGCGCCGCTCGCGCCAGGCCAAGGTGCCGGGGGTGACGGTTGCTGCATGGATTGCTGCCTGCCCGTCGAAGCGCAGCTGCTCGCCGTCGTCGACCAGCATGCTGACGTTGCCGCTGTCCACGCGCACGCGATGCTCGGTAACGGTGACCACGCTGCTGTTGTCCTGCACGGCAAGATCGAATGCGGTCCCCAGTGCGGTGACCGTGCCCTGTGGGGTATGCACCTGGAATGGCCGGCGGGCGTCTGCTGCGACCTGGAACCCGGCCTGTCCGCGCTGCAGCTCCAGCTGGCGGCGCTGTGCGTCGATGCGCACCCGCACTTCGCTGCCCGGCGACAGCAGCACATGTGAACCGTCCGGCAGGGCCTCGTCGCGGATCTCGCCGGACGCCGTACGCAGTACCTGTGCGGCAGGTGGCGAAGCATGCCGACTGTAAAGGCCGAGCGCACACAGCAGCAGCACCGCGATGCCAACCTCGCGTACGCGGCGCCGTTGCCGGCGCTGTTGTTGCCGTTGCAGGCTGGGCAACGTTGCTCCGGCCCGCCATAGCTCCTGCAGGTGCTGGTACTGTGCGGCATGGCGTGGATCGGCGCGGCACCACTGCTCGAACGCACTCTCATCGCGGTCGCCATCGTGCCCATCCAGCCACCAGCGCGCGGCTTCGCGTGCAATGGTCTCCTGGCTCATGCGCCAGGAACCTGCTGCAATGCGACCAGCGCGCGCAGAAGGTGGCCGTGCGCGGTCTGTCGGCTGATGCCGAGCTGGCGGCCAATCTCGGCCAGTGCCATCTGTTCCACACGGGCCAGCAGGAACACCTGGCGCGAGCGTGGTGGCAATGCGGCGATGATCGCGTCGAGATGGCGCAGCTGTTCGGCATCCAGCAGACGCTGGTCCGGTAGAGGCGCAGAATCGGCGATGGCATGCAGCTGGGCGTCGTCCAGCACCTCTTCGCGACGGCGCTGGCGCTGCCGGTAGTGATCGGCGATCAGGTTGTGGGCAACGCGGTACAGGTATGCGCGGCCATTGCTCAACAGGCCGCTGGCGGCGACCTTGACGACGCGCAGCCAGGTTTCCTGGACGACGTCATCAGCGTCGCTGCGTTGTGGGAGTTTGCGGCGGACATGGGCGTGCAGCGGCCGGTAATGGGCTGCGCACAGATGCGCGACATCCGTCGGTTCGACAGGCGTGGACACGGGGCGGGCGACAACTGGGAAAGGGAACAGCCCGCGGCGGCAAGGGCAGCGGCTGCACCTTACAGCAAAAGAGAATCATTTGCATCTATTGTCGATGCCGTTGCCCTCGGCGGTCGATCAATCCGCGCGGCTGTAGGCGGACGCGAGGTTTGCGAAATGCGGACACTTGGTTTGATACCGGCCTAAACGGGCCAAACTGGGGACTTAGAACGCTCTTCAACCCCTCATTGAATGGGGTTCGCAGGGGGCTTGTCCGGCCGCCCGCCGCCGTTGTCGCAGCCTTCGCGACGGCGAGCCGTATCCTCACGCCATGCCGCTGCCCCCCGACTTCTACTGGACAAAACGCTATGTCAGCCGGACAGAGGACCCGCTGACGGTGATTGCCTGCGAAGGGGTGTGGGTCGTTTCCATGGACCAGCGGGTGAACGACGACATCTGGATTGCCTCTCTAGACCGCCACCGGAACGGACCAGCCGGGCCCGCGCGTGTGTGCACCAGTTACGAGCAGGGACGGACAGGGGCAGAGCTGTGGGTGGCTAGGCACCAGGTGCGGCTACGCGAGGATGTGGCCAAGATTACCAAGTGGCGTGAGGCCGTGAGAGCCAACAGGCTGGCCAAGGCGGCGATCCCTCCCCCCTTTGATTGGCTGGAGTAGCCATAGCCAGGAGGCCAGCGCACGGGTCCCGGCCCGCCTGCCTCAGAGCGGCGGCACTTCCTCGAACACCCAAGCCGTGCCGTAGTAGTCGCCGCCCAAGTGGCTGATGGCGCCGGGCGCAGCCTGGCCATAGACCGCCGTCCGATGGATCTCATTGGCGTGGAGCGCCCCGCCTGCCTGCTGCCACCGGGGGATCACCGCGACGCGAGCCGAGCCGCTGACGCGCGCGGCCAGGGCGTCCCAGTCCAGGCCATTCGCCAAGCCCTTGGCCCTGGCCTCTGCCAGATCGGCGCGTCGAAAGGCGACCCTCAGACGCTGGTAGGTCCGGCGCTTCACCACATTCAGCCCGGCGCCGAGGGTTCGCTCCACGACGCTGGGATCGACGCGTTCCGAGGACCACTGCGGTTCAATGGGTGTTTCCACTGCCGGCGTAACGACCAGCTCGCCCACGTCGACCTGGTCGGTCTGGAGCTGAATCGTGACGCCCGACAGGACCAGGCCTTCGGCGAGGACGAACCAGGCCGCCACGCTCCCGTCCGCCAAAGCGACGGCCGGCTGCCCTGCTGCATTCCCGCCCAGGACAATGGGGTCACCCTGCGCGTCTACCCCTGTCACGGAAACCATCGTGCCCGGCGCGCAGCTCAGGCCCAGTAGACTGACGATCCGTACAGGCGCCGGCGCCAGCGGCGTGCAGCGGAGCTGACAGGTACCGCCCGCATTGCGCAGCCGGCAAACGCTGCTGGGGCGCCCATCGGTCAGTGCGGCCGCGTTGAAGATGCTGCCCTCCAGCAAGGCGATATTCATGGCGATCTGTTCGTATCCGATCAGCATC
Source organism: Stenotrophomonas maltophilia (assembly GCF_013464485.1). Taxonomy (GTDB): domain Bacteria; phylum Pseudomonadota; class Gammaproteobacteria; order Xanthomonadales; family Xanthomonadaceae; genus Stenotrophomonas; species Stenotrophomonas maltophilia_AW. The sequence goes on from NZ_RAUX01000033.1 coordinate 17,386, forward strand.
ACATTCCCCAGAACTTGATGGTGTGCGTGCCCGTCACCGGGTTGCTCATGACCCCCGTAACCAGGACCTTGCGCCCGGCCTGCAGCCCATAACGGCTGTAGGTAAGTCGCCCCACCTGGCCGACCTGCAGGTGCAGATCCGGCCTGGCGGCAAACTTGCCGGCGTAGAAGTTGCGCGGCACGGCGTAGATCGCAACCACGCGGTCAATCTCCGCCTGTGCATCCTCGCGCCGGTCGAACCACGACAGCATTGGGGCTGCGGCATCGGCGTGGGCATATCGCCTCGCCAGCTCGCCCGCCGCGTAAACCTGCCCTCGCTGGGGCGATGTCAGTTCCTGCCGGCGCTGCGGCGGCAGCTGCACCAGGTCGGTGATCAGGTCGGCGCTGGAGAGCGGCTGCGCGTTCAATTGGAAGGCCATTCGCCGGGACAGGTTGGGAGCCAGATCGGGCAGCACGATCAGATCCGCACCCAGCTCGCGCCAATCAATGTCAAAGGCGATCTGTTCGTCCGGAGTGTCTTCGGGCGCGGTCAATCGAGCAATGCGCAACACCCCAGCCGCATCCTGCCACCAGTCCGCGCCATAGCTCGGCAGAACCGATTGCAACGCCGTGCGCGCGGTGGCGCCTTCGCCCGCGTAGTAACCGATGCCGGCATAGCCAGTAACAGCATCGATCTGAGCGGCGCCAGCAGAGTCCCAAGCTGATTTGCCAAGTCGGCCGAACACGTTCGCCAGGAACTGCTGCAGGGTTGCCGGAGCCATCGCCTCCTGGGTCGACACGTCCGCGATTACGGGCCCCAGCGGCGGCGACTTCAGGGCGATCTGCTGCCCATCCGTGGAAAGGGCATAGCCATCGCCGGCATCGAGGGCCGCGCCGCGATCCAGTACCGCGCCCAGGCTGCGGAGCGGCGCATCACTCACCCAGCGTACGCTGCCATCGCTGTTGATTCCCGTAGTAGGAACGCTGCGCACGGAGCCGATCACCACCGGCTGAGGCGCCCAGGCCAGGCTATCGCTCACCGAGGGCAGGAACACCGCCTGATGCAGTGAGCGGTCGAGGTCATCATGAGCGTCGCGCAGCACCAGCGATTTGACACCGTCGCTTTCGATATCCACCCGGTCCAACACATAGCGCCCGACCGGCTCTGCCGAACTGAGGGGAGCGCCCTGCTGCACCTGGCTGATACGCACGGGGACGTTGCGCATGGCGCCCAGCGCCATGCCATCGAAACGCCCCTCAGCGTCCAGGATGCGCACCGTCGCCGTTCCGCCGCGTGAGGCGTTATCCCAAGGCCAGAAAGAGACGCTGGCCACAGTGTTCAGGCCATCGGCCTGCAGCAGGCCGTGGAACGGAGTATCTGCCGGATCGTCGGTGGCATCGGTGAAGTAGTCTTCGCTGCCGAGACGCAGAGGCTCGACCTCTTCGGCTGGAAGCCCCCACTGAAGCCCATCAGATACAGCGCCGCGACCGCGCCACTGCCCCGCATTGACGATGCACCGCAGCTCGCGCTTCTCCTCGCTGGCCAGTGACACGGCAAAGAAGACGCGCGGCCCTGCCGCACGGTGCGCCTGCGCAACCACCTGAGCGTCGCGGTAGAACGTGGCATCCACGCCTTGGTCGGTGATCGAAACGCGTAGGCCCACGATCACAGCAGTGGTCACCACGGGAATACCCGAAGTCACTAGGACACCATCGACGAAGACCTCACCTGTGTGCAGGCGCCAGCCGATGCCGGCAGAGAATCCGACCTCTGCATTGGTCGCGGCACCCTCGCTCACTACGCCCACCGTTGCAGTCGCAGCGGCCTCGCCCCAGAACACGAACTCAACCCCATGCATGCCCTGGGACTGACCGATGTCAGCGCGGGCCATGCGGTTCAGCCCTGCAGCGGGGCCGACAGCCAGAAGGCTGCGGCCACCATCGAGCACCAGCAGATCAGGACCGAGCGGCGCCTCGGCGAATTTCGCAACGGCTTCCGTCATGCGGACATCCTCGGCAGGTAGGTCAGATAGAGGCCGATGGCTCGCAGGATCTCACCTGCCCAGAAGCCGAAGAACATGCCGTTATCGGAGGACGCGCGCACAGCCGGCGACCAGCAGCCGTTCATGACGTGGCCAGCCGACACCACCTTGTAGTTGTCCTGAAGCTCCTTCATAGAGTTGTTGATGACCGTGTGAGCCGGCACCGCATCGGCACCGGCAAGGGCGGCGTAACAGGCGCCCGCCAACCACAGGCCGGTCATGTGGCCGGTGAAGTCGTCTGCAGGCACGCGCGGCAGCGCATCGGAGGGAAACTCAGTGGGGTTCAACCCATTGTGATCCGCCTGGAACTGCGCCAGCCAGCGCAGCCAGTTGTTGACGTAGTCGCGCAGGTGAATCGGCACTACTCGGTTGCGCTGTTTAAGCGTGTACCAGGCCAGCGCTGCGCCCAGGAAGGCGCGCGGTTGATAGCCCGACCACGGCTCACCGTTGCCCCAGTGCGTGAAAGCAAAGGTGTCTGCTGGGCCATAGCTCAGGCTGTCCCAGCGGTTCCAGTAGTACGCAGCTGCACCAGGACCCAGCACGCCGAAGCGGCGCTTGTAGGCCTGCTGCGAGTCGTAGAGGAACTCCACCATGTTGTTCAAAGGTGCATCGTCGTCGGTGATCGCCCAGATCCACGGGTACTGATAGCCGGGGTACGGCATGCCATGCCACCCGTCGAACTGCTGGGAAAACGGGTCCAGGTTGTTGGAGAACGGGATCACGCCTGGCGTGTAAGCAAGGTTGTCGTCGCGGTACTTCTCGATCCGGCAGTCACCGAGCAGCGCGTTGTACGCTTCTTCGCCTGAAAACGTCACGCTGAACATCATGGTGTAAGCGCTGTCGGAGTCGAAGCGCGGCGGCACGTCGTTGATGCAGTACCACTCCAACCAGCCGGTAGCGCCGACAGGCGTGTCATCGAGCAACAGGGTGAACTCCGATGAACCGGTGTAGTCCGGGCCAACCGGGCGCGGGCGGCCGTCCTGGTTTGGCTGGTAACCGGAGAATCGCAGGTCCGACACCGGCAGGTCGATCGTTCGCCACTCTCCGTTGGTGGCTGGGACCATCCACCACCAACGCCATCCCGCCGAGTCTTCGATGCGGATGTTGAAGGCGTCGGCACCAGACCGGTATGTGATTCGCTTCACCTCGGCCCGCTCGTTGGGCAGCAGCCAGAAGCCCACGCTGGCGCCGCCATCCTCGTTCATCTCCAGCCGACACGTGGTGCCGGCGCGATCGCCGAGGATGTCCAGGACATAGCGGGTCTCCAAGGCGGCACCGCCATAAGGGGCAATCATGCGGGGGTCGGCCACGATGTAGGGCATGCCATCGGGCGATGCTTCTCGGATGAACTGGCCCAGCTGGATCGTGTACGTCTTCACCGACATATCGGCCGTGTCGGGAATCGGCGCCACGTATTCAACGGCCGCTGGGTGATCCTCAGCCTTTACCGGCGACAGCTGCAGCTTGCAGCGGACGCGCAGCGGCTTACCGCTGTCGCCACAGCCGCCCAGCTCAATGTGGAGCTGACTGGCCGTCGTGACGCGCATCCAGATGGCCTGCTGTTCGAGCGTCTGCTGCGCAGCCTGGGCCTGCCGAATCGTGATCAGGCCCGACGCATCGCGGCCAAACTCGGGCACGGCGGAAGACGGATAGGCGTAGTCGTAGCTGATGCCATCTGTCCATGGCGTGCTGGCGGCGGTCGAGCGGCGGAAGAATTGGTCGAAACGGTCGATGTCGGCATAGAGGCGGCACGTCTCCATGACGCACTCGAAGGCCTGGCGATATCGTGCCTCGCCAGTGATCTCCCACAACAAGTGGCTGGCCTCGCCGAACCACTGCTCCGCATCGGCAGCATTGGACATGGCGCGGGTGGGCACCGGTACGTTGATGGGACGGTTGTGCCAGGGCTTGTTGCGGGGGATCAATGTGCCGCCGTCCGCTACGGGCAGCTTCACGGCGAAGTTGAGCAGATAGCAGCCGTTGAGCCCCGCGTCCTGCAGCTGCACTGTGCCGAACTCGCTGGGCTGGTGTCCGGTGCTGATCACATTGCCATCCCAGTCCACCTTCTCGCCCGACCAGGTGATGATCCAGTCCAGGGCGTACTCGACACCCCGACCTCCCGAGCCCCACACAGGCGTGTACTCATCGCCAAGGTAGCCCTGCCAATCGATCCACGCCTTGGGGTCCCAGGGAGCCTCGGTGCTGAGCCTGCGCCAGTTGCTGTAGATGGCCGCCCAGTCCACCTCCTCGGCGATCTTCTGCACGTTGGCGTTGATCGCCGGCCATGCCAGATGCCCACGGTGGGCGAAGCTGGCCACGTCGAGCCACTCGCCCCAGAACGGAGCGCCGTGCGGGATCTGCGTGCGGCCCTGGGTGAACATCAGCGGCACGCTCTTGAAACCGCCCTGGGTCGGGTAGTCGGGATGCAGCGGGTAGTGCGCGACCACCGGTTCCTTGCCGTTGACGATCCAGTTGCAGTACCAGGGGGCAGCGGGCACAGGGATGGCCTGGCCGTCATAGAAGTGATTGACGTATGCCTCCCAGTAGTGGACCGCGCCCTGCAGCCAGACCGGGTCCCTGGTGGCCTGGTACATGTGGGCATAGCCGGTGATCAGCAGCGCCTGGCCCTCGGTCGTCGCATCGCCATTGGGCTGGTACTCCTGGCGGGTGTAGCCAATGAAATGCCGATTGTTGGCGAGCACCCCCTCGGGGTTCAGCACGTAGTGCTGGACGTCGCCGGCAAGCGTCGTGCCGGTATTCCGCTGCAGGAACCTGGCATGGCCGTAGGCAAGGCTCAGGGCGTTGGCGCGGAGCGATGCCTCATGACTCAGAAAGCCTGCCTTCACGATGCAAATCCTCCCGCAGCGAAGAACCCCAGCCACTGATCGCCGCCGTTGAACAGCAGCGTGACCAGGTCGAACTGGCCGGCCTCGTAGGACAGCACGGGCTTCTGCCCGAACGGCCACACCACGTTGGCTGGCCAGGCGACCTGGTTGGCACCGCTACCCTGGCGCAGCAGCAGGGTGACCTGTTTCATGCGTGTGGCTTCGATAGCGGGCGTCTGCAGGGTCAGTGCGCAGCTGGGCTGCGACAACTGGATCTGCCAGAAGCTGGCGCCGCTGCCGGTTGCGAGCTGAAGCGCACTGCCAGCGTCGGCAATGACCACCTTGTTGTAGATCGACGCCGCCGCCAGGTCGGCGTTGGCGCCGGCTTCGCTGCCGGCACTCTGCACCGCCCGCCAAGACGGAATGATCTTGGCGTTGCCCTCGCCATCGGTCACCGAGGCGATCAGCTCGGCGGTGCCGTACAGATTGACCTGCTGGTCCTGGAACAGTCGCACCTGCGCGACCAGCGCCTGAACCGCCTGCGCCAGTGCCGCAAGGTCGGGCACCGCTACTGCCTGGGGGATAACGTCGACCATATCGATTACCTCATTCCTGTGATCTGGGCGGTGACGCCTGTCAGGCGCCAGCTGCCCCAGCTGTTGGTTCCGCGGCTGACGCGGATGCGATACCGGCGTGCGGTCGACACGTAGCTGTCGGGCACGATCATCACGTTGGTGGGCTGCGTGGACGCGGCCAGGGTGAATGTCTTGGTGCGCAGATCCACCCAGTTGCCATTAATCAGGTACTGGATGGTGATCACGCCATCGCGGGAGTGGTCGCCATCGTTCTCCATCGACAGCTCGATCATCAGCACGGGCTGGTGGCTGTCGCCGTATCGGATGGGCGCGTCCAGGACAAACTCGGTTGTGAAGCCTGTGAAGTCGGCACTGAGGACGCCGGACCAGGTGAAGACCTGGGTCCGCTGGAATCGCCCGGAGATTGCCTCGGCAATCACGGTGCCACGCACCAGCACGTCGCCCGCGAACCGGGCCTGGCCAGTCTTCAGGATCTGCCAGCCACGATAGATGCCGGCACCTTCATCCCAGAGGAAGTTATCCGACTGGATCGTGTTGCCGATCATGGCGTTATTGATCCAGCCGTCACCAATGAAGGCTTGGTTGATGTAGACCTTGCCGTTGTTGATGATGAAAGGCGAATACACCGTGCCGTCGGAAGCCGTGGACAGCACGCCAAACGTGTCGGCCAGCGCCAGCACTTCACGCTGCACCAGGTCACCATCGGAGTAGACGCCCACCACGATGCCGGCCATGTAGTGCTTGCCGTTGATGTTCAGCTGTGTGCGGATCGAGTGGGACGCTTCCGATTTCCCATTGAGATCCGCTATCGCCTTCGTCGTCTCCTGTGCGATTGCTCGAATGGGCCCGGTTTCGGCAGCAACCGTGTCCTGGACCATGGCGCGCGCCTGGTCGACAGTCACCGAGGTTTCCTCCACGTGGGCGATGTACGCGCGGTTCTGCCGCGTGCCGTTGGCCAGTTCGTACTGCTCCAGGGCCTGCTTAACGATCGTTTCCGAGTTGACATCAATGCCGTCGATCGCGGTAACGAGCTGCTGCCCGATTTCCGACTGTTTGATGTGGTCGACAATCTCCTGCATCCCCGGCACGTCCTTGGACTGGCCGTTTGCGATGCCGCCCAGCCCCGGCCGGCCATTCACGCTGGCCGTTACACGGAAGTACCACAGCCCATCGCGCGGACCGGTGTACAGGTAGCGAGTCGCCGAGGTGCGGGCAATCTCTGCCCACGGCCCGGTAGCTGCGCGCGATCGCTCGATGATGTACTGGACGTAGCCCACACGGACGGGCTCCCATTCCAGGAGGATGCCATCAGCCACTGGCGTGGGCGTGACTTCCGGGATCGGTGGCACCACTGCAGGCGGGGTGTAGACCGCCTGCGACCAGTTGCCCGCAGGAGCGACTGCCGGCGTCACCACCGGCAGGGGAATGTCGCCGATTTCCAACAGCAGTACAGGACGCGTCATAGGTCGTTCAAAGCCCGTTGTTCTGTGCTGCGGCCCAGTGCCCGGATGCCGTCACGGATCTCGACCAGGAGCGGCTCCGAAGGACCGTAGCCGGGTGAGGTCATCTCGCCAGGGGCGCTGGAGCTGCGGCCACCGAAGGAGGCGGTGGGCAGTGCCTCGCCCCGCAGGGCGGCAACCATCGCCTGGGCAATGCGAGTGGGCAGATCGTTGAGGATCTCGGCCAGGTCACTGAGGTCGGTGTTCTGCGCGGTGAGGTACTCCGACAGTTCGGCGATCGACAGGCCCAGATCCTTGGCCAGGTCTTCCGGGGTCATGCCCGTGGTGTTGCGCAGGATCTCCAGCGGATCACCGCCCTTGACGCCGGCAAGGTCGGCCACGCCCTGGGCGATGCGCTGCGCACGATCCAGTCGCGCTGCGGCCTCCTGCTGCGCCTGCAGGGCCTCGCGCTGGGCATACAGCTGCTCCAGGGAGTTGGCGCTGCCATCGGCTCCGAACTGTTGCGCCATCCGCATCACCTCGGCGTAGTCGGCCTGGTAGCGAGAGCCGGATGCGTTCATGGCGCGGCTCACTTCCAGGAATCGCTGGGCGTAGGTGATGAAGCTGTCCACATTGCCGCTGGCAGCGGCGCTGCTCATCAGATCCGAAGCGGTGGAGCGCTTCTGCGCATCGGTGTTGACCGAAAGCGTGTCGCTCAGGCGCAGGGAATTGAGGAAGTCGCCCAGCTTGTCGCTCGCGCCCTCTGCCGAGCCACCCAAGCGCTGGATCTGATCGTTGACGCGATTCAGCGCCAGGTCGACCAGCTCGGACTGCAGCGACTTCACCAGGTCGTTTGCCTTCTGTTCGGCTGCCTGGCGCACGGCCATCAAATCGGACTCGCGTGCCGACAGGCCGCCGAGTGCCTTGGCCTGTTCCTTCAGCGTCGCAATGCGCTGCTGCTCTTCGCGGCGGATGGACAGCATGGATTTAGCAAACGAGCTGAGCCCTGCGGTGGCCACGTCCTCCTGGGCCGATGCAGCCACCTCGGCGTAGCTCTTGGCTGCGCTGGCCATCGCCTCGGTCTGCTCGGTGAGCGTCCGGCCCGATTCCTTCGCCATGCGCTGGAACACGTCCAGGGTGGCGGACAGCTCTTCTACAGATCCATTGGTCAAACCAACCGCGCCTGCGGCGGCGCCCATGATGTCGGTCGCCTCGAAGCCCTTGTCCATCAGGCTCGACAACCCCAGCGCCTTGACTGCCTCGCCCGACAGGTTTGCCACCATCTTGTTGACGGCATCTTCGAGCTGGGCCTTTGCCTTCTCCGGGTCTGCATCCAGCTGCAGCTTGCCGATATCCACGCGCACGTTGGCCAGGTGGCCGCTGACGTCCATCCCGAGCTGCTTGGCCAGCTCGGAAACGCCGCTCTTCACCTGGGCCGCCGCCGAGCTGAAGAGCTGGCTGATGCCTGGATCGACGTCGCCGTACTGGGTCCACTTCTTATCGCTGCGGAACCAGCCGCCCTTTTGCTTGATGTCGGCGTAACTCCGGCCGGAGAACCCATCAAACCCATACGAGCCCTCAATGCCTTGGCCAGTGACCTTGGGCGCCTGGCGACCGAAGGCGCGCGACCACAGGGCGCTGCCCGAGATCAGCGACGCGGCCGAGCTGCCCAGGCCAATGCCCTTCAACAGGCGATCAACCGCGCCGATGCCGGCCGTCATGGTGCCCAGGACGGGGCCGAGGAAGTTTCCCTTGGCGGTCGACTTGAAAAGGGTCTCGGTCATGTCGGTGGTCTGACCGTCCATGTTCCAGCCCTGCTTGTAGAAACTGCTGTTGAGCATCATGCCGGCCGCAATCCACCCAGCGATCGGGATCGCGGTCAGTCCCGCCAGTGCGCCCGAGCCGGCGCCAGCACCCGCGCCTGCAGCGCTGCTTGCTGCGCCGGCACCGGTCAGGATGCCGCTGTTGGCGCCTGCAATCCCGGCCAGGTTGCCCACGTTGCCAAAGCCCATCATCGAGCCTGCCCAGCTGTTGGCGGCAGCGCCGGCACCGCTGGCCACGCCGCCACCCTTGCCGAACAGACCGGCGATGCTGCTCAGCCAGTTGCCGCCGCCACTACCACCACTGAACAGGCTGGAGGTGCCCTTGCTCAGCATCTGGTTGAACATGTCCTGCATCGGGCGGACAAAATTCTGCTCCATTACCGTCCTGGACAGGTCGCGCCAACCGCGCTTGAAGATGTCCTTCAGCTGGTCGAAGAAGCTCTTGGATTCATCCAGGCCATCGTCGAACGCATCGATCAGCAGATCGGCAATGCCGCCCACGGTGTCGCCGCCGACACGCGCCAGTTCTTCCAGGTAGCCCGCATTGCGCTCGACCTGGATGGACAGATCGGCGTAGGCGGCCGCCTGGTTGACCAGGCTCTGAGTCATCTCCGCATTGATGCCCGCGCCGGCCTCGTTGGCCTCGTTGATGGCCTGGCGCATGTCGTGCTCGGCGCGCATCTGGCGCTGCGCACGCTCCCGAGCGTCGCCCAGCAGACCCAGAACCTGCAGCTCGGTCGACATGTCGCCCAGCAGCGCCTGCGGGGCCTGCTGCCGGCGATTCAGCTCCTGCGTCTGCTTGGCCAGCTCTGCGGCTGACGCCTTGACCAGGTCGTTGCGGGCGGCCTGGGTGATGTTGCCCTTGGCCAGCTCTTTGTCCAGCTCGGCCTCGCGCTGCTTCTGGCGTTCCTGGGCAGCGGCAAGGGGGCCGCGCAGCTCGGCAGCAGTGAGCGCCGCCTCTGCGGTGTACCGGGCCTGCGTTTCGATCAGCTGGTCGCGCTTGCGCTTGGCTTCTTCCGCCTTGCGCTCGCTGTCCGTATCAGCCTTGGTGGCTGCCTGGGTGGCCTTGGTCTGGCGCTCGATGGACAGCGTCAGCGCGATGGCCTGCTCGTTCTTGGCCCGCAGCTTCTGATAGTCGGCGCTGGTCGGGTCGAGGCCCTGAGCTGCGGCGCTGGTGATGAACTCGGCGCGCATACGAGCTGCCTTGCCCTGGGTCTGTTCGATCAGCTGCAGCTGCAGCGTGTTGATCTGCTTGTCCAGACCCTCGTTGACCGACAGCAGCGCGGCCTTGATCGCCGCACCCGACGCCTGCGCGGCGCTGGCCACCTTGTCGAAGCTGGCGCTGGCCAGGCGGTTGGCGGTGTCCACGTTGAACTGCTCAGTCGCCCACTTGGTCAGCAGTGGCATGTTCTGCTGCAGCGTCTGGCCAGAGGTGGCCTGGCGCTTCAACAGCTCTTCCAGGGACGCTCGCTGGGTGTTGGTGGCATTGGTAATGCCGGCGGACTTCAGCACCAGGTCAGCGGCAACGTCGATCGACCGCTCGTAGCCGGCCGTCAGCTGCTCCTGGCGCACGCGGGCAGAGTCGAGTGCATTGGCGGCGGACTGCAAATCCTTGTCGAAGCCTGGCGGGGTGTTGCCCGTGCGGGCCATCCACATGTTCTTAGCGCTCACCAGGTCGGCGTACCGCCTGCGCAGCTTGTCCACTTCCTCGCCAGCCTTATCGAGCGTCTCGATGGACCCGGCCAGGTTGGCGAAGGAAGCGTTGGCGGTTTCCTGGTTGAAGCCTTGCAGCGTGCCAATGGCGGCCTGGAACCCCGCCGTCACGGTTTTGGACAGCTCCTTGGCTTCCTTATCGCTGTTGCGCAGCCACAGGACGAACAGCGACAAGGCGGTGATGGCCAGGCCGACCGGCCCACCGAATGCGCCCATGGCCACGTTGAGACCGCGCATCGCCGCTGCCTTGGCAGTCAACGCGACCGAGGCGCCCTGGGCAGCGGCGGCGGTACGCAACTGCGCCGCCGCCAGCGCCTGCTCGGCGGCGACCGTGCCACCGGCCGCGCTCATGCCGGCGCGCGCCAGGGAGAGCTGGCCAGCGGCCTGCACTTCGGCAGCACGGGCGGCCACCAGCTCCTGCCGGGCCAGCTCGCGACTGGCGGCGGCGGATGCGATCTTCGCCGCCGTGGCCTGCAGCACGTTGGCCACCAGCTTGCCGCCGAAGGCCACCGCCAGCACGTTGGCTGCCTCGCCCACCGCTTCCATGTTCTGGGCGAGGAAGGCCACGCCCTCGGCCAGGCCGCTGCCCGCGCCCAGCTCCTGGGAGGCTTCGCCGATGTAGCGCGTGACGCTGTTGCGCAGCTGGACCATGGCCCGCTCGACCGTCAGCGGGATCTGGTTGAACTCGGCCTGGATCGTGGCCGATTGGTTCTCCAGGGCGCCGACGATCTTGTCGATCGACACCGCACCGTCGTTGACCATCTTCCGCAGCTCGCCCGCCGAGACGCCCAGTCCATCTGCCAGCGCCTGTGCCAGGCGCGGCGAATTCTCGATGACCGAGTTGTACTCTTCCGCCCGCAGCACGCCGCCTGCCAGCGCCTGGGTGAACTGGGTGATCGTGTTGGACGCGGCGACTGCACTGGCACCGGAGATGGCGAAGGTGCGGTTGATCGACTCAGTCAACGCCAACTGGCGCTGCTGGCTGATGCCGTACTCCTTCGTAGACTGCGAAAGTCGCGCATACAAGGTCGCGGTACTCTCCAGCGCGGTCGAAGTGCGCTGGGAGATGTTGAACACCTCTGACTGAGCCTGGGCAAACGCCTTGTGGCCGTCCGTGGCAAGCTTCAGACGCCCGCTGATGTTGGCGTATTCGTCCGACAGCTTGACCACCGACGCCAAAGCCTGGGCGCCGACAACACCGGCCACAGCGGTGCGGGCGACGTTCACCACCGCGCCCATGGCGGAGACCTTGCGGGCGGCTTGGTCCGACGCGTTGCCCAGAGAGGAAACGCCGGCAGCACCAGCGCGTGCCTGCTGGCCCATGGCCGCCGATGCTTTACCCAGTTGCGCCACTTCCTCCCTGGATTGGCGCGTGACAGGCACCAGCCTGCTGTTGTCGGCGGTCAATCGAAGGGTGACGGTAGGGTTCACTGGGGCACCTATGCGGCCTCGGAGCGGGCCTCGCGGGTTGCCTGGATCAGCACGTCCAGGCAGAACAACAGATCTGGGTATTCCTCGCGTTCTACGCCGAGTAGACCCGCAGCGGCGCTAATTTCCGTGGCGCTGATGCCGTCGTAGACGGGGGCGTGCATACCGGTGATCCACTGAGGCCTGCAGCGTTGGAACACCGCCACCGCCGTCCAGTTGAAGAACAGGACTTCGATCGCCTCAACCGCAGCTTCCGCATTGCCACCGTCACGCAGGAAGTCCGTCGCACTGACGGCAGAATCGGGTTCATGGTCCCGATCGCTGCCGCCAGTGCGGGGACCCTTCCCAACTAGCGCCCGCGCGACGGCTTGGAGTTTTTTACGCGGACTTCGCCGTACTGCTCCCAGTAGTCCTGGAGGATGGCGTTCTGCAGGTAGGTCGACCACGGGCCGGTGTAGACCTCGGCCAGGGCGGCATCGCCCTCGATCGGATTGCCGTTTTCATCGCCGAGACCGGACACGGACACCAGGATCTGACGCAGATACTCGGTGTCGTGGATTTCGGCGTCGGCCAGATCCTTCAGCTGTTCCTTGGTCAGGATCTTGACGCCGACCGTGATGGTGCCTTCGTTGAAGGTGTCCGGATTGTCGGTCGGCAGCCGCAGCTTCACCGGGCGGGACACAGTGGCGGTTTTCTTGAGTTTCAGCATGGGGTTGAATCCTTTAGGGAAGGTAGTTCAATGCCCGTTTGAACGGGACAGGAACACTTTGCCTGCGCGCTTTGCGCGATCGGGATTAACAACCGTTAGTGCAAAAAAGAAGCCCCGCGCGTGGCGGGGCTAATGGGCGGAGTGTAGCTCGCTTACGGGGTGGAATCGCCGAATTCGATGTACAGCTCGTCGCCGCCGGCATCGCTGGCCACACACGGGCCGGACAACTCCCAGCCATAGTCGCCATCGATCTCCACCTCGTTGATGGTGTCGATCTGTCCGCGAATGCCCAGCTCGCTGTACAGCTTGCTCTGCTCGGTCAGGCGCAGCGAGATGGCCAGCGGGGTTGCAGCATCGCGCAGCGTCCAGGGATTGAAGTCGGCCAGGGCGGTCCTGGCCAGACGCAGCGTCCAGGTCGGCGCGCGATCGGTGATGCCGGTTTCCTTGTGCGAGGTGTATTCCTTGGGGGTGATCGTGTTGCCCAGGTCCACCGAGAGCGACTTGGCCCACACGGTCAGCGCAGCGCCGCCCGGCAGCACGCTGATCGTGGTCACGGTGTTGTCCGCCCTGGCGACGGTGGGGACCGTGGTCGGCAGGACGATTTCCGGCAGGGCGTCCTCGGCGATGGTCTCGTAGTCGCCCTGGACGCGAACGTTGCCCTTGAAGCGATCGCCGACAGTGATGGCCAGGCTGGTCAGGTTGTGGCGGGCCGCCTGCACGTGCTTCAAGGTGCCGGCGTGCCAGAACTTCGCATCGCTCAGCGCCATGTTGGTGCTGATGGGGTTGTAGCGAGTGGTTTTCTCCGTGGCGTCCTTGACCACGGTCATGCCGGCCGGCAGCAGCAGCACACCGCAGTCGGGGTCGCTGTCGGCGGCGCCGCCAGGCGAGGTCGGCGGGTACAGTTCAAACTCGCCCTCAATGTAGGCGCGGCGCGCGCCCACAGCGAAGGGCTGGCCGGTCAGGAAGGGGCGGTCGATAGGGCGTTCGATCTTGTCGAACTCGGTCCCGCTGGTGCCGTTGAAGAGCAGGACGCCATTGGTTGCGGGCGCCGGCACGACAGGACTGCCGGCAGCGGCGCGCACGGCCAGCGCCAGGCCGCGACGCTTGAAGGGTTCGAGTTGGGGCTGTGCCATGGGGCTATTCCTCGGTGGGCGATGTGGTGGTGTTGGTCCGCTGGCGCGGAGGCTTCGCCGGATCGGTGGTGACCTTCGGCGTGACCTGGGGCGGCGTGGGACTCGCCTTGGCCTCATCGACCAAGGCGCCATCGATCACGCGCCAAGCGCCGCCGCTGGTCGGGGTGGGTTTGTTCGTCATCGGGATACCTGCATGCGGTAGTTGGTGGTAAGCACCTGCTGGTTGACGAGCCAGCCGGCCTTGAAGGCTTCGTCGCGGCCCGCCTGGAAGGAGAGCGCATCGAAGGCGTCGACCGGGGTCCAGCCGACCAGCGCCTGGCGCACGGCGGGAATCACTTCCTTGTCCATCTGATCGCGGGCGCCGGCGCCCGTCGCTTCCCCTGCATAGTTGCGGACGAACAGCACCACGCGAATCGTGACGTCGACATTCTGGATGTGCAGGGCATTCGTGGAGTATTTCGAGGGTTTCCCTACCTCGGCCGATGTCACGAACGCGGCCACGGCCGTCTTGGGCTGCTGCTCTAATGCGGTGCTGAGGTCGGCAGCGCTGCCCACTTCGAGCAGCACCTTGGCCTGCTCCTGGAGGCGGGCAACGATCGCCCCGACTGGGAAGGGGCCAACGGTCACGGCCGGCCGTCCCTGCCGAACACCTTGTTCCCCGGATGGATGAGGAAGTCGCCCAGGCCGGTGGTGCCGGTGGTCGGGTCGGCGCCCCCCAGGTGGAAGTCACCCTTGGCAATCAGCCGCAGAAAATTCATCGCATCTCGGTAGTCCCGCACGATAGGATCGGTGCGCTCATCTGACATGCGATCGCCGTGGAGCTGGTAGCGAACGATGCTCCGGGCCCACGTGGGCAGCATGGTGTCCATCTGCGCCAAGGGCAGCTGATAGCGCTTGGCCAGGTATCCGTCGATAAGTGCGCCGGCTTGGGCGATCGCTTCCTGGATTCGCGCCACGCACGCGTCGGCGCGGACGATTTCGGCGGGATCGAAGGCGCTACGATCACCCCCGCGCAGCGTGGCGTCCATCAGTGCGGCCGACACGGGACGTTGGTCCTTTGCCGTGGCCACCTGCGCCAGTTCCAGGGCGCCGGGGATCTCGGCCAGCTGCGTGAGGGTGATGTAGCTCATGGGTCAGACGTCCTTGCCCAGGTGCGCCTCGATCTGCGGCACGCGCTCGGCCGGCGCCAGCGCTTCCCAGGCTGCGGCATCCAGACCGGCCGCTGCCTGCGCCTTGACCTCGGCTTCGCCCCAGGCCTTCTTGCCGCCCGCGTTCTTGGTGGCCGCCTTCTCGCGAGCGATCGCCGCTTCGTCAGCGCTCGGCTCACCCTTGGCCTTGGTCTCCACGTCCTGGACGATCAGCTCCGGGTCACTCTTGATGGCGTCGAGCTGGCCTTTCTTCAGGTCGGCCACGTCGATGGTTTCACCCTGGCGGGTGAAGTGTCGGCCTGCGCGCCAACGGCCGCGCTCCTGCCTGGATTTCACGATGATCTGCTGATTGGCCACTGGCCACTCCTATTTTCGGATGAGGGAGAGGCCGGTTGCCCGAAGGCACCGGCCGGGGTGGTGTTACAGCAGCCAGGAAGAGTCTTCGACCTTGACCAGGCCTTTGAGGACGTTCTCTGCGCCGCTGGCCAAGGTCGACGCGCTGACCAGCTTGTCCGCCTTGAACTTCATGCCCGGCGTAACCACCAGCAGGCTGGGCTTGATGCCCAGCGGTCGGCCGTGGTCGCCCTTACGCTCAGCCATGGCGGTGTAGGCCGCCACCAGGTTCTCTTCGTTCAGTTCCTTGCGGCTGCCGTAGGCGAGCTGCCAAAAGCCGAAGCCGACGTTGCGGCGGCAATCGACGCCGTAGACGTACTCGGCGCGGTCAAACACGTTGTCGTCCGTCTCGCTGGTTTTGGCAACGAAGTTGGGCGCTTTGCGCTCCTGCAGGATGATCGGCTTCAGTACACGGGTGGTGTCCAGCAGATACCAGGCTTGGCCGTTGCCGCCGTTGTTGTCCCAGTTGCTCTGGGTGGTGGTCGTGCCATCCGCGCCCAGCACCGGGTGGTCGGTATCGAAGAAGTTCTGGCCGTCGTAGCACAGCGACACGTTGCCGTTGCGCAGCAAGCTGAAAACCAGCTCATCCGGGTGAGCTGCCACCGCTCGCCCCATCTCCTGCATCATCGGGGTGTAGATGCCGTACTGATCGTCCTCGATCTTGTCGCGCGGCACGCCGACGGTGCTTTCATACTTCTTGTTCTTGATCGTGTAACCGTGCGTCTCGATGCCATTGACGACGCGGTCACCGATCCACTCGCGCACGCTGGGGAACGCGCCCAGCCAGCCGTACTCTTCGGCACCGGTCGTGGACGGGACCGGAGTGGCGATGCTCAGGTGCTGCGAGGGAGCCTGGCCCAGGCCCTGGCGGAAGGCCGCGTTGAACGCGACATAGAGCCCGGACAGATTGGTGCGATTGATGATCATGCGAGGGGATTCCGAGTAAGGGAGGGAATTAGCCGACCAGGACCCAGACGCCAGCAGCGTCCACGTCGATGATCTTGCCGGCGACCTTGCGCGCGGCGCTGTTGTCGGTCTTGGCCACCGTCTGGTCATCGACCACGAAAGCCTTGGCTCCGATGTCGGCGCGGGTGATCTGATCGGCTGCGGCGCTGTTGGTGAAGTGGAATGCGTAGCCACGCCAGGCGTCCGCCTGGGCGGCGCCATCGCCGAATCCATCGTCCTGGGCAACGCCGACTGCATCGCCCGAGCCGGCGGTTCCGGCCGGCACGGCGTTGCCGTTGGTGGTGAGAAGTGCGATCAATGTGCCGGCCCAAATCTGGGTGCCGGGGTTGATGAGGTGGCCCACGCGCTGAGCATCGCGGCGGTTCGTGTTGCGGCCCTGGGTGGCAGCGGTCATAGCGGTGTCCTTCTATATAGGCGTGATGGAGGCCTGCCGCTGTCAGGCGGCTGGCTTGGCGGCAGCGAAGTCCTTCGGGCTGATGCCGGTCGCCGAGCAGATGGCCAGCTCACCCGCATCCAGACCATGCTCATCCTTGCCCTGGGCGCCGCCTGGCTTCCTGCCTTGGGTCTGGGTCTGGCTGAGAGCGGCGATTGCCGGGGCGCTGGCCAGATACTTGTTCAGCGCGGCAATGTCGGACTTGCCCAGGTCAGTGGCCCACTCCTTCAAGGCGGGCAGGATGCGACCTTCGGCCAGACCCTGCTCGACCAAGGCGGTGACCTTCTCGTTGGTGCGCTCCGCACTGAGCGCGGCCAGCTGGCCACGGATCTCTTCCACCGCGCTCAGCGGCACGAACTTGGTCGGGTCCGGCTTGGCGGACGCCGCCTTCAGGGCCGAACAGGCAGCCAGCGCGCCGCCTTCATCAACACCCAGCTCGGTGGTCAGGCTCTCCAGCGTGGCCAGCTTCGGGCCGAGCTTGCTGCAGGCGGCAATGGCCTGCTCTTCGGTGGTGGTGTCGGGCAGTTTCAGTGCAGCCAGGATTGCTGCGAGCAGGGCATTCATTGGGTGGTCCTCTGTGTCGGTATGGAACGCGAACGTGGCAGCCGCACGCAGGGATAGGGCCTGCATGTCATCGATCGCGGGGGTGTTGGTGATGGCGGCCATCTCGATCGTCAGCACCTCGCCGGTCTTCTCATCGAAGCGGAAGACCGGCGATACGTAGCGGTACTCCTCGGCGTCGATTGCAGCGAGTGCGCGAGCCGTTGGGCGGGCAATAGCCCAGAGGCCGGAACCTTCGCGCCATTGCAGCGCACGCATCCAGGCAGCGGCCGGCGCAGGCTGCCCGTTGGTTTCCTTGTTGAGGGTCTGATGCTCGTAATCGACGACGAGCGGCTTGTTCTTGGCGTTGAAGCGGGCGATGACGCGTTCGGCCACCGCCGCATCGATGTACCAGGCCGATACCGGCAGTTCGCGGCCATCGTTGGGCCGGAACTCGCCTGCAGGCGTCAGCTGCATTTCGATGGTTCCGTCATCGGCAAGGC
The DNA here is from genome assembly GCF_013464485.1 of Stenotrophomonas maltophilia. Lineage (GTDB taxonomy): Bacteria > Pseudomonadota > Gammaproteobacteria > Xanthomonadales > Xanthomonadaceae > Stenotrophomonas > Stenotrophomonas maltophilia_AW. The sequence goes on from NZ_RAUX01000033.1 coordinate 35,055, forward strand.
TCAGCGGCAGCTTGAAGCTGCACGCGGCGATCGCGACGTTCAAGGGCATGGGGGTCTGGGCTGGCTTGGTCATCCCAGCCAGATTGGCCGGTCGACTGAGCGGATCGGGATTAACATCCGCTAGTGCAGATGGGGGGCAACTGCCCTCGCGCCATCGAGCCCAAACTGTACACGTTCTGCAAAAAATCGGCCGTTCGTCGCAACGCCACCTTCACTGCCGACCGCAACAGCGTTTGAAAGGCGTTTAAATCGCCCCTGAGCGCCTCGGACGGGGTGGCCTCGGACGGTGGCCGCGCTCAGGGGGTCTCAGGGGCCCTGTGGGGCCGTTTTAGGCGGGGGGCAAATTTCCGGCTTCTGCGTCCAAGTCCAGCCAGGCAACGGCAAGCTGTTCGATCGCCTCGGCATCGGTCTCGCTGATGCCCAGGAAGGGACGCGCGGGCAGTCCTGGATGGTTGACCTTTTTGACGAACCCCGGCGACTCCTTCCCGTCCTTGCCGGTACGCATCTGCATGCCTGGCCAGAACAGCGCCTTGCCCGGCTTGGCTTGGATGACATACGGGTCTGTGCCCTCCTGGTGCCACCTGGCCTGCCTGGAGTCGGCGCGGATCTCCACCCAGTCCACGCCCGATAGGGGATGGATGCCATCCCTGGTGCGGTGCGTCGCGTTCAGCGGCGTGCGGCCTGACCCATCTGCCAGTGGCTGCCAGGCGACGCCGTCAGGGCCGATGCCCGTGTCGAATCGGGCTTGGGTGCTCTCGGTCAGGTCTTCGCCGATCTGGGCCATCAGGCCACTGAGGTCGGCGCTGCGGCGGTGCAGTTCGCCAAACCAGCGCTGCGCCTGGTCGGCATCTACCTGGAGAATCAGGGGCTCGTCAGCCATGGTATTCTCCGGCCACGGACCAGGGACCAGCCGCCCCTGGTGTAGCGGCCCCAGAGCCGCAATCCTTCCACAGGGTGGGCCAGCCCCCGAGGCCCTGCAGGAAGCGCCGCAGAGCGAGCTGGCGCGTCTGTGAGCAAAGGCTCATCCTTCCGACCTTCCCCATACCAACACCCCTTGCCGCGATCGCGGCTGTGGCTTGTTGCCCCGGAAGAAGTCGAACGAGCCCCATACGCCGCCTGGCAGCACTTCGGCGATGACGGTCAACGCATAGCGCTTCGCCGCCGCGCCTTCACCCTCGGTCACTTCAACCCGCTTGACGTAGTAGCGGCGCAGGCCGACCTTGCCGGCGTCGTTCTGGGCGAAGTTGGCCCAAATCTCGAACGGCGCCTGGATGGTCTCGGCCAGGAGCGGCAGGTACTTCTCCCGACCATCCAAGCGCGAGGGCTTCTCCAGCCAGTGCTCGATCACCTGGTCGGTCAACAGCACCGGGTCGCCTGCAGGATCGCGCAGGGTTGAGGTCTCGCCGTACAGCTCGCGCCATACCTGGCGCACACGCTGCGGGTCTCGGATGCCGCTGGCCAGGGGCTGAGCTGCGGCAGCATCAAGCGGAACCTGCGCCGGTCGTCCGTACTCCGCAGCGGTCTTGCCCGGCAGCTCGGACCACTTCGCCGCCGCGTCCTTGGCCAAGGCAGCATCGGCGATCTGGCGACCGTTGGCTGCATGCCCCACGTGATAGGCCCACTCCGGTGGCGGGTCGCCCAGGACAGAGGCAGGCCGTTCGCTGACCTTCCAGCGCATCGCGCGCATCTTGGCCTCCGACACGCCGATCACCGTGCAGTGGCAGCCCCAGCCGTTGGGCGTGTAGTGCGTGTCCCACCATGGGTCGGTCGACGGCAGGATGATCCCGTCCCAAGCCTTGTGCTGCTCGCGGGGATTGCGCACGGTGTTGTGCTTGTAGCGCAGGTAGGGAAAGTGGCGCAGGGTCTCCCATCGACCCGCCTGGTAGGCGGTTCGGATGTTGGTGTTGTAGATGACCGCCGTGCGCCAGGCCTGGCCGCCCGGACTGCCTTCGCCCGTCCAGCCGACCCAGCCGTTGCGCTGGACGATGTCGCGGAATCTTGCGCGGAAATCCTCCAGGGTCTCGCCCTTGGTGATCGCAGCATCCACCGCCTCGCGCAGATCCGTCAGCAGGGCATCACGGGTGGCACCGGCAACCACAAAGGCCCGTGCGTGCTGGCCCTGCCAAAGGTCGTTCCAGCGCCGGGTGGGCAGATTGACCTTGTCGCGGAAATACCGCTCCGCCTCGGGGAGGCTGCCGAAGTTGCCCCGGATCTCAGCCACGGCTGTCTTCCAGCGCATCGAACATGCCGGCAGCGCCACCGATCGCCAGGGCGTGCTGCATGGCGCGGGTGAACTGATCGGCGCTCATCGTGGGCAGCAGATCGAGCAGACCCTGCCGGATGTGCTCCAGGTCCGGCGCGGTATCCACCAGCTGCTGGATCTTCTCGACCCAGTCGGCAATCAACGGGTCGATCTCACCGCCCACCAGGGCGGCCAACTGGTCTTCCCTGTCCTTGCCACGCGCAGCCTGCGAGGTGGCCGCCGCCAGGCCGGTGCGAGTGAGCGCAGCCACGCCTGCAGGAGCGGAGTCGGCGCCGTCGACCAGCACCGCCTCATCCGGGCCGGCCTCGGGAATGCCCAGCTCGGTGTGTACCCATGTCGGACTGATGCGCATGCCGAGTTTCACCAGGGGCGGCAGCGCGGTCGCGTAGGCGCCGATGTCCTTCGTTTCGGCGAGGTCGAAGGTGAAGCGCGGGCAGCGACGGCGATCGCCCTGCGGAAGGAGGCCGTTCAACATCGCCAACGGATAAATCAGGTCGCGCGTCAGCGTGGTGGCCACCTGCTTGGCGTCGGCGTCCTTCAGCTCCTTGCGCACCTCGTTGTGCACCTCGCCCAGGGCGTTGGTGCTGCTCTTGCCATCAGCCTGGCTGGTCAGCGTTCCGCCCAGGATCGCCTTGCTCTGGCTGCGCTCGCACCAGCTGATCATCAGCTCGAACGCCTTGGGGTCACCCTCAGCAACGGCAGGGAAATCCATGGTCATCCCTTCGGGGATGATGCCCGCCGCATTGTGGCCGATCTGCATCAGCGCCCGGAGCAGCGTCAGCTTCTCCTTCTCGGATGCACCTGGCGGATACTTGCCGATGCGCATCGGGATGCCGTAAATCTCCAGGAACTCGGCCAGGTCGCCGACGCTGTAGTTCTTGAACAGGTATGGCCATACCAGGACCCGGAACAGTGCCGAGCGCTCCAGATAGCCGCTTTTGGCACCATGGGTGTGGGTGATCCAGCCGTAGGGCTGGAGCGCTTCGCCCTCACCACTGCCGTCGCGCAGGCGGATCTCCTGCTGATAGCCACGTTTGAGCTGGAACCAGCTCTGCGGCCGGTGCAGGATCGACTTCGGTTGCCACTCGGCACCCAAGCGCTGCCACTCGATCTCCTGGCATGCAAAGCCCTTGCCGATCGCGTCGGTGGTGTCGAAGAGGATGCCCTCCAGGTTGTCCAGCGACTCCAGCGTTTCCTGCAGCTGCTCGGCATTCTTCTTCTCGGCCGCACTGGGATTCTTTGGGGGTGCAATCTTCCAAGACAGGCTGGCCACAGCGCGGCGGCGCTTAGACATCTCGGAATAGATGTGGGCGTCGCGCTCTTCCATGTCCTCGAACAGCTCGTACTGCCGGATGACGTCGCCTTGCTCGGCGGCCAGCATGATCGCGGCCAGACGCGAGGGCGTCAGGCCGCGCGAGGGGTGGCCCTGGAACTCGCGCTGTAGCTGGATCGCGTGGGCGGTTTGCGGCTCGGCTAGCTGAGCAATGCGGAGGGGCTGGCCATCGGGGCCGAGGATGCGGGAGTTGATCACCATGCTTCGGGTTCCGGAATAGAGAGGTCGTCGCCGTCATGAGAGACGGTGTCGTAGCCGCGGCTGCTGCGCGGCATTGGCGTCCAAGCCATTTCCGCACCTGGGTGCCGGCTGGCGTAGTACATGAGGGCAATGGCGATGCCGGCATCGCCGTGGCGCTGCCCACCGTCCTTGCCGGTGGAGCGCTCAGGCACGCGGGCAACGCCCTTTATCATCTTGATGGCGCGCAGGTCGCCCAGAACGTCCTTGTCGCGCGGGACGGCGATGGTGTCGTCCTCGAACGCCTGCTTCAGCGGGGGCATGTTCTCGCGATACCAGGTCTCCGTTGCCATGACGAGGGCGACACGGCTGTACCCGAACTCCTGGGCGAGGAACTCGGCCACGGCGTTGCCGTTGCCGCGCGCATCCACCGCTGCCTTGACGAAGCGCGGCAGGCGCTTGATGACGTACTGGGCCACCTGGTCCTGCTGCTTGTGCGGCATGTTCCGCAGTTCCAGCAGGAACGGGATGCGGCGACGCAGGCTCTGCTCGATCTGCGCTGGCACCATGACGGTCAAATCGCCCGAACGGCCGAAGTCCTGCCCGAACACGCTCTGTAGCTCCGGGTCCAGTGCGTCCAGTAGCGGGCCGACTTCCAGATCCAGCCATTCCTGGACGGCGGTGCGGCGCGCGTTATCTGACTGCTGCTCGAAGCCCTTGGGACAGGTGTAGCGCAGGACCGGTGCGCCGTACATGCGCTGTTCGACCAGGGCGGTGGTCAACCAAGCGCCCGAGCCCTGGCTTGGCACAACGTCCAGTTCTTCCTCGGCTGCCGAGCCGTAGAAGGCATAGACGCTGGCAACCCAAACGGCCTGGGCATCCACGTTCCATACCGCGCCCTTGCGCATGCAGACGCGGCCGTACAAACCCTGCTCGACAGCTTCCATAAACGTGATGCGGTGGACGCTGCCCTTTCGGCCACCCGCCCGAATCTCGTTCACCAGCTCGTTGAACGGGTTCTGATCGCCGTCATGGGTGCTGATCACACGGACCTTGCCGCCCCAGATCAGCAGCGCCAGGGCGGCCTTCAGCAGTTCGCCCAGGGCGCCGTGGAATGCGGCCTCATCGATGACCACCACGCCCTGCTTGCCGCGCAGGTTGGCCGGACGCGAGGACAGGGCCACGATGCGGAAGCCGCTGGCAAAGCGGATGGTGTAGGTCTTGATCGACTTTTCATCGTCGCCATCCTTGAAGACTTCTTCGCCTTCCTCGACGTCTTCGGCCACCTGGTTGAACACGCGCGCCCACATGGCGCAGGCCTCGATGTACTCGATGGCCATGTCCATGTTGTAGCCGATGTAGTACACGTTCATCCCGCCGCCCTGGCGGGACTTGGCGGCGGTCAGCACGTTGTCTGATGCTTCGGCCCAGGTGAGGCCTACGCGTCGGCTTTTCTCGGCCACCTTCAGGTCGCTGTCATCGGCAACCCAGTCCTGCTGGTACTTCAGCAGCACGGCGTCGATCGCGCTGTTGACCTCGACGGCGAGCGATGCCGGCAGTTCGTCCCGCAGCAGATCCTTGGCACGATCAGCCCGGTGGACGGCTTCTGCCAATGGAGTCTTGGTTGGCGCAGCCTTCGGGCGCACGGCGCTTGCGATGACCATCAGCCGATTCCCAGGATCTTCTTGCGGAACTCGTTGGCCCGCTCTTCGGACAGGCCACCCGACTTGACGACGTTCTCCAGCTTGGCGGCCTGCTCGCGCTGCAAGGCCTCGCGGGCTTCCTGCGCGATCGCACGGCGGACGTTGACGCTCATCCGCTGGGTATTCATCGCGTCGTTTGCAGCACGGGCCAACTTGCGGATGTCTTCGATGCTGGTCTCGTCGCTTTCGTGCGCTTTCAGCGCCGCGTTGGTTGCCAGAGTGGTGATGGCGTGGCCCAGCAGTGCGCCGGCCTTCTCGCCGACACCTTCGCCCAGTTCGCCCACCACCGCCTGGGCGGCAGCCTCGATGTCCCGCATGCGGGCGGTCATGGCTGAGATGCCCTGGTGATAGCGATGCAGCGCCGATTTCGATACTTCCGCTGCCGGCTCACCTGGGAACGTCTGTTGCAGCTCGGCGATCATCTCCGCCAACGTCAGGCGGTCCTCGCGGAGCAGGCGCTCCACATGGGCGCGCTGCTCGGGCGGCAGACGCTGGATGCTGGACTTTCCGCGACGTGGGGCAGTCATGACGTTACCGCGCGCTCGGGCGGCGGACGCCGGGCACGGACGTCATGCCGGTGGCAACGTCCTGGCCGCGCTGGGTCAGTTCGGCCACCAGGACACCGGGGACCGCCTCGCTGACCCGCAGCAGGCCCTGCTCACCGAGCCAGGTCAGGTCAGTAAGGACATCGTCCCGGCTGCCCGCCACAGCCATGTGATGCAGCCCCGCGTGCAGCGTGGAGCTGTTGGCGCGGTAGCCATTCTGTTCTGCCAGCAGGCGCAGCAGCACCAGGCGGCGGTCTTCGCGCATGCGTTCGGCAAAGGTCTTGTGGGTCATTCAATCGGTCTCCAACAGATGTTCATGGACGGTCTTCAGCATTGCGTTGGTGTTGTCGAGTTGGCCCTCCAGACTCGCCAGGCGCTCGAAAACTTGCTGGACTTCTTTGTGCGAGAGGTGATGCTGGTAGTGCACCTCCAGTTTTGTGACGCGGTCGGCCAGGCCGGAGTGGCGCCACCACAGAACGATTCCCACCAGCAGGTTGATCGACACCAGGCCCGTTACCAGCACCAGCAGTCCCACCACCATCGGCCCGGCCATCACGGGGTCGCTCATCGGGTCTCCAGCGCGCCAGCGCATGTCACGCAGCGGCGGGTCCGAGGCACGGCGCGCTGTCGGGCTTCTGGGATGCTGGCACCGCAGTCCACGCAATCCATCGGCGTCAGGATTGCGGGCGGTCCAGCCAGATACGCCTCACGCGCGAGCCGGTTGCGTTCGTGTTCTTCCCAGGCTCTTGCGTCGACCTCACCGGCCATATCAGCGTCGTCTTGCACTCGGGTGTTTCCTTCCATTGATCAGGTCGAAGAGGTCGGCCGCGCAGCCCGCGTAGGCGCGCGCTTGGCCCTCCAGGGCGGCGGCGCGGTCGCCGCGCATCTTCTTGGCTTCAGTTCTGCACCGCAGTGCCAGGTCGAGGTACTCGTTGCGCAGGGTTGCCAGGTCCTTCTCGGTTGCGCCCGCCATCACCGCAGCCCGCCGTTCGCACCTGCGACTGCTCCAGCGCCCGGCAGTACCACTGCCATGCCGTTGCCTCCCAGTCGTCCGTGGCCAGGATCAACGCCCGCCCCCGTGCGCTGCAGTCGTGATACAGGGACGCCACCAGGTCGTGATTGCCCAGCAGGGTCGCCAGGAGGTCGTTGGGTGCCATCGGCAGCTCCGGGCATTCCTGTTTCAGGCTGGCCGGCATCGCGGGCGGGGGCGGCGGTGGTGGGTTTGCCCTGATTGCTTCGGTTCCAGTGCTGCAGGACGTCAGTGCCAACGCGAACAGCGCGCAACTGAGGGCGCCGATCAAGCAACGATTCCAGCGCCGCCCGCTGGTCTTCAGTGAACCTGCGGTTCTCTTCACGGTTTTGCTCCAGGGAATTGGCAATGGTGTTCATGCGGTCGATCGCCTCGGCATAAGCAACCGCCGTATCGGCGGCCTGCGTGTGCAGCCGGGTGAGCTGTTGTTCCAGGTCCTTGATGTACGCCTGGTGTTCGGCGCGGTCCTTGATGGCGCGGCCACCCTCGGCCCAGCGATTACCTGCCCACAGGCCAGCGGCGATCGCCGTGGCCAGTAGCACTGCGATGACCAGGAGCTTTCCTGCCGTGGACTCCATCCGGGTCACTGACATGGAGAACTCCCTGGCCAGCCCGCCGCGATGTAGGCCGGTTCCAGCACCAGCAGAATCCGTCGCGGATAGCCAATGTTCTCGCGGTGCGCCCAGTCGGCGCGGGCACGGAACTTGGCCACCTGGTGCCAGTCGTTGGAGTCGGCGCCGGCCGCGTATGCCAGGCTGCGCTCGCGGTTCAGGGCCTTCTCGCCGCCGTTGTAGGCGCGGAAGGTGAAGGCCCAGCGGCTGCACTCGGACATCGTCCCACCGCCGTACACAGCAACGCGGTCGAGCAGCCAGCGGTCGTACAGAGCCGCTGCCAGGATGGCCTGCTGTGCGTTCCAGGGGTCGAACGCCGCCAGATCCTTGGGGAACACCGTCGCGATCCACGTTGCGGTCTTGGGCATGAACTGCGCGATGCCCTGGGCGCCGACCGGCGACCGCGCGTCAGCACGGAAACCCGACTCCTGGTGCAACTGCGCGGCCAGGCGCGCCGGACTGCCGTGCACGCCCCAGGCTCGCGCTGCGGCCTGTTCGACACGATGGCGGTACAAAGCCGATGCAGGAGCGACACGGACTGCCGTCCGCTTCGGCTCCGCAGCCTGGGCGGTGCGACAGCTGCCGATTGCCAGGACTGCAAGCATCGTCAGGACCACCGCCGCCAGCAGCCGCAGCGCCCGGTCGGGGTAGTCGCGCCGCCTCATCCGATCAACCCTGCCGCGATCATGCATGCGGCGATCAGCGTCACCCGGCGCGTCTGCGCCATCGACTTCTCCAGGCCATCCTGGAGGTGCCGGGGATCAGCGCCACGGAAGACGGTCAGGTCCAAGCCAAAGCCAACGGCTGCCGCCATCGTCAGCTTGGACGCGGCCCAGATATAGGAAGCCACCAGCACCGGGTTGATCGGGGCCACCATCGCCAGCAGTGCCAGGCTGATGGCGAACCACAGCCAGACATGGCCGATTCGGTCGAGCAGCGACCCGATGGCCGAGGTAAATCGCAGGAAGGGGTTGTTGGGTTGCATGTGCACTCCGCTGTTGTGGGTAGCGGGTGCGATGCCGGCATTCTTCCTGCCATGCCGCCCCCGTGGTACACAGCTTCCGCGCGAGGGCCGATGAATCGGGATTAACAACCGTTAGTGCAAAAAAAAAGCCCCGCATGCGCGGGGCTTCTTCGGAGACGCCGAGGTTACGGGGCTGCCAGTTCCATCTCAACACGCACCCGGCCAGCTGTCTCGGTCAGTCGCTGCTTGGCGTGCACGACGCCCTCCTGCCACTGAGGGCTCCCGTCCATGTGGACCATGCGGAAGTTTTCGTAGTACGCCATCTGAGCCGAGAAATCCTCTTTCATTGCCGCGCGCAGATCGGACTCTGGCAGCGTGCGAATGGCAACGGCGTACTTCTTGGCGATGTCCTTTCTGCGGTCCTGCGCCAACAAGGCGAAGTCGGCGAGCGAGGCCGGGCCCGGAGTGAGCCGTTCCTTGCGCATCAGGGCATTGGCCTGCATGAGGGAAATGTCCGCCTGTACGGCAGACTCCATCACTACGCTGGACAGCTGGTCCAGGTTCTCCACGGCAATGATCGGGTTTCCCGACTGGCCTGCCGCCGACACCTGGGCACCGGCCTGGGTGATCACAGCGCTATCAGTGTGGTTGGCGCAGCTCGCCAGGGCGAGCAAGGCGAAAGCCAGCAACGTGTTCTTCATGTCTTACCCCTGTTCCTTGAAGTCAAAATGACTCTGCACCTTGGAAAGATGCAGCTCCTTCTGCTCGCGGCAGATTCGATAAACGCTGACATCCGTCAGCCCATACTCCCGCGCCAGTTCCTGAATGTTACCGCGCTTGGCCCGCCTGTAAATCTCGGCGTCGCGGAGGGCGTTGCGCAGGCGCTGCCCACGCGGGAGGTACATCATTCGGCCACCGGCATACTCGGCCTGGGCGAGGACGCCAGCCAGGGCGTACCTGGTTGCCATTTCCTCGTCCGCGCCGCTTCGCTGGAAGGCCAATTCCATCACCTGCACCAGCGCGACCAACTGAGCCGCCCATCGCGACTCGGGCAGATCGATGCCACCGCGCTCAATGAGTGCGGCAGCTTCTTCGCCTTCGGGCATGCGGATCAGATCGCGCTGTTCAACCATCACACCTCTCCGTATTTCTCATGGGCCTTGCGGCGCTCTTCCTCGGCTTCCGCAGCGGTGTACTGCTCAAATTCCTCCATCTGAGCAATCCATGCCAACTGGCGCTGCAAAGGTGTTTCTGCATTGGGTGAGGGATCAATGCCGGTAGTTCCGGTACTGCGCACCAGGTGTTTCCCCGAACGCGTGTCTTCCTCGCGCTTGCGCTCCGCCGCCGCGTCCTGCTTGTCAGCCAACCCGTAGACCACGGCGCGCAGATAGCCGTGCGAATCCAGCGGCAGCGAGATGGCCGACCGCTGAGCGAGCATCTGCTCGATGCCCGCTGTCCAGACCGCTGGCCCTGCAGGGCGGCGAACGCCCGTGCGTTCGTCCTTGCAGACGTCACCGGTTGCGACCAGCTCCGCCACGTCCTGGGCGATCTTTACCGCCCGCTGCAGTCGAAGTGAACTCTTCGGCGGCTTGAACAGCCCGAGATAGCCCAGGACTGCCTTTGCCAGCTCCTTAGTGGGCATCTCGGCCATGGTCATTGCCAGGCGCTTGCCGTCCTCTTCGACAAAGAAGGTGGCGATGTGGCCTTGGCAGCCACACTCGGGGCATGTCGCTTTCATCCTTCATGCCCCAGCAGACGCGGCTTCCGAGTACGGGCCGTGGGCGCTGGCGTCTCTACCGATGCCCGGACGTTGCGCGGGGAGACCATCTGCATCTCGCAGCGCGGCCGCTCGCCGGCAACCCAGTTTCCAAAGCCCCGCTCCATGTCGTGCTCGACCTCGACGGCATTGCGCAAGAGCGCCATAGCTTTGAGCCCGTCGGTGGCAGGCATCAGCACCTGCACGAACCCAATGGTCACGATGCAGCAATCCTTCATTTCCCGCTTTGCGCTCATCGTGCGCCCCCTTCCATCTTCGTTTCAGTCCAGGTATTCAGCATGGTCTTCGTCAGTTGACCCGCAGGTCCGTCATCGTGAGGAAGGGCGGGTTGTCCAGGCTGCGTGTCGCCTCAGCCAGAAACTCCCGTACAAACTCATCCCGCTGGCCACCGGCTCGCAGCAGCTCAACCGCGATCAGGGTCATCTGTGTCAGGTATGGGAACACCTGCGGCGGCGGGAGCTGTGCGACCCGCTCAAACGTCATCTGCAGCGCCTCCTTTGTGGAGCCCCTCATTGCCTCTTCAAACTGCTTTTGATTGCTCACTTCTTCTTCCCTCGGTTTGCGTCGATCTGCAGGGCGGCGATCAGTCGGTGCAGCTGATCGCCTTTGAGCCATTCCAGGCGTTCCACCTGAAACATGCGTTTGGCCACGGCCAGTGCGTAGCTCCAAGGACGGCCGGCGTCAGCCAAGAGCGCCTCGATCTTCTGCAGCATCGGGGTGTCATCGACCGTATCCGGCCGGCCCGGGAAGGCGGCGCTACCGCCCACCTTCTTGGCTCCGGTGAATCCCAGCCGCCGCAGCTCGCTGATGACCTGGTCGCGCTCACCGACCGACATACGAGCGGTTGAGTCCTTTCCGGTCACGCGACGCAACAGATCCCGGTAAGTGGCATCGTCCAGCCCGAGCTGGGTAGCGGCCAGATGGATCTTGGCGATCTGTGCACGGCGCGGGTCTTTCTTGGCAGTCACAGCGCAACCTCCTGCCGATCATTCAGTGCCGCGCGGAGAGCGTTCTGCCACGCTGGGATCGGCGCGCCGGCCGCGTCTTGCAGCTGCAGCAAACCTGGGCGATCCAGCTGCACGATTCGCCCGCCAGTCTCCAGCACAGACTGGACCTGTGCCTTCTGGGTGAGGGGGCTGGGGCGGTTAGCCATTGCTGCGCTCTCCCTGACTCTCTTCCTCGGCAGAGTCATCAAGCGCGGCAGCGCTCATGCGCAGGAGCTTGTGGGCGATCTGCCTGGTGCTTACGGCCGTCTGCCCGTCATCCGAGCATTCAAACAGCGCCACAGCACACGCTGCAATCACGCGGGCATCGTGTTTGGCATCGGGGTTGTTGAGGATCTTCATCGACTCCTCGCGCTTCAACGTAATCTCAGCCATGGGCCAACTCCACTCCTGCGACGGCGCCCTTGATGGGAAGCGGGGCCGCCTTGTCTTCAAACCGCACCAGGTTGGGATGCTGCGGATGGCGGTGCATGATCCACGGGAAGACACCCTCACCGCGCAGGCCGATGTACTCGATCGCGTCCCGAACCATCGCCACGTCTTCGTCGTAGAGCCTCGGCGCGTCCAGGTCGTAGTGCTGGACCCCGTCGATGTAGACGTCCTTGGCAAACAGCTCGATATCACTGCGGACGGTCTTGTCGGCAATCTCCGCAGCGAGCTGCACGAACTCCTGATAGGTATGCTGCTCGGCCATGTCACACCCCCGCCATGTCGAGGGTGATGGGCTGATACTTGCCCTTGTCGTCGCGCTCGTAGACGCGCACGTAGGACTTGCTTCCCACCACCTGGACGGCTTGACCGATTGCCTCCATCGCCCGCTGCCAGCGGTCGTCCTCGATTTTCAGGCGACGCAACGACAGAACCTGACCCGTGCGGATGTTTCCCTGGTTGTCCAGGCGGAAGGCGTCATTGATGATCGCCCGGATCTCAGGGCTTGCATCCTCGGTCCACTCGATCAGGCAATCATCAATCAGCGCTTTGGCAGCCTGCAGACGCTCATCGAACCGGATGCTCTCCTGGATCTGGCGGATGATCTTGTAGCGCCCGTCGAACGTCATCAGGGTCACGTTGCCCTTCTTGCCGCCGATCACCACGCGGTACTGCTCGGCGCTCAGCTGGACGAAGGCAGCGATGTCCGCATGCGCGCGCAGCTTGAACGCCGCCAGCAGCGCGTGCAGGCGCTTGGCCTCGGTAACCAGCTCTTCAACCAGGTCATCGCGTGCCTGGTCGATGGGACGGATGTTCTTCTCCGGCACCAGGTTGCCCCTGGCGTCCTGCCTGTAGCCGACGGGAATGGTCGCGGCGTGCATGGTATTGGTCTCCATTTCGTGATCAGCGGGTAACGGTGTCGGCTGCTGCACGGGCCGCGCGGTTTGCGTCCAGCAGATGCTGGATCGCCTTGTGTGGCAGTTCGTTGCTGCAGGCGTCGACCAGCACTTCGTCCAGGTCCTGGGTGATGGCGTTGATGCGATTGCGCAGTGCAATTGGGTCATCCTGCCGGCTCGCGCTCGGGGACATGAGCGCCGGCACCTTGATCGTGACCTTTGCCTTTTCCAGGGCAAACGGGGCTGCGCTTGCGACCGTTGCCGCGTCCTGACCAAGGCGGACCAGGGAGTGGATCGCAGCGCCCCCTGTGCCCGTGGTCTCCAGTTCGCCCTGATGCTGCAGCTTGAGCACTGCGCAGGCCCGTTCTGCTGCGGGCACGTCTTCCAGGGCATCGCGCAGTTGGGCTGCCGTGAGCATGCCGCCGGCATCATGAGCGGTGGCGACGATGCGGCGCCGCACCTCTGCTTGCTGTTCGTCAGTGAAGGGGGTGTTGTTCATTTTGAGTCTCAGTTCGGTGTTGGCTCAGTGGCGGGTCTGGATGGCCAGGGAACAGACTTCCCATTCGATCTGACACCCGAAGAAGGGCGCGGCCATCACGGCCCGCTGGACCATCTGGCCCGCACCCTTACGGACGTGCTGCACGCCAGCCAGGAAAGCGTGGTCACGCGGCGGGTCGATCACGATCAGCGGCTTTCCGCCAGTGATTGAGATGGACCGGGGGACGCAACCATGGCCGGCGAGCTGGGAAACGGCGCCCTGGGCGGTCTTCAACAGGTCATCAAAGGTCGGCATTGCCTTGGTGGAGTTGTTCATGCGGGGAACCCTCTCTGTACGGTGGCGTGGGCTTTGGATTGGTTGGCGAGCTGGAGCAACTCACCGACCGTCAGGGCGTCAACCTGGGCGCCGCGATCGGCGATTGCCTGGATGACGTGGCAGCGCAGGGGCAACTCTTCTTTGCGGTCGAGCTGGCTGATGCCTGCAACGGCACTAATCAGGTCGGCGGTAATCCGGGGAATTTGCGCGCTCATGCGGCGAAACCCCCAAGCTCCTGCGCTGCATAGCGAATCGACTCGCAGCACATGGGCTCCTTCTTTGCCTTGGCGTAGACCGCTGCCAGGCGCAGAACTTTATTCAGCACGCGCAGGGCGCCGGGGCGATCCGCGATCTGGCGGATCTGCTCGCGGCAGCTGGTGTCGGTGATGTTCCAGGCGTCGATGATTGCGTCCGCATCGCCCTTGACCGCCTTGTGGACAATCAAGCGCTTTCCGACGCGGCTGTAGAGACGGTCGAGGAACGGGGCACGGTTGCCGCCGGTCATCTGCGAAATCACCCGCTCGTTGCCCACAAGCACCAGGCCGATGCCGGTTTGGTCGTTGATCGCGCGGACCTGGTCCAGCGCCTGCACGGTCAGGTGCTGCGCTTCATCCAGGATCAGCAGGCCGTTGGTGTTGCGGACCTTCTGGAAGATGGCGCGCTGGATGTAGGCGGCGGTGTTGACCAGGTCGCGCAGACCCATGACGCCGGCAATCTCCTGCAGGCAAGTCAACACGCCACCGGTCGCTGGAGTCAGTTCAACGTGCCAGACGTTCGGGTTGACGGCGGCATAGCGCTTGTTCGTGACCGTCTTGCCGAGGCCGGCGCCGCCCGCGATGACGGCGATGTCGCCGGCCATGTGGGCGTACTGCAGCACGGCGCGGAGCTTCTCGCTGGTCGGGGTGCGCACATAGTCCGGGCCTTCGGGGAGGGCGCCGTTGCTGATGCGCTCATCGCGGGACGCGAGCCAGCCAGAGAGCTTCCGGGCCACGTTCTGCTGGCTGCCGGCGTAGGTGCCGCCCAGGAACTGGGAGAGCGTGGCGCTGCTGAGGTCCGACTCGCGCGCCAGTCGGGCCTGACTGAGGTTGGTGTCTTCCTGCAACGTGATGCGCAGCCGTTCCCGCAGGTCGGCAAGCTGTTCGGGATTCAGTTCTTCGGGGGTGATAGAGGTGACGGCCAGGTTCATCGTGAGCGGTTCCTTGGATTGGTGCGGGTGCAGCGGGGAGACAGGTGGAAGGGGCGGACGTTTCAGCGAGGCCAGTCTTGATTTGCGGCGGATGACACCGCCGCCAGCCTCTGTGGCCTTGGGCCGGATTCGGTTATCGACACCGGAGCGCAGCCGCAGCTGCGCTTGGTGCCTGGGCGGGTGTGATCCCTCGTTACGGATGCGCTGCAGGTACGCTTGGCGCCGCTGGTAGCCGGTGGCGAGGCTCGTTTTCATCAGGCCTCCCCATCGGTTGCGCTCCAGAGGCTGTTGCGCTGCTGCTCGGACTGCATGCGGTCCATCAGCGACACAAAGGCCGTCTGGTTGTCGTCGGTGCCGGTGCGCTGCTGCACGATGCGTTCGGCTTCCTCGGTACGCGCTGTCTTGCGGCGGCCGAACATCGGCGCGATAACGCCCGCCTGCGGCAGTTCTTCGGGCATCGGCGAGGGCAACTGGGCGGCGACCTTGGACACTTCCATCCGACGCTCGGCGTCCAACTGCTTGCGGGTGGCCGTGCGATAGTTCTTCTTGGCGCGGGCGTGTTCGCGGGCTGCGCCGGTATCAGCAAAGCCGACTGCTGCGATGCACTCGGCCTGGCCGATATACACGTTGGCCAGGGTGTAAGCCTGCACCGCCTGGTGAAGCTGTTCCGGGTCAAACCGCAGCATCAGCTTCTGGCCCGCGTAAGGGGCGATGGCTTCGCTCCAGTACCGGTTGCCGGACAGGCGCACCGAGCCATCGCGGCGGTCGCCGATCACGACGTCGGTCGACAGCAGCAGCTCGCGCAGCTGTTCGGGCGTGGCCTTGCGGATCGGCGCCTTGGAATAGCTCTCATGGAACGCGGCGTCGAAACTGCGGCCAGCAGCGGTACGGGTGCGCCGACCTTCGCGGGCGTTGTGCGCGGCGATTTCCTCGTTGACCACCCTGACAAATTCGTCCAGGGCGATCGCCTTGCTGCCGTAGTTCTCCGGCTTGGCGTCAGGCTTGTTGCCGGTGTAGGCACCCGCGAACGCGGGATGCTTGGCGATGCGGTCGCAGAGGTCACGCCATGCGCGCTCGATCGGCTTGGCCTGGCCGTGGTACGGCGTGGCCCAATGAATCTCGCAGCCCATTGCGGTCAGGACACCGGTCGGATCATCCTCGC
The DNA here is from genome assembly GCF_013464485.1 of Stenotrophomonas maltophilia. Taxonomy (GTDB): domain Bacteria; phylum Pseudomonadota; class Gammaproteobacteria; order Xanthomonadales; family Xanthomonadaceae; genus Stenotrophomonas; species Stenotrophomonas maltophilia_AW. Next base: position 50,949 of record NZ_RAUX01000033.1, read on the forward strand.
GGACCTTGAAGCGGAATCGGTTCTTGGTGCCGCCCGTGAGCATCTTCGAGGCGAAGCCGCGACCGTTGTCCAGCCAGACCTTCGACGGGATGCCGTAGCGCTCCATGACGTCACGGAACGCGAAGCGCGCCAGGTCGGCCGACTCGGTCTCAGCGATGCGGTAGCCCAGCAGCTTGCCGCTGTAGAGGTCCTGCACGCCGACCATGATCGGCCGCGCCACCGTGCCATCGGGCCACTTGGCGAACACGTCGAACTTGTGGCCGTCGCTGTTGACCGCCTCCAGGGCATGGAACACAGAGCGGTCGCGCTCCTGAGTCGGGAAGGTCTGATCGAACTTCTCCTGACCCTGGCGGGCCAGCACCAGAACTGCACGCGGCAGTTCCGCGTCGATACGGCGCTGGAACGTCTTCAAGCACGGCAGTGCCGGCCATTCCGACTTGATGGCGGCGATGCGCTTCAGGCGGTCATAGCAGCTGCTGGCAGTGGGTGCTTCAACACGGAGATAGTCCGCCTTGAACAGATCCCATGCCTCGGTCGGGATTTCAACACGCGCAGTGCGGCCGGTGTAGGCCGGCACCAGCATGGCCAGGCGGTGGTGCTTCTCCACCTTGGCTACCAGGGCCGCCCAGCGGCCAAGGCTGGCCACGCTGGCACCGCCAACGTTCTCGCGCTGCAGTTGTGCAGCGACCAGGGCGCGCGCATCCATGACTGACCGGCCATCGGCGACCAGCTGATCTACCGCCTGCAGAGCGCGCAGGCGGCGGTGCGCTTCGTCTTTGAGGTGCTGGGGCACGGCTTCGTATCGCTTCCAGGCAGAGGCGATGGCGTCCGCGCTGGACTGCCGGGGTGTGGGCGGGGCAACTACAGGCGCAGCGGCCTGCGTCGCCAGAGCTACCGCCGCCTGCATTTCGAGCGGGAGGCTGGAGACCGCAAAGATGCGCTGTTGGCCACCACGGACCGTGCGGGACTCAAATGGCCACTTTTCGCGGTTGGCGCGGATTTCGATCGCGCGCTTGGACTTGCCGAGGGCACTGGCCAGCGAAGCCAGATCGATGCTGCCCCGATTCGGCACGGAACCGTCTGCCATTACCCGCCGCTCCTTTCGCTCAGGGTGCGGAGGGCACGAAGCCGCTTCAACGAGCTGGCTCGCTCGCGCTCCGCCCGCCCGATTTCGGCGTCGAGCGTGTCAGCGCCCAGCAGCAGCTGGCCACCGATGGTGTCCGCCTGCCAGCCAGCCAGGTCGGCGCTGTTGCACACGACTTCCAGCACCGGGGCGAGCCACAGGGGGATGTTGAAGGTCTGTCGGCTCGGGGCGGTGTAGCCGTCGAGCATCGCTTTCGAGACATGCTGGCCGGTTAGCCGGCTGGCGCGGGCAGCCACTTCGTACCGGTCCAGCCCAGCGGCATGGGCGGTTTCGAGCATCTGGCCGACCATCACGCTGACGGCCTCGCGGAAGTCCATGGTTCCGGGAACCTGGGCAACCGGCTGAGGGGTCAAAAAGAAGTCTTGCGGGCGGAAGGCCTGGCGGGGGTGACGATTCATCCTTGCGTCTCCTGCAGGTGGGCGGCGCGAGTGCGCCTGGGGGAAGCTGTAGATAGATGCACCCTTCATTGGGAGGCACCCATTTGTGGATTGCGGCCTACGCGGAGGCTGCTAGGCTTTGCACCAGGGGGTAGCAGCGGCTTGCGCCCTCCCTGGCCACGGTTCGGTTTGCCGTCGGCGTCATACCGGGTGGGCCAGATGGCCTGGGGCGGCTTGCCAAGCGCTTCAGCGATTAGGGCCTCGGCCTGCGGGTATGGCCGGCGAAGGGCGGTATTGAGGCTGGTAGCGTTGGTGTAGCCATTCAGTAGTGCGAGCTGGCGCAGGGAGATTCTTCTGCGATGCAGCGCCGCTACGATGTCGGCGGGATGCCAGTCCGTAGCAGGACTGGCTTTTCTCGGGGCATTCGTTGCTGACACTTCGTACCTGTCCGTTGAGTGATGTCTACGGGGCAGATGCTAAACCCATTTGGGTGCTTGTCAACAACCGTTTGTGTTTCGCACTTCGCCATTCGCACCACAAATGGGTGTCAAAGAGAATTTGCCTTGATGAAACAATTACTTACAGGAAGTGCGAAACGATGAGCGCCCGCGAAAATTCGGTTCGCACTTCCGAGGAAGAAAGCGCGAAACCCGTTTGGTTGTCGATCGGTGCGCGATTGGCCACCGTTCGGGGGTTGCGTACCCAGGGGGACATGGCCGCGCTGATGGGGGTTGCAAAGAACACCTACGGGCGGTTTGAGCGGGGCCTGCGCGAGATTGGCGCTGAATGCCTGGCTGTCCTGGTCAAAGAGGGATGGAACGGCAACTGGCTTCTCACCGGAGAGGGCCCGGAGCGCCTGGATTCCGGCCCGATCCAGCGTCAAAACAATGACTTGCCGCAGTCTCAGGTGGTGCGCCACGCGTCTGTGAAGATCGCCGCGCAGTTGCTTCAGGAGGCGCTTGATGACGCAAATGCCGCCCTGGCCCCGGCCCAGTACGGCGAGGCGCTTGTTCTCCTGGCGCAGCTGCTGGAAAAAGGACTGCCGGAGGCCGAGGTTCGGCCATTTGCCCGGCAGACAGTCGGGATGATCACCACAGGGGCACCGAATGGAGCAACAGCGTCAACTGGTAGGTAAGTTGAGGGCAATCTTGGGGGACGCGATCCCCCGACATCCTCGGAACGAAAGGAATCTGGAGCCGGTGACAGCGGCTCACCTCAGACGCGCGCGCACCAGGTTCGAGATCCGCGACATAGCGACGCGGTACGGCTGGCAGGGCGAAGTGGAGCGCGCTCTAGTGCGCTTTGAAGCCCCTTCGCTCAAATACCTGGGCGGTGATCAGCTCGACCAGGTGTTGGCACAGCTGCGGACCCTGGAGGAATGCCTCCAGACCCCCTGCGATCCGCCCGACTCGCCACCGGCCCGTTAAAGCCCCCTTCAAACGCCAATGAAACGGCCGCCATCTCTGGCGGCCGTTTTGCATTTCATGTGTCTCTGGCGGTCAATCCGGGACCATTTCGCAAACCTACCGATATCTATCGATAGAGGTCGCTCAGAACGGGCAAACCTAGCAACGGCGGGGCTTTCATCCCATTTCGTCCCGTTTTTTCCCGTTCTTTCCCCTGTAATCAATCCTCAAGTCCCCCCACAGCGGCTGGTGCGGCGCATCTCCAACAGCAGGCGGTGCGCAGGAAACGTGCGCAGCGTGGGATGCCGTTGTCGATGATAGGCGTTCCAATAGCTTGCGGCACGCTGCATGCATCGCTCGAAGAAGGCGGCGTTCTCGCGGACCAGGGGCGCGTAAGCGGCCAGGCCGATCTGCCGGGCATGGTGATCGACCACCAGCGCGATCTCTTCGACATATTCGTTGAGCAGCGCGAGGTGGAACGCCAGAACCCACGGCGCCGATGCTTGCCCCAATGCCTCGACGGCCCGTTGCCGCAGGAAGCCATCGGGATGCCGGGTGGCCAGGCACAGGCACAGCAGGCGGTGATCGCCCTGCAGGGAAGATGCCAGGCGTTCCAGGCGCGGGACGTCGGCGTAGATGCGATAGGGGAAGCGCAGCACTTCCCCATCGATCATCAGCCGGTAGTCGTTGTTGCTGGGCTGCGCCTGGATGCGATCGAGCCGTTGCTGAAGATCACGGGCGATGCCATGCAGGTGGGGAGGTACATCGAACATGATGCGAGTATCGCCTGCCTGAAGGAATGCGTCAGCCTATGGCGGGTGGTGCAGCGCGCCGCTGCAGGCCAGGGGCCGGCCTTACCGGGCCAGGTAGTCGCAGTGGATCTGAAGTGATTCGGTCGGGTTGTGATGCAGTTGGAAGCCGCAGTGCTGCAGGCTGTGCTTCACCAGTGCGATCGCCTCGGCATGGCGGTTGACACGGTGGGCCTGCCAGCGGGGAGGCGTGAACACGCCCAGCGGCAACAGCCTCAGGCGCTGCCCCCGCAGCATCAGCGAGACATCGACATGGCGGCCATCGATGTCGTGTCCGTTGGCACCGAAGATGGCATCGACCTCATCGCGGCGCTGCGGGTAGCAGGCGCGGAACACGGCGATGCCGAGCCGCCGCACTGCGCGGCGGAAGGCGCCGAGGGGGCTGTGGCGGGATTCAAAGCCGCGCGTGACCAGCAGGCGCAGTTCGGTGGGCAGCAATGCCTGCGTGTCGAGCAGGCTTTGCAGGACCTCTGCTTCCATCTGGACGTGGTTGGAGGGCCAGCGTGGGGCGACAAGCAGCCCGTGGTGGTTGCCGCGTTGCAGGGTCAACATGCGTGAAGCTTCGCATGCCGGAATGCCGTCGGGTAGTGCCGGCCGCTGGCCGGCAGATCCGGATGCCGGCCATCAGCCGGCACTACCATCTTCGGGTCAGATGTCGCGGTATTGGATCTGCAAGGCCAGCACGCGCAGACCGTCGGCATTGCTGGACAGGATGCGCTCTTCGCCGACACCTTTCTGCCGCTTCAACTGGAATCCTTGAGTGGCAGGCAGCTGCGCGGCGATGCTGTCCATGCGCTGCAGTGCATCGGGGCCGCTGCAGTCGAAGTGGCCCCAGTAGGCGCCATTGCGGTGGACCTGCAATCGATAGTTCATCGTGGTGTCTCCGGAAGATCGTGAAGCCAGTGGTCGAACATCGCCGTGGCGGCCGCAGCCAGGGGGGCGCCATAGCGGCGTGCCTGGGTGCGCAGGTCATTGGGATTGATGCCGGCCTGGGCCAGCTCCAGCGTGTGGCCAATCAGCCAGCGCTCGAACTGGCGGGCATCCAGTTCCGGATGGCATTGCAGTGCCAGTGCGTGGTGGCCGATGGCAAAGGCCTGGTGGCGGCAGGCCGGCGTGCTGGCCAGGCGGCGGGCATTGACTGGAAGTTCGAACGCTTCGCCGTGCCAGTGCAGCACCGGAATGCCCTGCAGTGCCTGCAGCGGTGAGCGCTGGCCCTCATCGGTGAGCAGCAGCGGCGCGAAACCGATCTCCTTGCCGCCACTGGGCGCGACGCTGGCGCCCAGCGCACGTGCCATCAGCTGTGCGCCGAGGCAGATGCCAAGGGTGGGGCGCTGCTGCTGCAACCGCCGCTGCAGCAGCGCGATGCTGTCGTTGAGGAACGGGTAGAGATCGACATCATTGACGCTGATCGGCCCCCCCAGCACCACCAGCAGGTCAGCTACTCCGGCCGGGTCGAGCGCGTCTACACCGGCCTGCAGCACCTGTAGTTGCCAGCCCTGGGCCAGCAGCAGCGGTTGCAGGGTGCCAAGGTCTTCGAAACCAACGTGTTGCAGGACAACCGCGTGTTTCATGCCGGAACTCCACTGTTGGGCCAGTAGAAGCTGTCCGGGGTGGCGCGGGCGCCGAAAATGGCCTGGCCGACGCGGACCACGGTGGCACCTTCCTCGATGGCCACTTCGAAATCACCGGACATGCCCATCGACAGCTGCGACAGGTCAAGGCCGGGCGGGGCGGTGCGTTGCAGCTGGTCGCGCAGTTCGCGCAGGCGCACGAAGCAGGCGCGCACGCGCTCGACGTCGGGGGTGAAGATGGCCAGGGTCATCAGGCCGCGCACGTGCAGGCGATCGAAGGCCGGCAGCTGCTGCACGAAGGCCTCGACCGCGTCGGGTTCCAGTCCGTACTTGCTCGGCTCGGCCGAGGTGTTGACCTGCACGAACACATCCAGCGTGCGGTCTTCCAGTTGCAGGCGCTGCTGCAGGGCCTCGGCCACGCGCAGGCTGTCCAGCGCCTGGAACTCGCTGGCAAAGCGCGCCACGTAGCGCGCCTTGTTGGTCTGCAGATGGCCGATCACCGACCAGTGCACGCCCAGGTCGGCCATCGTTTCGGCCTTGCGTTGTGCTTCCTGCACCTTGTTCTCGCCCAGTTCGTGGCAGCCTGCGGCCACCGCCATGCGGATGCGGGCGTCATCGACGGTCTTGCTGACCGGCAGCAGGCGCACGCTGGCCGGGTCCCGGCCAACGCGGGCGCAGGCATCGGCGATGCGTTGGCGCACCGTGACCAGGTTGGCGGCGATCTGTTCAACGGACTGGGCGACGGGCCAGTCGGCAGCGGCAAGGGGCATGCGGGCACCTCCAATGCAGGATGGCCAGGGTGGGATACACTGGCACAGGACAAGAAATATTTTGGCATAGGACAAAATGAAAATCACCGGACATAGCGCCGAGTCGATCTTCGACAGCATCCGTGATGGCATCGGCAAGGGCCGCCTGCCGGCCGGCAGCGTGCTGCCGCCGGTGCGTGAACTGGCCGAGCAGCTGGGCGTGAACCGCAATACGGTGGCCGCTGCCTACAAGCGCCTGGATGCGGCGGGCCTGGCCAGCACGGCGGGCCGCCGTGGCACGGTGGTGCGCGGTTTGCCGCCGACATTGGCGCGCGAGGGCAGTACGCCGGGGCTGGCGCTGCAGGACCTGGCCGGTGGAAATCCGGATCCGCGCCTGCTGCCGAACCTGCGTCTGGCCCCGGCCGCACCACGGCTGTATGGCGTGGGCACGGTCGACCCGAGGTTGCAGGCGCTGGCGCGCGCCTCGCTGGATGCGGACTGCCCGGAGGGCTATGCGTTGGAGCTGACCCATGGCGCAGTTGATGGCATCGAGCGCCTGCTGGCGGCGTGGTTGCTGCCAGGAGACCGCATCGCGGTGGAGGATCCATGCTTCCTCGGCAGCCTCAATGTGCTCAATGCTGTGGGCCACGCGCCGTTGCCGGTGGCGGTGGACGCGCATGGCATGCAGGTCGGTTCGCTGCGGCAGGCGCTGGAGGCGGGCGCACGTGCGGTGCTGCTGACCCCGCGTGCGCACAACCCGACCGGGGCCAGCCTGGATGCGAAGCGGGCGCGAGCGTTGCGGCAGTTGCTGGCGGCCTATCCGCAGGTGGCGGTGCTGATCGACGATCATTACGCACTGCTCTCGCAGCAGGCCTACCACTCGGCACTGCCGCTGGATGGCCGGCGCTGGGCGCTGCTGCGTTCGTTGTCCAAGCCACTGGGTCCGGACCTGCGGCTGGCCTGGCTGGGCTGCGATGAGGAGACCGCATCGCGGTTGCGGCTGCGATTGGCGTCCGGCACCGGCTGGGTCAGCCACCTGCTGCAGGATGCAGCGACTTCGGTGCTGGCGTCGGCGACGCAGCGGGCGAAGATCGCTTCGGCGGGGGAGCGCTATCAGCAGCGGCTGCAGTCGCTGCAGGAACTGCTGCGCGCGCGTGGCATGCTGACGCCGCTGCCGATGGAAGGATTGAACCTGTGGCTGCCGTTGCAGGCCGACAGCCATCCGCAGGTGCTGGCGCTGGCTTCGCGCGGATGGCATGTGCGCGCGGGCGAAGTGTTCGCGGTGGCGGCGCCGGGGCATGGTCTGCGCATCACCTGCGCCGCACTGGGGGCGGCGCAGGTGCGGCAATTGGCCGATGACCTGGCGGCGGTGTGCGGGGTATAGCGTCGAGCAGGGCCCGACGCTACAGAAGCAGATCAGGGCGCGGCGTTGGCACCGGGGCGGACGTAGTAGGACTGGCCACTGTCATCGACAAACATCAGCTCCGGCTTGCCCTGCCAGGACGTGAGCATGGCACCGGTGTTGTTCTGGTGCTTGACCATCAGGCTGGCGCCGCGGTCCGGGTTGGCGACGACCTTGAATACTTCGGTTGTGCCGGTGGCGTCGTCCAGGGTCAGCAGCGCTTCGCCACCCCGGTCGCTGGTGCCATAGCCACCACGTTCGGAACCGTCCGGGCCGAGCAGGATCAGGCCGGACAGCGCGGTGGCGCGTGGTCCCTGGGGGCGGCCTTGGCTGAGCGGATCAGGAACCGGTGCGCCGAGGATCACCCGCGGTTGGCCATTGCCATCGTGGATGACCAGGCCGCGTGCCTCGATGATGCGCTGTGGCGATTGGCTGCGATGCAGGCTCCAGGCGGTCCAGCCGGAAACAAGCAGGGCAAGGGTCGAGACCACCAGGGTGGTCAACAGCAGTGCACGGGGCATCGGATCGTCCTTCCTTGGATGTGCCGACGATAGCGGATGCAAAAGGGGATGGATAGAGCCGGCCGGGTAGAGTCGACTGTTAGTCGACTTGCGCGCGTCAGCGCGGGAATTTCCGCGACCTGATCGAACAGCAGTCGACTAACAGTCGACTCTACCCAATCGCCATCACCCGAACGCCATCACCCAGTAGCCATCACCCAGTAGCCGTTACGTCGTCCTTCCCGGTATCAGTGGAAATCGCGACTGTGGCTGCGCAGTCCCTGCAGCAGTTCATCCAGGCAGTGCATGCGCTGCACGATGACGTGCTGCACGCCATCGACGCGTTCCAGGCGGCCATCGATCTGCATCAGCTGGGTATCGACCAGCACCCGGTGCTGGCGATCAGCCAGGTGCCGCCAGACCACGGCGTTGACCATGCCGGTCTCGTCCTCGAGCGTGAGGAAGGTGACGCCACTGGCGGTCTGCGGGCGCTGGCGCATGCGCACCAGGCCGGCGATGCGCACGCGCCGGCCATGGCCGTGGGCCGCCAGTTGTGCGGCATCCAGGCAGCCACGGCTGCGCAGTTGCGCACGCAGGAACGAGATCGGGTGGCGGCCCAGCGTGGTGCCGGTGCTGCGGTAATCGGCCTGCATGTCTTCCCAGGCGCTGGGCAGGGGCAGCGCCACGCGGGCTTCGGCGGTGGCGCGGGCCTGGTCGAACAGCGGCAGCCGGTTCTCCACGCCGGAGATATCCCAGCGTGCACGATGGCGATGGCCGCTGAGCCCACGCAGCGCCCCGGCATCGGCCAGCAGGCCCTGCTGGCGGCGGTCCAGGGCGGTGCGCTGGCACAGGTCACCCACATCGTCGAACGGGCGCCGCGCACGTTCGCGCATGATGGCCTGCACGGCGGGCTCGTTGCAGCCATCGACCAGGCGCAGGCCGAGCCGGATCGCGGCCGGCCCCTTGCTGAAATCCAGCGTGCAGTCCCAGTCGCTGTGGCGCACGTCCACCGGCAACACGCGGATGCCATGCCGGCGCGCATCCTGCAGCAGCTGGTCGGGGCTGTAGAAACCCAATGGCTGGCTGTTGATCAGGCTGGCGGTGAACGCGGCCGGGTGATGGCACTTCAGCCAGCAACTGTTATAGGTCAGCAGGGCGAAGCTGGCGGCGTGACTTTCCGGAAAACCGTAGTCACCGAAGCCCTTGATCTGTTCGAACAGGTGCTCGCCGTACTCGCGGCTGAAGCCGTTCTTCAGCATGCCGGCCAGCAGCTTCTCGCGATGCGGTTCCAGGCCGCCACGGCGCTTCCACGCCGCCATCGAGCGGCGCAGGGCATCGGCCTGACCCGGCGTGTAGCCGGCCGCTTCCACCGCCAACTGCATGACCTGTTCCTGGAACAGTGGCACGCCGAGGGTGCGCGCGAACACGCGTTCCAGCCGCGCTGGATAGAGTGGATTGTCTGGATCGTTCAACGCGTCAGGACCCTGCTCGCGCAGGATCCTTCGCCGTTCCAGGTAGGGGTGCACCATGTCACCCTGGATCGGGCCAGGGCGCACGATCGCCACTTCGATCACCAGGTCGTAGAAGGTGCGCGGCTGCAGGCGCGGCAGCATCGCCATCTGCGCGCGCGACTCGATCTGGAATACGCCGATGGTGTCGGCGGCGCAGATCATGTCGTAGGTCTTCGTATCCTTGGGAGGAATCGCATCCATGCGTCCTTCGTGCAGGCCATGCTGCTGCAGCATCGCCAGGCACTTGCGGATGGCGGTGAGCATGCCCAGTGCCAGGCAGTCGACCTTCATCAGGCCGGTGGCATCCAGGTCGTCCTTGTCCCATTGGATGACGGTGCGGTCGGCCATCGCCGCGTTTTCCACCGGTACCAGCGTCGACAGCGGGTGCTCGGAGATCACGAAACCGCCCGGATGCTGCGACAGGTGGCGCGGGAAGTCGATCAGCTCGGCGGTCAGTGCCAGCAGCCGCCGCATCAACGGCGTGTCCGGATCGAAACCACGTTCGCGCAGGGTCTCCGGCAGCGGTACGTGGCCGCCCCAGTGGTCCATCGCCGCGCCCAGTTCGTTCACCTGGTCCATGGGTAGGCCAAGCGCACGGGCCACGTCGCGGATCGCGCTGCGGCCGCGGTAGCTGATCGCCACCGCGGTCAGCGCAGCACGTTCGCGGCCATAGCGCTTGAACACGTACTGCAGCACCTCCTCGCGACGCTCGTGCTCGAAATCGATATCGATATCCGGTGGCTCGTCACGCTCGGCGGAGATGAAACGCTCGAACAGCAGATTGCTGCGCGCCGGGTCGATCTCGGTCACGCCCAGCACGAAGCACACCGCCGAGTTGGCAGCCGAGCCACGGCCCTGGCAGAGGATGCCCTGGCTGCGCGCGAAGCGCACGATGTCCTGCACGGTGAGGAAGTAGGAGGCGTAGTTCTTCTGCTTGATCAGCGCAAGTTCGTGTTCTATCTGCGTGCGTTGTGCTGGTTTGATGCCGTCTTTCCAGCGCCACGGGATGCCGCGCTCGACCAGCACGCGCAGCCAGCTGTCCGGATCATGCCCTTCGGGCACCAGCTCACGCGGATAGGTGTACTGCAGCTGCTCCAGCGTGAAGTGGCAGCGCTCGGCGATGCGCAGGGTCTCGGCCAACAGTTCGGTGGGATACAGTTGGGCCAGCGCGCTGCGCGGGCGCAGGTGGCGTTCGCCGTTGGGGAACAGGCGCCAACCGGCTTCGGCCACGCTGCAGCGGTGGCGGATCGCGGTCAGCGTGTCCTGCAGGGCACGGCGGCGACGCACGTGCATGTGTACATCGCCACTGGCCACCAGTGGCAGGCGATGGCGTTCGCCGAAGGCCTGCAGCTGCTGCAGGCGGCGTGTGTCGTCGTGTTCGTGGTGCAGTTCCACCGCCAGCCACAGGCGATCATCGAAGCCGGCGCGCAGCAGTTCCAGGTCGGTGGCGGCCGGTTGCCGGTCCAGCCACAGGCACAGTAGGCTGTCGGGCAGGCCGAGCAGGTCCTCGCGCAGGCAACGGTACTCGCCTTTGGCCGCGCGCCGCCGGCAGGTGGTGATCAATTGGCACAGCCCGGCATAGGCGGCCTGATCGGTACACAGCAGTACCAGTTTCGGCCCATCCTCGACCTGGAATTCTGCGCCGACGATCAGCGCCACGCCATGCGTCTTCGCGGCCTGCCAGGCGCGCACGATGCCGGCCAGCGAGCATTCGTCGGTGATCGCCAGCGCGCGGTAGCCCTGGCCGGCAGCGCGCGCGAACAACTCTTCGGCGATCGAAGCACCGCGCTGGAAACTGAAGGCCGACAGACAGTGCAGTTCGGCGTAGCCGGGCAGTCCGCTGTGCATGGCGGCTCAACCGAACCAGCCGTGCAGCATCCACGGTGCATGCGGATCGTTGCGCTCACGGAACGCCCAGCCGCGCTGGCCGTGTGCGGTTTCCACCACGTAGTAGTCGCGCCGTGCATCGGCCTGGTCCCACCAGCCTGATTCGATCCGCTCCGGCCCGGCGATGATGCGCAGGCGCGGATCACGCAGCGGTTGCGGCGTGTCCAACAGCCAGCCGGGACGCAGCGGCCAGCAAGCCGGTGGCTTGGCCGGCGGCTGGCTGCCACTGGCGCGTTCAGGGCGATGGTCGGCCTGCACCGCCAGCGGCTGCACGGCGTCATCGCCCAGCCGCGCGCGCAGGCGCTCGCGCAGCTGGTTCCAGGGCATCGCCTGCGCCGGCCGGGTATCGAACAGGTCGCGCGCGGCGGGCACGAACGGCGGCAGCTGCTCGGCCTGCAGGCGCAGTGCACGGCTGCCGGTGGGCAGGGCGAAGGCCTCCATGCGGTTTCGCGCGATCTCGAACAGCAGTGCGGGATCGCGTTCGGGGGCCAGCAGGCCGATGGTCAGTACACTGGCCGGCAACAGGTCATGCTCGAAATGCAGGTCGAAGCGTTGCACGCCGCCATCGCGCGAGCACAGGAAGGCGGCCAGGTCCAGCAACAGGCGGCGCAGCGGGAACAACAGGGCCTGGCTGGATTCGATCTCGTACTCGAATTCGATGCGCGCATCGAAACGGTCCGGTGGCTGGTAGTAGCGCAGTGGCGCGGTGGGCAGGCCACGCAATGCATCCAGCTGCTGCAGCACCTCGGGCGCAAAGCGCCGGGCCAGGCTGTCGCGCGGCAGCTCGAGCACCGCGCCCAGCGTGCGCAGGCCGGAGCGGCCCAGTACGGTCACCGCTTCGCTGGGCAGGCCACAGCGCGGCAGGGGCAGCTGTGCCAGTGCCGCCGGCAGCTGCTGCGCATCGATGCCGAGGCCATCGTGGACGTTGGCCAGCACGCGCGCGGCATGCGCGGTGGGTGCGGCCACCAGGCGATGGCGGAAACCCAGTTCATGCAGTTCGTTGCGCAGGCGCTTTTCGATCGTCAGCCAGTCGCCGAACAGGGCGCGGCTGGCGCCGATCTCCAGCACCAGCGCATGTGGGAAATCGAGGCTGACCTGCGAGCTGTAGGCGTAGGCCCAGCTGGCCAGCAGCTGCCGGGTGTGCTGTTCGGTGTTCGGGTCGTAGTCGTGCAGGTGCATGTCCCGCACCAGCACCTGCGCGGCTGACAGCAGCATGCCCGGGCGCAGGCCCACCGCGCGCGCGGCCGGACTGACCGCGCGCAGCACGCGGCGCTGCGTAGGCCCCTGTAACAGCACCAGTGGCCGCTGCGGGTCCGGCTGCAGGCGCAGCACGCTGTCCAGCGCCAGCTGCGGCAACAACAGGCAGGCCCAGTGCATGGCGCGGCCTCAGTGGGCGATGGCCAGCGGCAACGGCTGCGCCGGCGGCAGGCCGCCACGGCACTTCAGCACCTGCACCTGGCCGTGGTCGAGCTGCAGGCGCAGGCTGGCCGGGGATGGATTGCGCGCTGCCTGCGCCTCGCGGAACACGAAGCCCAGGCACTGGCCGCTGTCGGCAGCCACCTGCAGGCGGCGCAGTGAGCGGTCGTCGGCCTGGTGTGGCCAGCACAGTACCGCCGCGCAGGCGGCCGAGCGCAGGCACTGTTCGGCAGCCCACAACGCCTGCTTCGGCGCGGCGTGGATGATCTGCAGCTGGGCCAGGTCCAGCCCGGCTGCAGCCCAGGCCGGGGCATGCGGGCGGTAGGGCGGGGCGACCAGCACGATCGGGCGGTCGCGCTGGCTCAGCTTCGCCAGCGCCGGCCAGACCAGGGCCAGCTCGCCCACGCCGGGCGCGACCTGCAGCACCTCGCACAGCCCGCTGGCCGGCCAGCCACCGCCGGGCAGGCGTGCGTCCAGTGCCGGGTGACCGCTGGCCAGGTGGTCGCTGGCCGGTCCCTGGCGAGCCGGGCCGCGCCACAGCTGGCGGCCGTCAAGCAGCCGGTCGAGGGCGACGACGGCACCCATCAGCCGGTCCTCCAGGGGAGGCGCCGGGTGGGCTGGAAGCGGCAGGAACGGGCGGAAACGGCGGGCATGGCGCGAGTATCGACGGGCCGGTATCAGGGGCTGAGACCGCACATGCTACTCGCCTTGTGAGTAGAATTACTAATGAAATCGGAGGATCGGATTTCAGGTTGCTGAAGGGGGGAGGGGTGCCGATCAAGGTCGGCACCCACCCGGCATGGCCCGGCGCTACCCGGGTATGCCCCCGGTTACGGGCGGACCGGCAACGCGACCGGGCGCAGCGGTGCGGCATCGCCGCCGCGGATCTTCAGCGGGCCGCCGATGAAGGCGAACTCGTAGACCTTGTCGCGGGCCAGTTCGTCCAGCGCCACCAGCTCGATGATCGGCGCACCCTGCTGGGCCAGCAGGTAGGTGTGCAGCGGCACGTAGTCGTCGGACACCTCCGAGGGGAAGGTCTCGAAGCTGAGGTTGTCGGCACCGACGATCATCGCGCCGCTGTCCTCGACCAGGAAGCGGGCCGCGTCCAGGCCCATGCCCGGCGGGTTGGCCATGTACGCCTTGGGCTGCTCGAACAGGCGCATGCGGCCGGTGCGGATCAGCACCACGTCGCCCTGCTGCAGTTTCACCTTCTGGCGTGCCAGCGCATCCTTCAGGTCCTGGCGGGTGACGCGGTAGCTGTCCGGCAGCATGTCCACGCCCTTGGCGCCGGCCACGTCGATCAGCACGCCGCGCGCGATCAGCGGCGGGAATTTCTCGATGCCGGTGACATTCCAGCCACGGTCACCGAGGTGCTTGTCGGCCTCGAAGCCGTTCCAGATCTTCCCGTGGATGCCGAAGTGGTTCAGCGCATCGATGTGGGTGCCGGTGTGGCTGTACATCGAGAACGCGGTGCCGGTATAGCTGCGGGTGAGGTTCATGGTCTCGCCCACGCCCATCGGATCATCCATCACTGTGCCGCGCGGGGTGTGGGTCATCCAGAACTGGTAGTGCGGGTCGCCGGCGTCCTGCCAGCTGGGCATGCCAACGTAGTACTCGGTGGCCAGGTCATAGGCCTTGCCGCCGCTGACCCGCGACAGGATCGCCGCGCGCGAGGCTTCGGTGATCAGGTTGAGGCGGCCGATCTCATCCTTCGGCCCCCAGGGGCTGGTACCGACCTGCTGGCCGGAGGGAACGCGTTCGTGTGCGGAAACGGCGGTGGAAGCGCCAGCACTGGCCAGCAGCAGGGCCAGTGCGGTGGCCAGGGTACGTGGTGTCATGGGAAATCTCCTTGCAGGGTGGGGGATGGCGCGGCTCAGGCCGCGACCAGAGGCGCCAGGGCCTGGCGCAGTTGTGGCAGCGGCAGGGTCTGCAGGCGCAGGCCGTTGCCGCTGATCACGGTGGGAATGGAACGGATGCCGAGGGCGGCGGCTTCGGCGCGATCGGCCTGCACGCGCTGGCGCGCTGCGTCGCTGTGCATGTGGTCAGCGAAGGCGCCACGTGGATGCCCCAGCGATTCAGCGATATCGAGCAGTACTTCGGCATCGCCGATGTTGCGGTGCTGGTGCAGGTGTGCCCACTGCACGGCATCGAACATCGCGCCATGGGCGTCGTTGCCGCCAATCAAGCCTGCGGCCTGGCAGGCCAGTGCGCCCAGCCAGCCGGAGGGATACTCGAAGTCCTGTGCACGCATGCCCTCGATATCGATGCGCGCGGTGTCTTCATGCGCTGCACAGTCGGTCCAGTGGCGCAGGATGATCGCCTTGGCGCGCGCCATCGAGCCGAACACCTCGATCATCTGCGCGCGCGAGTCCTGCAGCACGAAGCTGCGGTGGCGCACCTGGATGCCGAGTTCGGCCGAGACCTGCTGCAGGCGGGGCGCCAGCACGAAGCACCAGCCGCAGACCACGTCGTGGAAGAAATCGACCACCGGCGCGGCGGTGGCGGGGGAAGGAACGGAAGACATCTGCCTGCCATCGGTGAGAGGGGAGGCGGCAGAGTAGGCAGCGCGGCGCGTCTGAAACAGCGCGCCGCGGGCAGCTCAGTTTTCGCTGGCGGTTACGAATCCAGGCCCGCGCAGCCGGGCAGCTCGGCGTGCAGGAAATCGATGAAGGCACGCACCTTGGGCTGCAGGTGGCGCGAGGTGGGGTAGACCGCATGCACGAAACGTGGCGGATAGCGGTGGTCGGGCAGCACCTGCTGCAGTTCGCCACGGGCCAGTGCCGGTGCCGCCAGGAACGAGGGCAGGGCGCCGATGCCCATGCCGGCCACCAGCAGGTCGCGCAGCAGCAGGCTGTTGTTGACGGTCACGCGCGCCGGCAGGGTGATGGTGACCTGGCCATCGGGGCCGAGCAGCGGCCAGCTGCCGGGTGAATCGGACAGGCTGTAGGCCAGCACGCTGTGCGCCTGCAGATCGTCCACCGCCTGCGGTGCCGGATGCTGCTGCAGGTAGGACGGGGCTGCACACAGTACCTGCTGCAGCGAGGCCAGGCGCCGCGCCACCAATCGCGAGTCGTCCAGCTCGGCACGCAGCCGCAGCGATACATCGAAGCCATCGCCGACCGCATCGAGCAGACGGTCTTCCATCACCAGGTCCAGCGACAGCTGCGGATGCTGCTGCAGGAAACGTGGCAGCAGCGGTGACAGCGTGCTCAGCGCGAACGACTGCGGCGCATTGACGCGCAGGCGCCCGGCCACCTCACCACGCTGTTCGGCGATGCCACGTTCCAATGCGTCCAGCTCGTCGAGCAGGCGGCAGCATTCGCGGTAGTACGCATGGCCGGTTTCGGTCAGGCTCATCCGCCGCGTGGTCCGCTGCAGCAGTACCACGCCCAGATGGGTTTCCAGCGTGCGCAGCTGCTTGCTCAGCCCGGCCGGCGACATCCCCAGGTCTTCGGCGGCACGGGCGAGCCCGCCACGTTCGACGATGCGGCGAAAGGCGCGCATCAGGTTGAAGGAGTCCATGCCGGTCCCAGGCGCGATGAGAGCGTCATTGTAGATCCACGCAATGCGTGGATGCAGGAAATGCGGTGTCGACCAGGATCGGCATCTGCCAGCGGCACGCGATTGCGCCGTTTGTTCAAGCCGGCAGCCCACACGCAGCGCCAGCATGCAGGCCCCTCACTTCCCGGGTTGCCCATGAAACACTGGATCCTGCGCCTGTATGCCCCGTTGTTCCTGCTTGGTTTTGTTTCCGCCGCCATCGCCTGGGTGGGTCACCGCCACGGTGAGCCGCTGTGGCTGCTGGCCCTGCTGGCGGTCGCCATCGCGGGCTCGTTCGCCGCCGAGCGTGCCTGGCCGTATGACCCGGCGTTCAACCATGACCATGGCGACAGCGTGCGGGACACCCTGCATGCGCTGGTCAACGAAGGCCTGAACCTGCTGTCGATCGCCGCAGTGCCGCTGCTGGCGGCGATCATCCCGTGGCAGGTGTGGCCCGTGCAGTGGCCATTCGCGGTGCAGGTGCTGGTTGCCATCATCGCTGCCGATCTCGGCATCACCCTGGTGCACTACGCAAGCCATCGCATTGGCTGGTTGTGGCGCCTGCATGCCGTGCATCACAGCGTGACCCGCATGTATGGCTTCAACGGGCTGATGAAACACCCACTGCACCAGGCTGCCGAAGCGGTGGGCGGTGTACTGCCGCTGCTGCTGTTGGGCCTGCCGATGCCGGTGGCTGCGGTGCTGGCCTTCGCCATTGCCATCCAGCTGCTGCTGCAGCACTCCAACGTGGACATGCGTCCCGGCGTGCTGGGCCGGGTGATGGCGTGGGCACCGCTGCACCGTTTCCATCACATGCGTTACGGCACCGCCGGCGACGTCAACTTCGGCCTGTTCCTGACCGTCTGGGATCACCTGCTGGGGACCGCCTTCGATGCGCCGGGCTATCGGCTGCGGCAGCACGACCTCGGCATCGGCAGCCAACCGGATTATCCGCGCGATTACTCCGGGCAGCTGCTGGCGCCTTTCCGCGAACTGCCGCATGGCGAGGTGCCGGAATTGCCCGAAGGCCTGCGCAGGCGCGGATGATCGGCCGTGTCAGGCGGCGTGCAGCTGCAGGCCCTGCAGCTGTGCGGCACCGATGCCGAACATGCGGCGCAGGCTGCGCGAGAGATGGGCCAGGTCGGCGAAGCCGGCGGCATGTGCGCTGTCGGTCAGGCTGTGCCCCTGCAGGTGGTGCGCGAGCGCGGAACGCAAGCGCCGCCACAGCACCCAGCCGCGCAGGGTCACCGCCAGGTCGGACTGGAAGCGCCGGTGCAGCTGGCTGGTCGACAGATGCGCCGCCTCGGCGATGTCGGCGGCCGGCACCGGGCCGGGCAGGTGCTGGCTGATGCGGATCAGCGCGGCCTGCACGCGCCGGTCCAATGGCTGCGCGCGGCTCAATCGCGGCAGCCAGTCCTGCAGTTCCATTGCAGTACCGGGCAGCACGTGCAAGTGCTGCTGGATCTGTTCGAGGTCGGCATGCGCCGGCTCAAGAAACACCGTGCAGCCCGCCTCCGGCGCCGACAGGATCGCGTGCGGCTGGAACGAAGGCAGCCACAGCCGCTGGCCCTGCTGGTGCACGCCGTCGATCTCGACGTGCCAGGGCGTACCGTCGCTCAGCAGCAGTTGATGGGCGTAGTGCGCGTGCGCAGCGCTGTCACCGGCATGACCGTGCAGCACGGCGGCGTGCGCATCCAGCAGCAACGTGCCATTCCAGGGCAGGGCGGGGGAGGACATGGAGGGATTGTAGATCCACGCCATGCGTGGATGAATCTCAATCGAAATCGATTATTTCGAGAGTTGAACGAAGAGCAGCCGAGCATGGGCTCGGCTCTACAGCAGGCCGTGCGGGGAATTGTCGAMGGCGGGGTGGGTCCGGTTGCGGGGGCGTGAGCGCCATGGGCCCGAGGCATGCCTCGGGCGGGTTGGGCAGGACGCCCAACCCCGGTCTTGCCGTGTGCGCAGGACAGCGCACACGAGCAAGCGGCGACCGAGCTTACATGGGTGAGGGCGCTTTGCTTGCGAAGCACTGCTTCGCAAGCGCCCGAACGCCCAGCCGCCAGCGGCTGGGCCGGGCCCCGTAGGGGTACTTGCAGCGTCCCCCGCAGCCGGGCCCATCCCGCCATCCCACGGATAGCCGCCTTTGCTTTTGAGGTTGCCGGCCMGCGGCCGGCACTACCGCGGGTGCGGGGCGCCGCCCGGCCGCGCCGTCACCGCCCGTGTGGATCCGGCCGGTGATGCACGTACTCGACCACCGTGCCATCGGGATGCACCGCATTGAATGCCGCCCCGGTTGGCACCACCTGCAACGGGAAGATGATTTCAGCGCCAGCGGCCACCAGCTTGTCGTGATAGGGCCGAACATCGTCGACCAGCAGCGTGCCGGTGGTCGAGGTGAACGGCGCCAATGCCGCCGCGCTGCCTTCGATCAGCAGGAACGCGCCAACCATCGCCAGGCGCAGCCCGGCTTCGGGAAACGGGAATCCCGCATCGGCCACCACGCCCTGCAGCTGCTCGTAGAAGGCCACGCTGCGCTCCAGCTCGCCCGGTGCCACGAACACCCGGATCAACACGCGCGGCGCGCGCTGGCTGGACGTATCGCAGCGGTCGCGCCAGAGATGGTCGAAGTCGCGGTGTACGGTCATGGATTCGCTTCGTGGCCAGGGATCTGCATTATCGGCACGCTTTCGCGGCCCGCTGATGACCGCCGGTGATGGCCTGATAACCGGCGGCCAGGTTGCCCCTGTGACTTAGGTCCTGTTGACAGTGGTTAACGCCTTCGCACAATCTTCACAGGATTGGGTCGCCCTGCGCGGCCCGGGCAGGCAGGTTGTCACGCCGGGAGGAGGGTCCCAGGCGCAGACCGGCCCGCCCTTCGGCCTGCGGGACGTTGCCTGGCAACCCTTGCGCGGCATGTACGCTGCACCCTTCGGCGGCACTTTCCCTGGACCGATTGCCTTGGCAACGGAATTACGCCTGCCGATGAAAACGTTTACAAAGCCGCTTGCGCTGTCCCTGGCCCTGTCTGCCGTACTGGCCGCTCCAGCCTGGGCCGACCCCGCCGCGTTCACCGTACTGACCCTGGAACAGGCGCCCAACGCCGAGGCGATGCCGGCCCTGGCTGCGCAGCTGAAGAGCCTGAAGGTGGACGCGGTGAGCGTGCGCCAGGTGCAGCGTGGCATCGGCCAGGTGGATCCGCTGCAGGTGCTGGCCGATGGCCTGGGCTATGAGTACCGCTTCATTGCCGCGGGCAAGGACGACGGCCAGACCCAACGCGGCCAGGCCGTGCTGACCCGGTTGCCGATCGCCGCCGAATCCGGTCCGGACCAGCCGGGCCTGAACTACCTGCGGCTGGACGATGGGCGGCACACGGTGGCGGTCTACACCGATGCCGGTGCGGGTGCCTCCCGGTTGCCGTCGCTGGTCACGCGTTCACGGCTGGGTGCACCAGCAGTGCTGCTTGGCGCGGTGGCCGGCGAATCGGCCAAGGCTGCAGGTTTCGATCCGGCGCGTGTGGCGCTGGAAGCAGATGCCAGCTATTTCAGCGACGGCTTCCAGGCCGCCAGCAGTGCACCGTTCAAGGTGGAAGGCAGCACCCTGCGCGCCACGCTGCTGACCCTGGCCTATGCCGCCGGCAAGCACGGCGACACGCCGTGGATGGACACCACCCTCAACGCCGACGCGCGTGCTGCGCTGCTGCTGAAGGCGATGACCGAGGACGAGAAGTTCCAGATGCTGCACAGCTACTTCGGGCTGGGCAAGGATGGCGGGCCGCTGCCGGAAGGTGCGGTCGGTTCGGCTGGCTTCGTGCCGGGCGTGGCGCGCCTGGGCATTCCGTCGCAGCAGTCGGCCGATGCCGGCGTCGGCGTGACCAATCCGGGGGGCATCCGCCCGGGCGACTTCGCCACGGCGATGCCGTCGGGCCCGTCCACCGCATCGAGCTGGAATCCGCAGGTCGCCTTCGCGGGTGGCGCGACCATGGGCCGCGAGGCCTGGCAGCAGCGCTTCAACATCCTGCTGTCGGGCAGCGTCAACCTGCAGCGCGACCCGCGCAACGGCCGTAATTTCGAGTACGCCGGCGAAGACCCGCTGCTGGCCGGTTCGATGGTCGGCGCGCTGATCCAGGGCGTGCAGAGCCAGCATGTGATCTCCTCGATGAAGCACTTCGCGCTGAACGACATGGAGACCCGGCGCAACTTCCACGACGTGCGCATCGGCGAACAGGCCATGCACGAGTCCGACCTGCTGGCCTTCGAGATCGCGCTGGACGCCGGCCGCCCGGGCGTGGCGATGTGCTCGTACAACAAGATCAACGGTACCTACGGCTGCGAGAACGGCTACCTGATGAACCAGGTGCTGAAGCAGGAATGGAAGTTCCCCGGTTTCGTGATGTCCGACTGGGGCGGCGTGCACAGCGGTTCCAAGGCAGCGCTGGCCGGCCTGGACCAGCAGTCGGCCGGTGAAGTGTTCGACGCGGCGGTGTTCTTCGACGAGCCGTTGCGCCTGGCCGTGCATGGTGGCGTGGTGCCGCAGGCGCGCCTGAACGACATGGTCGCGCGCATCCTGCGTACGATGTTCCTGCACGGCAACTTCGACAACCCGCCGCAGCATCAGAAGGTGGATGCCGAGGCCGGCTTCGCCGTCGCCCAGCGCACGGTGGAAGAGGGCAGCGTGCTGCTGCGCAATGAAGGCAACCTGCTGCCGCTGGCCGACAGCGTGAAGCGCATCGTCATCATTGGCGGCCATGCCGACAAGGGCGTGATCGGCGGCGGCGGTTCGTCGATGGTGGGCGTGACCGCCAAGGGCACCAACGCGGTGCCGGGCGTGCTGCCGACCACCTGGCCGGGCCCGGTGATCTTCCACCCGTCCTCGCCGCTGGAATCGCTGCGTGCAGCGCGCCCGGACGCGACTATCGAGTATGTGGACGGCAGCAATGCCGCCGCGGCCGCCAAGGCTGCCGCGCAGGCGGATGTGGCCATCGTGTTCGCCACCCAGTGGGCGGCCGAATCGGTGGACCTGCCGGACATGCAGCTGCCGGACAACCAGGATGCGCTGATCTCTGCGGTGGCCAAGGCCAATCCGAAGACCGTGCTGGTGCTGGAAACCAACGGCCCGGTGCGCACGCCGTGGCTGGCGCAGGTGCCGGCGATGCTGCAGGCGTGGTACCCGGGCATCCGTGGTGGTGAAGGCATTGCCGCGCTGCTGACCGGCCAGGTCAACCCGTCCGGCCGCCTGCCGGTGACCTGGGTGGTGGATGAATCGCAGCTGCCGCGCCCGCACATCGACGGTCTCGGCTTCAAGCCGGCCAAGCCGTTCGGTGATGTGTTCGATTTCGATATCGAAGGCGCCAACGTCGGCTACAAGTGGATGGCGGCCAAGGGCCTGACCCCGACCTTCGCCTTCGGTCATGGCCTCTCCTACACCTCGTTCGCCTATGACAACCTGAAGGTGAGCGTGGAAGGTTCGCGTCTGGTCGCCAGCGTGGACATCCGCAACACCGGCAAGCGCGCCGGTGCCGACGTGGCCCAGCTGTACCTGAAGCTGCCGGCCGGCAGCACCACGCCGATCCGCTTGATCGGCTATGACAAGGTGAACCTGCAGCCGGGCGAACAGCGCCGTATCCGCATCGAAGCCGAGCCGAAGACCCTGGCCCACTACGATGCGCAGGCCCGCCAGTGGAAGATCGACGGTGGCACCTACCAGGTGCAGCTGTCGCGCAACGCGGCCGAACCGCTGCAGAGCGTGGACGTGCAGTTGGTGGAGCAGGTGCTGCGCTGATGCTTGAAGACACGGCCCGCACAGGGCCATGTCTGAAAAAGGGGACGGAGGGGATTAAGTCGTTTATGCACAAACGACTTAATCCCCTCCGTCCCCTTTTTCATTTGCCAAACCACCCGCGCAGGAAATCGATCAGCTGGCGCACCTTCGGTGAGGGCTGCGTGCTGTGCGGATACACCGCGTACACGCTCTGCTGCGGGAAGCGGTGCTGGCGAAGCACCGGTCGTAGGCGACCCAGGGCTAGGTCGTCCTCGATCAGCCAGCGTGGCAGCACGGTGACCCCGGCGCCGGCCACGGCGAACGCGCGCAGGCTGCTGGCGCCATCCACGCGTACCGCCGCGTTGCCCGGGTTGGTGGCGAACAAGGCGTCACTTCCATCCGGTGCGATCACGGGCACATCGGCTAGGCGCGGGTAGCCCAGACGGGGCAGGGAACCCAGCTGCACGGGGTCATCGGCAGCATCTGCAGAAGGCAGGCGTGCCAGCAGCGCGGGCGCAGCCACCGCGCACAACGGGTGGTGCTCCAGTTCACTGGCATGCAGGCCCGAGTCCGGCAGGCGGCCGAGGCGGATCGCCAGGTCGAAGCGTTCGGGAATCAGGTCCGCGGGTGCCGGAGAGGTTGAAAGGTGCAGCTGCAGGGCCGGGTGCCGCGCGCGGAACGCCTCCAGCGCAGGAATCAGGCGCAGGTGTGCGTACTCCGGCGTAGTTGTAAGGCGCAGCACGCCCTGCAGCTGGTGCTGGTCGCGGCGCGCGGCGTCGATGGCCGCCTGTGCAGCATCCAGCGCCTGCACGCAGTGCCGCAGGAACTGCTCGCCGGCTTCGGTCAGGGCCAGGTGGCGGGTACTGCGCAGCAGCAGGGTCACACCCAGCTCCTGCTCCAACCGCTTCAGGTTGAAGCTGACCACCGCGCGGCTGAGGCCGAGGCGATCGGCGGCAGCGGTCAGGCTGCCAGCCTCGACCACGGCGCGGAAGATGTCGAAGCGATCGAGGCTGACCATGGCAATCCATTGTCAAAGCAGGTTTGACAGTGTTGCAGCCGCCGTCGTGTTTTTCCAACAAGGCCCGCACGGCATGCTGCCCGCTTCCCCGCTGGAGCGCCGCCGATGCCGTCCCCCCGCCTGCGCCATGAGGTGATCTTCCTGCTGGTGTTTGCTCTGGACCTGGTCAACATGTTCATCGCCACGGTGGCCTATCCGGCACTGGCGGCGGAACTGCACGCAGACGTCAGTACCCTGGCCTGGGTAGGCACCGCCTACATGCTGGGCCTGAGCGTGGTGATTCCGCTGGCGCCGTGGCTGGCCGCGCGCTGTGGCGAGCGTCGCCTGATGCTGGTGGCGTTGCTGTGGTTCGCGGTTGCCGCTGTGCTGGCCGGCGCTGCGCCGGGTATCGGCTGGCTGCTGGGCTGGCGCCTGCTGCAGGGATTGGCCGGTGGCCTGCTGATTCCAGTGGCGCAGGCCGCGGCCTACCGCCAGTGCATGCCCGCCCAACGTGGCGCACTGACCCGGCGTATCCTGCTGGTGGCGCTGCTGGTGCCGGCCCTGGCGCCGGCACTGGGTGGCCTGCTGGTGCAGTGGCTGTCCTGGCGCGGTGTGCTCTGGGCCAGCCTGCCGTTGGCGGCGGTGGCGATCGGCCTGGTGCTGGCCTGGATGCCCGCCGATGGTGAGCGCAGTGCGCCGCACCTGCAGGCCTATGCGCTCTGCACGGCGATGATGGCGCTGGGCGCACTGCTGCTGGCACTCACGTGGTTGGGTGAGCCTGGCCATCGGGCCGCCGGTACGGTACTGCTGCTGATCGCATCGCTGCTGGCAGCGGCCCACCTGTGGCATGCTCGGCGGCAGGCGCACCCGTTGCTGCGCTGGTCGCTGTTGTCCCATCGCGGCCTGCGCCTGGCGATGCTGATCTATCTGGCCGTACCCGGTGTATTCATCGGCAGCCAGCTGGTCAGCACCCTGCAGCTGCACCAGGCCGGTTTCAGCGCGGCACGCATCGGCGCGCTGATGCTGCCATGGGCGCTGGCCTCGGCGATGGCGATCACGGCCAGCAAACACCTGCTGGCCCGCTTCGGCCCGGGCACGGTACTGCGCGTGGGCATGCTGCTTCAGGCCGGCGGCCTGCTGTTGATGGCGCTGCTGCCGCAGCCGGCTTTTACCTTGGCTGCATTGTTGTTCGCACTGATGGGCGCCGGCGGCAGCCTGTGCAGCAGCACCGCGCAGACGTTGGCCTTCGATGGTGTCGAGGGCGAGGCGCTGGGCGACGCCAGCGCGCTATGGAACCTCAATCGCCAGCTCAGCTTCTGCCTTGGCACTGCCGCCATCGCGCTGCTGCTGGCACTGGCCATGCAATGGCTTCCGGCCCACGCCACCCGCGTGGCGTTGGGGCTGGCTGCCGTGCTGACCCTGCTGCCGATGGCGCTGCTGCGCCGCCCGCAATCGATCTCTCTTTCCCAACCCGAGACAATGCAATGACGATGACCGCAGAGAACGAGTTCCATGATCTGATCGCCAAGCTGCAGGCCTGGTTCCGCGCAGAAGTGGCAACCAGCACGCAGGATGCGTTGATGGATCATTTCTGCACCGACTTCAGCATGGTGGGCATTGCCGGGCAGCGCCTGGACCGCGAGGCCCTGGCCGGCATGTTTGCCAGTGGCCATGGTGCCAGGCCGGGCCTGCGTATCGAGATCGAGGCCCTGCAGTTCATCCAGGTACCGCCTCCGCTGGCGATGCTGCGCTACCGTGAGGGGCAGGCCGTTGCTGAGGGTGTGATGGCCTGGCGTGAGGCACTTGCTGTGCTGCGGCAGGAAGATGGCCGTTGGCGCTGGCTGGCCTTGCACGAAGTGCCGGTAGCCTGATCGGTAGTGCCGACCGCTGGCCGGCAACGCCGTATAGCCCAGGAGACGGGTGAAGTTGCCGGCCAGCGGCCGGCACTATCCGATGCAGCGGCACCGGCTTGCACATGTGCCATCAGTCCTGCCTGCATCCACCGCAGAATGCAAAGCCTGCACACACCTCATGGCTCAAGGCAGGAGTAGGCTTGAGCCTTTCCTGTCGGGAGGGGTTGTCCATGCGTGTGCGCGCCGTTGCTGTAGCTATCGCTCTTTGCCTGTCCAGCAGCGTGCTGGCCGCCGATACACCGCCGATGACCCCGGATATCAGCGGCAAACCCTTCGTTGCACCGGATGTCGGCCGCGACTACGACAAGCGCGTGGTGATGGTGCCGATGCGCGACGGCACCAAGCTGTACACGGTGATCGTGGTTCCCAAGGGCGCCCGCAATGCGCCGATCCTGCTGACCCGCACCCCCTACGATGCCGCCGGCCGTGCCAACCGCAGTGATTCGCCGCGCATGCGTGACCTGCTGCCGCAGGGCGACGAGGTGTTCGTCGACAGCGGCTACATCCGAGTGTTCCAGGACATCCGTGGCAAGTACGGTTCCGAGGGCGATTACGTGATGACCCGGCCCTTGCGCGGGCCGTTGAACAACACCAGGGTCGACCATTCCACCGACGCCTGGGACACCATCGACTGGCTGGTGAAGAACGTGCCGGAGAGCAACGGCAAGGTCGGCATGCTGGGCTCGTCCTATGAAGGCTTCACCGTGGTGATGGCGCTGACCGATCCGCATCCGGCGCTGAAGGTGGCCGCGCCGCAGAGCCCGATGGTCGATGGCTGGATGGGCGACGACTGGCTCAACTACGGCGCGTTCCGCCAGGTCAATTTCAACTACTTCGCGATGCAGACCGAGAAGCGCGGCAAGGGCACACCGCTGCCCAGTCTCGGCTACGACGACTACAGCACCTTCCTGCGCATCGGGTCGGCCGGCGACTACGCGCGATTCACCGGCGTGGACCAGCTGACCTGGTGGAAGAAACTGGTGGAGCACCCGGCCTATGACGGCTTCTGGCAGGGCCAGGCGCTGGACGCGGTGATGGCGAAGACGCCATTGAAGGTGCCGACCATGTGGCTGCAGGGTCTGTGGGACCAGGAGGACATGTGGGGTGCCAACCACGCCTACCAGGCGATGGAAGGGCGCGATAGCGGCAACAACCACAACTACCTGGTGATGGGCCCGTGGCGGCACAGCCAGGTGAACTACAGTGGTGCCGAATTGGGCGCGCTGAAATTCGACGGCGACACCGCGCTGCAGTTCCGCCGCGATGTGCTCAAGCCGTTCTTCGACCAGTATCTGGTGGACGGCGCGCCGAAGGCGGACACACCGCCGGTGCTGATCTACAACACCGGCGAGAACCACTGGGATCGCCTGAAGGGTTGGCCGCGCAGCTGCGACAAGGGCTGTGCTGCCAGCAGCAGGCCGCTGTACCTCCGTGCTGGCGGCAAGCTGGCGTTCCAGGCGCCAGCGGCGGGCGAGGGCGACTTCGAGGAATACGTGTCCGACCCGGCCAAGCCGGTGCCGTTCGTGCCGCGCCCGGTGCGCTTCGGTGACCGTGACATGTGGACCACCTGGCTGGTCAAGGACCAGCGCTTCGTCGATGGCCGCCCCGACGTGCTGACCTTCATCACCGAACCGCTGACCGCGCCGTTGCGCATCGGCGGTGCGCCGGTGGTGCATCTGCAGGCCTCGACCAGTGGCACCGACAGCGACTGGGTGGTGAAGCTGATCGATGTGTATCCGGAGCAGGAAGCCTCGACGCCGGAGATGGGTGGCTACGAGCTGCCGGTGTCGCTGGCGATCTTCCGCGGCCGCTATCGCGAGAGCTTCAGTGATCCGAAGCCGCTGGCGGCGAACCAGGTGCTGCCGTACCGCTTCGACCTGCCCAACGCCAATCACACCTTCCAGAAGGGCCACCGCGTGATGGTGCAGGTGCAGTCCAGCCTGTTCCCGCTGTACGACCGCAATCCGCAGACCTACGTGCCGAACATTTACCTGGCCAAGCCGGGCGATTACCAGAAAGCCACGCAGCGGGTGTGGCACAGCGCTGCGCAGGCCAGCTACATCGATCTGCCGGTGTATTGAAGCGCCCAGGGTGACGCTGGGCCATGCCCGGCGGCGGTGGTAGTGCCGGCCGCTGGCCGGCATCCGCGATGGCGTAAGAGCGTGTCGACCAAGGTCGACACCTACCAGGGCACCAGCCTTCAGCCCACCTTTGAAGGGCCGGTGCGCCAGCGGCTGGGCACAAGGCCGAAGCGCTTGCGGAACGCTGCGGCGAAATTGCTGGGGTGGCGGTAGCCACTGGCGGCAGCGGCCTGTTCGACCGTCCAGCCGTCCTCGCGCAGGCCCTGTTCGGCGTGGCGCATGCGCTGCTCGTGCAGGTAGTCGAATACCGAGCTGCCGTACTGCTGGGCGAAATGGCGCCGCAGCGAGCTCGGGCTCATGCAGGCCAACTGGGCCAGCTCGACCAGACTGTGGGCATGGCTCGGGTCATCATGCAGGTAGGCACGTACGCGCTCCAGCCGCTCGCGCTGGCCCGCACGCAGCGTCCGAACGTGGTCGGTCTGCAGATCCTCGGCCTGCAGGCCTACGGCCAGGAGCTGCAGGGCCACGCCCTCACGCCACAGTGCGTCGATGCCATCCTGCCAGGGACTCTCGAACAACTGGCCCAGCACCGGCAGCAGGGTATGCGGAATCGCCCAGTGACGGCATTCCAGGTGCGCATTGAGCGCGGTCTCCAGCTGCGGCAGCTGGAACAGGTCCGGGTCGATCTGGCCCGGGACCATTACGCTGACGCCACGCATGCGCGTTTCGCCGGGATGCGCGCCCGTCATCTCAACCTGCTCGCGGTGGTGCGCGGTCATCGCGGTGCCGGCGCGCAGAGTGAAACCACCGCGCCGCGGAACGCGGACATCGACCTGCCCCTGCAGCATTACTCGGATGGCCAGCCCGGGGCTCTGCTGGGCGGTCGCGACGTAAGGAAAACGATTGTGGACATCAGACGCGATCAGGCTCATGCCGCCACGCAGGAACTGTTCATTGACTTCGCCGTGGCCGGCCCACTGGTCGTCACGCAGGTGTTCCGG
Source organism: Stenotrophomonas maltophilia (assembly GCF_013464485.1). GTDB lineage: Bacteria > Pseudomonadota > Gammaproteobacteria > Xanthomonadales > Xanthomonadaceae > Stenotrophomonas > Stenotrophomonas maltophilia_AW. The sequence continues at coordinate 79,010 of NZ_RAUX01000033.1, forward strand.
GTCGGCGCGGTAATCAAAGCCGTGGCGCTGGCCGAAGCGGCGGTAATCGGCAAAAGTGAAGTATCGGGACATTGCTCGGCACGTGCGCAGGAGGTGGACGCTGGCAGTACCTCAGCCATGCGCTCTGCATCGCAGATGCTGCAGTTCCGGTCGTGGCCTGTTCAGACCCGCTGCGATGCGGTAGCGGCGGCACGCTGGATGGCTGGGGAAATGCCAGATTGGAATGAGTGTGTCGAAGAATCTGTAAACGTTTCCCATTGTCGCCTTGATTCACCCGCATTTGATTTCGAGATGGTCAAAACGATTGATCATTACGGCCAAGTTGAAATAGCCGTGGAACATACGGCGGCGTTTTGCGTGCATATCCGTACGCAATTCCATACATCAACCGGCGTTGAGGTTTTATGGGTGGAACGATTGTTCATGGACACGCTGTCTGCCGCACCATCACGTGCGAACGCGTAGCGTGAAGGGTTGGTGGCGACAGGCCGCATCGATACCCCACAGATGGAGAGCGCAGATGATCGATTACCAGCTCACTGGCAAGACCGCGATCGTGACCGGCGGCGTATCCGGCATCGGCCTTGCCGTGGCGCAGACCCTGGCGGCTTCCGGTGCACGCGTTTCGGTCTGGGACCTGAAGCAGGACGCAGTGGACAAGACGGTGGCGCAGTTGCAGGGCAGCGGCGTCCAGGCGATCGGGATCGCGCTGGATGTCACCGACGAGGCGGCCGTCGATGCGGCGGTGCAACGTACGGTGAAGGAGCTGGGCGGCGTGCATGTCGCGGTCAACAACGCGGGCATCAGCGGACCGGCGGCCAGCAGTGGTGACTATCCGATTGACGGCTGGCAGCGCGTGATCGACGTCAATCTGACCAGTGTGTTCCTATGCCAGCGCGCGCAGATCCAGGCGATGCGTGCGGCGGGCACGGGTGGCAGCATCATCAACATGGCCTCGATCCTGGGCCAGGTGGGGTATGCCGGGTCCACGGCCTATGTGGCGGCCAAGCACGGCGTGGTCGGGCTGACCCAGACCGCAGCCTGGGAGCATGCGGGCGACGGCATCCGTGTCAATGCGGTCGGCCCGGGCTTCATCAGCACGCCGCTGCTGGAGAAGATGGACCCGAAAGTACGTGCCACGCTGGAAGGCCGCCACGCCTTGAAGCGGCTGGGCACGGCCGAGGAAGTAGCGGCACTGGTGGCCTGGCTGGCCAGCGACGACGCCTCATTCGCGACCGGCGCGTACTACGCCATCGATGGTGGCTACCTGGCGCAATGAGCAGATGCGGTCGGTAGATCCATGCCATGCGTAGATGAGGGCGTGCGGTGAAGAAGGCGTGCCATCGCCTTCACCCCCGTCCCACGATCGCCGCGCGACGCTTCGGAAAATTCCCGGAGCCTGCCCATGGAACTCACCCAGGATGTCTCGATCCTGCTGCGCGTAGCTGCAGCAATGCTGTTCGGTGGCGTGCTTGGCGTCGAACGCGAAATGGGCAAGCACGCAGCCGGCCTGCGTACGCACATGCTGATTGCCGGAGCGGCGGCGTTGATCGTCGGCTTGGGCGATTCGGTGGCTGAGCATTTCCAGCAGGAGCGCTACCGCGATCTGTTGCAGGTCGACCCGGTACGTCTGATCGAGGCCGTTGTGGCCTGCGTTGGCTTTGTTGCCGCCGGCACCATTCTGCGCGGCTCGCGCGAGGACCAGGTCAGCGGGTTGACCACGGCCAGCTCGCTGATCATGGCCGCAGCGATCGGCATCGCCGTGGGCATCGGCAAGTACGTGATTGCGATTGGCGTCAGCGTGCTGTGCGTGCTGGTGCTGGCGGTGATGCGGCGGCTGGAGAAGCGGATTTCGTAGGAAGTCTCGAGTAACCGGCCGGCGGCCGGCACTACCATGGTGACTTTAATGGTCGGACCAATGTGACGTCTAGCCCTATGGTCTAATAGGCTCTCCGCCGGAGTTGCGGTTGAATCCGCTGCACGTGGGCTGATCGGAATCATTATTGGTAAGACCAATAATCGACAGCCACGGCGATCCACCGCCTGCGGTGGGGCACCTTCCGCATCCAGTCGAGAGTCTTCATGCAGCCCTGGCAACACCTGTACGACCCCGCCGGCAACCTGTGGTTGTCCAGCCTGATCGCGCTGCTGCCGATCGCGTTCTTCTTCGTTGCCCTGGCCGTGCTGCGCATGAAGGGCTGGCTGGCCGGCACGATCACCGTGGCCATAGCGCTCGGCGTGGCGCTGCTGTTCTACCGCATGCCGCTGACCCAGGCGCTGGGGGCGGCCGGCTTCGGCTTCGTCTATGGGCTGTGGCCGATCGCCTGGATCATCATCGGCGCGGTGTTCCTGTACAAGGTCTCGGTCAAGACCGGGCAGTTCGACATCATCCGCGCCTCGATCCTGTCGGTCACCGAAGATCAGCGCCTGCAGATGCTGATGGTCGGCTTCGCCTTCGGTGCCTTCCTGGAAGGTGCGGCCGGTTTCGGCGCACCGGTTGCGATCACCGCAGCACTGCTGGTTGGGCTGGGCTTCAAGCCGCTGTACGCGGCCGGACTGTGCCTGATCGTCAACACCGCGCCGGTGGCGTTCGGTGCGATGGGCATTCCGATCATCGTGGCCGGGCAGGTCACCGGCCTGGATGCGTTCGAGATCGGCCAGATGGCCGGTCGCCAGCTGCCCTTCCTCACCATCATCGTGCTGTTCTGGATCATGGCGATCATGGACGGTTGGCGCGGCATCAAGGAAACCTGGCCGGCGGTGCTGGTGGCGGGTGGCTCGTTCGCCATCGCGCAGTACCTCACCTCCAACTTCATCGGCCCGGAACTGCCCGACATCACCGCCTCGCTGGCGTCGCTGGTGTGCCTGACCCTGTTCCTGCGCCACTGGAAGCCGGTGCGGATCTTCCGCTTCGACACCGAAACCAGTGCCGAGGCTGCCGCACAGGCATTGGAAGCGCCGCGCTACAGCGTCGGACAGATCGCCAAGGCGTGGTCGCCGTTCCTGATCCTCACTGCAATGGTCACCCTGTGGAGCATCAAGCCGTTCAAGTCGCTGTTTGCGGCGGGCGGCCCGCTGGAAAGCTGGGTGCTGAAGATCCCGGTGCCGGGGCTGGACCAGATGGTGCAGAAGATGCCGCCGATCGTGGATGCGCCGCTCAGCTATGAAGCGATCTACAAGTTCGACTGGTTCTCGGCCACCGGCACTTCGATCATCCTGGCTGCGGTGATCGCCATCATCGCCCTGCGCATGCCGGCCCGTTCGGCGCTGCAGACCTTCGGCGAGACCGTGCGTGAGCTGCGCACGCCGATCTATTCGATCGGCATGGTGCTGGCGTTCGCCTTCATTGCCAACTACTCGGGCCTGTCGGCCACGTTGGCCCTGGCGCTGGCACATACCGGCGATGCGTTCCCGTTCTTCTCGCCCTTCCTGGGCTGGCTTGGCGTATTCCTGACCGGTTCGGACACCTCGTCCAACGCGCTGTTCTCGGCGCTGCAGGCCACCACCGCGCAGCAGATCGGCGTGTCGGACGTGCTGCTGGTGGCGGCCAATACAACCGGCGGGGTGACCGGCAAGATGATCTCGCCGCAGTCGATCGCCATTGCCTGCGCAGCGGTTGGCCTGGCCGGCAAGGAGTCGGACCTGTTCCGTTTCACGGTCAAGCACAGCCTGATCTTCACCACGATGGTCGGCCTGATCACCCTGGCCCAGGCCTACTGGCTGACCTGGATGATTCCCTGAGCCATGCCAGGCCGACTGACCCTTCGTTGCGTGCTTCGGGCCACAATGGCGGCATGAGCACGCAACGCATTTCGGACAAGGTGGCCGCGCAGCTGCGCGGCCTGGTGCAGGAACAACGGCTGCAGCCGGGCGACCGGCTGCCGGCCGAGCGCACGCTGGCGGTGCAGCTGGGGGTCTCGCGCACGGCGCTGCGCGAGGCCATCGCGCAACTGGCCAGCCAGGGCCTATTGACCGCACGCGTGGGTGGCGGCACCTACGTGGCCGAACCGGCGGCACGGGCGCGGCAGGCGCTGGATGAGCCGCTGGCGCCCTACCTGCCGCTGTTCCAGGGCGACCCGGAATACCGCTTCGACGTGCTGGAAATCCGCCACGCGCTGGAGGGCGCCACCGCCTGGCACGCGGCGCTGCGTGCTACCGATGAGGATCGCACGCGCATCGCGCAGGCGTTCCAGACCATGATGGACGCGCACGGCAAGGACGACCCCACCGGCGAAGCGGAGGCCGACGCGGCCTTCCACCTGTCCATTGCCGAGGCCTCGCACAATCTGGTGCTGCTGCAGGTGATGCGAGGCTTGTTCGAACTGCTGCAGACCAACATCTCGCAGAGCCGCGAGAAGCTCTATACCTCGGCGAGGACCTTCTCGCCGCTGTCCGACCAGCACCGCGAGATGATGGATGCGGTGCTGGCCGGTGACCCGGAACGCGCGCGCGCCGCCGCGCATGCCCACCTCGAGTTCGTGCACACCACGCTGCGCACCCTCGATGACAACGAGGCCCGGCGTGCGCGGGCCTCGCGTCTACCTTCCCCACACGGTTGACCCCATGATCATCTCCGCCTCCACCGATTACCGTGCCGCAGCGCAACGCCGGCTGCCGCCGTTCCTGTTCCACTACATCGATGGCGGCGCGTATGCCGAGCACACGCTGAAGCGCAACGTTTCCGACCTGTCCGACATCGCGCTGCGCCAGCGCATCCTGCGCAACATGTCCGACCTGAGCCTGGAAACCGAGCTGTTCGGTGAAAAGCTGGCGATGCCGGTGGCGCTGGCGCCGGTCGGCCTGACCGGCATGTACGCGCGTCGCGGTGAAGTACAGGCGGCGCGTGCGGCCGACGGCCGCGGCATTCCGTTCACCTTGTCCACCGTCTCGGTGTGCCCGATCGAGGAAGTGGCACCGGCCATCCAGCGGCCGATGTGGTTCCAGCTGTACGTGCTGCGCGACCGTGGTTTCATGCGCAATGCACTGGAGCGGGCGCAGGCCGCCGGTGTGACCACCCTGGTGTTCACCGTGGACATGCCGGTGCCGGGCGCGCGCTACCGTGATGCGCACTCCGGCATGAGCGGCCCGAACGCCTCGCTGCGCCGCATCGGCCAGGCCATCACCCATCCCCACTGGGCGTGGGATGTGGGCCTGTTCGGGCGCCCGCATGACCTGGGCAACATCTCCACCTATCGTGGCAACCCGACCGGGCTGGAGGACTACATCGGCTGGCTGGGCAGCAACTTCGATCCGTCCATTTCATGGAAGGACCTGGAATGGATCCGTGAGTTCTGGAAAGGCCCGATGGTGATCAAGGGCATCCTCGACCCGGACGACGCCCGCGATGCGGTGAAGTTCGGCGCCGATGGCATCGTGGTGTCCAACCATGGTGGCCGCCAGCTGGACGGCGTGCTGTCCACTGCCCGCGCATTGCCGGCGATTGCCGATGCGGTGCAGGGCGATCTGAAGATCCTGGCCGATTCGGGTATCCGCACCGGGCTGGACGTGGTGCGCATGCTGGCGCTGGGCGCCGACACCGTGCTGCTGGGCCGTGCCTTCGTCTATGCGCTGGCCGCGCAGGGCGAGGCGGGCGTGGCCAACCTGCTGGACCTGATCGCCAAGGAAATGCGCGTGGCGATGACGCTGACCGGCGCACGCCGCATCGCTGACATCGGCCGCGATTCGCTGGTCAGCCTGCCATGAGTGGCCACGATGCCGTGCTGGCGGAGTTGCGCGATGCGGTCGGCAGCCGCCATGTACTGACCGGCGACAAGGCCACCCGCCGTTTCCGCCGTGGCTACCGTTTCGGCGACGGCCCGGTGCTGGCGGTGGTGCGCCCGGGTACGCTGCTGGAGCTGTGGCGTGTTCTGCAGGCGGCGGTGCAGGGCGGGGCAGCGATCATCCTGCAGGCGGCCAACACCGGCCTGACCGGTGGCTCGACCCCGGATGGCAACGACTATGGGCGTCCGATCGTGCTGGTCAGCACGCTGCGCCTGACCGGCATCCAGCTGTTGAACGAGGGCCGCCAGGTGCTGTGCCTTCCCGGTGCAACGCTGGACCGCCTGGAGCAGACGCTGGCACCACTGGGCCGCGAACCGCATTCGGTGATCGGCTCGTCCTGCATCGGTGCGTCGGTACTCGGTGGCATCTGCAACAACTCCGGCGGCGCGCTGGTGCGCCGTGGCCCGGCCTACACCGAGCTGGCACTGTATGCGCAGGTCGATGCGCAGGGCCAGCTGCAGCTGGTCAACCATCTGGGCATCGCGCTGGGTGATACGCCTGAGCAGATCCTGCAGCGCCTGCAGGCGGGTGACTACCGTGCTGCCGACGTTGGGGACGGCGATGGCCGCGCCGCCTCCGATCCACGCTACGCCGAGGAAGTGCGCCGGGTCGATGCTGATACGCCGGCACGCTTCAATGCCGACCCCAGCCGTCACTTCGAGGCAGCGGGATCTGCCGGCAAGCTGGCAGTGTTCGCGGTGCGCCTGGACACCTTCGAAAAGGAGGCCGCCGAGGTCTTCTACATCGGCAGCAACCACACCGACAGCCTGACCGCGATCCGGCGCCAACTGCTGACCGGCTTCGAACGCCTGCCGATTGCCGGCGAGTATATCCACCGCGATGCCTATGACATCGGCGAACGCTACGGCAAGGACAGCTTCCTGTTGATCGACCGCCTTGGCACCGCCCGCGTGCCGGCCGCCTTCGCACTGAAGAGCCGCGTTGATGGCTGGTTCGAGCGGCTGGGCCTGCGCGGCGTGACCGACCGGGTGATGCAGGTGCTGACCGGCCTGCTGCCCTCGCACCTGCCCAAGCGCATGGGCGAGTTCCGCCAGCGCTACGAGCATCATCTGCTGCTGAAGGTCTCCGCGCAGGACGCAGCGGACACCGAGGCGTGGCTGCGCGGCTTCTTTGCCGACCATGAGGGCGGCTACTTCCACTGCACGGCCGATGAGGGTCGCAAGGCCTTCCTGCATCGCTTCGCCGTGGCCGGCGCCGCGGTGCGCTACCGCGAGGTACACCGCGACCAGGTGCAGGACATCGTGGCGCTGGACATCGCCCTGCGCCGCGATGATGCCGACTGGTTCGAGCAGTTGCCGGCCGATATCGATGGCCGCCTGCTGCACAAGCTGTATTACGGGCACTTCCTGTGCCACGTGTTCCACCAGGACTACATCGCGCGCAAGGGCGAAGACCCGATGGCGATCGAGCACGCAATGTGGGCCTTGCTGGACCAGCGTGGCGCCGAGTATCCGGCCGAGCACAACGTCGGCCACCTGTATCCGGCCAAGCCGGCGCTGGCCGGGTTCTACCGGCAGCTGGATCCGAGCAACACCTTCAATCCCGGCATCGGCCAGACATCGAAGGCCAAGGGTTGGGGGGGCTGCGACTGCGTTGGACATTGAGCTTTGCGGAAGAGCCATGCTCGGCTGCTGTCTGACGAATGGCACGGCAGAGCAGGCTCGACTCCATGCGGGCAGCGGTTACCATCGGGGTTCCACATGGAGGAGTCTCGCCGATGCCCATCACTGTTGCGCGCAGCCTGTTGTGTACCGCATGGCTGGCCACGCCGTTTCTGGCGCTGGCGCAGACCTCGATCCTGCCACAGCAGCGTGACGCGGCCGGCAATGTGCTGGAGCCGCTGGGTCAGGTGCTCGATGCAACCGGTGTGCGCAACTGCACCGCCGATGGCGCATGGTGCGTACGCGTGCAGCCGGTGGCCAACGATGGTGACCGGCCCACGACGCTGGAAGTGCTGGAACGGGTGCCGGGCGAGGACACGCCGCACAGCTATCGCGTCAGCATCGACGCGCCGTCGGAGACCGAACTGTCGCTATGGCCGTGGATCGTGCGGCTCGCGCCGGGCGTGGGCGCGGATGCGCCCGTGCAGGATCCGCATCAGCGCGCACGGCAGAACGTGCTGGTGGGTGGCATCGTCAAATTCAGCACCATGTACTCCGGCGGTGGCGCCGATGCGTCCACCCTGCAGCTGGCGCGTGTGCGCCACCTGGAGGACGACATCCAGGTTGATGATGACGTGCTGACCGTGCCGTGGCTGGGCAACGCGATGATCCGCGCCTGCTTCAGCGAGCAGGACATCAAGCTGCGCGCCGGTGCCTGCCACGATGAGTATGGGTTCTCGGCGAAGCTGGGGCTGGAGACGGCGGCCGAGGGGATGCCGGTACTGCGTTACCAGACCGTGGCCACGCGGTTTCCGGCCGGTGTCTCGCGCTTCGAGGATTCGCTGGCCAAAGGGCCGCTGAAGAAGAAGGACCTGCGCACCGAGCAGGACCCAGCGTGCAGCTACACGCGGCTGTTTCGTTTCAGTGATGGGGTGTTCCACCCCGACCAGGCGCTGCCGGATTGCGCGGGGTATACCGAACCCTGAACCCTGTAGAGCCGAGCCTACGCTCGGCTGGCTTTCCGTGTGGCCTGGCCGGAGAGCAGCCGAGCGTAGGCTCGGCTCTACAGAAACCTGTGGCGGTGCTTATTCGCAGCGGGTTGCGGTGATGATGTTGTCCTTGTCCACGTACACGCGCAGGCGGTCCTGGCGGATGTCCTTGGTGGTGATGGTGCTGGGGCCGATCGGGTTGACCAGGCCGGCACCGCTTTCGCTGGACAGTCGGCGGATGTTGGGTTCATTGGCTGGCTGGCCGATCGCCCAGCCCAGCTGGCTGGCATTACAGCGGCCCGTGCCCTTCACCTCCGGGCCTGGCGTGCTGACACAGGCGGCCAACAACAGGGGCGAGGCGAGGGCGGCCAGGGCAAGGCGGGTGGGACGGTATCGGTTCATGGTTGCAACTCCTGAGGGCATGATGGCGCCACGATAGCATCGCGCCCGTGGCGACGGCATGCGCTGGATCAAGCCGTGTCGTTCAGCGTGTGCAGGCATTGTCGGGATCGAAGTGTTCCGGACCGCGGTAGCGGGCGGCAGCCCGCTCGAAGTGCAGTGCAATCGTTTCCCGGCCGCCCGGACAGTCACGCGATGCCTCCAGCGCCGGCCACGCCGGATGCGGTGCCGGAGGTGCGGCCAGCGTGGTGAACCGTCCCTCCAGCAGGCGCGCATAGGTTCCGTCCGGGCACTGCGCCAGCACCAGTTTATGGGTGACGTCGATGTCACCGTAGCTGCTGCCGAAGTGGGTGAGGATCGCGTCGGCGCGACCATCGTTGTTGAGGTCGGGCGTAGCGTCGAGCATGGTCTGCCCGCTGCCTTACGCGCAGCCGTCGCCGACGCCAGGTGCGCAGGCGCTTACATGCCTGCCGTCCGCGAACCGCAACTCGATACGTTCCTCGATGTCGGCCGCGCAGGCGCGTTGCAGTGGACTGGGCGGCGGCGTGCGCGCGATGGCAGCGTTTGCGGCAGCCGAAAGCACCAGCAGGAGCACGGGCGGATGCAGGCGCTGGCACCATGGCGCGGTCATGGTGAACTCCCGCGCTTGATCGCTTCCCATACGCTGTCGATGTGCGCACGCAACGGCGCCGCAGCTGATGCCAGCGCAGGATCGTTCTGACGCTCGCCGCCGAAAGGTTCATCGCCTTCCACGTGTACCAGCGATTCGCCACGTACTTCGTAGTACTGCTCGCCCTGGCGAAGCCCGATGCGCAGCTGCTGCGGGTCAATGCCGCCGCCACAGACGCTGTGGCTGGCCAGCGTCAACTCGGCTCGGCCGTCGTTGTCCAGGTCGGTGGCTGTCACCTGATCCAGGAAATAGCCGGCCTCCAGATCCAGGCCTTCGCATTGAACCGGATCTTCGACGCTCCAGCGCGAAACCCAAGGACTCGCCTCATCGGTGCGCCGGAACAGCTCTGCACGCAGCGTGATCTGATCCAGCGGTCCTGCGTCGCCCTGCGCCGGCAATGCCTGTGCGCTGCGCGAAAGCAGCAGCAGGCCCGGGCCGTCTACGTCCTTGAAAGCCAGTTGCTTCAGCAGTGTGCCAGGGTAGAGCTCTTTCAGTTCCGCTTCGGGCAGCGATGGCATGGTCATGAATGCCGATGGCACGTGATGCGAACCACAGCCGGCCGCAGTCAGTATGAGTACGAACAGCAGCGTGAAACGAGAGGAACCTGTCTGCGAAACCGCGGGTTCAACGCGCATCATCACGTCCCGGGCCAAACTCGATCTCATACGGGGTGCTGTCATAACGACGATCATCGACGCCGAAGTAGGTGCTGGCATGGATGAATCGGGCATCCCTGCGGCTTGCGGTGCAGAGATTGATACCACGGTTGCAGTCGATGCGCAGCCGATCATTGCTCAGCTGCGCGATGTCCCCGACACGTGTATTGCTGTCCACTTTCACGCCACTGACCGCGACAGTGCCCGTGTAGTCCTTACCCGGACGAACGCCTTCACCGGGCGCAATGTAGGCCAGCGCGTCCTCAGGCAGGCCCTTCAGGGTGACGGCGACGGTGCGGACCGTCAGATCCTTTGGGTAGTTCGTATAGACACGGATGCCCAGGTCGTCCCAGACAACGATGTCCGAGGCATCCGAAAGCGCGTTGCGGTGCGTGGAGCCAAGTACCTTTTCCCAGGCGGCAAGATCCTGCTTGAACGTCAGGCGATGTCCTTTGTACTCGACGTAGTCTTCGTTGAACGCCAGGTCCGCCGCAGCACTGGTTCCACCACGCGCAGGGTCTGCCGTCCGTGCATCGCTGCACGCGCCAAGAACGAGAACAAGGAGTGAGGCGAGCAGATGTCTTCTGATCATTTCTTTGGCTTCACCTGGTTCTTCTCCCCAAGCAGATCGCCGTAGCAGGTCCGCCTGTCGAAGGGATCCTCGTGCCACTGACGACTGCGCACTATGGTCTTGATCGTACTTGATGAATTTCAATGAGCCGGGTTGCTGCCAGGGCCGAATTCGATGACATAGGGGGTGCTGTCGTACCGTCGGTCATCCACTCCGAAATACATCTTCATCTGGATGAACTTTTCATCGTTCCTGCTTGCGCCACAGATGCTTATGCCGCGGCTGCAATCAATGCGTAGCTGTCCTCCGCTCAGGTGTGCGATGTCGCCTACGCGAGTGCCCTTGTTTACGCGGACACCGTTGACCAGAACGGAGTAGGCATAGTCTTGGCGAGGTCGAACGCCTTCGCCTGGTGGGATGTAGGACAGCGAATCCTCGGGTTCTCCGCGAAGGGTGACTGATGCTGTGACCACACGTTGATTCCTGGGATGGTTGGTGTAGACACGGATGCCCAGATCGTCCCAGACCACAATGCCAGGGTCATCGGGAAACGCGGTGCGATGGTTGGGGCCAAGCACGTTGATCCAGTTGGACAGGTCCTGAGTGAAATCCAGGCGCTGTCCGTTGTACTTGACGTAGTCATCCTGGAAAGCCAAAGGGGCTGCATTGCTTTCGCCTGAGCCCGGGGCATGCTTGGCATCGCAGGCAGCAAATGCAAGCACAGAAAACGAAATCAGGAGGATTCTCGATGGCACCGCAGCGTACATCAGTTGGTCTCGCGGCTGACTTCGATGGTGTACGGGAGGCGATCGTATCGCCTTTCGTCAGCCCTGAAGTAGATGGAGCAGCCACGAGTAGTGCCATCAACCCGATTTCTGATGCATGTGCCGATGCCCTCGCTGCAGTGAATCTCAAACATCGTGCATCGGGCGGCCGGGATGTCGCAGATCTTCATGTCGCCGTTGAATTGCCCGCTGTCGATGATGAGGCCGAGTGGTCACTGCTTGTGAAGGTGGTTCCGTGCCTCCTCAATCTGGAGCGTCGTCTTTCTCGATGTTGAGTTTGTATATGTAGCTGCTGTAGCGCTTATCGTCCACGGAGAAATAGAAGGAGTAATCCAGCTTCGCCTGATCTGTCCTGTTCGCGCTACAGAGGGCAATTCCCTGGCTGCAGTGTACTTCCAGTAAACCTCCGCTCAGTCGGGGTATGTCATCAACCTGCGTCGTATTGTTCACAGGAGTGCCCGAGAACGAGACCGCACCCGAAAAAGTCTTGCGTGGCTGAATTCCTTCTCCTGGAGGTTCATAGCCGCCAGATGACCTGGGAGGGACACGGAGGACGAATGAGACTGAGTTGACGCGATGTTCTTTCGTTGGGCCCGTGTAGGCAGCGATCCCCAGTTCATCCCAGATCATCATGATCGGTAACTCAGGATCGGCGAAGCGATAGTCGCTACCAAGGACGGCAATCCATGCCTTGACGGGGGCGCCAAGTTCAACGCGCTGTGAGCCGATGAGGATCGAGCCATTCTCGAAAATGGCCGCTGGCTTCTGCTTCGGCTGCTCATCTTGAGGTGCGGCGTTACATGCGGCAAAGAGCGATGAAAGCGCTATCGCCAGAAAACGTCGTGAGTTGGTCGCGAAGAGAGCCGTCGCCGTACGCTGGGGCTCAGCGGGTGCCATCACGTCCTGGACCAAACTCGATCTCATAAGGGATGCTGTCATATCGACGATCGTCGACGCCGAAGTACGTGCTGACATCCTTGAACCGGTCATCCTTGCGGCTTGCCGTGCAGAGATCAATGCCGCGGCTGCAGTCGATGCGCAGCCGATCATTGCTCAGACGCGCGATGTCCCCGACCCGAGTATTCTTGTCCACTTTCACCGCACTGACCGAGACAGCTCCCTTGTAGTCGGCGCGGGGACGAACGCCTTCCCCCGGTGCGATGTAGGCCAGCGAGTCCTCCGGCAGGCCCTTCAGGGTGACGGCGACGGTGCGGACCGTCAGGTCCTTGGGGTAGTTCGTATAGACGCGGATGCCCAGATCGTCCCAGACAACGATGTCCGATGCCTCCGAAAGCGCGTTGCGGTGCGTGGGTCCAAGTACCTTTTCCCATGCGGCAAGGTCCTGTTTGAAGGTCAGGCGTTTCCCTTTGTACTCGACGTAGTCTTCGTTGAGCGCGAGATGCGGCGCTGCATTGGCCTCGCCACGCGCGGGAGCTGCCGTCTGGGCATCGCTGCACGCGCCGAAGCCAAGGACGAGAAGCGAGGCAAGAAAGAGATTCCTGATCATTTCTTTGGCTTCACCTGATTCTTTTCACCAAACAGATCTTCGTAGAACTTGGTGATGTAGTCCCAACTCTTGGATCCATAGCGACCCACCCGGCGAATTTCCTCCAGAGCGTGCTTGCCGTGTTCCTCATGCAAGTGCTCAAGCTCGGTCGCTGACGCAGCACGCCGGATGTCGGCAGGGTGCTTTTTCGCCCAGGCGCCCACCAGTCCATCCTGCCAGGAGGTGTCTTGCGGGTGCACCAGGTAGGACTTTGCGATCGTGGCCGGACTGGTCGTGGGCATTCCTCGCCAGTGCTTGTACATGGCAGCTCCCACTTGTTGCACCGCGCTGCTGGCCAGGGTGGCAGCGAGCGTATGCAAGGGGTGCACATCGTGATCCTTGGCGAGCTGGGAGTGGCTGGGGTCCGTAGATCCATTCTTGTTCGGATCAGAGTCGAACATGGTCTGGGCATCGTCAACGCTGTTGCCCACCAGCAACAGCAGTTGCTGGTACACGAAGTTGTATGAGTTCAGCACAAGGCGCATCGGGGCGCTGGCAATCCAGCCAGCACGTTCAAGATACTCATGGCCTGGAATGCTTGCGATGCGATCACGAAGTTTGAGGAACTTCTCGAAGGCTTCGTAGTATCTCTTGTCACTGTGTTCCGACAGCAGTATCAGCATGATCTTCTCGCCATCCGAGCGATCACCGGGCTTGCTGGCTTTGAATTCCCAGCTTTCAATGCCAAAGACCTTGTGTGCGATGGGTTCGGCCAGGCTGGCGATCACATCGGTGGAGCCGAACATGCCGGTGACGACTGGGTACGAATGCTTGCAGGTTGCCGCTGCAGTCCAGGGCAGCACCTTGCCATGCCCGAGCTTTCGAAGGCTCAGTTCGCAGAAATTGGAATGGGCGAAGTAATCCTCAAGCACATGAAGTGCCGAACCGAAATGACGCATGCCATCAGGTGTCATTCCCAATGACATGGCCTTGCGAAGCTCGACCTCCATGAATTCGCTGGAACGGATGATGTAGCGCTTCATCGATCGGTCTGGGTCGATCTTGAGCAGATCGCTGCCAGGCGTAACCCATGGCTCGAAGTCCGGATCGATGGTTCTGGGGTCCGGAGGCGACGGCTTGATGTTCTTGGGATTGTCGATGTGTTCGCTGGGACGATACACGCCCAATCGTTCAGTGGTTACGCCGTAGTTGCGATAGTTTCCTCGACGCAGTTCGTAGAACTCGCTGCCAGCCAGGACGTCGACAACCTTTGTCAATGCAGATCGGGAGATGTGCTTTCCAAGATCCTTTGGGAGATTCGGCGGACGCACGATCTTCGGATCCAGCAGCTGCGAGTAGTCGCGCAGCCAGTTGCCGAAATAGATCGCGTTCATTTCAGCGCGGCTGAAGCCGACCTTGCCCAGCACCGCCTCAATCGATCGATGCCCAAACGACTCGTTGGGTCGCTTGTCATGGTTCTGGCCATCACCCGCACTGAACCCCTCGTAGCGCCCATCCTCGCTCTTGTTGGTTTCCTGGGCCACGGGCCCCTGTTGCTTCAGTGCAGCCTGTACTTCCGCATAGTTCACCTTCAACGCACCGTTGAACTCGGGCGAGGTGTACTGCGCATACTCGGTTTCGTGCGTGCCTTCCAGGTCGAAGAACGCCAGGCGATAGGCGAGTGCAGTGCCTTCTTCCTTGCCGCTGTCCGCAGCGAGGGTCGGCTTGCCGTTCGCATCCTTCTCCGCCAGATCATTGCGCAGCACGTTGTCGACGTGGTGCCCGAACTCATGCAGCAGCACCGCCAGCAGTTCGCGTGACGCCTCGATGGTCGTCGCCGCGCGGTCTGCCGCCATGCTGTTCACGCGGATGATGCGCTTGCTGTTGTCGTAGTCGGCCGGGTAGGGCGCGCCTGCCATCACCTTGTGTTCGGGCGCCTGCAGGCTGCCATTCTTCAGTGCGTCCTGCAGCTTCATGTAGGTCCGCGCCGGAACATCGAAGCCGAAGGTCGGCGCCATCATCATGACGAACTCGACCGGTGTGGACTGCTCGGCGATGCTGCGCAGCTGGTCGTAGGCGAACGTGCTTTCGAAGGTGCGGCCCGGATCAGGCTTGATCGTGAAAGCGGGCAGCGGCGGCAGGCTGGCCGGGGTGCTGCCTCCCCCCATGAACGGATGTTCGCCCGCCTTGACCTTGAACTCGCCGGGGCAGCTGAAGGTGATGTTGCCGCCCTCCAGCGTGATCGCACTGCTGCCGGCCTGCAGCACCACCTTGGTCTGCGCCAGCACGTCGATGCGGTCGTCGGTGGCGGTGATGGTCAACGCCTGATCGCTCAGCAGTTCCAGCTCGCCGTCGTGGGCCTGCAGGCTGACCGGGCCCTGCGCGGCGATCACCCGCAGCGGACCGCTCTGCGCGAACAGCGAGACATGCTCGCCGGACACCGTGGCGATGGTCTCGCCAGCGCTGACGTGCAGGTCCTGCTGCACCGTCATCTGCAGGTTCTGCCCGGCGTAGGCCACCGCGCTGGCCGGGGTGGTCCAGGCCACATGGTGCGGTGCCTCGGCCAGCAGCAGTGGCGTGCCCAGCCGTTCCACCGGCTGATCGCCGGGGCTGCGGCCATCACTGCCGGGCTTCATCGCACTCTGCCCGTTCACCTCACCCTGGAAGCGCCCCTGCGCCTTCGGGTCGATCTGCTCGCGCAGCTGCTTGGTGCGCTCGAACTCGGCCAGCCCCGGCACCTGCTGCTGGGCCAGGGTCTGCTGCATCTGTTCCAGGCTGCGCTCGGCGCCCTTCAGCTGGGCCACCACGCTGGCGTTGTCCATCACCGTGGATGCCGCGCGCTCCTGCAGGCTGGCCGACAGCAGCAGGCCTTCGCCGGCATGCACGTTGCCCCAGCCCTGGGTGGCCAGTT
The DNA here is from genome assembly GCF_013464485.1 of Stenotrophomonas maltophilia. Classification (GTDB taxonomy): domain Bacteria; phylum Pseudomonadota; class Gammaproteobacteria; order Xanthomonadales; family Xanthomonadaceae; genus Stenotrophomonas; species Stenotrophomonas maltophilia_AW. The sequence goes on from NZ_RAUX01000033.1 coordinate 94,880, forward strand.
CAAAGCCCTCGCCACGCAGCGCGCCACGGGCGGTGTCCTGGTGCGCGATCAGGTAGCCCAGCTCCAGCCGGCTGTCGGCCAGCGAGCTGTGCAGGCGCGTGCGCAGCTGCCCGGGCGTGTCGTCGATCACCCATTGCTGGGTGCCGCTACCGTCATGGGCCTGGGTGTGCAGGCCGCTGAGTACGCCGGGGTGGCGTGCGTTCTCGTCGATGCCGCCGCCGAAGGGCGGAGCGACTTCGCCGTTGTAGAGCTGGCCGGTGATGCGCGGCTGGTCGATGTCGCCGTGCAGGAATTCCACCAGTACTTCGCTGCCCACGCGGGGCAGGAAGGCCGTGCCCCAGTTGGGGCCGGCCACCCACTCGGCTACCGGCACCCAGCTGCCACTGGTGTGGTCGCCGGGAGCGTGTCCGGGCTGGGCGCTGCCGGTGTCGGTCAGGCCGCCGGGATTGGGCCTGCTGCCGCGCTGCCAGCCGAACTGGATGCGTACCTGGTGCTCGCGGTTGGGAGTCACGGCGGTGTTGGCAATGCCCACCACGCGCGCGGTCTGCGGGCCATGCAGGGTCGGCCGGTCCTGCGGCAGGGCGCGCAGCGGCACCCCGGCGCCGGTGGCCAGGAAACTGTTGCGGTAGGCGCCGCGCTCCAGTGCGGGGCTGCCCAGCAGTTCGGCGATGCCCTGGTCCAGGTTGTTCAGCGCCACGTGCTGCACCGCCAGCAGCTGGAAGGCCTGGCCTTCGTGCTGCGGGTGCTGGGCCAGGGTGAAGGTGCTGCCGGCGGCCAGCTGGCGTTCGCTGCCGCTGCCGCTGTAGAGCACCTGACCCACGCGCAGCGCGTCCAGCCGCGCCTGTGCTTCGGCATCGGCCCAGCCGGCCTGGGTGAAGCGCCCGGCGCGCGGCTGCACGTAGACTTCCAAGGCGGGCAGGGTGCCGGCATCGGYGCTGGAGTGCGCGGCCACGGCAGCAACCTGCTCGCTGTGCCAGCTGGCCACGGTGCTGGCGTTGGGCACCAGCTGCTGGCGTTCGGCAAAAGCGGTGATGCCGTCATTGGCCTCGGCCATGTCGGCGCGATGGAAGCGCACGCGGCCGGCGTCGGGCAGCTCGGCGCCCGGCTCGAACACCACCAGCGTGTGCGCGGCCTCATCGCCCTGCGCCTGCTCGATGCGCCAGGCCAGGCCAGCCTCGGCCAGCAGGCGGGTGATGAAGGCCCAGTCGGTCTCGCGGTACTGGGTGGTGATCGCACGCGCCGGCAGTGCGGCCTGCACGTCGAAGCGGAACAGCGCCTGCGGGTAGTCGGCGAAGATCTGCTCGCAGATCGCGCGGGTGTCCAGGTCCTGGAAGATCACCGCGTTGCGGCGCAGGCGCAGCAGCGCGGTCCACGGCTCCAGGATCAGCCGGTAGCGGGCCAGGCCGCCATCGCTGCCCAGCTGCGCAGCCTCGGTACACAGCCCGTGCCACTGGCGCAGCGAACCGTCGGCCTGGCGCAGCTGCAGGGTCAGCGGCTGTTCCAGCCACGGCTCCAGGTCCAGGAACGCGTCGGTGGACAGGCAGTCGATCTGCAGCCGGTTGTCGCCGCAGACTGATTCAATGCCTTCGAAGCGCTCGACCACCAGGCCCGCATCGGGGCCCTTCAGCTGGATCAGGCGGTCGCGGTGCGACAGCGAGGCGAGGGAAGCGAGCAGTGCGGAGCTTGGGATGTCCATATCATCAGGCTCATGGCAGGGTGATCGTGATGTGGGCGGTGCGCTCGGGCATCTGCACCACGTCGTTGTAGGCGGCCAGTTGCTGCTGCGTCTCGTGGCCGAGGTAGGTGCGCATGCCGAAGAAGGCGACGATGCCGAAGCAGCCCACCACCACCGCAGGCAGCCACAGCGGCACCACGCGGCGCAGGCTGTGGCGTACGTTGTCCGGCGGCAGTGCGTGCGGCGCGAAGCCGTGGCGCTTGCCCTTCAGGTAGACGATTTCATCGCCCAGCCGCGCGGTCAGGTAGCCCAGCTTTTCGGTGCCTTCCAGCCGGTACTTGCCTTCGAAACCCATCAGCAGGCAGTAGTGGTAGACCTCCAGCGAGGGCAGGCGCGCCGCACCCTGGCGGCGCAGCTCCTCCAGCCGGTCGAAGAAGTGCTCGCCGGCCAGGTGCTCACCGAACAGGCGCAGCTGCAGCGGGTTGCGCTCCCAGGTTTCGTGCAGCGGCGACGGCTGCGACAGGATCGCCTCGTCCACTGCGGCGCAGAAGGCGTATTTTGCGGCGTACACATCTTCCGATGCCACGCCCAGGCGCATCGCGTTGCGCTCCACGCCATCGAGGAACTTCTGCACGGTCTGCACGAAGCCTTCGGCATCGTGCGGCAGCTGGCCGCGCTTGAGCAGCAGCAGCAGGTAGAAGCCGTCGGACATCAGGTCCTGCAGGCTCTGTGGATTGGCCGCCTGCGGGGTGGGATTGACCATCGCGCCGTTGGCGGTCAGCGATGGCATCGGGCCCGGAGTCGGGGGCAGGGGAGAGTTCATCATGAGGTCACCGCCACAAGTTCCATCTTCAGCTCGGCAATGCCGGCCGGCACGTAGATCATCACTGACTGCGCCTTGAGCATGCGCTCATACAGCGCACCGCGCGCATCCAGTTCGAAGTAGTGACTGCCCGGGCGTACCGGAATCGCCGCCGGTACCTGCGCGGCATGGGTCAGCTTCACGCCTGGCAACGCGGACAGCACGCACTTCTCGACATCGTCCGGCGCACCCACCTTGAAGCGGACCGGCACGCTCTGGATCAGCTCCTGCGCCGGCAGCGATGCCGATACCGACAGGTAGAACGAGGCATTGCCATCGATGCGCTGCGAGTCCAGCCGGCCCAGGTGGTAGGACGGCTTGATCTCGTTGAGCGCGATCTTGAAGTACCGCGTGGAGATGACCGTATCGAGCAGGGCGCGCACGATCTCCAGCAGCTTGCGGAACGAGGCCTCGGGCTGATCGTGGCGATACACCGGCAGGTCGCCCAGCTGGTAGGCGTTGGAGAACGTCAGCAGCGAGCCGGCCATGCGCAGCAGCTCCTGGTGCAGGCGCTCGGGATGCAGCTGCGGATGATGCAGCAGGTGCGCCAGCGCGCTGAACGAGCTGTTGATGGTGTGCAGCAGCCAGAACGATGCGATGTCGCCGGAGCGGAATTCGATGATGTTCTGCGATGTCTGGCGGTGCAGGCCATACAGCGCGTCGACCTTGGCCTGCAGTGCATCGAGCACGGCACGGAGTTCACGATGCAGGAACGGTGATGCCTGCAGCTGTGCACAGGGGGGAATGAACTCGTCATCCAGCTCGAAACCGCCACTGGACGTACGGCGAACGCGCGCCACCGGCACTGTTGCATAGGCGTCGCGCGGCTGATCGTCGGTGAGCAGCTTCACCGCCTTGCTGAGAAAGGCCAGTTCGGCTTCCACTGCATCGGTGAACAGATCCTGGGTGTCGCGGTTGGCCTGCCGGTAGCGGGCCAGCACGGTGCCCTCGGCATCAGCGCAGTTGGCCCCGTCGTCGCGCAGCAGCGGCAGCGCCAGGTAGACCACCGTGGATTGCACGCCAGGGGGCAGATCCTGCAGCGAAACCGCGTCGGGCAGGCTGTCGTGAGCCGGCGCGTCGTAAGTCTCGCCATCGGGAAACACCGCGGACAGGTCGAGTGGGCGCAAAGTGCCACCCGACAGCGCATGCGGATCGAACCGCACCCGGCGTGCACCCCAGGCGTAGGGATGCAGCGTCTGCGAAAGATCCTGCAGCCGCGCTTCATGGTAGGCGTCCTGACGCTGGAAATGCTGGGGGCGCAGGAACAATCCTTCACCCCAGAGAACCTTCGACATCCTGCTTACATAAGCCACGTTCAATCCTTGGAAATAGCTCGAAAATATCGCCCGCGAGGGCTGATCCCGCCACTGTCGCGTTCTGCTCCGGCGAGCGCCCCTGTCCAGCAATGTGAAAATGTGAGGTGCATCCCACATCCGGCGCGCGGGGCAAGCGTTGCGTCCGGGGATACTATCGCATCGGCGAAAACGAGTGCCAGAATTCCGGCGCGACGTTACTTCGCACCTGCACAGCGGATGGAGGCAAGACTGCCGGGATCGCCGGAAATACGTGTCAGCAGGGCCTTGCTGTCACTGGTCAACGCACAGGCATGGACGCCGATGGTGACGCCGTCCTGCGGAAGCGTCTTGCCCTTGGTGTCGAATGCCAGCCGCCAGCGGTTCTCCGCCGGTGCGCGGAACAGGGCGACCACGCCGAGCACTGCACTTCCTTCACTCAGCTGCTCGGACAATTCCTGCCGGGCACCGGGGGTGAGTATCACTTCGTTGACCGACAACAGGTCCGCACCGAGCGCTGCCTGCTCGCCGGCCTGGTCCAGGAAGGCGTTGAAGGGGGCCTGTTCGAAGCGCTGCAGGCTGCGCAGGTGGTAGATCTTGATCACCGCGGCCGTGGCGCGCTTGTCGTTTCCGGCATTGAGGTTGCTGCCGGCGTACAGGCGCAGTGGAACCGCTGGCGGAGTTGCGGGCTTCTCCTCGCGGATGCCAACGGCCTGCAGCGTCTTGTCCATCGCTTTACCCAGCTTGCTGTCGCTGGCGCATCCGGCCAGTGAGCTGGAGATAATCAGGGAGAAAATAGTGACGGAGATCACGCGTTGGAATCGGAAGAGTTGCGCATTCATGTGTAGTCGGCGGGCTCGCGGTGCGGGGGTGAAAGTTACGCGTACAAGGGTTTCTGCTCGCGAATATCACATCGGGATGTGAAGAAGATGTCTAACGAATTCGCCACATTCTTGACGAAATTCACTATACCGAGGCGTATTCGCGAATGTACACTGCCGCCGACAGGGGCAGGAATCCCGTGTGTTGTATCGGCGGAGATTCGGCTTCCTTTAGGAACTAATTTCGACGAGGGATCACTATGGAAGTGAAGGCAATGGGGAAGGCTGTGTACCGGCCGATGTTCGCGCTGATGTTGCTGTCGGGCCTGGCGGCCTGCTCATCGACGCCGAAGAAGGCCGAGGTCGTGCCGTTCGAAACGACGCTCAGCGAAGCAGAGGCGCAGGTCACCACCGGTGGCGCCGATGCCGCGATCAGTGCGTTCGAACTGGCGGCCAAGGCCGACCCGACACGCAAGGAGCCGTGGGTGCGCATCGCACAGCTGCAGTTCGACCAGGGCCAGTACGCCCGTGCGATCGTGGCTGCCGAGGAGGTTCTGCAGCGTGATCCGAATGATCTCGTTGCCGATGGCGTGATCACCGTGGCCGGCTTCCGTGTCGCCAACCAGTCGCTGACCCGCCTGCAGGGCCGCGGTGCACTGGCTTCGGACACCGCACGCAAGGAAGCGCAGACCCTGGCCACCACCCTGCGCAACACCATGGGTGACGCCATCCTCGATCCCACGCCCAAGCCCAAGGCGACGCGCACCCGCAGCCGTGGCAGCCGCGCCGCTGCACAGCCGGTCGCGCAGCCCGCCGCACAGCCGGCCAAGCCCGCCGCCCGTTCGAACAACTCCGATCCGTTCCAGAACATCGGCAACTGATCCGGAGCCGGCCCCAGTCAGGAGACACTCATGGCCAAGAAGGAAAGCATTCAGAAGCGGCTGCAGAAGATCCGCCCGCCGCGCGTCCAGCTCACCTACGACGTGGAGAAGGGTGACGCGATCGAGCAGAAGGAACTGCCGTTCGTGGTCGGCGTGATGGGCGATTTCAGTGGCAATCCGGAGCAGCCGCTGCCGAAGGTCAAGGATCGCAAGTTCGTCAATGTCGATCTGGACAACTTCGATGAAGTGATGGAAGGCGTAGCGCCTCGCGCGGTCTATCGCGTGCCGAACAAGATCAGCGACGACGGTGGCGAGTTCGGAGTCGAGCTGAAGTTCAATTCCATCGACGACTTCCGCCCCGAGGCGGTGGTGCAGCAGATCGAGCCGCTGCGGCGCCTGCTCGAATCGCGCACCAAGCTGGCTGATCTCCGCAACAAGCTGGCCGGTAACGAGAAGCTGGAAGATCTGTTGACCGATGTGCTCAACAACACCGAGCAGCTGAAGAAGCTCGGCGTGACCAAGGAGGACTGATCGATGTCAGCCGAAGCCAGCCAACTGGCCACCCAGGCCGCCGTTGCCGAAGAGGTGGGCCTGCTCGACCAGATCGTTGAGAAGAGCAAGGTCGCCAAGTCGCAGACCGAACATGATCGTGCCAAGGACATCATTGCCGCGCTGGCGAAGGAAGTCCTGGACGGTACCGTGGTGGTCTCCGACAACCTCAACCTCACCCTTGATGCACGCATCGCCGAGATCGACCGGATCATTTCCGAGCAGCTCAGCGCGGTCATGCATGCGGAAGCCTTCCAGAAGCTGGAAGGCAGCTGGCGGGGCCTGCACTACCTGTGCCAGCAGACCTCCACCGGCCCGAACATGAAGATCAAGGTCTTCAATTCGCCGCAGAAGGATCTGGTCAAGGACTTCAAGTCGGCCATCGATTTCGACCAGAGCGCGCTGTTCAAGAAGGTCTATGAAGAGGAATTCGGCACCTTCGGTGGTGCGCCGTTCGGCGCCCTGATCGGTGACTATTTCCTTGGCCGCCAGCCGGAGGACATGTACTTCATCGAGCAGATGTCGCACGTCGCCGCTGCCGCGCACGCGCCGTTCATCTCCGCCGCCAGCGAAGGCATGTTCGGCCTGGAGACGTTCACCGACCTGGGCAAGCCGCGCGACCTGGCCAAGGTGTTCGACACGGTCGAGTACGCCAAGTGGAAGTCGTTCCGCGAGAGCGAGGACAGCCGCTACGTCGGCCTGACCATGCCGCGCTTCCTGGGGCGCCTGCCGTACAACCCGAAGGACGGCACCACTGTCGAGGGTTTCAACTTCGTCGAAGAGATCGAAGCGGCCGACCACAGCAAGTTCCTGTGGTGCAACACCGCCTACGCGATGGGCGCCCGGCTGACCCAGGCGTTCGAGAGCTTTGGCTGGTGTGCAGCGATCCGCGGCGTGGAAGGTGGCGGCCTGGTCGAGGATCTGCCGACCCATACCTTCCGTACCGACGACGGCGAAGTGGCGCTGAAGTGCCCGACCGAGGTGGCCATCACCGACCGTCGTGAGAAGGAACTCAGTGACCTCGGCTTCATGCCGCTGGTGCACTGCAAGAATACCGACTACGCCGCGTTCTTCGGCGCACAGTCGGCACAGAAGCCGAAGAAGTACAACACCGATTCGGCCAATGCCAACGCGATCCTGTCTGCCCAGCTGCAGTACATCTTCGCGGTCTCGCGTATCGCCCATTACCTCAAGGCGATGATGCGCGAGAAGATCGGCAGCTTCGCTTCGGCGGGCAACGTCGAGGAATTCCTGAACCGTTGGATCGCCCAGTACGTGTTGCTGGACGACAACGCTTCGCAGGAAGCCAAGGCGCAGTTCCCGCTGCGTGAAGCCTCTGTGCAGGTTTCGGAGGTGCCGGGCAAGCCCGGTGTCTACCGCGCGGTGGCCTTCATCAGGCCGCATTTCCAGCTCGATGAGCTGTCTGTTTCGTTGCGTCTGGTCGCCGAACTGCCGGCGTCCGCGAAAAAGTCGTAACGATTTGCTGTAACTGAAGCGTCCAGGGGAGTCCGCTCCCCGGATTGCAGTGACGCTTATTTCAAGAGGGCGTAGCCCCCCTTAACCGCCAGGCCCGCGCCTGGCACATCAAATCTCACGGAAGAACGGAATTTAGGAGACCAGATATGCAGCACGCTTTCCTCTCGATTGACACCATCAAGGGCGAGTCGCACGACGACAAGCACAAGGACTGGATCGAAATCCAGTCGTTCTCGCAGGATCTGTTGCAGCCGCGTTCGGCCACCGCGTCGACCTCCGGCGGCACCACCGCAGCCCGCGTGAACCTGTCCCCGATCGAAATCACCAAGTCGATCGACCTCGCCTCCACGGCCCTCAACCAGGCCGCCTCCAACGGCACCACCTTCCCGAAGGCGCAGATCCAGTTCATGCGCGCCGACAAGGACGGCAACGCGATCAATTACTACACGGTCGAGCTGCTGAACGTGCTGGTCCACCGCGTCACCACGACCGTGGACAAGGAAGGCATGCCGCAGGAAGTTGTTCAGTTGAGCTTCGGCGCCATCAAGTGGACTTACCAGCAGCAGAAGCCGGAAGGCGGAGTTGGTGGCAAGACCGTGGCGCAGTGGAGCGCAACCAAGAACATCCCGAACTACACCGTGTGATGTTGTGTCGCTGCGATGGCGCCTCGTGCGCCATCGCAGTCTGATCGCCGGGCAGGGCCAGGAACGGCCTTGCCTTTGCTGCACCGCTGCCGCCCGCACGGATGCCGAACCTGAGTGGATCGACCAATGAAGGGACTCGAACCCAGCCTGCTGGAAAAACTGTTCGACGACGCCCCCAAGCAACCGGGCGCCGGGCCGGTATTCAAGTCCGTCTCGCTGGAGCAGTACAAGGAATCCATCGCCCGCGACCTGGAGGGGCTGTTGAACTCGCGCGCCGCGTTCCAGGAAGGCGACATGAAGGAATTCCCCAATTGCCGGCAATCGCTGCTGACCTACGGGTTGGCGGACTTCTCCGCGATGAGCCTGGCCAACGCCTACGATCGTGCCGCCATCTGCCGCTCGCTGGAGCAGGCCGTGGCGCGCCATGAGCGCCGCCTGCGCAACGTCAACGTCCATCTGGACGCGGGCAACCAGTTCGCCGGTGGGCTGCATTTCACCATCCATGCGCTGCTCGACCTGGAGCCTGCACGCGAGCCGGTCAGCTTCGACGCGATGCTGCAACCCTCGACCCTGCAGTACCAGGTCACCCGCGCACGCCGCACGCAGGCCGCCTGATGCAGGACCTGCTGCCTTACTACGAACGCGAGCTTGGCTACCTTCGCCGTTACGGGCGCGAGTTCGCCGAGCGCTACCCGAAGATTGCCGGTCGCCTGCAGCTCTCCGCCGAGGGCAGCCAGGACCCGCATGTCGAGCGCCTGATCGAGGCCTTCGCGCTGCTCAGTGCGCGCGTGTCCAAGCGCATCGAAGATGACTATCCCGAATTCACCGACGCGCTGCTGGACGTGCTTTATCCGCACTACCTGCGGCCGTTCCCGTCCTGTTCGATTGCCCATTTCGACCTGGAAGGGGTGGCATCCAAGCTGAGTGCGCCGGTGCGCGTGCCACGCGGCACCGCCCTGCAGAGCCGGCCGGTGCGTGGCGTACCGTGCGAGTTCCGCACTGCCTACGACGTCGTGCTCGCGCCGATCGGCGTGCAGCAGGTGGTCTACCGCAGTGTGGCGGATGCACCGATGGCCACGACGCTGCCGGCCGGAACCGGTGGCCAGATCTCGATGGGGTTCCAGCTGCTGTCCGATCAGCTGGGTTTCCACCAGTTGGGAACCGATCACCTGCGCCTGTTCCTCGATGGCGAGCCCTCGGTGCGCGCGGCCCTGCGTGATGCGCTGATGCTGGGGGTGAAGGCGGCATACGTCGAGTCCGACGGGGATGGCCGCTGGCGCCGCCTCGACAAGGTGCCGTTGAGCGCGGTCGGGTTTGCCGATGACGAGGCGCTGATCGATTTCCCGGCGCGTTCGCATCCTGCCTATCGCCTGCTGACCGAGCTGTTCGCCTATCCGGAGAAGTTCGGCTTCGTCGACCTGCACCTGCCCTCGGTGACGGCAGGTGCCAGCCGCCGTTTCACCCTGCATCTGGTGCTGCAGGCGCACGGCCAGGACCGTGGCAACACGATGGTGCTGGACGAGCTGGGTGTGCACAACGTGCGGTTGGGCTGCACGCCCATCGTCAATCTGTTCCGCACCAGTGGCGAGCCGATCCGTGTCACCCATCGTACGGTGAACTACCCGGTGCTGGCCGATGCCCGCCGCGCGTTCGCCTATGAAGTGCACTCAATCGATTCGGTGCATCGCATCCGGCAGACCCCGCAGGGTGAACTGATCCAGGCCTTCCGCCCGTTCTATTCGCTGCATCACGGGGAAGACCCCGAGCGCACCGGTCAGTACTGGGTGGCGCGCCGTGACGAGGACGTGGCGCGGCAGAGCCCGGGCTTCGAGACCGAGATCAGCTTCGTCGACCTGTCGTTCAACCCGGTGCTGCCGCAGACCGATACGGTCAGCCTGGAGCTGACCTGCAACAACCGGGACCTGCCCAACCAGCTGGCCTTCGGTGTGGCGGGCGGTGACCTGAGCATCGAAGGTGGCAGCCCGGCCAAGGCGATCAGCCTGCTGCGCAAGCCGACCAAGCCGCTGCGTTTCCGTCACGGCCGCAACGCCCAGTGGCGCCTGATCTCGCACCTGTCGTTGAACCAGTTGTCGCTGACCGCCAGCGGCCTGCCTGCGCTGAAGGAGATGCTGCGCCTGTACGACCTGTCCGGCAGCAACGTCTCGGCGCGGCAGATCGACGGCATCCTCGAGCTGCAGCAGACGCCGGTGACCACCTGGATGCACGGCCGCCAGTTCGCCTCGGTGGTGCGCGGCCTGGAGATCCGCCTGACGATCAATGAAGCCCATTTCGTGGGCACCGGTGTGGCCGCCTTCGCCCAGGTGATGGACCACTTCTTCGCACTCTACGTGCATGCCAACAGCTTTACCCGACTGGTGCTGGTTTCCGGCGACAGCGGGGAGGAGATCGTCCGATGCCCAGCGCGCAGCGGCGAATCGATCCTGGCGTAGCCCAGCAGCTGCTCACCGAACCGCACCGCTTCCAGTTCTTCCAGGCGGTGCGGTTGCTTGAGCAGGTGTTCCAGCGGCAGGGCGTCAAGCCCGGCCAGGCCGTGCCGATGCGCGTGCGGTTCCGCAACTCGCTGTCGCTCGGATTCCCGGCCACCGAATTGTCGGCCGAGGGCGAAGTGTATTCGCTCAAGGGCGAGCGGCTGCAGGATCGCGAGGCCATCGAACAGGCCCTGCATGGCGAGGAGCTGGCCGAAGTCCACCTGACCCCGCAGTTCATGGGCCTGCTCGGCACCGCCGGCGCCTTGCCGCTGCACTACACCGAAACCCTGCAGCTTCGGGAGTTGTACCAGCGCGACCGTACTGCACGCGCGTTTCTGGACATCTTCTCCACCCGCGCGGTGTCGCTGCACTACGCCGCCTGGAAGAAGCACAGGCTGGCGCTGCAGTACGAGCTGGACCGTCGCGAGCGCTTCCTGCCGCTGGTGCTGTCGCTGCTCGGCATGGGCATGAGCGAGCTGCGCGACCGCCTGCACGAAGGCGAGGGCGAGATCTTCGACCAGGCCGTGGCCTATTACGCGGGCGCGGTGCGCCAGCGACCGGTGTCGGCGGCGCTGATGCAGCGCGTGCTGTCGGACTACTTCCAGGTGCCGCTGCACCTGGAGCAGTTCGTGGGCGCGTGGTACCGGGTCCCGACCGGGCAGGCCACGCGGCTGGGCCAGGCCAATGCCGTGCTGGGCGCCAGCGCGTTGGCCGGCGATCGCGTCTGGCAGCGCGACCTGCGCCTGCGACTGCGCATCGGCCCGCTGCGCCGCGACCAGTTCGACGCCTTCCTGCCGGGCGGCAGTGCGGCCGAAGCGCTGTCCAAGTGGTTGTCGCTGCTGACCGGCGGCATCCTCGAATACGAAGTGCGCCTGGTCCTGCGCGCGGAAGATGTGGAGGGCAGTTCACTCGGCATGGGCGGCGGTGTGCGCCTGGGCTGGGACAGCTACCTGTGCACCGCGCCACAGGCGACCCCGCGTGAGGACACCACGTATGGCATCCACACGCTGCAATGACATCGTGCCGGTGGTGTTGGTGCCGCCGGCCCCCGAACGGTTCCAGCAAGGAGTGCGCGTTTCCGCATGAGCATCAACCTCAAAACCCTGATCAGCAAGCTGGACGACACCTGCCGCCAGGCGGCCGAGCGCGCTGCGAACCTGTGCATGGCGCGCGGCAACTACGAGGTCGACCTGGAGCACCTGTTCCTGGCGCTGCTCGAGCAGCCGCAGAGCGATTTCGTGTTGATCGCACGGCGCAGCGGCATCCTGCCCGAGTCGCTGGAGCGCGATCTCAATGATGAGATCAGCCAGTTCAAGACCGGCAACAGCCGCACGCCGGTGTTCTCCCAGCACATTCCGAAGCTGTTCGAGCACGCCTGGCTGATCGCCTCGCTGGACTCGGAAACCACCCGCATCCGCAGTGGCCACCTGCTGCTGGCGCTGCTGACCGAGCCCGATCTGGCCCAGCTGGCCTATCGTGGCTCGAAGCTGTTCGTGCGCTTCAAGCGCGATGAGCTCAAGCACGACTTCGCCAAGCTCACCGAGGGCTCGCAGGAAGCAGTCCAGACCGTGCGTTTCGCCGATGCTTCGGCCGGCGGTGAAGCCGGCGAGGGCGACGACGCGGCGCCGGCTGAGGCCAAGGGCGGCCTGTCGAAGACGCCTGCGCTGGATCAGTTCACCACCAACCTGACCCAGCGTGCGCGCGAGGGCAAGATCGATCCGGTGATCGGCCGCGATGGCGAGATCCGCCAGGTGATCGACATCCTGATGCGACGCCGCCAGAACAATCCGATCCTCACCGGCGAAGCCGGCGTCGGCAAGACCGCGGTGGTCGAGGGCCTGGCCCGTCGCATCGCCGACAAGGATGTGCCGGACGTGCTGCAGGGCGTGGAGCTGCACACCCTGGACATGGGCCTGCTGCAGGCCGGTGCCAGCGTCAAGGGCGAGTTCGAGAACCGCCTGAAGAACGTGATCGACGAGGTCAAGAAGAGCGCTCACCCGATCATCCTGTTCATCGATGAAGCCCACACCATGATCGGTGCCGGCGGTACTGCCGGCCAGAACGATGCAGCCAACCTGCTGAAGCCCGCGCTGGCGCGTGGTGAACTGCGTACCATCGCTGCCACGACCTGGAGCGAGTACAAGAAGTACTTCGAGAAGGACGCCGCACTGGCCCGTCGCTTCCAGGTGGTGAAGGTCGAGGAACCGAGCGAGTCACTGGCCGCGGCGATGCTGCGCGGCATGGTCGGGCTGATGGAATCGCACTTCAACATCCGCGTGCTGGATGAGGCGGTGACCGAGGCGGTGCGCCTGTCGCACCGCTACATCAGCGGTCGCCAGCTGCCGGACAAGGCGGTGAGCGTGCTCGATACCGCGTGCGCCAAGGTGGCATTGGGGCAGAGCGCCACGCCGGCCATCATCGAAGACACCCGCAAGCACCTGGACCGCCTGCAGGCGGAGATCGGTGCACTGCAGCGCGAGACCGCTGGCGGCAGTGACCAGCATGGGGAGCGCCTGGCCGAACTGCATGCGCAGCAGGCCGAAGCGCAGGCCGTGCTGGCCAGCAACGAAGAGCGCCTGGGCCGCGAACGTGACCTTGCCGGCCGCATCGCCGCACTGCGCCAGCAGATGGAGCAGGGCGAAGCCGCGTCGGGCGAGGCCGAGCCGGCCAGCGACGAGGGCGACGGTGATGTCGCCGTGGCCAAGCCGGCCGCCAAGCGTGGCAAGGCCAAGCCGGAACTCTCGCCGCAGCACGCCGAACTGGCGCGGCTGCAGGCCGAGCTGCGCGAGCTGCAGGGCGAGACGCCGATGGTGCCGCTGCAGGTGGATGGCACCGTGGTGGCCGAGATCGTCTCGGCGTGGACCGGCGTGCCGCTGGGCCGCATGGTCAAGGACGAGATCCGTACCGTGCGCACGCTGGGCAACCTGCTGGTCGAGCGCGTGATCGGCCAGGATCATGCGCTGGATGCGATCGCACAGCGCGTGCGTACCGCCACCGCCAAGCTGGAAGATCCGAACAAGCCGCGCGGCGTGTTCATGTTCGTCGGCCCGTCCGGTGTCGGCAAGACCGAGACCGCACTGGCGCTGGCCGACATCCTGTACGGCGGCGAGCGCAAGCTGGTCACCATCAACATGAGCGAGTACCAGGAAGCGCACAGCGTGTCCGGCCTGAAGGGCTCGCCGCCTGGCTACGTCGGCTACGGCGAAGGTGGCGTGCTGACCGAGGCCGTGCGCCGCAATCCCTACAGCGTGGTGCTGCTTGACGAAGTCGAGAAGGCCCATCCGGACGTGCTGGAGATGTTCTTCCAGGTGTTCGACAAGGGCATGATGGATGATGCCGAAGGTCGCGAGATCGACTTCCGCAACACCCTCATCATCCTCACCTCCAACATCGGCTCGTCGCAGATCATGCAGGCCTGCCTGAACAAGCCGGCCGAAGAGATCCCGGGTGCCGAAGCGCTGTCCGATGCGTTGCGCCCGGTGCTGATGCGCACCTTCAAGCCGGCCTTCCTGGGCCGCCTGAAGGTGGTGCCGTACTACCCCATCAACGATGACGTGCTGGCGCAGATCATCACGCTCAAGCTCGGCCGCATCCGCGACCGCGTCATCGCCAACCACAAGGCCACCTTCAGCTGGGACGACAGCCTGGTGGAGGCCGTGCTTGCGCGTTGCACCGAAGTGGACTCGGGTGCGCGCAACGTTGACCACATCCTCAACGGAACCCTGCTGCCGGAAATCGCCGAGAGCGTGCTGGCGGCAATGGCCGAGGGGAACCGGATCAACGCCATCAAGGTCACCGCCGGCAAGAAGGGTGACTTCAAATACAAAGTGTCTTGACACTGAGCATAAGGAGAACGCTATGGAATTCTATGGATTTGACCGCGAAGCCGCCCTCAACCACTGCGACAGCCTGGAACTGGGCCTGGGTCGTGAACTGGACCGTGTACGTGCCTGGAACCGCCTGCGCCCCGAGCACGTGATCGAACTGCTGGACACCGCTTTGCCGGCCGCGCGCCAGGATGCACGCAACATCGCCGCGCAGATCAGCCGCGGTTCCTGGCGCATCCACATGGATGCCCCGGTGGTCGGCAAGCCGCAGCTGGTGAGCAACGTGCGCGAGCTGCAGATCACCGCCGGCGGCCGCGACTACCGCCTGAAGATCAGCGAAGGCGTGCGCCTGCAGCTGGAAGAGATCGTCCAGGCTGCCTGATGGCCGTGCGTGCCTGTCGCCCCTGCAGGGGCGCAGGCCGCGCGGAAGCGGGAAGCGGAGTACACCGATGCGCATGCCGCATGCAGACCACCTTGAAGCACGGGAAGCCGGGGAAGCACCATGGATCTGGTAAACAACCTGCGGGCCGCGCTGGCCGGCCCTTCGCACGCACAGCGCTTCCTGCGGCTGCACACGTCGCTGGGCAGCGACGTGCTGGTCGCCGAAACCCTCGATGGCGTCGAGCAGATCGACGGCATCGGTTTCCAGTGGACGATCACCGCCCTGTCAATGGACGCCGGCCTGGCGCTGGCGCCGCTGATCGGGCAGGGCGCCCTGCTGCAGCTGCAACAGGCCGATGGTAGCGTGCGGCCGCTGCATGGCCGTATCACCGCCGCCGAGCGGCTGGGCAGCAACGGCGGCCTGGCCCGCTATCGGCTGCGTCTGCAGCCGTGGCTGGCCTTCCTGTCGCAGCGGGTGGACAGCTACGTCTTCCATGACAAGACTGTGGTCGAGATCGTCGAGGACCTGTTCGCCGACTACGGCGGACTGGCACCGGCCTGGCGCTGGTCGCTGGGTGACGCCAGCCAGTACGCGCGGCGCAGCCTGACCACGCAATACCAGGAAAGCGACCTGGCCTTCGTTCAGCGCCTGCTGGCCGAAGAGGGCATCTATTACTGGTTCGAGCATGCCGGCGAGCCCGGCAGCGCGGACTTCGGCACGCACACCCTGGTGCTGGCCGACCACAGCCATGACACGGCCGAACTGGGCAGCGTGCGCTTCCACCGCCGTGACGAGAGCGAGCGCAGCGACAGCGTGCAGCAGTGGTCGACCGCGCACCGCTGGCGGCCGGGCAAGGTCGAGCGTGCGACCTGGGATTACCGCACGCTGGAACGCCGCCAGGCCAGTGCCGAGGCCGGGCAGGGCAACGACCTGGGCATCGTCGACCGCGACACCTGCGGCCCGTATGGCTGGCAGGACAACGCCCGCGGCCAGCGGCGCGCGCAGCAGCATCTGGATGCGCTGCGCGTGCGCGCGCACACGATCGAAGGCGCCGGCCAGTGGCGAGCGCTGGCGCCGGGCGCGCGCTTCAGCCTGTCGCAGCATCCGCAGGTGGGCGAGGACGCGTCGTTCCTGTGCCTGTCGGTGCGGCACCAGGCGCGCAACAACCTGGATGCCGACGTGTTCGACGCGCTGGAACAGACCCTCGGACCGGCCAGCGTCACCGTACCGACGCTGCCTGGCGCACTGTCCGGGCTGGCCTATGGCGATGCGCCCGATGACGTGTCCGCCGCGTTCTACGACAACCGCTTCGTCGCCATCCCGGCCGAAGTGAACTATCGACCCCAGACCGAGGACGGCCATGGTGCACACCTGCATCCGCGGCCGACCATCACCGGCACGCTCAGTGCCATCGTGGTCAGCGACGGTGACCCGCTGCTGTCCGACCGCGATCACCGCATCAAGGTGCAGTTCCCGTGGCAGCGCGGCGGTAACGCCAGCAGCGGCCTGGCCCACCCCGGTGGCGACGACAATGCACCGGCCAACGGTGGCGCCTGGACCTGGGTGCGGGTGATGACGCCCTGGGCTGGCGACAACTGGGGCGGCGTGGTGCTGCCGCGCCGTGGGCAGGAAGTGCTGGTGGCGTTCCTGGAGGGCGACATCGATCGCCCGGTGGTGGTCGGCGCGGTCTACAACGGCCGTGGCCAGCAGGATGCGCAGCACAACCAGATCAACGGCGGTGGCGCCAACGCCACCGGCAACGCCGCCGCCTGGTTCGAGGGCAACGACCACGCGGCCGTGTATACCGGCTTCAAGAGCCAGGCGCTGGCCGACAGCCAGGGCGGTACCGGTGGGTATCAGCAGCTGCGCTTCGACGATACGCCCGGGCAGGGCCGCGCGCAGCTGTCCACCACCCAGCACGAGACCACGCTCACCCTGGGGCACCTCAAGGGCGGCCAGGACAACGTGCGCGAGGGCGAGCGCGGCTTCGGCGTGGAGCTGGCCACGCAGGCCCAGGGCGCACTGCGCGCCGGCCGCGGGCTGCTGCTGACCACCGAGCAGGGCACGCCGCAGATGGCGGCGCCGCAGGCACTGAGCCAGCTGCAGGAAAGCCAGCAGCTGCTGCAGCAGCTGGCAGAATCGGCCGCCAACCAGCAGGCGCAGCTGCCGAGTGACCCGAAAGAGCTGCCGGTCGATACCGCCCTGACCGAGCTGCAGGAAGCGCTGCGTGCTACCCACAGCGGCAGTGCCGCGGGCAGCATCGCGGGCGGCGACGGCGAAGCACCGGGTTGGAGCGCACCGGTGCTGCTGGGCAGTGGCGTGGCCGGCGTGTTGAGCCTGACCCCCGCCGACCAGGTCTGGGTGAGCGGCACCCACACCACCCTGGCCAGCGGCGTGGCGCTGAACTGGATGACGCAGGGCTCACTGACGATGGCCGTGGCCGGCGGCCTGGTGCTGTACACCGCGGGCGTGCAGCCCAGTGGCGAAAGCCCGAACCAGGAGCGCGGCATCGCGCTGCACGCGGCACAGGGCAAGGTGAGTGCGCGCGCACACAAGAACCAGGCGATCGTGGCGGCCAAGACGCAGGTGCGCATCGCCAGTACCGAAGCGGACGTGCAGCTGTCGGCGCCGAGCAAGCACCTGCTGGCGACCGCGGCGGGCGCCTACATCCGGATTGAAGGCGACAACATCGAGCTGGGCGCGCCGGGAAAGGTGGAGTTCAAGGCGAGCCAGCGGGAGTGGGTGGGGCCGGCGAGTGTGGCGGGGGAGCTGGCGGTGCCGTCCGGTGACCTCAAGGCGTGCCCAACAAAGGACAGCGAGCTGGCAACTGCTGGCGCTGCAGTTATCTGAGATGATTCATCACTCACTTGAGTCGTTGGTCCGGGACGTCGGCGAAAGGCTGCACGGAGTACGTCAGCCGCGTTGGGCCGCTGCAGTCATTGATCCATTCGTACACGATCCATTTGATGATGGGTTCTTGGCGGACCTGGGCGCAGCAAAAATCAGAATCAATGTGCCGCTCCGTGACAGGGTGTCATCCCGCCTTCCGTACCTCCTTCTGCTGGAAGCCACGTCTCATGGCGTCGCGTTGCTGCACACCACCTGCCTTGAAGCGCTGGAAGAGCAACGGGACTCTGAGCGTGAAGCGGAACATGGATTCGCTATCGGGCCGTGGATTGGCTTCGACTCACATCCCGACGAAGTCGTCAGACATTGGGCCATGATCTGTACGATACGGGTTGCAGGACAGGGGCGGAGATACCTTCGCCTGGCGGACCGGCGGGTACTGAAGTGGCTGTGGCGCCGCCTGGACGCAGCCCAGCAGGCATTCATGGCAGGGCCCATGACGCAGATCCTGGTGTTGGGGCGAGATTCGAGTGTTGCTGAACTCCACGTGCCAATGACACCACGGGGGGAGCGCAGTGAGCATCTTTGGAATTTCGATGTGACCATGCTTGACGACTGCGAAGCTGTGCAGAGCATGCTCAGAGGATGGGCGCGGTTTGCGCCCGCCCTGCCCGAGAACTACCTTGAGCTGGCCGAGTTCGCACTTTCCGAGGCGCGGGCGGCTGGAGCACAAGGGCTGCATGACCAAGTGCTGCTTGGAGCGTACGCATTGCAGGTAGACAATCATGTTCTTAGGTCACCAGAGCTTCGGAACCTTGTAGCCGCATCGCAGGCGCAGGGCGCGAATCTTGCTCTGGCCCTTTCTGCAGTTCCCGATAGCAGGTGGGATGCCATGGCCATGTCTGTAAGGCAGGGCGGATCCGGCGCACGCCATCTGGAGACCACTCAAGGAGAGAGAAGCTATGGCTTCAGGTGATAGCAATCGATACTCAAGCAACGCCATCAGCGCGGCCAGGGGAACCAAGGCGTGCAGCGCTGGTGGTTGCCCGTCATGCGTCAAATCCGGATTGCCCGTGCTGCTTACCCGGCCGGGGTTGGCGGAGGCACGATACGCCGCTCGATCAAGCGTGCAGACACGCCAATTGATGGCTGGGCTTTCTGCGCCGGACCTGAAGTTCTCCGACTATGTCATGCGTACGCTGAGGACGGGGTACGTCTACGTCTACTATCAGACTTCAGAGATGCATGCGCTGATTGGTGGGGACGGGTGGGAGGCCTACGCAGTTGACGAGGCGGGCTATGTCAGCCCGATTCCGTTGGAGAATCCGCCCCTGCCAGAGGAAATGCCGCGCTTCAGTTGTGAGCGTGCGGCAGGCTATGCCGCCGCCATGCTGATCAACATCAAGGAGCCTTCCAAAGCGGGCGAGGTCTGGGTAGGTTTCAGCGAAGTGCCGCTGTCCCTGAAGGTAAGGCAGAACTACGCTGCAAAGCCGGAACTCCTGAATCAGCGCTTTACCCGGCTGAACGCGTCCAACGGTCAGAGTGACCGTGTGCTGGCGCTTTCGGATGGGGCGATCCAGGGGGCAATCGTGGACTACGACGTTGAGCGTGGTCGCATGCTTGAAGGTCTGCGCGGAAATCCTCACCGTCCCGGGCAGGTAGCGCTCGACAAGGATGGCAAGGTCCCGGAGAAGCCTGCTTCTGAAGATGCCCAGACCGAAGAGCGGCGCGAATCCGCAAAGGACGTTGCAGCAGCGGCTGCCGCAATCGCGGCTACCTCCAAGGATCCGGCCGCCAAGCGGCCGTTGATCCTGGGTGTCAGTGACCCGGTTGGCATGGCCCATGAAGCCGCGCACCTGCGATTGACCTTGCCCAGCAAGGCTGTGAAGTGGTTGATGGCGCAAAGGGACGGTGCGCGGCGCCTGCAGACAGCTGTGACGCTGGTGGGCGTCCAGCAGATGCTGGTCGAGCAGGCCAGGGTTCGCGAGGCCGACTTCCGTGATCGCAATCCGCCGGCGATGTCCGCAATGGATCTTCGGGCGGAAATGATCACGAAGGCTGAATTCGAGGCCCGGCAGAAGGCTGGCATTGTTCCGTCGTCTGCGAGTTGGTCGCCGATCGCTATTCCGATGAGCGGTCCTTGGGGCAGCGGCGTGGCCTCGAGCGGGCAGAACGGCTACGGCAACGTGAGCGTGCCCGGTGGTGCGTTCGAGGCCGATGCGCTTGAGCTGATCGAGAAGATCAAAAAAAAGGCGTCGGGCCGGACGCGTGACACCGTCACCGGGAAGTGGTTGGGCTGGGAGGATTACCTGAAGGAGTTCGGCAGGTTCTCCACCGAAGACAAGGCGCTGCGCAAGCGGATCCAGGGGGACCATCGCGATCTTCTGTCGTGGAATGGTCGCAAACTGATCACCGAGTTCGACTTCGATGAGACCAGCCCGGCCGATGGCATCTATTACAGCCAGGTAGTTGCGAATCTGTTGCATGGTGGGCCCATCGACGATGAAGCAGTTGCATGGTATGCAGACTTCGTAAAGGATGATCCAAGCAACAAGGACAACCTCCTGGTCAGGGCAATGCTGGGCAATCAACAGGATAGTTTTGATCAGTTTGCCGCGTGGAGTGTGGAAGAGGGGCAAAGGAACAAGGCGACCGACATTCTCAATAATTTGCTTGATCTGGCCGAGAAGCTCAGCGAGTCCAACCAGGGAGGGAAAGCTTCCGCGCTGGCCGTGAAGCATGTCGGTACGCTGCGGGTGCTTGCACGTGCATATGCCAGCCCGTTGATCGCGATGGTAGGCGCCGTGGCGCTTGGCGCGGGTAAGGTGAAGAAAACGCTTTCTCCGGCATTGTACGACCGGGTGATGGCCCTGATCAGCAGCATGGTCAAACGAGCCGCGCCACAGATTACGCATCTGATCGTGGACGCACCTTTGCGCATGGCCGGTCGTGCATGGCGTGAGGTCTCAAGGGCATTCACTGCGGCTGCAGCCGACACGCCGGCCGGCAAGCAGAATGGCGTGAAGAGCCTGGTGGCTGGAAGCGGAAGCTCGCTCCAGCTGGCTGGTGCGGGTGAGGCAGCAGACGCGCGCGTCAAACTGCATCTCTGGACCAACCAGAGCGAAGAGCAGTTGCGCGCGCTTCAGTCGACGGCCAAGCAGGGGCAATCGGTGGCAAGTGCGCGACCGGCGCCGGGATCGACGGCGGCTGCGGGCGCCGCGGCTGCTGTTGCAGCGGCTCCCATTACCATGGGGTCCAGTGGTCTGATGAGCCTGGCTTCGGCCACTCCCAAGGTAATTGCCGATGCGCCTACCGTGATGAGTGCAGGCGCAGGCATCATCCAGGCAATGGAAATTGCCAAGGCATGGAAGAAGATGGAAGTTGGCACGGCGAAGGAGCGTCGGGACGCCATCTTCAGCTTCTTCTCGGCGGGTCTAGGAGTGGTCTCGGCATTCCTCGATGTCGCAAAATCGTACGCACAGAATGTTCTCAAGAAGGTGCTGGCCAAACGTCTGGAGGCCACCGTTGCTCTGTTTGCCGCTATTGGTTCGTTCATTGATTCGGCGCAGAGCTTTATTGCTGCTGCGGACGATGTGAAGAATGGCCGCGGCGGCGCTTTTGCTGCACATTTGTTACAAGGGGCATCGCTATTTGCTGGTGGGTTCGCTCTTGCTATATACGCAGCATCTGTCTTTGTTCAGGGTTTTGGCGCATCTACTTCATGGCTTGGGTGGGGCATCGTCCTTGTGATTCTCGGCCTTGCGCTCGGCTTCGTTGCCTCGCTTCTAATGACGATTCCCCTCGAGGACTGGGCGGCCAGGACCGTTTGGGGAAGTTCGATCTCGACCCGTTGGGTCACGCAGGAGGAGGAGCTTAAAGAGCTCAATAAAGTTCTTTTGGGCGTTGAGGTGGATGCGCAATATAGAAGTGCGTTCAGCTGGAAGAATGTCGCGTCTGCGGATGACGTGATCATTGGTGGTGCAGTGAAGCGCATGACCGCCCATGATTCCGGTGCGAGGTTCACCAGGGAGTTTGTGGTCAAGCTTAAACTTGTAGAGCAGATGCGGAAGCGGCTGGGAATAAG
>NZ_RAUX01000034.1:0-102500 GCF_013464485.1 Stenotrophomonas maltophilia
GGGGGGGGGGCCCCCCCCCCCCCCCCCCCCCCACCACCACATCAGGCAACGATCAGCGTCACGTCGATGTTGCCGCGGGTGGCATTCGAGTACGGGCAGACGATGTGCGCCTTCTGCACCAGTTCTTCCACCTGCTCGCGCGGCACGCCCGGCACGTTGATGGTCAACTCGGCTTCGATGCCGAAACCGGTCGGGATCTGGCCGATGCCGACCTTGCCGGTGACGGTGGTGTCGGCCGGCAGCGCGACCTTGGCCTGGCCGGCGACGAACTTCAGTGCGCCCAGGAAGCAGGCCGAGTAACCGGCTGCGAACAGCTGTTCAGGATTGGTGCCCGGGCCGCCGGCGCCGCCCAGCTCGCGCGGGGTCGACAGCTGGATGTCCAGCACGTTGTCGGAAGAGACGGAACGGCCTTCGCGGCCGCCGGTGGAGGTGGCCTGGGCGGTATACAGAACCTTTTCGATGGACATCGGGATGCTCCTGGTCGGTGGGTGGGTGTTGCGTTGGAGCCTACTTTGCCCGGTTTTTGCGTACGTTGGGTTGCAATGCGTACGAAAAACTTGATTGATCGTCCTGTGGGCCTAGATCGTCCACTCGCGGTCGGTGGTGAACATGATGGTCAGCCAACGGTCCGGCGAGGCTTCGCCCAGCGCATCGCCGATCTCATCACGCAGCTGGTCCCACTCCACCAGCGGCCGCGGCGGGTCGTCCTCGCGCACCACGAAGAACAGCTCGATCTGCTCGCCACGCCCCACCTGCGCCACATAGCTGCGGTGTTCGACGAAACCGTGCTTGGCGACGATGCCGCGCGCCACCGCATCCACGTGTGCCTGCAGCTCCGGCGGGGTCACCAGCAGGATGCCGGACAGCGCCCGGCGCACGGTGCCGAGCGGGGCGATCATTACCAGCACGCAGACGAAAGCAAGAATGGCCGGGTCGATATAGGGCCCGACCCAGGCCAACGACGTGCCCCGCACCAGCACACCGCCGAGGAAGGCCAGCAGGTAGCAGGCCGACATGCTGGCCGCGATCACCCAGTTCTTCGCATCCAGCGCGATGAATTCCGAACCGATGCGGCGGTTGGCGCGCAGAATGAACCACGCCAGCGCGCCTTCGCCCACGATCGACAACCCGGCAAAGGCGATGGCCGGGCCCAGCGCAATGTGGCGGCCCCCGGACATCAGTGCATCCACCGCATTGACCAGGGCATACAGTGCCGCACCGATCATCAGCGTGCCGCTGACCCCCAGCACGATCGGTTCCAGGTGCCAGAAGCCCATGGTGAAGCGTTGGTTGAGTCGCGACTGCAGCGCGTCGGTGCTGGTGGACAGCGCGATCAGCCGCGCGACCAGCAGCGACAGCCAGGTCATCACCACATCGATCAGGCCATAGATACCGTCGAAGATGATCAGCGACGAATTGGCCAGCAGGCCGAACACCACCGCCGCTGCCGCCAGCAGCAGCGAGCCCGCGATGGACAGGCGCAGCACGCCTTGCTCAGTGCGCGGATCAAAGAAACGTTCGGTGGTGGCAGGCATGCGGGAATCCAGCGGGGAGCGCACTGCGGCAACGGTGCCGCACCATTCTATCCAGCCCGTTGCATGTCTCCGTGACCACACCTGCGCAGGCCCCGGAAAAGTCACCAGACTGGTAACCGTTTGCGGATTGACGGGTGCACACCCGAAGCGTATCGTTTGTACCACGATGACATAGAAGCCTCCGGTGACCGCCGGGGGCTTTTTTGCGTTCACGGCCTGCAATGCCGTGTCATCCCCTTCGCGGCCCTGCCTTGTCTGGCAGGGCCGCTTCTGTTTCCGCCCCGACCCTGTCCTTTTCGCGCTCCCTGATGGGAGCGCGCGGCGTAGCCGCGTGCGCAGGGTCGGGGCACTTCACATCCATCAACGAAGGAGGATTCGATGCCCCTGCTGACCCTTGAGCAGTGTCGCGCGCACTGCCGTATCGACGGCGACTTTGACGACGCCATCCTGGGTGACCTGCTGGCCGCAGCCAGCGACGCAGCCGCGGCCTACCTGGGCCGCGAACTGTACGCCGACCAGGCCGCGCTGGATCAGGCGCTGGATCAATTGCCGCAGGACATGGCGGCGGCGGTGACCGGGCATGAAGCCGCGGTTGCCGCCGCCAATGCCGAGACCAACGCGGCCAAAGCCAAGGCCATGCGCGATGTGGCCGATCGTCGCTTGGCCGTGGCCACTGCGCGCAGCGCACGCCTGCTGCTGGGCATGCCGGCCAATGACAGCATCCGTGCCGCGGTGCGCCTGCTGCTGGGCCATCTGTACGCCCATCGCGAAGCGGTGGTCGTCTCCGCGCAGGCGCTTGATGCACCGGCGGGCACTGCTGCCATCGCAATGGAACTGCCGTTCGGCGTGGCCGCGCTGCTGGATCCGTACCGACCGACAGCAACGCCATGAACGCCGGCCACCTCAATCGCCGCGTCCGCGTCGAGCGCCAGGATGGTCGGCTCGATGCCTGGGGGCAGCCACTGGATGCGTGGCTGCCGGTGGCTGAACTGTGGGCTGCCATCACCGCCGATGCCACCGATGGCGTGCAGCGGCTGACGCTGGAAAGCCGCCTGCCGGTCACCATCCGCCGCCAGCGCTTCCATGTACGGCTGGCGGCCGCGAGGCAGGTCGGTATCCAGGTCGGCATGCGCATCGTGCATGACGGTCGCGTCTTCGACATTACCGGTGTTGCCCCCGACTTCAGCCGGCGCCAGACCACGGTGCTGTTCACCGAACAGTCTTCAGGCATGGCCTGAGCAAGGACACTGCGATGAGTTACGAAGTGAAGCTGTACTCGCTGCTGGGTCCTCTGCTGCAGGGCCGGCTGTATCCCGATGTCCCGCCGGAACCGGTCACCTATCCCTGCGCGATCTATCAGCAGGTGGGTGGACAGTCCGTATGGTTCAACGAAGGGTCCATTCCCGAACAGAAGCACGCCCGCGTGCAGCTGACCGTCTGGGCAGATACACGTGCCCAGGCCAACACCCTGATCCGGGAAATAGAGGATCAGGTATGCGGAGGTCTACCGAAGTCCGAATCGTTCGGAGCCGCCATTGCCGTACATGAGCCGGCAATCAGGAAGTATGGCGCACGACTCGAATTCGGGCTGTGGTACGCCAACCCGTAGTTTCACCGTTGCATGCAACACCCCAGACCCGGCGCTCGCCGGGTTTTTCATTTCAATCCACATGAGGAAATACACCATGGCACTCAAGCTTCCCAAGGGCACCCAGTTCGGCTTCGCACCGGTCGTCTCCACCGCCATCGCCACCAGCGCGATCTCCAAGGCCGCGCCGGCACTGGCCAGCGTCGCCGCCAACAGCGTCGATACCGGCGATGTGGTGGTCATCGAGCTGCCGGGTTGGCCGGCCCTGAACAACCGCGCCACCCGCGCTGGTGCTGAAGCCACCGGCAGCGTTGAACTGCTGGGCATCGACACCACCGACACCGTGCTGTTCCCGGGCAACAGTGGTGCTGGCGTACTGCGCAAGGCCGGCGCCTTCGTTGACCTGGACCAGCAGGGCGACCCGACCACCGCCGGCGGCGAGCAGCAGTACTGGAGCGGCACGCTGCTGGAAGACCCGACCGGTCGCCAGGTGCAGATGCCGACCTTCAAGAACGCCAAGACCATTACCCTGCCGCTGTTCTACGATCCCAAGAAGCCGTGGTACTCGGCACTGAAGAACGTTGATGCCAAGGGCGAGCCGGTGATCCTGCGCGCCAAGCTGGTCGGCGGCGACGTGCTGTACTGGTACGGCTACCTCAGCTACAACGGCGACCCGACCATGGCCGCCAACACCCCGATGGGCACCACCGCGACCTTCACCGCGTTGGCCGACTCCATCCTGGTGGAGGATGTCTGATGTTCCAGGTCAAAGCACCTGAGACCTTCAAGAGCACCCTGACCATTGCCGGCCATGGCCGCGAGCAGAAGCTCAACCTGACCTACCGTCACCTGCAACAGGCTGCGTATGCGGATCTGCTGCAGCGCCTGGCGGCTGGCGAAGTGACGCCCGCCCAGGCAATCCTGGACATCGTCTCTGAGTGGGATGCAGATGTAGCGCTGGATACGGCGGGTGTGGAGCTGGCGCTTCAGCAGCAGATCGGCCTGGACGGCGCCATCGTAGGTGGCTACGTGCAGGCCCTGCAGGTAGCGCGCAAGGGAAACTGATCGAGGCGGTGGGGGCACTGTACTGGCGTGCCCCCACCGAGGCCGAACTGAATCAGCTCGGCCTGAAGGCAAAGCACTTTCAGCCGCCAAAGGTCGAACTCTGGCCGGAATGTGCACTTCCCATCGACATCTTCTCGCGGGTCTCCACCCAGTGGCGCACTGGCGCCGGTGGCCCGACGGGTCTGGACTACAACGTGGTCTACCAGGAGCTTGAGCGTGAGGGGCTTACTGCCGAGAAGCACGCAGAAGTAATGGCAGGCATCCGCGTGATAGAGCGGGCTGCCCTCGACGAGATGCACAGTCAATGAGCCACTTGATGGCTCACACCGACCCCGCCAACCGGCGGGGTCACTTTTCCTGAGGAAACCCCTATGAGCGAGACACCGCTCGGTGTTGCGCGGGTGGATATCGAGGTCAACAGCAACCTCGGCGCCGCCACGCAGGCTGCCAAGCGCAGCCTGGCCGACATGACCGCCTCCGCACAGCAGCAGTATCAGCAACTGGACAGGGCTGAGCGCGCGCGCCTGCAGATGCTGCTGCAGCAAAGTGCGCAGGTGGACAGCATGCGGCTGGAGCAGGAGATGCTCAATGCCGTACTCAAGGCCAGCGCAGTACTGATCAACGAAATGGCCCGTCAGATGGCCAGCAATGAACGCGCCATCCGCGCAGCGCGGGATGAGCTGCGTGCCTATCGCAACGAAGCCGAAGCGGTGGCGAACACGACGGGCAGCGCGACGGCTGCGTTGGGCGGAAACCCAGGCGCCGGTGCGGGTGGCTCGACGTTCGCTGACCAGATCGGCAAAGCGACGGAGCTGAAGGGTGCCTATGACGATGCGGCCGAGGTTCTTACCGGGCTGGTCGGTCGTTTCCCCGCGCTGGCCAATCCCATGGCGGCGGCGGCAGCAGCACTGGCTGCCGCCGTGGGTGGGGTAGCCGTCGCCTGGAACTCCGCCAGTGACGAGGCAGCGACCTTCGAGCGATCGCTGCTGATCGTCGGCGATCGGCTCAGCGCCAATGTGCCTCAGCTGACCGGCTATGCGCAGGCCATGAGCAGAATTGACGGCATCACCATGAGTGAAGCCTCCGAAGCACTGAACCAGGTCGCCATGACAGGTCAGTTCGCCGGGGACGAACTGCGGATGGTCGCGCAGGCTGCACTGCAGTGGCAGGAAGCCGGTGTCAGCAGTGCGGAAGACGTCATCGCTTCGTTCGTCAAGATCAGGCAGGACCCGATTGCTGCGCTCAGGGAGCTGGAGCAGCAGACCGATGTCCTTACCGGCGCGCAGCAGAAGCAGATCCAATCACTGATCGCACAGGGAAACCAGGCCGACGCTTCGGCCCTGCTGATGCAGGCGTATGCGGGCAGGATCGGAGAGGTGGCACCTCGGGTCATCCAAAGCGCTACGTTGATGGAGAGCGCATGGCGCAGGGCGAAGATCGTCTTCTCCGACCTGTGGGACATGGTGAAGGAGCCATTCAGAGCAGACAGCGGCGACGATCTGCGCAAGAACATCGCAGATGCCGAAACCAACCTGCGCCGCTGGAGCAACACCACCCTGGGCGGAACCACAGGCTCAAGCTACAGCCTCGCCGAATATGCTCGTGCCAAGAAGGAGCTTGAAGAAGCCAGGGAAGCGCTGCACGCGGTACAGCGGAACATCAAGCCCATCCTGATCGAAGCGACGCTGCCTGTCAGCCGACCATCTGCAGCCCCGCCCTCGCGCGGGACACCCGTCGCCGCAATTGCACGTCTCCCTTCTGTGCCGGCCGAACCTACCTTGTTCGAGCGTATCCAGAAGCAGATCGACCAGAACGAGATCCAGTCGTTGGGGATCGACAAGAAGACCGCAAGCGCGCGCCTCCTTGAAGAAGCCACGATTGCGCTGACGAATGCGGAGGAGAGAGGCGACACGGCTGCCGCCATGCGCCTGAAAACGGCACGTGACAGCCTCGAGGTCAGCGATAAAGCGCTTGCGCAGAAGAAGGAAGAGATTGCAGCTGCCGCCCAACTCGAGAAGCTCAACAGATCCCTGGGAGACGCGGAAGAAGCGCGCCGCAGTGCGAATGAGCAGGAACTCCTGGGGTTCGGTCACGGTAAGGAAGCCACTGCACGGCTCACCCGCGTCAATGCCATCCAGCGTGAGTACGAACAGGCGATGAGGACACTGCGCAACAGCGGTGTTTCCGAGAACAGCCAGAGTTTCCGCGATCAGTCTGATGCGCTGCGCTCGAGCCGCGATCGCCGCTTGAATGATGAGCAGGACCATCAGGGGCGCCGGATGGAGAAGATGGGCGACTGGCGCAATGGGGCGCGCAGTGCCTTTGAGGACTACAACGAGTCCGCCGCCAATACGGCCGGCATGACCCAGGAACTCTTCAGCAAGGCATTCAAGGGCGCTGAAGATGCACTGACCAAGTTCGTTCTTACTGGCAAGCTGAACTTCAGCGACCTGGCCGATTCGATCATCGCAGACCTGGCTCGAATCGCAGCCCAGCAGGCGCTGATGGGCATCATCAACAGTGTGGTGGGCGCCTTCGCCGGAAGCATGGGTGGGGGTGCCAGCGCAGCCCCCTCGACGGGGTTCGCCGCCGGCTTCGGCAACAACACCGGCTGGCTGAGCAGCGGCAACATGACGCCTCATGCTCTGGGCGGCGTCTATGCCTCGCCCAGTCTCTCTGCCTATTCCGGCGGTGTCTACAACACCCCGCAACTGTTCGCCTTCGCAAAGGGCGCCGGCGTGTTTGGTGAGGCTGGCCCGGAGGCAATCATGCCGCTGCGGCGCGGACCGGACGGTCGCCTCGGGGTGGCTGCACATGGCGGCGGCGGTGGCGGTGGCGTGGGTGTGAGCATCCGCATCGACAACAACGGTGGCAAGGAAGTCACCACCAACGAAAGCATGCTGCAGCAGTTCGGCAACGAGATCGGCCAGTTTGTGGAACGCAAGTACCGCGAGCTGCAGAGTCGTGACCTGAAGGCAGGTGGTGTGCTCAGCAGGAGTGCCATGCAATGACCGATACATTCACCTGGCCGGCAACCAGCCAGAGCACCGGTACCACCACTGCCGCCGTGAAGCGCGCAAAGTTCGGTGATGGCTATGCGCAGGCCGTTGCCGATGGCCTGAATATCACCTCGCGCAGCTACCAGCTGCAGTTCGTCGGCAACCGCAGCACGATCAACGAGATCGTGGCCTTCCTGGATGGTCATGCCGGTCGCAGCTTCCTGTGGAAGGGGCCATTGGGGCAGGGACTGTACATGTGTGATTCCTACACCGACAGCCATCTCGGCGGCCAGGTATCAACCATCACCGCCACGTTCGAGCAGACCTTCCAGGCGTAGGCATGGGCATGGTTCTTGAACCATAAGGGAGCAGAAACAATGTCACGACAGATCATCGACCTCGATTCCGTTCAGCCAAGCGGAAAACGAGGTGAAACGCAGCGCCCGGCATTCACCAAGATCAACGAGAACTTCGCGGAAGTTTATGATGCGTTGGCGGATGTGGCGAAGATTCCAGAGACGGTGGGAAAGGCGATCACCGAGCGCATTCCGGGCAGGAACCTCCTCATCAACGGTGGCCTGCAGTTCTGGCAGCGCCGAACGTCCGGGCGTGTCGGCACCGGGTCAGGCACCTTGGGGGCGGAAACGTTCTTTGCCGACCGCTTCACGAACTCGGCCCTGGTCTGCAGTCAGGACGTACAGCGCATCGCTTACGAGGGCCAGAGTGGCTACCCGGAGGATACGCGGTCGATCCTGGTATGCACCGTGTCCGGTGCAACTGCCAGCAGTGGTGCCTGGATGGGGCAGAAGATCGAAGGGGTACGCAGCGCGAGCGGCGACATCACCATCTCAGTGTGGGCAAACAGCGATGCACCGGAGCGCAAGGTGGGCGTGCGCGTCATCCAGAATTTCGGTACGGGTGGTTCGCCTGCGCGCGAGGTGGTGATCGAGGCGGGCGTGCTCACTCTGGGTACTTCGGCCACGCACCAGAGCGTCACCGTCACGTTGCCAAGCACGCGCGGCAAGGTCATCGGTACCAATGGAAACGATCATCTCTATGTGGTGTTCGACATGTGTGGCACTGGCCAGGGGGGCGAGCTGGTGGCCCAGAACGGCTCGTTCGGCTTCACCCAGTTCCAGGTTGAATCCGGACGCTCAGCGACCCGCTTTGACTGGCGACCGCCAGGCATCGAGCTGGCACTGTGTCAGCGCTACTACGAGAAGAGCTACAACCTCGATGTACCCCCCAACACGCAGACCAATGAGGGGCGCGAGGCATTTTCGGCAAACTCGCCCGGAATCGCGCACTACCAGAGCGTTCGATTCCAGACGCCCAAGCGTGCGCATCCCTACGTGATGATCATTTCCGCGGACAACGTTCAGCAGAATGGACATATCGCGGAAGACAACATCTCGCGTGTCGTGTGCACGGTGAACTACGCGGCACCTGGCAACTATGAAGTCAGCTGGTCCAACAATCCGGGCCGTTGGGGAGGGTGGTGGCATTGGTGGGCTGAAGCCGAGCTGTGATGGCGCCCCAGGACTTTCAGGACGACCGCAATGACACGAAGAATCATCGACCTCGATTCCGTTCAACCGAACGGCATGCGGGGCGAAACCCAGCGCCCGGCGTTCACCAAGATCAACGACAACTTCGCCGAGGTCTATGGGGCGCTGGAGGGCGTGACCACGATCGGACAGCGTGTGGATTCACTGGAGCGCGCGCTTCAGACTGCAATTCCAGGCAGGAACCGCCTGATCAACGGCAACTCCGATTTCTGGCAGCGGGCCACCACCGGCACCACCCAGGGCGGCGAGATCTATGTGGCCGATCGTTGGACCGTCGCAGCGCTGGGCTGCACGCATACCGTAAACCGCGGGGCCAATCTGCCTGCCGGTGGCGCCGCACCGGAATCGCGGCGTTTCCTCAACAGCATTGTCTCAAAGACCAGTGCAGGTAGCAGCGCCTACGTCGCACAGAAGATCGAGAGCGTCGTGACGCTGTCCGACGGCGAAGTGACGGTTTCCGGCTTCGCCTACGGCCCGCCGGGGAAACGTATCGGTATTCGCCTGATCCAGCATTTTGGCACCGGTGGTTCGCCGTCCGCCTCAGTCAGTGTGGAGTTGGGAACCGTAGCGGTCACCGCCGCATCCTGGACCTACTTCCAGCTCAGTGCGCGATTGCCATCGGTGAAGGGAAAGACGCTGGGCAGCAACGCCGACAGCGATTTTCTGTGGCTGGTGGTGGATCTGTGCGCAGATGCCTATGGCGGCGTCATCTCCGGCCAGAACGGAGAGTTCGGCATCGCGATGCTGCAGCTGGAGCGCGGCAACCGCGCAACGGCATTCGACCTGCGTCCGCTGGCCCACGAGCTGCAGTTGTGCCAGCGCTACTACGAGAAGTCCTATGACAATGACGTCGTTCCGGGAACTCCGACCAACAGCGGTCGCTACAGCTGGGGCAACTCGGCCGCGAGCGGCGCAACCAGCTACATGTCGGTGCCATTCAAGACGCGAAAGCGGGCGACACCGGCGATTGTCATCAGGCCCAACAACAATGTGGTCGAACCTGGATACGTCAACCAGGATGACAGCAGCCGGACTCCCGCATCGGTGCCCACGATCGCGACGAATGTCTTCGAGGTTTCCTGGGGCAACGCACCGGGACGCTGGGGTGGCTGGTTCCACTGGACGGCGGATGCAGAGATCTACTGAGCGTCATCCGGTGTGCCACGTCACTCTCGGCCAGCGTGTCACGTGTCTGCAGAATTGCAGCATGGATTCAAGCTCTGCCGCTCCAGCAAGGGAATCCCAATGACCAGAAAGATAATCGACCTGGACACCGTCCAGCCCAACGGCAAGCGCGGCGAAACCCAGCGACCGGCATTCACCAAGATCAACGACAACTTCGCCGAGATCTATACGGGCCTCGACGACGCGCAATCGGCGCTCATGCACCTGGAGGGCCGCGTGGGCGGAAGAAACCGGCTCATCAATGGCGGGTTCCAGGTCTGGCAGCGTGGTACGTCGCTGTCATCCGGGACGGGCCCGCGCTACATCGGCGATCGCTGGCTGGTCAATGCCACTGGCACCAAGGTGGCTGCCACACGCGAGGACATACCCGCAGGTGGCGGCCAGGGAGGGCGACTGCTGGCTGGATCGCGCTACCTGCTTCGACTGGACGTCGAGAGCGCGCCCGCTGCCGGCAACATGGCGCTGGTCCAACAACGCATCGAAGACGTCCGGACCCTGGCCGGGCGCACCGTTACCATCAGCTTCAAGGCGCGGTCCTCGGTGGACGACTTCCGCATCGGTGTGGAACTGCAGCAGTCCTACGGAACGGGTGGGTCCACGGCGCGCGACAGCATCGGCGCCTCGGCCGTGCTCGATACCCTATGGCGATGGCACCAGGTCACCGTGGATGTCCCCGGTCTTGCCGGCAAGATGCTGGGTCCGGACAGCTACCTGCAACTGAGCTTCTGGCTGGACGCAGGTGCTGATTTCGGCCGGCGCGCGTTCGCCGCTGGGCAGAAGAGTGGCAGCGTGCAGCTGGCCGAAGTGCAGATCGAGGACGGCGACGCCGCGACCGACTTCGATCGCCGGCCCGAAGCACTGGAGCTGCTGCTGTGCCAGCGCTACTACGAGACGGTGGATGTGAACCGGATCATCGGCATCACCTACACCGCCAACGGCGACACGCGTGCGTGCATTCCGTTCAAGGTGCGCAAGCGGGTCGCACCCAGAATCTCCTCGCCATCCGTCGCGCTGAACCTGGTGGGCTTCGGCAATGCCGGCAACCTGATCAACTTCGACGGTGGAGCACCCAGCTGGCAGTCCACCGTCGACGCGGCGGTCATCGCCTCGATGCCGAACAACATGCAGCTCTCGGGTGCGGTGGTGGTGTGGTCGACCACGTCGCAGGTGCTGGTGCAGGCCGATGCGGAGCTCTGAACCATGACAACCGCTACAGACGTAATGCCACGCGTGGCCTGCTTCACAACCAATGCTTCATTGCGCCAAGGACACCACGTCATCCTGCTGCATGGCACCGGGCATCTCTTATCCGACGCCGGGAGCAACATCGCCGCAGGCAGCGCTCCGGGCATAGCGGCCTGCATCGGTCGCAGGGCCGAGTACATCAGAACCTGGCTCTACGTCGGAATCTGATTCACGGACAACTTCATATCGGCGAGTGGCGCCAAGCGCGGGATCGGCGCAGGTGTCTGCAGCCAAGGGAACAAGAATGGCAATGAAAATCATCGACCTCGATACCGTTCAAGCGAACGGCAAGCGGGGTGAAACGCAGCGCCCGGCATTCACCAAGATCAATGCGAACTTTGCAGAGGTCTATGACGGATTGGGTCATGTCGAATCCATGCTTGCTGGACTCGGCGGCAGGATGGCCGGACGCAACGCCCTGATCAATGGCGACTTCAGATTCTGGCAACGAGGCGCGAGCCGAACCGTAACTGCTCCGCTTGCAGTCTATGTGCCAGACAGATATCAGATCGTGTGTACGGGGGCGGGTCAGGTCAAAGTAAGCCGGCAGGCATTCGCCACCCCGGCATTCGGCGTGGCCAGCTACATGAACTGCGATGTATCCGGAGTGACGGCTGCCACCGAAGCCTTCTGCACACAGCCCGTGGAGGGCGTGCAGACGCTTTCTGGATCAACGGTCACGTTGAGCATGCAGGCATGGGCCGCATCACCCGGAAGGAAGATCGGTGTGCGCTTCATCCAGTCATTTGGAACCGGTGGGTCTCCGGATGTGACGATCTATGCAGGGGCCCAGGAGATTGGAACGGCCTCGTCGTTGCGCCAGTTCACCGCTGACCTGCCCAGCATCGAGGGGAAAGTGGTCGGGCCGAACAGCAAGCTCCACGTCATCGTGGACTTCTGCACGCCGGCGGCGTACAGCACGCAACTTGTCGCGCAATCAGGATCGTTCTCCCTCACCTGCATGCAGCTGGAACGGGGGGGCGTGCCAACTGGGTACGAGGCGCGCCCGGACACGATCGAGCTGGCGCTCTGCCAACGCTACTTTGAGAAGAGCTATCCCGCATCGGTCTCCCCAGGGACGGTTACCCGTCAAGGGCGGAGTTGTGCGGCGCAATCCACTGCTGTGAACGCGCTGAACTTCTTCTACCAGCAGTACCGCGTTCCCAAGCGTACCTCGGCGGCAGTGACGCTCTACTCGTCCGAATCCGGGGCGGCGGGGAAGATCACCCAGAACAACAACGTCGACATCAATGGCATCGTCG
Organism: Stenotrophomonas maltophilia; assembly: GCF_013464485.1. Classification (GTDB taxonomy): domain Bacteria; phylum Pseudomonadota; class Gammaproteobacteria; order Xanthomonadales; family Xanthomonadaceae; genus Stenotrophomonas; species Stenotrophomonas maltophilia_AW. Next base: position 12,448 of record NZ_RAUX01000034.1, read on the forward strand.
AGGACGCCTCACAGTCGGGATTCTCGCTCTACGGCAGCAACACCGGCGGCGCCTGGGGAATGTGGTGGCATTGGACATCGGATGCGGAGATCTGAGATGTATCAGCTGACACGTAACCCCGATATCGTCAGATGTACCGCGTCATCCACCTTCATACCGAAGGGGCACCGCACGTGGTTCAACTACGAGGCGTGGGTGGCATCGGGAAACACGGCGCTGCCCGTCGAATCCCTTCAGGAACTGGCCTCGGAAGAACGCCATCAGCTGCTGCGTTCCCTTGCACGTGAGTGGATGACGGCCCATGCACGCCGCCTCGGTCATGACAGCGTCGAGAGCTGTTGCAGCTACATCAGCAGTGCGGTCCCACGTTATGCACAGAACGCTCGCGCCATGATCGCCTGGCGCGATGCCGTCAGCGTCGCGCTGGATGATTTCGCCGCGGATTGGCCAGCAGACATGGCCACCTGGGGGGAGGTTCGCGCAGTACTTCCCGAGCCCCATACATTCGATTGGTCCAAACTGGAGCACACCCCATGATCACCGCCGATGCCCAGCAGCTTGAGCCGGGTGGCCGCATCACCGTCTATGAACTGGATGCCAGCAGTTTTGGCGCCGACAAACTGTTCTTCCACGCACACCTGCAGAGTGGTGTCATCTGGTGGCAGGGCCAGGAGTATGGCCCCTGGCCGATCGAGGCCAGCGGCTTCGAGCGCAGCAGCGACCAGCCGCCGAATCCACGGCTGCGCGTGAGCAACATCGATGGCCGCATCACCGCCATGTGCCTGCTGTTCGATGACCTGGTCGGTGCCCGCATCATCCGCCGGCAGACGCTTGCCAAGTATCTGGATGCCGCCAACTTCGAGGACGGCAATCCCCGCGCGGACCCCGCCGAGCATTTCCCCGACGAAGTCTGGTTCATTGAACGCAAGATCGGCGAGGACAAGCAGATGGTCGAGTTCGAGCTGACCACCGCGATTGATCTCAATGGCCAGCAGTTGCCGGGCAGGCAGATCATCGCCGGCATGTGTGGCTGGCTGGTACGTGGCGGCTATCGTGGCGCGTACTGCGGCTACAACGGCCCAGCGGTGGCCGACAGCGATGACGTCGCCACTGACGACCCGGCACGTGATCAATGCGGGGGCCGGGTGCGCAGCTGCAAGCTGCGCTTCGGCCAGGACAAGCCGTTGCCCTATGGCGGCTTCCCCGCCGCGGGCCTGCTGCGCTCCTGATCGGCCCCTTCCCGATTCCACTTCCCAGGCCCGCCCGCGCGGGCCTTTTTCATGGGTGAAACATGCAACCGACAACCCTGCAGGCCATCCAGGCGCACGCCGTGGCCGAGTACCCGCGCGAATGCTGCGGGCTGATCGTGGCCGTTGAAGGCCACGAACGCTATCTTCCCTGCCGCAATATGGCCGCCACGCCCAGCGAGCATTTCCGCCTGCCGGCTGAGGACTATGCCGTGGCCGAGGACACGGGCGAGGTGCTGGCCGTGGTGCACAGCCACCCCGATGCTGCCGCAACGCCTTCAGATGCCGACCGGGTCATGTGCGAGCGCAGCGGGCTGACCTGGCACATCGTCAGCGTCGGCCAGGTCGCCGGCGAGGCGCCGCTGTGCGGTGATCTGCAGACGCTGCATCCCTCTGGCTACGCGGCACCGCTGGTTGGCCGCCAGTTCGCCCACGGCGTACTTGACTGCTACAGCCTGGTCCGCGATTTCCACGCACGCGAACTGGGCATCCAGCTCAACGAGTACGCGCGAGAAGACGACTGGTGGAGTCACGGCCAGGACCTGTACAGCCTTGAACGGCTGCACGCGGAGGGCTTCGACCTGATCGAGGGTGAACCGCAGCGCGGCGACATGATCCTGATGCAGATCCGCTCGCCGGTCACCAACCACGCAGGCGTCTATCTCGGCGACGGGCAGATGCTGCATCACCTGCATGGCCGCCTGTCTGAGACCGTGCCCTACGGCGGCATGTGGGCCGAGCGCACCCGTTGCATTGTCCGCCATCGCGAGGTGCACCATGACTGACCGTCTTCGTACCATCCGCCTGTACGGCAAGCTCGGCGCCCGCTTTGGGCGCAGGTTCCGGCTGGCGGTGAACAGCCCGGCCGAGGCCGTGCATGCGCTGTGCACGATGCTGCCTGGCTTCCAGCAGTACCTGATGGGCGCAAAGGCCAAGGGCATGGAATTTGCGGTGTTCAACGGCCGGCAGAACCTGTCCAGGGATCAGCTACACGACCCGCCGGGACAGGATGACATCCGTATTGCGCCGGTGATGGTGGGGAGCAAGCGGGGCGGCGTACTGCAAACCATCATTGGCATCGTGCTGATCGTTGTGGGGAGCTACACATCTTGGGCTGGCGGAGCTGCACTGGTATCAACCGGCGTCAGCATGGTGGTCGGCGGGATCACCCAGATGCTCTCCCCCCAGCCAAAAGGCCTGGGCGCCAAAGACACACCCGAGAACGCTCCCAGCTACAGCATGAACGGCACCGTCAACACGCAGGCGCAAGGCAACCCCGTACCGGTCGCCTATGGCGGCCATGACAGCAAGGGCATGTTCATCGGCTCGGCCGTGATCAGCGGCGGCATTCTGGCGGAGGACCAGTTTTGAATCAGACTACTCATCCCACGCCGCGCACGCACGGTGCAGCCCCGCCAGTACTGGTGGGTGCCAAGAAAGGCGCGAGCAACGCTCGAACCCCGGTGGAAACCGCCGACAGCCTGCACTCGATGGCGGTGGCCCGCATCATCGACCTCGCCAGCGAAGGCGAGATCCGTGGCCTGGTTGCCGGCAAGCAGTCGATCTACCTGGACCAGGTGCCTATCGAGAATCCGGACGGCACGCTGAACTTCTCAGGCGTGGACGTGCAGACGCGTTCCGGCACCCAGGACCAGGAGCACATCAGCGGCTTCCCCTCCATCGAGAACGAAGTCGGCGTCAATGTCGAGCTGCGCAGCGATGCGCCGGTGGTGCGCACCGTATCGGGTGCCGACCTGTCGGCGGTACGCATCCGCTTCGCGGTGCCCGCGCTGCAGAAGACCAACACCGAGAACGGTGACACTGAAGGCTACCGGATCATGTATGCGGTGGATCTGTCCACCGACGGCGGCCCGTTCAGCACGGTGCTGACCGATGCCTTCAGTGGCAAGACCACCACCCAGTACGAGCGCAGCCGCCGCATCGATCTGCCTGCCGGCAACCAGTGGCAGGTGCGCATCCGCCGTCTGACCGCCAACGCCAACAGCAGCACCATCGCCGATACCATCAACGTGCTGTCGATGACCGAGATCATCGATGCCAAGCTGCGCTATCCGAACTGCGCGCTGGCGGCGGTGCAGGTCGATGCCAGCCAGTTCCAGAACATTCCCACCCGATCCTACCAGCTGTGGGGACGCATCGTGCGCATCCCCTCCAACTACGATCCGCTCAGCCGTCTCTACAGCGGCGTGTGGGACGGCACCTTCAAGAGCGGGTGGACGAACAATCCGGCCTGGGTGTTCTTCGACATCGTCACCAACGATCGCTTCGGCCTGGGCCATCGTGTTCCGCTGGACTGGGTGGACAAGTGGCGGCTGTACCAGATCGCGCGTTACTGCGATGAACTCGTCAGCGATGGTCAGGGCGGCAAGGAACCGCGCTTCACCTGCAGCCTGTACCTGCAGACCCGCGCCGAGGCCTATCGCGTGCTGCAGGACATCGCCACCATGTTCCGCGGCATCAGCTTCTATGCGGCGGGGCAGGTGATGGCCTCGGCCGACATGCCCAAGGACCCGGTGCTGACCTATAGCCAGGCCAACGTCATCGAAGGGCGCTTCCACTATGCCGGCAGCAGCCGCACCGCGAGGCACACGGTGGCGCTGGTGTCGTGGATCGATCCGGATGACTTCGGCCGGCAGAAGGTCGAGGTGGTACAACACCTGCCCGGCGTGGCCCGCTACGGTATCAACCAGACCGAAGTGACGGCGGTGGGTTGCCATTCGCGTTCGCAGGCGCAGCGCGTGGGCAACCACATCCTGCATACCGAGATGCTGGAAACCGAGACCATCAGCTTCTCGGTGGGCCTGGACGCGCTGGGCTGCATGCCTGGCGACGTGATCCAGGTGGCCGACCCGAACCGCGCTGGCCGCCGCAATGCGGGTCGCATCCGTAGTGCGGGTACGCGCAGCCTGGTGCTGGATCGCGTGCCGGAGCAGGTCGCTGCCGGCGATACCCTGCGCGCCACCCTGCCCAGCGGGCAGACCGAAGCACGCACGGTGCAGTCGGTGGACGGCGAGACGGTGACCGTCACCGCGCCGTGGTCGGCAGTACCGGTGGCGCAGTCGGTCTGGGCGCTGGAATCGCCGGAGCTGGCCCTGCAGCACTATCGCGTGCTGTCGATCAGCGAAGGCGAAGAGTTGACCTACCAGATCACGGCACTCAAGCATGTTCCGGGCAAGTACGCCGCCATCGACGATGGCACGCGCCTGGAGCAGCCGCCGATCAGCATCATTCCGCCCAGCGTGCAGCCACCACCTGCGAACGTGCGGATGGCCTCGCATGTGGTCGTGGACCAGGGCATCGCCACCTCCGTGCTCACCATCGAGTGGGATGCGGCGGACAAGGCGATCGGCTACGACGTGGAATGGCGCCGTGGTGATCTCAACTGGGTCCGCGCCGGTCGCGTCGGGACGCAGAGCCTGGAAGTGCGGGGCGTCTACGCGGGCGAGTATCTGGCACGCGTACGTGCGGTCAATGCGCTGGGCGCGGTGTCGCAGCCGACGCTCAGTGCTCTCACCAGCATTGAAGGGAAGACGACGCCGCCTCCTGCGCTGGCATCGTTGACCAGCATCGCTCGCCCCTTTGGAATCGCACTGTCCTGGGGTTTCCCCGAAGGTGCAACCGATACCGAACGGACCGAGCTCTGGTACAGCGCCGGCCCCAACCGCGAGAGCGCGATCAAGCTGGGCGACTTCGCCTATCCGCAGGCCCAGCATCAGATGAACGGTCTGGCCGCTGGCGCGCGCTTCTGGTTCTGGGGCCGGCTGGTCGACCGGAGTGGAAACATCGGCCCGTGGTACCCGGCGCAAGCCGGGGTGATGGGGGAATCGAGCAGCAACCCGGGCGACTACGACGCCTACTTTGCCGGCCGCATCAACGAGAGCGCGTTGGGCCAGCAACTTAGGGGCAAGATCGAGCGCGTCACCGAGGTGCTGCCGCTGGTCTGGGATGCCGAGGCAATCTACACCCCCGGCCAGACCGTCATCCATGATGGTCGGATCTGGAGCTGGCAGGGCACTGCCGCAGGCAATGAAACGCCGCCAGGCAGCCACTGGAAGAACATCGGCGATGCCATCGCCGAGGCGGGTGCCATCGTCGGCCGTGTCGATCAGCTTGAACTGGACGTCACTGACGTTGATGGCAAGGTAGCCGCGCAGGGGCAGAAGGTCGATGGCCTGTTCGCCCAGGTCAGCGATCACACCGCCGGTGAAGAGGACTACAACGTCGGCGAGAACGATGTCAGTGCCGGCGCCATCACCGTCTACAGCGTGATGGCCGAGAAAGACGCGGCACTGGCCAGGCGTGTGGATACGGTCGAAGCATCCATCGAGGGTGTTCCGGGCAAGATCGAAGGCGTCAGCGCGGCGGTCCAGCAGGTCTCGCAAGCGGTGGTCAACCTGGATGGCAAGGTCAGCGCGACCTATACGGTCAAGGCCCAGATCACCAGCGCTGGGCAGATCTATATGGCCGGCATGGGGCTGGGTGTCGAGCAGCAGCCTGACGGCAGCTACCAGAGCCAGATCCTGATGCAGGCCGATCGCTTCGCTCTGATCAACGAAAGAAACGGACAGATCACTACGCCTTTCGTGGTGGAGAACGGTCAGACCTTCATCAGTCAGGCATTGATCGGAAACGGCAGGATCCAGAACGCAATGATTGGCGATTTCATCCAATCCAATGCGCTGGGTGCGAGAGGACAGCCACGCTGGCGATTGGACAAGAGCGGCGCAATGACCATGACCGGACCGGACAACGGTGGATACCTGACCATCGTCAACAACGTGATTCAAGTATTTGATGCAGCAGGAACTCTGCGCGTGCAGATGGGGGTGTGGTGATGCCAGTGGGAATCCAAGTATTCAACGCTGATGGTAGTTTGGGCTATGACCCTCAGGGCCGGCTGTTCCGCGTGCTGGCAAGTATCCAGTACAGCACGGTCGACGGCAGCGCACCGTTCTCCCGGCAACCGGAAGATACCGATCTTACGGCGGTCGCACGTGGCAGGTATGCCCCGGACTTCTCCATTGATGTGGTCTCCGGCACCATCAGCTGGCGCCACGTCAAGGTTCCCGCCAAGGATCGCAGTCCCGGCATTGTCGAAATATGGGCGCGCTGACATGACTGCAGGAATCAAGATCATCAATGACTGGGGCACCGTGCTGATCGACGATGCCTTTCCGACACTTGCGATGCTGGCTCAAGGCACCACCACCCTGGATGGCGAGGGGAGCAGGTACATCGGCAACCATGCTGGCACCGTGGCTGTGCGTTCGACTTCGGTGGTTGGAAGCCAGTACTACAACCAGATCGACGGATACGCGAAAGGGTTTTACCTGTTCGGTCCGCCTGGCGCAGTGGTGCAGTGGTATGTATATGCGCCCCCACAGGAACCGCCGAGCAACTTTGGGCTGATCATCCGCGATGGTGCTGGCCGACTCATGTTCGATGCAGGCAGGAAGGCTGCGCGGGTGTCCGGCCTTCGTTCTGCATCAACACGGCCTGGCTGGCAGGGCAGTGCTCAATTTGATCCAGGGCGTGCGTGGGCAGTGATGCCTCTGGTTGATGCATTCGATTCAGCGAACACGTTCCGGCGATGGGGCGATCCACAGGAGTATCTGCAGTACGAGGACGTAAGTGTATCTGGAGGGGCGGTGAACGGTGGCACGATCACCTTCGGCATGACGCCCACGGTTCGTCGTACCTACGGTCCCTACTACGGACAGCCTCTACCGACCAGTTACACCTATACCGCGAACAATGCAGCCATCGCGGTGCTTGACGTAACCGGCTACTAGCCCGGCCAACGCTTCGGCTCGGAAGCACCTGCGCGGCGGCCATTTGAGCCGCCGCGCTGCTTCCCGTAGACTGCGCCCTTCCCACGTACCCATACCCGCCTGCAGTGATCACGCCACCCTGACCCTTGCCGCACATCGGCAGTCGGCCCGCCCGGCTCAGGAACCCGTGTCTTTCCACTGCAGCGCCATGCGGCTACGCCCGCATGCGCGCGGAGTATTCCCATGCAAACGTCCTATCCCCTGCGCCTGCAATGGCTCGGCAACATCCGTGGCGACCTGCTGTCCGGCATGGTCGTTGCCCTGGCCCTGATTCCCGAGGCCATCGCCTTCTCGCTCATCGCAGGCGTCGACCCCAAGGTCGGCCTGTATGCCGCGTTCTCCATTGCGGTGATCACCGCCATCGCGGGTGGCCGCCCCGGCATGATCTCCGCCGCCACCGGCGCAATGGCACTGGTGATGGTCGATCTGGTCAAGGACCACGGCCTGCAGTACCTGTTCGCGGCCAGCATCCTGGCTGGCCTGCTGCAGGTGCTGGCTGGCATGTTCAAGCTCGGCTCGCTGATGCGCTTCGTTTCGCGCTCGGTCATCACCGGCTTCGTCAACGCCTTGGCGATCCTGATCTTCCTGGCGCAGATGCCCGAGCTGATCGGCCGAGGTCCCACGGTGTATGTGCTGTGCGCTGCCGCGCTGGCGATCATCTATCTGCTACCGCGCTTCACCCGCGCCGTACCCTCACCGCTGGTCGCGATCGTGGTGCTCACCGCCGTGGTGATCGGCTTCGGCATCGACGTGCGCAGCGTCGGCGACATGGGCCAGCTGCCCGACAGCCTGCCGCACTTCCTCATTCCTGATGTGCCGCTCACCTGGGACACCCTGCGCATCCTGCTGCCGGTGTCGGCCACGCTGGCGGTGGTCGGCCTGCTCGAATCGATGATGACCCTGCAGATCGTCGAGGACATCACCGAGACGCCCAGCGAGCGCAACCGCGAATGCGTCGGCCAGGGCGTGGCGAATACGGTCACCGGCTTCCTCGGCGGCATGGCGGGCTGCGCGATGATCGGCCAGTCGGTGATCAACGTGACCTCCGGTGGCCGCGGCCGCCTGTCCTGCCTGGTGGCCGGCGTGCTCCTGCTGGTGCTGGTGGTGTACGGCAGTGACCTGGTGCGGCAGATCCCGATGGCTGCACTGGTGGCGGTGATGATCATGGTCAGCATCGGCACCTTCAGCTGGCGCTCGCTGCGCGACCTGCGCACCCATCCGCGCAGCTCGTCGGCCGTCATGCTGCTGACCGTTGTAGTGACTGTGGCCACCCACGACCTGGCCAAGGGCGTGCTCAGCGGTGTGCTGCTGTCGGCCCTGTTCTTCGCCCGCAAGGTCGGCCGCATGCTGGACGTGCAGCGCGAGGATGAGGGTGATACACAGGTCTACCGCGTGCGGGGACAGGTGTTCTTTGCCTCGGCGGGACAACTGGGTGCGGCCTTCGACTACCAGCACGTGGCACCGAAGGTGCAGATTGATCTGCGCGATGCCCATCTATGGGATCTGACCGCCGTGGCCGCGCTGGAGCGTGCGCAGGAAAAACTGGCCGCGCATGGCGCCGAGGTAACGGTGGTGGGGCTCAATGCCGCCAGCCGGACGCTGATCGAGCAGGTGGGTGGGCGCGGCGGCGGACACTGAGTCCGCACTCATCAATCGCCGCCATCTGCGCTGGAACATGGGTCCATAAGCGCTTCGGCAGGGAGCACCGGCGTTGTTGCATCAGTGCCTGCGGCCCATGCACCTGACTTCCACCCGCATATCGGTGTCCATCACTTCGCCGGTGCAGATCATCTGGTTGTCGCCCGGCCCGATGTTGGGGCGCACGCCCAGATCGAAGAGGTAGCGATTGAAGTCCATGTAGGCGTCACTGGTGATGCCACCGGGGAACTCGTACACCACCGGCTTGCCGTCCTTGGCAACGTCTGCTTTGGTCTCTGGAACCGGGTTGCCGTGAATGTCGCGGCCGGTGCCGGGAATAGGCGCCCAGCTTTTCATCTCGATGTCGTAGGAGGCCTTGATCCTGGAACCATCGGCGACGTTCAGGGGGGGCGCCGGGCGGCCCGCAGTCAGCGAGATGTTCTTTCCCCTGACCGAATTGACGAACGTCGTGTTCGCCGCATACCCGCTGGCGCGCAAGGAGGCATTCAACTGCTCGACAGCGCGGCTGCCTGCATCTGAGCGTATGAACACCCTTCGCACGGAATATTCAACTGCGCGTGCGCTCCCTGCGCACAGAGCAGCAACGCCACCGTAGTGGCGTATCGGACAGCCTCATCGAATTTGATTCCTAGATGGATGGATTGGGTAGGAAATGAATGACCATCCTGGCTACTGCCGCAATGACCAGCGCAATCGACACGGCGCGGGTGAAGCGATGAATCTCGCGCCGTTGGAAGGGTATCCATACCGTGAGCAGGATGGTCGTGAGACCAAAAACCAGTACCGGGGTGCCGGAGGTCGTCATCGCCATGCACAGGCTGATGAAGGCGAACAGCTCCAGGACCAGTTCGATATAGGTGCGTTGCTGCATTACATGTTCCGTTTGCTTGGGACATCCATGGCGCACATCGCTATGCGGCACCAAAATGATATCACTTCTCATTCGCATTTAATGGCGTGACGGGCGTGTGCCACATCGGGAATGGGGCATCGGCGCTTCGCACACCGCCTGACGCCCCGGCGCCATTCATCCACCCGGTGTAAACTATTGATCTCACTGGCAATGCCAGTCTCCACGATCAACACTCCGATGACGTCCGCCACCGCCCGTTACGCCGATTCCCTGCGCCTGTCCGTTGCCCCGATGATGGACTGGACCGACCGCCATTGCCGCGTGTTCCATCGCGTGCTGGCGCCGGGCGCGCGGCTGTACACCGAGATGGTGCATGCCAACGCGGTCATCCACGGCGACCGTGAGCGCCTGCTCGGCTTCGATGCCAGCGAACAGCCGCTGGCGCTGCAGCTGGGCGGCAGCGATCCGGCGCTGCTGGCGCAGGCCGCACGCATCGCTGCCGAGTGGGGCTATGACGAGGTCAACCTCAACTGCGGTTGCCCGTCCGATCGCGTGCAGGCCGGGCGTTTTGGCGCCTGCCTGATGCGCGAGCCGGTGCTGGTGGCCGAGTGCGTGGCGGCCATGGTCGATGCGGTCCAGATCCCGGTGACGGTGAAGTGCCGCCTGGGCGTGGACGAAGACAACGACTACGACGTGTTTGCCAACTTCGTCGATCGCCAGGTTGCCGCCGGTGCGGCGATGGTAGTGGTGCATGCGCGCAACGCGTGGTTGAAGGGTCTGTCGCCGAAGGAGAACCGCGAGGTTCCGCCGCTGAAGTACGACTGGGCCTATCGCCTGAAGCAGGAGCGCCCGGCGCTGCCGGTGGTGATCAATGGCGGCCTGGCCAGCATCGAGGCGGTGCAGGCCCAGGCCGCGCACGTCGATGGCGTGATGCTGGGCCGTGCGGCCTACCACGACCCCTATCTGCTGCATCAGTTGGAGACGCTGCACACCGGCGCCCCGCTGCAGACCCGCGGTGATCTGCTGCGCGCGCTGCGCCCCTATGTGGAAGCGTGCCTGAGCGAAGGCCTGGCGCTGAAGCACATCACCCGCCACCTGCTCGGCCTGTTCCACGGCCAGCCCGGTGGTCGCGCATTCCGCCAGGTGCTGAGCGAGGGCGCGCACCGCCCGGGCGCCGGCTGGAGCCTGATCGAACAGGCCCTGGCGGTCACCGAACGCGAAGCTGATCGCGCCGCAGCGTGACCGCAGTCACATTCCTGACTTGACAACGGGCGGCGATTCGTCCCGAATGTTCACTTAGCTGAACGACGCGGGCGCAGGACCAGAAAAGTTCAGACCGGATTCACTGCTCCAAACCAAGAATTTGCAAAGGAATTGTAAAGCGCCGGGTCCCGAACCCGGTTCCCGGATTTACGACTTTTGAACGAATCGCCCAGCTCGGCTAGGATCGCATCGATGTCTTCCGCTCCCTTCCATCGCCGCATTGCCCTGGCCACCTGCGTGGTGCTGTCGGCTGTGCCGCTGTCTTCGGCGCTGGCGCAGCAGCCGCCGCGCGGAGATCAGGGGCGGGCGGAGATGATGGAGCGGGGCGAGCGCGGCAACCGTGGCGACGAGCGTTCGCTGTCCGATGCCGTGCGCCGCGTGCAGCGCACCACCGGCGGCCATATCCTCGGCGCCGAGCGCGTGCCGTTCGATGGTCGTGACATCAACCGGGTGAAGTACATGGACGATCGGGGCCGGGTCCGCTACATGGACGACCCCGCCCCGTCGCGTTCACAGCCGCGCACCCCGCGGTCGGATATGTCATCACTACGCGGCGATAACCCCTGAACAGGGATAGTTGTCGCTATCAACCCGTACCCCACAGGCCTCCGGGCCACACCCAGGACACTAGGGAGAGTTCATGCGTATCCTTCTGGTCGAAGACGAAGCCCCGCTGCGTGAGACCCTGGCAGCCCGGCTCAAGCGCGAAGGCTTTGCCGTCGATGCGGCGCAGGACGGCGAGGAAGGCCTCTACATGGGCCGTGAAGTTCCGTTCGATGTCGGCATCATCGACCTCGGCCTGCCCAAGATGTCGGGCATGGAGCTGATCAAGGCCCTGCGTGATGAAGGCAAGAAGTTCCCGGTGCTGATCCTGACCGCGCGTTCGAGCTGGCAGGACAAGGTCGAGGGCCTGAAGCAGGGCGCCGACGATTACCTGGTCAAGCCGTTCCATGTGGAAGAGCTGCTGGCCCGCGTCAACGCGCTGCTGCGCCGCGCCGCCGGCTGGAGCAAGCCGACCCTGGAATGCGGCCCGGTCGCCCTGGACCTCGCCGCGCAGACCGTCAGCGTGGCCGGCAGCAATGTCGACCTCACCAGCTACGAGTACAAGGTGCTGGAGTACCTGATGATGCATGCCGGTGAACTGGTCTCCAAGGCCGACCTCACCGAGCACATCTACCAGCAGGACTTCGACCGCGACTCGAACGTGCTGGAGGTCTTCATCGGCCGCCTGCGCAAGAAGCTGGACCCGGATGGCGAACTGAAGCCGATCGAGACCGTGCGCGGTCGCGGCTACCGTTTCGCGATTCCGCGCAACGAGGGCTGAGCCGGCTTACCCTGGCGATAGCACGATGTCCGGCCGTCTGTGGTTCTTCCGACGCTGGCGGCCGCGCTCACTGCAGGCGCGCCAGATGTTCGCCGCGTCCGTGGGCCTGGTCGCGTTCCTGGCGCTGGCCGGTTACGCGCTCGATGCCGCCTTCGCCGATACGGCGAAGGCGAACCTGCGTGAGCGCCTGAAGAACTACGCCACCGCCTATGCGGCCGGCATCGACTTCACCCGCGACCGCTCGCTGTACATCCGCGAGCAGCCGCCGGATTCGCGCTTCGATGTGCCCGGCAGTGGCCTGTACCTGCAGGTGGTGATGCCGCACGGCAAGGGCAATTCGATGTCCGCCGAAGGCCCGATGCTGCCCACCGTTGGCGGCGGCCTGCTGGCGCCGCGCCAGGAAGTGTTTGAAGGCCCGCTGCCGATGATCCAGATCGACGGCAGCCAGGGCTCGGTGTACCGCTATGGCCTGGGCCTGGTGTGGGACGCCGATGCCGACCCCGCCACCGAATTCCCGTACACCATCTACGTGATGGAAGACTCGCGCGCGCTGGGTGCGCAGCTGCGCGTGTTCCGCAGCCGGGTCTGGTTCTACCTGGGCGGCATCGGCCTGATCCTGCTGCTGCTGCAGACCGTCATCCTGCAGTGGAGCCTGCGCCCGCTGCGCCGCGTGATCACCGAGCTGACCAAGGTGCAGCGCGGCGAGACCGAGCGCATGAGCGAGCGCCACCCGCGCGAGCTGGAACCGCTGACCGACAGCATCAACGCCTTCATTGAAAGCGAGCGCGAGAACCTGGAGCGCCAGCGCAACACCCTGGCCGACCTGGCGCACAGCCTGAAGACGCCCATCGCGGTGCTGCGCACGCAGATGGACAGCGGCGCCGGCGATGGCGCCCTGCGCGAGGAACTGGACGTGCAGCTGCAGCGCATGAACAACCTGGTCTCGTACCAGCTGGCGCGCGCTGCGTCGTCGGGCCACAAGCTGTTCTCCGCGCCGTTGCCGATTGAATCCAACGCCGAGGAAATCGTGCGTGGCCTGGAAAAGGTCTACGCCTCGAAGGGCGTGCTGTGCGAATTCGACATCGACCCGGCCGCGCGCTTCCACGGCGAACCGGGTGATCTGCAGGAGCTGCTCGGCAACCTGCTGGAGAATGCCTTCAAGTGGGCCAACCGTCGCGTGCTGCTGACCGCACAGCCGCTGCCGGCACCGAACGCGCGCCGCGCCGGCCTGCTGCTGGCGGTGGACGACGATGGCCCGGGCATCGCCCCGGATGACATCGGCAAGGTGCTGCAGCGTGGCGTGCGTGGCGACGAACGCGTGCAGGGCCATGGCATCGGCCTGTCGATCGTGCAGGACCTGATCAAGGACTACCGCGGTGAACTGGCCGTGGGCCGTTCCAGCGAACTGGGCGGCGCTCGCTTCGAAGTGCGCCTGCCGCCGGGGCCGTAATCGCGCGCGTTCCCGTCCGCCGGGCATCGCCTTACGCCACAACGCGTGCGTAATCCGGTAGTGCCGGCCGCTGGCCGGCAACCCCATGATCTTCGGCAGCATTGGCAGGTTGCCGGCCAGCGGCCGGCACTATCGCGCGTTGATGGCCGGCGGCTCGCCATACAACCGCCGCAGCTGCGCGGCCACCTCCGGCAGTGCCTGCTGCAGCAGATCCGGCGCGGAGAAGTGGTACTCGCTGGCCACCGCGAAGAATTCTTCCGGTGCCTCGGCTGCATAGGGGTCGATCAGCGTTTCCACGCCCGCGTCCACCTGCGCGCAGAAGCCATCGTAGGCGCGCTGGAACGTGCCGGCCCATTCGCGCTGCCATGCGCGCGGCAGCGGCGGCGTGCCGTCCATCGCACCATCCAATGCATCCAGCTTGTGCACCATCTCGTGCACCGCCACGCAGTAGCCTTCGTGCGGCGCGGCCAGGTCGGCCTGCACATCGGCCCAGGACAGGATCAACGGGCCGCTGTCCCACGATTCGCCAATCAACTCATCGTCCCATTCGTGCAGCACGCCAGCCGCATCCATGTGGCTGCGGTGCACGCGGAACGCATCGGGGTAGACGATCAGCTGTGACCAGCCTTCCAGCCCCACTTCACCGAATTCCAGCAGCGGCAGGCAGCACAGCGCAGCCAGCAGCACGCCATCGCTGGCCTGCAGCTGCAGCTCACCAATTGGGGTAATGGTCTTTTCATGCAGGAAGCGCGTGGCCAGCACGTGCAGGCGTGCGCGGCGCTGGTCATCCAGGCCGTGCAGCCAGGCCGCGCGGCGGCAGGCCTCATCCCACAGTGCATCGTCGATCGGCCGCGGCGCGGGCCGCAGCCACTGCAGCAACGACTTGATCAGCGGAACATTCCCGGCAGGTAGCTGTGCCACTTCGGCGCGCGGATGCGCGGCAGCATGTCGTCGTCGCTGCCACCGCCGCCGGTGGTGGTGCTGGCCGCTGGCCGCACCGGTGCCTGCTTGGTGGTTGCTGCCGATGCGCTGGCGGTGGGCGCGCGCTGCGAGGCGGCATCACCGTTGGAGGAGACACATGCCCCGCGGCTGTCGTCCAGCGCTGCCGTCGCAGACGCCGCGAAGGGCATCATCAGCAGGATCAGGCAATGGGCATAACGGCGCATTGACGACATCCACGTTAAGGGAAGGTGAGTTCCCGATTCTAGCCCGAACCCGACGCCTCGTTGGAAGCCCCGGCAGAACCCAGCGTGGCGGGCGTCGCTGATGGCTTTCCCGCATAATTCCGTTCTGACCTTGTGGAAGCTGCCGTGGACGATCGCCAATTGCTGGCCAAACTCGCTGCCGGTCGCCTGTCCGGCGACGCCCTGGCCCGTGAGCTGGGCCAGACCCGGGCGGCCATTTGGAAGCGTATTCAAGGACTTAGAGCCGCCGGTGTAGACATCGAAGGCCGTGCCGGCGAGGGCTATGGCCTGACCCGGCCGGTCGATCTGCTGGATCCGGCCGCGATCCGCGCCGGCCTTCCCGCCGACGCCCAGGCGCTGCTGCATGACCTGCAGGTGGCCTGGACGGTGGACTCGACCAACGCCGAATTGCTGCGTTGCAGCGCGCCCCTGCGCGGGGTGAGCGTCCTGCTGGCCGAACGCCAGACCGGTGGCCGCGGCCGCCGCGGCCGCACCTGGGCCTCGCCGCTGGCGGCGCACGTCTACCTGTCGGTGCTGCGCCTGTACTCCGGTGGCCTCGGCCGCCTGGCCGGGCTGAGCCTGGTGGCCGGGATCGCCGTGGCCGAAGCCCTGCACGACCTGGGCTACACCCAGGCGCAGCTGAAGTGGCCGAATGACCTGATTGTCGATGGACGTCGCAAGCTGGTCGGCCTGCTGGCCGAGGGCGGTGGCGAATACGCCGGCCCGGCGCGCGCGGTGATCGGCATCGGCATCAACACGCACATGCCACCGTCGTTCGCCGAGCAGATCACCCAGCCATGGGTGGATCTGGACACGCTGGCCGGCAAGCCGGTGGACCGCAACGTCGTGGTCGCCGCCGTACTCGCGCGCCTGCTGCCGGCACTGGAAGAATTCGACCGCGAAGGCCTGGCGCCGTTCCTGCCGCGCTACGCCGCGTTCGACATGCTGGCCGGCCGCGAAGTGCGGGTGGAGCTGGAGGGGCAGTGGCAGCACGGCACCGCACTCGGCCTGGCCGCCGACGGCGCACTGCGTGTGCGCATCGATGGCCAGGAGCGCCTGCTGCATGCCGGCGAAGTCAGCGTGAGGGCAGCATGAGCGATTGGTTGTTCGATCTCGGCAACTCGCGCTTCAAATTCGCGCCGTTGCAGGGTGACCGTGCCGGCGACGTGCAGGCCTGGGCGCATGGCGCCGAAGGCATGGCCGGGCAGCCGCCGCACAGCCTGCCCAGTGGCAGCACCGCGTTCGTCGCCAGCGTGGCCGCACCGTCGCTGACCAGCGCCATGCTGGACCAGCTGCAGCGCCGCTTCGAGCATGTGCATGTGGTGCGCACCAACGCCGAATGTGCCGGCGTGCGCATTGCCTATGCCAAGCCCGAAAAGTTCGGTGTTGATCGCTTCCTGGCGCTGCTGGCTGCGGCCAAGGCGCAGCGTCCGGTGCTGGTTGTCGGCGTGGGCACTGCGTTGACGATCGATCTGCTCGACGCCGACGGCCAACACCACGGTGGCCGCATTTCCGCATCGCCCACCACCATGCGCGAAGCATTGCACGCCCGTGCCGTGCAGCTGCCGGCCACGGGCGGTGACTACAGCGAATTCGCCAACGACACCGCCGACGCGCTGGCCTCCGGCTGCGATGGTGCGGCCGTGGCGCTGATCGAACGCAGCGCACAGCAGGCGAACGCGCTGCTGGGCGTGGCTCCGTCGCTGCTGGTGCATGGCGGTGGCGCACCAGCGCTGATGCCGCTGCTGCCCGGCGCCGACTACCACCCGTCGCTGGTGCTGGATGGTCTCGCCCGCTGGGCGGTGCACCAGCCCGCAGGCTAGTATCCGCGCATGCTGACCCGTGCCCTGATCGTCGTACTGGCCATCCTCAATCTTGGCGTCGCCTGCTGGTGGCTGCTGCGCGATCCACCGCAAGCGCCCGCGCCGCCGCCACAACCGGCCGGCGTGGCCGAGCTGCGCTGGGTGCCCGGTGGGGCTGATGCGAATGCCGCTGCTGAAGCCACCGCTGCCGCCCCGACCGCACCGCTGATGGAGCGCGAACCGGCCGAGAAGACCGCCGTGGCAGCGACGCCCGCGCCCGCGGTGCCGGCCAAGCCCGAGCTGGCCAAGCCGCAGGTGGCCGAGGCCGTACCTGCACCGGCACCCGTGGCCGTTGCTGCAGCCGCCAAGCCCGCGCCCGCAGCGGTTGCGGAAAAGCCCGCGACGCCGCCAGCCGCCCCGGAGCCGCCGCGCTGTGTCGCACTGGGCCCGTTTGCCGACCGCGCCGCCGCGATCGCCGCGCAGGGCAAGGCCGGCAATGCCATCAGCCAGGTGCGCCTGCGCGAACAGCCCGCCGCCAGCGGCAGTGCCCGCTACCGCGTGCTGCTGCCGGCTGCCGCCAACCGCGAAGAAGCGCAGGCCACGGTCAAGCGCATCGTCGCCGCCGGCCTGAGCGACTACTACATCATCAGCCAGGGCGAGGACATCAACGCCGTGGCACTGGGCCAGTACCGCAACCGCGAAGGTGCCGAGCGCCGCGTGGCAGCGGTGCAGGCCGCCGGCTTCCAGCCGCGCCTGGTGGCCAGCGGCGACGCCGGCCAGTGGTGGCTGGAAGGCCAGCTGGCGGCAGGTACGCAGCCGGCCCAGGCCCAGCAGCGCAGCGGCGCGGCCCAGAGCCGGTCGCTGGAATGCGCGCGGTTGCGCTAGAATCCCCTCACCGCGGCGCTGCCGCCGGTGCACCACCCATGCCGCTTTAGCTCAGTTGGTAGAGCAACTGTCTTGTAAACAGTAGGTCATCCGTTCGATTCGGATAAGCGGCACCATCCCTCGTAGTCAGCGCCCCTTCGCGCTGCTCTTTCTGGACTTCGGCTGGAGCCCGGCCGCGCGCTGCTCCAGGCATTCGTTCCCTAGCCAGAGCGGCGTTAGGGGGCTTTGCAGTTCGCGTTGCAGCAGTTGTAACCACTCGTGAGGGCAGGCTTTCAGGTCGGTAGCCATGGCCAAGCGAAAATGTAGAGGCGGCTTTAGTTAGCAGCCTTTCGTCGGACTGACAGAAAAGTGAACGTCGCCAAGAAGTGGATCACCGGGAACAGGGTCACGTAGATGTCGGCCCCTGGACCAAGACGCAGGCGATGGGGAACGAACCCCAAGCCACATGCGGCCAGACCGGAAAGAACGACAATGCCAGTAAGTGTGGTTCTGACTTGGGCACTGAACGCATTGAGGTGCATGGCCAGGAACCACAATGCGCCGAACACGCCATACACGAGAATTTCTTGATCCTTCGTGTAAAGGAAGATCTGGGCGAGGTAGAGCGCCAGGGATAGCAATAGAGCGATGGGAGCCAGCGCTTTCATGGCTGCTGGGTCCTCCGCGTGATCTCTTCCGCACTCTGAGACCACACTTCCCTGGACTGGTTGTTCTTGGGGTCAAAGGCGCGTTGCAGGAAAGAGTCACCCTCGCCATACGTAATGATGTTCTGGGCACCGCCAGCTCCGGACTCCGTCGTTCGCAGCACGATGCCCCAGGTTGCGGCATGGTCGCCGGTCGTGACATTCAACACTGCATTGCCGCCGTTTTGGAGCGGTACTTGGTACGACATCACGTTGTCCTGCCCCGTGAACCTGCTGATCGCGTTGTTAGCGTTCACGTCGATCTTGTTGCCCTGCAAAGTGGCGGGCTGGTTCTGCATGGGGGTTGGGTTGTTGACTAACTGATTGTTCAACCGCTGGCCATAAGCGGCATCACCACTACCGGCCGAATCAGAGAAACGGTACACGTGGTGGAATGTGGAATCCTGCGGGCTGATAATCGCGGGAAAACCTTCTGGCCTCGGGAAGTTCACGGTGGGCAAGCCGCCGCCAATCGGCACCAGCTGGCAGGTGTTGCCGGCGCACTTGATATCGCGGCCATCGGGGTCAACGAACTTGTAGGGGTTGTTCGCTGCGTAGGAATAGCGATTGAAGCTGGCACCCGTGTTCGGACTAGCCTTCACGGGATCGGTCGAGGCATGAGCGGTGGTCGCCACCAATGCTATCGACAGCACACTACCCGTCAGAATTGCGCGCATCACGATCCCCCTTGGCCTTTGTCTTTCATGTTGTTGAAGTGGTGCAAGTAGCGCTGCCTTTCCGCCGGTCCCCACTGACGCCAGCCCAAGGACTCGGCCTTTTCGTACCAGGCCAAGTTTTGCTTACTGTAATCCAGATACTCGGCGCGAAGCTCCAAAGGTATCTGTTCTGCCTTCGGATACTTAGCCTTGAACCACTGTTCGATGAGCAGGTAGTAAGCATCCCCACGAAATGTCATTGCGTTGACATCCTTAGGGTTGACCGCAAGGACCAGGTCGCTCGCCGCCAACATGCGTTCGGCCTGCTTCCTCTCCCGGTAGTGGGGCAATAGGGAAGCGGTTGCGAACAGTGCCACCGTTTCCCGTTGCGAGAAAGGGCGGAGGAACGTGTCGTTGCGCGTCGCCTCGGGTGGAATGCTCATGGCCTGTTCGTAGCCACTATCCGGATGGAACAAGGCACTGGTGGCCTCGAAATTCGTCCATTGGCCCTGTTCTTCGTCGCCGTATTTGACGATCAAGTGATACGGCGCCGTGGTCATGGTCAATGGCAAGCCGAGCCGCTGGCCGATGATCAAGAAGGCGATCGGCATGATGACGCACTGGCCCTTGCGGGTGGAGAAGTAGTGCGACAGCAAGCCCTTCTTTACGTCTTGGCCGAACGGGTCGGTGTAGTCGTAGCCGAATGGTCGATGGTCATTCCAAGGACCCGGCTCGTAGAGTGTCGAAATGAGCAGGTTCATCTTGACCTTGTTCGACGCATCGGCTGGAAACCTGGCCCGCGCCTTCGCTGCCCACTGATCGACCTCGCGCAACGTAGCGTCAGGGTCGATGGAAGGATCAATCATTCGGTCGATCGCGACTTTGGCGCTTGCCAAATCGATAGAACCTTCTGGCTGCAGCAGCAGGAGGCGTAGCGTTGTTTCCTGGGGAGTGGACGTGGTCGCCCAAGCTGATGCAGCCATGAGGGCCAGGCACAGGCCCAGCACCCCTACGAATCGCCAGCAGACATTTCACCCCATTGCCCCTCCTTGACGAACTCACTGTATCTCTAATCACTGGCTCGTTCTAGAGAGCGATTACCGATGCCCCGCCATGGATAGAAAATCGCCCAAGTGCCATGGCCGTGAAGTAATGCAGGTGCTCAAGATCGCTGGCAGGATCCTGATCCCTGAGGACAATCTCGAAGAGCCGCAAGAGATCGACCCACTTGAATGATGTGTTTCGGATACGACCGTAGTAGAGGTTGTAGCCATCGACGTAAACAGCGGTCGCAATAGACATCATTTGCTTCCTGCAAATGTGAAAAAACCGCCTTTCGGCGGTTTTTTCGTCCCAAGCCGTTGAGTCAACCTAATGACGCAGCAAGGGAGGAGTAGTGAGGCCATGATATGGCGGACGGAGCATCTCGGCAACCGGTCCTTCATCATCATTGATGACTGGGGTTGTTGCATTGATTCGATAAGCGGGCAACGAGCTTCAAGTGATTGGAGCCGACCTTGGCAGTCGGGCTCAATGAGGAAAGTTGCGCTTCCTTGCGGCCAACCGCATCAGGCACCGGAAACATGAAGTGTGGCAGGTCGTTCGAGGTTCGCCGTTGGAACTGCAAGCTACGCAGTCTTACCCCCGAACCTGCAACGCCACATACTCTGCCAGCCCCCGGCAGGCCAGCATCAACCCTTCGCGCGTGCCATCGCCGATATCGTCTTTCTCTTCTCCATCCACGCGAACGCGCTCGGCGGCGTGGTACAGCTCCAGCACCGATACCAGACCGGCGGCGGCGCGGTCCCTGCGCGCGGCGTCCACCGCTTGGCCGGGCGTGCTGGCCGGCCCCTGCCACGGCTGTCCGTCGGCGGCATCGCCAGCCTGGATCTGCCGCAGGCACACGGGAAGATTGATAGGCGTGGGTGCGTCGTTCGCGGCGGCGAAGGCGGCTTCCAGGGGCTGCGCCAGTTCGAGCGGCAGATGCAGGGCGTCGTCGCCCAGCGTGGCGGTCAGGTACGGATAGAGGGTCTTGGACATGCGGGCATCCTCGGCGGGAACAGAGGTGCCACCCGAGAAGGGTGGCGGACGATGCGTGGCTTCCAAGACCGGGTCAACGAATCGGCGGGCACGAGGCCCCCACGCACCGCCCGCCGTCGATCGGCTAACGGATTGCCAGCCGACGCCGCTCTTGGGAGGACGGCGCCGGCTGGCAAGCGTACACATCGTTGACAACACGGGCTTGGAAGTCCCGGCCACCTTTGCAGGGGGCGATTCATCATGCGCACGCGAAATACCCGCCTGCCAGTCGTTTGTTTCGATGGCATCGGGTGATATGAAAGGAAAAATGAATTATCGCGATTGGCTTGTTTCAGCCGCTGCAATGCCGAAAACGACATATCGCGCAGCGCAGTCATTCGCTGGAGTTTGACCGGAATCAGCACTGTTTCGAGGCCTTGAAACGCCCGCGAAGTAAAGCTGGCTTAACAGCGCGGGCAAGGCGCCATAACCACCATACCAAATGCGAACGCCAAAACCCGCCGCGCGGCGCATCATTCTCCTCACGCCCCGCGCCGGGCACCCGGCCGCATACTGCGGGCACACACCCTTTGGGAACTGCATATGCGCCGCCACGCTCTGCCGCTCACCGCCGCACTGTTGTCCACCGCCTTCGCAGCCCCGGCCATGGCGGCCGTGCCGTTCTTCAACGCCAGTTGCCCGGGCGGCATCGATGTACACGCCGATGAGGGCGGGCCGGTCTACGTGCAGGGCCGCGAGACGGCGTTGAAGCGCTTCAACGACCGCTATTTCGAAGCCCGCGACGCCAACAGCGGCATCACCCTGTCAATCAGCAGCAACGATGACGGCACGCCGCAGGTCAGCTACACCGGCCGAGGCGGTGCCAATGGCATCTGCCAGGTCAGCAGCACAGGCACGCCCGCGTCCGCCGCAGACAGCGCAGGCCCTCGCGACGCTGCCGCCGGGGATGCCGCGCTGCCGCGCGAGGTCACCTGTGAATCCACCGGCCAGCAGCAGGTGTCATGCGATCTGAACACCCGCGGCAACGTGGAAATCGTGCGTCAGCTCAGCCGCACCCGCTGCGAGGAAGGCAGGAATTGGGGCTTGGCGCGGCATTCGGTGTGGGTCAATGGCGGGTGCCGCGCGGTGTTCCGCAATGTGTCCTCGGTGACTACCCCGGCGCCGGCAGGCGATACCGCATTGGGCGCCTGCAACATGCGCAAGGGCGCGCAGGGTGCGCTGGTGACCCAGATGCCGGTAGGCAGTGACTACCAGGAACTGATCATCGATTACCCCGATGGCCGCTTCCTGTGCATGATGCGCAACAACGGCCAGGTGCAGAGCGTGACGCCGGTTCGCCGACGCGGCAGTTGAATCCGCGGGTTCGGGGCCACGCTGTCAGCCGCCGCTCTTCCGCAGCAGCACCCACGCCAGCATCAGGGCGAACATGCCGACGACGGTCAGGCCGAACCACAGCGCGGCCACCTTCACGTTGCCGATCAACGCCGCCAGCATGCGGTGCAGTTCGCTTTTCAGGATCGGGTATTCAGCGTGCGCCTTGCGCAGGCGCTGCCAACCCAACCCGAGGAACAGCAGAAACGAGAAGGGCGTCAGCAGCAGCGTCGCCTGCATCAGCCAGCCGTTCGGCGATGCATCGATGGAGTTGCTCAACAGAACCGCAAAAACGGCGATGGGCAGCGCCGCCATGAAAAAGCGGGGCCAGGCGGTGTTGATGAAGGGCGACATTGCAATCTTCCATGAAGCGGGGGCGGGTCCGCGCGGCATCATGCCATGCCAATTCACTGCTGCACCGCCGCGAGTGGTGTCACACAGCTCTGGCTAGACTGTGCTTCTTTTTCCCCCGCAGGAGGCACCCATGGCCCATCCCATCTCCGTATCCCTGATTGGCGTTCCCACCGATGTGGGTGCGGGCCATCGCGGTGCCCGGCTGGGACCGGAAGCGCTGCGCGTGGCGGGGCTGCCGGAGGCGCTGGAAGCGCGAGGCGTGGACGTGCGCGACCTCGGCAACCTGGATGGCCCGCGCAACCCGTGGACCGCGCCGGTGGAAGGCTACCGCCACCTGGACGAAGTGGTGGCGTGGAACCATGCGCTGATGGAAGCCAGCTACGCCGAACTGCAGGCTGGACGCATGCCGATCATGCTCGGCGGCGACCACTGCCTGGGCATTGGTTCGATCACTGCGGTGGCGCGCTGGTGCCGCGAGCAGGGCAAGACCCTGCGCGTGCTGTGGCTGGATGCGCATTCGGACTTCAACACCAGCGACGTGACCCCGTCGGGCAACATCCACGGCATGCCGGTGGCCTGCCTGTGCGGCCTGGGCCCGGATGCGCTGACCCAGCTCGGTGGTAGCGCACCGGCGATCACCCCGGCGCAGATGCACCAGATCGGCATCCGCTCGGTGGACCCGGAAGAGAAGCGCCTGATCAAGACCCACAAGGTGGATGTCTATGACATGCGCTACATCGACGAGAACGGCATGAAGCGCGCGGTGGAAGCGGCGCTGGCCGGCATCGACGAGAACACCCATCTGCATGTCAGCTTCGATGTGGACTTCCTCGACCCGAGCATCGCGCCGGGCGTGGGCACCACGGTGCCGGGCGGCGTGAACTACCGTGAGGCGCAGCTGGTGATGGAGATGATCGCCGACACCGGGCGCATGGGCTCGCTGGATATCGTTGAGCTCAACCCCTTGCTGGACAAGCAGAACGCCACCGCCGAGCTGGCCGTGGACCTGGTCGAAAGTCTGTTTGGCAAGTCCACCCTGATGCGCGACTGAGCTCTGCGCCTGAACGGAACGCTGTTTCGTTCACACCCGCTCCACGCCCCTGCCGCCAGATTGCACTTCACGCGGCGGCAGTGGCATTGGCTTCTTCCGCCGAGCGACCGAACCCCATCCGCGAATGAAGCGGTATAGCGGCGAACCCAAGGAGAAGCCCATGAAGCGCGTAGTTGCCCTGATGCTGTTGTCGATGTTCTCGGTGGCCCTGCTGGCCGGTTGCAACACCGTTGCCGGTGCCGGCAAGGACGTGCAGAAGGCTGGCGAAAAGGTTGAGGATGCCGCCAAGGGCCGTTGAGCCTGAAGTGGAACGGAAAGAAGAAGGCCGGGGACTTCCCCGGCCTTTTCTGTTGCGCGTTTTCTGCAGCGCACGTGTCGAAGCGTAGTGAACCATTCAAGCAGGTGAGCATCCATTTCATTGCCGGTTGACCGGCCCTCAACGGCCGCTGCGCGAAGCTGGAGCCACGGTAAGAACGCCGTTGCAGCCAAGGATTCCCAGCAATGAACAAAGACATCATTTCCGGCAAGTGGTCGCAGCTGAAGGGCAAGGCCCAGGCGAAGTGGGGCGATCTGACCAACGACGATTTCGATGTGGCCGAGGGCAATGCCGAGTATCTGGCCGGTCGCCTGCAGGAACGCTATGGCTGGGCCAAGGACCGCGCCGAGAAGGAAGTGCGTGAGTTCCAGGATGCGGTGAGCAAAGACTACCCGGACTACAGGTAAGCACCACGGTTTCCCCCACAGCACGACGCCCGCACCGCGAGGTTGCGGGCGTTGTGCTGTCTGCAGTCAGCGCGCCGGCGGGTCCGGCACGTAGCGGTTGGGGAAGGCCTGCGGTTCGCGCGGCAGGCGCGAGGGCGAATCCACCAGAATGCCGCGCGCACGCAGATTGCGGGCGCTGTCGTAGCGCAGCTGCAGCACCTGGGCCGGACTGCGGCTGGCGCGCTCGAAGTCGGTATCACGCACCGACGACTGTTCGCGTGCGCCATGACCGGTGCCCAGCGCCGGGGCCTGCGACTTGCTGGCGTAGCCTTCGATGCGGCTGGCGCTGGCGTCGGCGGCGGCTTCGGCCTGCGCGGCCGGTGCCGGCAGCGGCCGACTCCGGCGCAGGATCGGGTCCGGGCGCCAGCGACGCGCTTCCTCGAACACCGCAACGCCGACAACACCGATGTTGTCCGGGCGGCCGGTGCGGCTGGCATAGCTGCCGCTGGGGCTGCTGAACACGAACTGCGCCACCTCGTCCTGGCTCTTGCGCCAGCCGGTGATGTCGGCGCGTTGGCCAGGGTTGAGCACGTAGCCGGTCTGCGAGGGATCAGCGTCCTCGCCGGAGATGGCGTTGACGCCGTCCACCGACAGCACCACCAGCACCCGACGCGGGCTGTCGTTGTACAGGCGCACGGCGTAGCGGTGGCC
Organism: Stenotrophomonas maltophilia; assembly: GCF_013464485.1. Lineage (GTDB taxonomy): Bacteria > Pseudomonadota > Gammaproteobacteria > Xanthomonadales > Xanthomonadaceae > Stenotrophomonas > Stenotrophomonas maltophilia_AW. Next base: position 37,535 of record NZ_RAUX01000034.1, read on the forward strand.
GCGCTCGCCGGCCACCCAGCGCTGGCCTTCGGCGGGGTAGCTGCGCAGTTCGGTGCCGCGGTCGCGGTCGACCAGGGAGATGCGCACCGGGCCGCCCTCGTAGACCGGCGGCGGCATGGGAGCCGGGCGGAAGCCGGCCAAGGGCAGGATCAGCAGCAGGGGCAGCAGGCGTTTCATCGGGCGTCTCCAGCGGGGTTGCGTGAATGAACGCGCCGCGGGCCCTGACGGGGTTGGTGGAGTGCAAGGTAAACTGGCCCCGTTCATCGAAGGTTACCCCACGCAGTCATGACGACCCGAGTCCTTACCGGCATCACCCCCTCCGGCACGCCCCACCTGGGCAACTACGTTGGCGCCATCCGTCCGGCCATCGCGGCCAGCCGCGCGCCGGGGATCGAGAGCTTCTTCTTCCTGGCCGACCTGCACAGCCTGATCAAATCGCAGGACCCGCAGCGCACCCAGCGCGCGACCCTGGAGATCGCGGCCAGCTGGCTGGCCTGCGGCCTGGACCCGGAACACGTGTGGTTCTACCGCCAGAGCGACATCCGCGAGACCACCGAGCTGATGTGGTTCCTGACTGCCATCGCCAGCAAGGGCATCCTCAACCGCGCGCACGCCTACAAGGCGGCGGTGGACAAGAACCGCGAGGAAGGCGTGGACGAGGATGCAGGCGTCAGCGCCGGCCTGTTCATGTACCCGGTGCTGATGGCCGCCGACATCCTGATCTTCAAGGCCAACCAGGTACCGGTCGGCCGCGACCAGATCCAGCACATCGAGATGGCGCGCGACTTCGCCCAGCGCTTCAACCACGTGTACGGCAAGGAGTATTTCCCGCTGCCGGACGTGGTGATCGATGAGCAAGTGGCGACGCTGGCGGGCCTGGATGGCCGCAAGATGAGCAAGAGCTACCACAACACCATTCCGCTGTTCGTGCCGCGCGAGGAGCTGAAGAAGCTGGTCTTCTCGATCCTGACCGACTCGCGTGTGCCGGGCGAGCCGAAGGACACCGAGGGCTCTGCGCTGTTCCAGATGTACCAGGCCTTCGCCACTCCGGAACAGACCGCGGAATTCGCCAAGGCCTTCGCCGCCGGTATCAGCTGGGGCGATGCCAAGCAGCAGTTGTTCGAGCGCATCGACAGCGAGCTGTCGCCGCTGCGCGAGCGCTACAACGCGCTGATGGCCGAGCCGGAAAAGATCGAAGCGCTGCTCAAGCGCCGTGGCCAGCAGCTGCGCGAGCAGCTGGCGGCCCCGTTGCTGGATGAACTGCGCCATGCCGTGGGCCTGCGCGACCTGTCCACTGCCGGCGACATCGCCAGCGAGGACGCCGGCGTGGCCCGCGTGGCACCGCCGCTGTTCAAGCAGTACCGCGAGAAGGACGGCCGTTTCTACTTCAAGCTGAACGCCGGCGACGGCACGCTGTTGATCCAGAGCGAAGGCTTCGATTCGCCGCGCGATGCCGGCCAGCTGATCGCGGTGATCAAGCAGGCCGAGCAGGGCGACCAGCTGCAGAGTGAACTGTTCAAGCTGGAAGCCGAGGTGGACGCGGTGCTGGCGGCCCTGGCTGCGCTGCGCGCCGAGTGATGGATGTAGAGCCGAGCCCACGCTCGGCTTTGCTTTTGTAGAGTCGAGCCGAGCATGGGCTCGGCTCTACAGGGGAGCACAGCAGCCATGGCATGATGTCCGCGCGCCCCCGGCGCGATGACATGGAGTCTGCGATGGCCTGGTTGTCGCTGCTGCTGTTCCTGCCCTGGTTCCTGCTGTTGGGCAGCCTGTACTGGCTGTTCCCGCGCCAGCCGCGTACTGCGCGGCGGCGACTGTTCGATGGCGCCACCCTGCTGCTGGCCTTCGCCCTGAGCATCGTATCGATGCTGTGGGGGTATCGCCTGGGCATGGCACAGCCCGGCGCCGGCCCTATCTGGCCGCAGGTGCTGGCGGTGCTGTACGCCTACGGCGCATTCCTGGCGGTGCTGGTGCTGGCGGTGCTGCTGCGGCCGCGATGGCTGGACCGGTAGCCCCGCCTTTGTAGAGTCGAGCCATGCTCGACTTCGCGTGCCTCTGTAGAGCCGAGCCTATGCTCGGCTGATGCCTGACAGAATGGCAGCCGAGCGTGGGCTCGGCTCTACAGAAGAGCGCCCTCCGACCAAAGCCGCATCGAACCGGGGCCGCCCGCGCGCCTACCATGGGCGTCTGTTCCCGATCCTGCCAGGTGCGTGCCGATGACCGCCGACCCCAGCATCCATACCATCGATACCGGCTTCCAGCGCCCGGACTTCGACGCGGCCTACCTGATTGTTGAAAACGGCCGCGCCGCCTTCGTCGACTGCGGCACCGGCCTGTCCGTGCCGGCGATGCTGCAGGCGCTGGTGGACGCTGGCCTGGGCGTGGAAGCGGTGGATTGGCTGCTGCTGACCCACGTGCACCTGGACCATGCTGGCGGCGCCGGTCTGCTGATGCAGCAGCTGCCGAACGCGAAGGCGGTGCTGCACCCGCGCGGTGCACCGCACATGATCGACCCGACCCGGCTGATTGCAGGTGCCACCGCGGTGTACGGCGCCGAAGAGATCGCGCGCAGCTATGGTCGTATCGAAGCCATCCCCGAACACCGTGTGGTGGTGGCCGAAGACGGGCACCGCATCGACCTGGCTGGTCGTGAGCTGGTGCTGCTGCACACCCCGGGCCACGCGCTGCACCACTACTGCGTGTGGGACGGGCGCAGCCGCAGCTGGTTCACCGGCGATACCTTCGGCATCTCCTACCGCGAGCTGGACAGCGCGCAGGGCGCTTTCATCTTCCCTACCTCGTCCCCGGTGCAGTTCGACCCCGAGGCGATGAAGGCGTCGATCCAGCGCATGCTGGGCTACAGCCCGCAGGCGATGTACCTGACCCACTACGGTCGTGTGGAACAGGTGGAGAAACTGGCCGACGACCTGTTCGAGCAGATCGATGCGATGGCCGCCATCGGCCGCCAGTGCGATGGCCGGCCGGACCGCCACCGCTGCCTGCTGGCCGCGTTGCAGGCGCTGTATCTGGAACGTGCACAGCTGCATGGCTGTGCGCTGGACGATGCGGCGGTGACCGCCGTTCTGGCGATGGACATCGAGCTCAACGCACAGGGCCTGGCCTGCTGGCTGGACCGCATCAGCAGGTAGATCCACGCATGCGTGGATGACGCAGGCCCAAGCCGCACCGCAATGTCGCGACCACGTTACACTCTGGTGACTTCCAAGCCTGCCGTGGTATTGCCGTGAATCCGATGCGCGTGTTGCTGCTGTCGTCCTGCCTGTTCGTCGGTGGCCTGGCCCATGCGGCCAACGACCTGCCGGGTGGCGGCATCGATCCGCAGGCACTGTCGCGGCATGTGCGTGTGCTGGCGTCGGATGAATTCGAGGGCCGCGCGCCGGCCACCGAAGGTGAAGAGCGCACGGTGAAGTACCTGATCGAGCAGTTCCGCAGCTATGGCCTGCAGCCGGGTGGCGTGGACGGCAGCTGGGTGCAGCCGGTGCCGCTGGTGCGTGCGCAGCTGGAAGGCGCGGCCACGGCCAGCCTGTCGCTGAAGCAGGGCAAGCGCGCGCTGGCCAACGGTGTAGACGTGACCCTGCAGAGCCTGCAGCCGCGCAAGCGCGTGCAGATCAAGGATGCGCCGCTGGTGTTCGTCGGCTATGGCATCGACGCACCGGAACGCCAGTGGAATGACTACAAGGACGTGGACCTGCACGGCAAGATCGCCGTGGTGCTGATCAACGACGCTGATTTCGAAGCCGATGCGCCGGGCGCGTTCGACGGCAAGGCGGTGACCTACTACGGGCGCTGGACCTACAAGTTCGAGGAAGCCGCACGCCGTGGCGCCGAGGGCGTGCTGATCGTGCACGAAACCGCACCGGCCGCCTATGGCTGGGCCACGGTGAAGAGCTCGGGCACCTCGCCACTGTTCGACATCGAGCGCGGCCAGGCTGAAGCGATGGCGCAGCACACGCCGCTGCGCGGCTGGATGCAGCGCGAGCTGGCCGAAGCGATCTTCGCCGACGCCGGCCTCGACTTCGATGCCGAGAAGCGCAAGGCCATGCGTGCCGACTTCCGCCCGGTGGACCTGGACAACGCGAAGCTGAGCGTGGATTTCGCGCTCAAGCGCGAGCAGGTGGTGACCCGCAACGTGGTGGCCAAGCTGCCCGGTGGTGAACATGCTGACGAGGCCGTGATCTTCTCCGCGCACTGGGATGCGTTCGGCATCGGCCAGCCGGATGCCAAGGGTGACCGCATCCGCCGTGGTGCGATCGACAACGCCACCGGCGTGGCCACGGTGCTGGAGCTGGGCCGCGTGTTCGCCGCCGGCCCGCAGCCGCAGCGCACGCTGTACTTCGTGGCCCTCACCGCTGAAGAGAAGGGCCTGCTGGGTGCCAGCTACTACGCCGCGCACCCGCTGGCGCCGCTGGACAAGACCGCCGCGGTGCTGAACATCGAAATGTTCAGCCCCGATGGCGCGACCCGCGACATCGCATCGTGGGGCAAGGGCCGGGTCTCGCTGGAAGGGGATCTGGAACGCGTGGCCAAGGCTCGTGGCCGCAGCTACAGCCCGGACCCGAACCTGGAAGCCGGCTTCTTCTATCGCGCCGACCACTTCGCCTTCGCCCGCCTGGGCGTGCCGGCGATCACCATCGGCCCGGGCCTGGACAAGCTGGAAGGCGGCGTTGAAGCCGGCCGTGCGCTGCGCGAGAAGTACTTCGCCGACTGCTACCACCAGGCCTGCGATGCCTGGACCCCAAGCTGGGACCCGGCCGGCCATGCCGCCGACACCCTGCTGGTCTACGACCTGGGCGCCGAGCTGGCCAACAGCCGACGCTGGCCGACGTGGGAAAAGGAATCGGAGTTCCGCGGTGCGCGTGACAAGAGCGAATCCGCCCGTCGCTGATGGGGCAACGACGGCGGAATGACGGGCGATGGATCGTCGGATCAATGGGCCGATGCGACGGTGGGCTGATGGGGCGATGGGGCGATGGTAGAGTCGACTGTCAGTCGACTATCGCGCACAGCGCGGGGTTTTTCGCTATCTGCTCGAAGAGCAGTCGACTGACAGTCGACTCTACCCCGCCGTCGTTACTGCACAGCGGCCACCGGCATTGCACCGGTGGCCGCGATCACTACAGCGCCCTTACTTGCGGGTGCCGTCGAGCCAGTTCGGGCCCTTGTTGGTCAGGAAGAAGATGTAGACCACCAGCGAGACCGCGATCGTCGCGGTGACGTAGATGGCGAACCAGTCCACATGGCCGGTCTTCAGTGCGCCCTGGTACAGCAGCGGGGCGGTGCCGCCGAACAGCGAATTGGCCAGCGCATAGCCCAGGCCCACGCCCAGTGCACGCACGTGGGTGGGGAACAGCTCGGCCTTCACCACTGCGTTGATCGAGGTGTAGCCGGTGAGGATGACGAAGGCCAGTGCCAGGGTCAGGAACGCCAGCGTGGCGTCATGCTGGTGCGGCAGCTGGGTGATCAGGTACCAGCTGTACAGCACGCCACCGACACCGAAGAACACCAGCAGGGTCTTGCGGCCGATGATGTCCGACAGCCAGCCGCCGACCGGCTGCAGCACCATCAGGAACGCCAGCACGCCCAGGTTGATCAGGGTGCCGGTCATCGGGTCGTTGCCCGCGAAGGCGCTCTGGATCATCTTCGGGCCGTTCACCGAGTAGGTGTAGAAGGCCACGGTGCCACCGGCGGTGATCAGGAAGCACAGCAGCAGCGGCCGCCACTGGTGTACGAACAGCTCGTACATCGAGCCTGACTTCTGGGCCTTGCCCTCGCGTGCGGCCTCGATCGACGACTCCGACAGCGATTCGTCCATGCCGCGGCGCAGCCAGAACACCACCACCGCGGCGATGCCACCGATGCCGAAGGCGATGCGCCAGCCCCATTCGGAGATTTCCGGCTTGCCCCAGAAGGTCAGCATCAGCAGCAGGGTCAGCTGGGCCAGCACATGGCCGCCGACCAGGGTGACGTAGTGGAAGGAGGACAGGAAGCCGCGACGGCCCGGAATGGCGGCCTCGGACATGTAGGTGGCGCTGGCGCCATACTCGCCACCGGTCGCGAAGCCCTGCAGCAGGCGCGCGAACAGCAGGATCACGGCGGCCCAGATACCGATGCTGGCGGCGGTGGGGGTGATTGCGATGAGGAACGAGCACAGCGCCATCAACGTGACCGAGACGGTCAGGGCCAGGCGGCGGCCGTGGCGGTCGGCGAAGCGGCCGAAGAACCAGGCTCCGATCGGGCGCATCAGGAACGTGGCGGCGAAGATCGCCCACACGTACATGGTGGAGTTCTTGTCGTCCGGCGAGAAGAACTGCGATTCGAAGTACACGGCGAATACCGAGTACACGTAGACGTCATACCACTCCACCAGGTTGCCGGCGGAGCCTTTGAGGGTGTTGGAGATCGACCGCCGCAGGGCGGCGCGGTCGTTCGCGGGTACGGCAGGTTGGGACGTGGTGCTCATCTGGGTGGGAATCCTCGATGCGGCGCGTCCGTGCGCAGGGAAAACGGCGCCCAGCCTTGGGGCGGCGCGGCCGGGCAGCCCTCTTGGTACTGCATGGGCCGTCAACACGGGGTAGCAGACCAGAGCAGGGTGCATGGATGGATGACAGCGTGCCACCGTATGGGGTCCCGGACCATACTCAAAACGTCCTAGAATCCGCCTTCCCCCGGCTCCCTGGTGTGTCATGTCGGCTCCCCCCTCTTCGTCTGCGGCTGCCCCCCGGGGTGGCCTTGTCGCGCTGGCATTGCTGCTGGTCTACGTGGTCTGGGGCTCGACCTACCTGGGCATCGCCAAGGCCCTGCACGGCGGCGCGCTGCCGCTGACGATGGTCTCCGGCAGCCGCTTCATCATTGCGGGCGGCCTGATGTTCCTGGCCTTGCGCCTGTTCTGGAAACTGCCGAACCCGACCCTGCGGCAATGGCGCAACCTGGTGGTGATGGGCGTGACCATGCTGGTGCTGGGCAACGGCATGGTGGTGCTGGCCGAGCGCGAGGTGTCTTCGGGCCTGGCCGCGACCGCGGTGGCCTCGGTGCCGCTGTGGATGGCGCTGTTCTCGGCGCTGCGCGGGCAGCATGCCAGCCGCGGTGAGTGGCTGGGCATCACCATCGGCTTCCTCGGCGTGGTCTGGCTCAATGCCGGCAGCAGCCTGACCGCCTCGCCAACCGGGCTGGTGCTGCTGCTGATCGCGCCGGTCGGCTGGGCCTTCGGTTCGGTGTGGTCACGCGGGCTGGACCTGCCGGGCCCATTCATGACGGCTGCCGGGCAGATGATCTGTGGCGGCGTGCTGCTGGTGCTGATCGGCCTGGCGGTCGGTGAGCGCCCCACCACGCTGCCCGATACCAGCGGCCTGCTGGCGATGGCTTACCTGTGCGTGTTCGGCTCCATCGTCGCGTTCACCGCCTATGTCTGGTTGCTGCAGAACGTGCGCCCCGCGCTGGCCGGCAGCTATGCGTACGTCAATCCGGTCATTGCGGTGCTGCTGGGTGCGCTGCTCAACAGTGAGCGTTTCGGCTGGCGCGACCTGCTGGCGATGGCGGTGATTCTTCTGGGCGTGGTGGTATTGACGATGGCAAGGACACGAAAGCAATGAGCATGGACGAGAAAGAGCAACGCCGGGGCCTGCTGGTCACTGCGTCCACCTTCGTGATCTGGGGCCTGGTGCCGGTGTACTGGCACCTGCTCAACGAGGTGCCCTCGTTCCAGATCATCGCCCACCGCATCATCTGGAGCACGGTGCTGGTGCTGGGCTGGCTGCTGCTCAGTTCGCGCCTGGGCTGGTGGCAGAAGATCGCCGCGCAACCGCGCGCACTGCCGATCCTGCTGGTATCGAGCCTGACCATCGCGTTCAACTGGGGACTGTACATCTGGGCGGTCAACGCTGGCCACGTCATCGAAACCAGCCTGGGCTATTTCATCAATCCGCTGGTGAACGTACTGCTGGGCGTGCTGGTGCTGAAGGAGCGGCTGCGCCGTCTGCAGTGGGTGGCGGTGGCGATGGCGGCGGTGGGCGTGGCCTGGTTGACCATCGACGCCGGCACGCCGCCGTGGATCGCGCTGGGCCTGGCCTGTTCGTTCGGCCTGTATGGCCTGCTGCGCAAGCTGGTCTCGGTCGATCCGGTGGCCGGCCTGGGCGTGGAGAGCCTGTACCTGTTCCTGCCAGCGCTGGCGTTCGCGATCTGGGCCGAGAACGGCCATGGCGGTGCCTTCCTGCATGGCTGGGGCTGGCGCAATGACCTGCTGCTGATCTTCGGCGGCGTGGTGACGGCCGTGCCGCTGATCGGCTTCGCCTACGGTGTGAAGCGCATTCCGCTGTCGCTGGTTGGCATCCTGCAGTACATCGCGCCGAGCCTGCAGCTGTTGCTGGGTGTGTTCTTCTTCCACGAGGCATTCGACACCGCGAAGGCGATCGGCTTCGCGGCGATCTGGGCCGGCCTGATCCTGTTCGTCGGCGACAATATCCGCACGATGCGCAAGCGCTGACGGCGAAGGGATCCGACCCCGCTTCTCCAAAAAAGAACGGCGCCCCGAGGGGCGCCGTTCTGCTTCCATCCAAGGCCAGGAGAGAGTTGGCCGGGGCGGGAACGCGGTTGCAGGCTTAGAAGCGCTGCTGGTACTTCATGTACATGAAACGACCGATGTCGAAGCCACCGTAGTAGGTGAAGCTGCTGTTCGGCTGGCTGTACATGATTGGACCCTGGTGATCGAAGACGTTGTTCACGCCCAGCGACACGGTGCCGTCCCACGGCAGGCTGTAACGCACCTGCAGGTCGTGGAAGGTGTTGGAGCCCACCTTGCGGCTCGGCTGCGCATCGGTGTACGGCGAGGCGAAGCCGGCCATGTTGCAGTCCGGGCCACCGGCCAGGTCATACGAGCAGGCTTCCTTCATGCCCGAGTAGTAGCGGGCGGTCCAGCCGATGCCCAAATCGCCGTACTGCCAATCCAGGTTGAAGGTCGAACGCACGCGGAAGTTGCCCTGCCAGCCGGTCTTCTGCTCCACCGGCGTGGTGGCGGCGCTGTCGTTGCGCTGCTCCAGATAGTCGGTGTAGGTGGTGTTCCAGTTGATGGCGAACTTGCCGTACGCGGTTTCCGGCAGGCGGTAACGCACACCGATGTCATAGCCGGCGGTTTCGCGATAGCCAGCGTTGACCAGCGAACGATCCAGTGCCGAGACCTGGCCACGGGTGGCCGCAGCGGTGGAACGGGTGAAGCGACCGCAGGCCGAATCCACACCCTGCACGTAGCACTGGTTGAGGATGTCGGTGGCCGACTCGCCGACGATGGCGTTGTTGATGCGGATCTTCCACCAGTCCAGGCTGACGTCCAGGCCCTGCACGAATTCCGGGCTGTAGACCAGGCCGACGGTCCAGGTCTTGGCGGTTTCCGGCTTCAGTTCCGGGTTGGAACCCGAGTTGAAATCGGAGGTGGCCTGCTGGCCCGGGCGGTTGGCAAGGTTGCCGTCCGCACCGGTCTGCTGACGGAAGTTGGCGGGCACATTCAGCGCCTTGCAGCGTGCTGCCACGGTCGGGCTGCTGGCCGCGATGCCGAACTTCGTATCGCACGGATCGGTGAACGAATCGCGGCTGGACACGGCGCCGCCGTAGAGATCGTCCACGGTGGGTGCACGGAAGCCGGTACCGTAGGTCGCGCGCACCAGCAGGCTGTCGATCGGCTTCCACTTCAGGCCGAACTTGCTGTTGGTGGTCGAACCGAAGGTGTTGTAGTCGGTGTAACGGCCGGCCAGGTCCAGCGACAGTTCACGCGCGAATGGCATGTCGGCCAGCAGCGGCACCTGCATTTCCAGGTAGACCTCGTTGAGCGAGTAATCGCCACGGGTCGGCTGGCCGGTGGTGCCGGCGATCTGGCCCTTCTGCACCATCAGGTCCGGGGTGTAGCTGGCCTCTTCGCTGCGGTGCTCGAAGCCCATCGCACCCATGATGTCACCGGCCGGCAGGGTGAACAGCGAGCCGGAGATGTTGGCGCTGGCGACCTTGGTGGTGCTCTCCATCTTGTCGACGAAGCGGGTGAACAGGTAGTCCTGCACGTCCTGGTTGCTCAGCGAGCCAGGGCCCGCATAGCCCATGGGTGCGGCCGGGTTCCACGGCACGCAGCCGGCGATCACCGCACCCGGGGTGCCGCATCGGGCCACGGTGCCATCCATGAAGGACGGGCCGACCGCCAGGTCGACGTGCGGCTGGTACATGCTGCCGGTACCGATGCGCTCGCCTTCATTGCGGTTGTACATGTAGCTGACGTTCCAGTCCCAGTAACGCGAACCGGTTTCGAAGCTGCCTTCCAGGCCGATGCTGGCGCGCTTGGTGTCCAGGTTGTTCTCGGTGCTGCGCGGCAGTTCTTCAGTGCGGTGCGAGAACAGGACGTCCTGGCCCCACTTGTTGAAGGTGCTGTCCTTGGACAGGGCAGCACGGGTGCCATTGCGGGCCTGTGCGGCCGATACCGAGTACGGGTAGCCGGCCAGGTGCTTGGTCGACTCGCGCTTGCTGTACAGCGCGTCGGCCACGATGCGCAGGTTGTCGGTGATCGAGAAACCACCGTTGGCGAACACCGAGGTGCGCTCCAGACCACTCAGCAGGCTCATGTTGGTCTTGGCGTTGGCACCATCAGCCGGGTCCGGGGTATGGAAGTTGCCAGCCTGGCTCGGATCACCGCCCGGGCCCACGGTCAGCGGCTTGCCGCCGACGGTGACGGTGCCCCATTGGGTGGTCGGGCTCAGCGCGTCGACGTCGTCGGCGTGGCGCGGGCCACCCGGGTAACGGCTGAACTCGCGCTCGCTGCCGAGGATCTCGTCTTCCTTGGTGCGCTCTGCGCCGACGCTGAACCAGCCGCGATCGAAGGTCTTGCCGAAGGTGGCGCTGTAGGAGCGCTTCTGGCCGTCGCCTTCACCGTACTGGCCGACGTAGACGCTGGCTTCGCCACCGTCGAAGTTCTTGCGGGTGATGATGTTGACCACACCGGCGATGGCGTCCGAGCCGTACAGCGCGGATGCACCGTCGGTCAGCACTTCAACGCGCTCGACAATCGCCGAGGGAATCGAAGCCAGGTCGGAGTAGCCACCGGCGCTGACACCCATGCGGCGGCCGTCGATCAGCACCAGACTGCGTTCCGGGCCGAGGTTGCGCAGGCTGACGTAGGTGCCGCCGAAGTCGCGCGAAGAACTCAGCGACGACGAGCGGCTCAGGCTCGGAGCACCGGCGGCGGTGACGTCCTGCAGGATGTCGGCGACGTTGATGTAGCCCTTCTTCTCGATCTCGGCGCGGCTGAGCGCGACCACCGGCTGTGCGGTTTCGACACTGGCCTGGCGGATGCGCGAGCCGGTGATTTCGATGCGGTCGAGGTTGGTCGGGGTATCGCCGGCGCTCTGTGCGAAGGCGGGGGTGGTGCAGCTGGCGGCCAGCGCGATGACGATCGCGTTGCGCAGCGGATTGGTTCTCAGGGACATCCGTGAAATCTCGTGTTTCAGAAAAAACAGGCGCCCGTTCTGTGGGCGCGTGGGGTGCTGCAAACCAACGTGGGGGCGCGATTCTAGAATGTTTCCATTCGTAACTGTTTGTCGCCATGCTGCTGAATGAGCGCGAACATGAATCGCAACCAACAATCCACAGATGCGATGTGCGCGACGTCACGCGCGTTGCGTTTGCGTTGGGCAGAGGCATCGATAGCGGCGGATTTCCGGCGATCTGTAGCAGCGCGTGTGCGCAGGCATCCATCCACGCCATGCGTGGATGGCGTGCAAAAGAAAAGGGACGGAGCCTTCGCTCCGTCCCCCTGCATAACGTCCATTCAATCCGTGCGTGATGCTCAGGTTTCGCGCAACGCCGTGGTGATCGGCAAACGGGCCGCGCGCAGCGCCGGGAACAGGCCGCCGACCAGGCCGATGCCCAGTGCCCATTTCAAGCCGGTCCACAGCAGTTCCGGCGACACATGGAACTTGAACACCACCGCGCTGAAGTTGCTGCCGATGGTGGACACGCTGTAGCCGTTGAACAGCAGCCACGCCACCGCGCAGCCGAGCAGGCCGCCGAGTAGTGCCAGCAGCATCGTCTCGAGCATCACCGCGGTCACCACCGGCAGGCCGCGGAAACCGATCGCGCGCATGGTGGCGATCTCACGTGCCCGCGTGGCCACCGCCGCATACATGGTGTTGAGTGCGCCGAACACCGCGCCCACCGCCATGATCGTGCCGATCACCTTGCCAAGGATGTCGATCAGCTTGGTCAGGCCACCGCCCTGCTTGCTGTAGTAGACGCGGGTGGTTTCCACGTCCAGCTTCAGGCGCGGGTCGGCGGCGACAGCAGCCTTGAACTGCTCGAAGCCGGCCTTGCCGTCGGTGCGCACGCTGATCGACTGCCAGGCACTGCGCTGATAGGTGGTGGCCAGCGTGTCGGCGTCGGTCCACAGTTCCGAATCATGCGCATCGCCGGTGGCAAAGATGCCCACGACCGTCCAGGTCTGGTTGCCCAGGGTGAGCGTTTTGCCGACATCCATATCGCGGAACTGGCTTCTGGCACCCTGGCCGACCACGATCTCGCGCAGCCCGGCGGCGAACTTTCGGCCTTCGACGATCTTGACCTTGTCATGCACGGCCCACGCCTGCGGGCCGACGCCGCGGAACTGCGCGTTGACGTCGGTGCCATCGGCCTTGGATACCAGATTGACCACCTGCGAGAGTTCCGGCGACAGCAGCGGTCGACCCTGCGCATCGCGGGTGATGCCGGGCAGAGTGGACAGCGTAGGCACCTGCTCGCGGGTGATGACCGAGTTGGTCTCGGCCTGCGAGCCGCCGCGCAGCACGATGGCGGTGGTGTCATCGCCGGTGTTGTTGAGCGTCGCCTGGAAGCCTTCGCCCATCGCCAGCATCGCCACCAGCACGCCGACCACGCCGGCGATGCCGACCACGATCACCGAGGAGGCGCCCCAGCGCTGCGGCAGGCTGGCCACACCGATGCGGGTAGCGGCCAGCGCCAGCCGCCCGCCCCGGGTCAGCAGCAGCCACAGCGCTACCAGCACGGCCACGGCCAGCACGCCGATCCAGGGAAGGCTGATCCACAGCACCAGGCCGATCACCAGCAGCAGCACGGTCAACGCGTTGCCGGCCCACTTCTTGAACTTGTTCATCTGCAGTTCTCCTCAGCGGCCGGCCAGTGCGTCGACGATCTTCAGGCGCTTGGCACGCAGCGCCGGCAGCAGGCCGACGATGATGCCGATCACCGCGATCAGGCCCAGCCCCATCAGCCAGGTCGGGGTCGGCACGTGTGGTGGCAGCATGCCCATGCTCTTCGGGCTGATCGCCGGCAGGATCAGTGCGGCCAGGCCCATGCCGATCAGGCCACCCAGGCCGATCAGCAGCACCGACTCCACCATCACCAGGGTCAGCACGGTGCTGTCCTTGAAACCGAGCGTCTTCAGCGTGGCCAGCTCTGGAACCCGCTCGCGCACGGCCTGCGCCATGGTGTTGCCGGTCAACAGCAGCAGGGTGAAGAACACTGCGCCCATGATCGAGGTGACGATCATGCCGATGTCCGCGAACTGCTTGACGAAGGCCTGCTGGAACGCCGATTCGGTCTGGGTCTTGGTCTCGTGGTCGGAGTTGGCCGAGATCGCGTCGATCGCCTGTGCCACCCGCGACGACTGGTCCGGATTGTCCAGCGTCACCGTGTACCAGCTCACCTGGTTCTTGATGTAGTCGTTGGATTCATCGAAGTATTTCCAGTTCATCATCAACTGGCGTTCTTCGTTGGCGGCCAGCGCACGGTCCTTTGAACGGTAGATGCCCTTCAGCTCCAGCGGCCAGTCGTTGCTGCCGCCGCGCGGGAAGATCGTTGCCTGCAGCGGGATGGTGTCGCCGATCTTCCAGCCGAACTGCTTGGCCAGGGTTTCGCCGACGATGGCGCCGGTGCGGGTCTGCTTCCAGTCTTCCAGCTGCGCCGGATCGATCTGCAGTTCGCGGTAGACGTCGAAGTAATTGGGCGAGACCGAGAAGTTCGGGAAGAAGTTCTTCGGGTCCTGATAGATGCCACCGAACCACATGCCGTAGGCCACGTCGCGCACGCCGGCCACCTGGCGGATCTGGGTTTCCAGGCGGATCGGCAGCGACTGGGTGATCGACAGCCGCGAGGCCACCACCAGGCGATTGGCGCCTTCCACGCTGCCACCGGAGGCGAACGCCACCCGCACCGAATCGAGCATGCCAAACAGCAGGAACGCGGCCACCACCGACAGCAGGGTCAGCAGAGTGCGGGTGCGGCTGCGGAACAGCTGCGCCCACACCAACGAGAAATATTTCATCGCCGTGCCCTCCGTCAGTGAGCCAGCGGCGCGTCGGCCAGCTCGCCCTTGTCCAGGTGCACCGTGTGGGTGGCGTACTCGGCCGCCTTCGGGTCATGGGTGACCATGATGATGGTCTTGCCGTGTTCGCGGTTGAGCTGCTGCAGCAGGCCCAGGATCTCTTCGGCGGACTGGCGGTCGAGGTCGCCGGTGGGTTCGTCGCAGATCAGGAAGGTGGGGTCCGAGACGATCGCGCGGGCAATCGCCACGCGCTGCTGCTGGCCGCCGGAAAGCTCATTCGGACGGTGGTTGCGGCGGTCCGCCAGGCCGACCAGGGTCAGTGCGATCTCTGCATTGCGGCGGCGCTGCGCGGCATTGAGGTGGGTCAGCAGCAGCGGCAGCTCCACGTTCTTCTGCGCGGTCAGCATCGGCATCAGGTTGTAGAACTGGAACACGAAGCCGACGTGGTGGCTGCGCCAGGTCGACAGCTGGCCGCCGCTCATCTGGTCGATGCGCTCGCCTTCGATGCTGATCTCGCCGCCACTGGGATTGTCCAGGCCGCCGATCAGGTTGAGCAGGGTGGTCTTGCCCGAACCGGACGGGCCCATCAGCGCGACGAAGTCGCCGCGGGCGATGTCCAGGTCGATGCCGTGCAGAACCTGCACTTTCTCGGGGCCACGCTGGTAGGTCTTGGTGATGTTGCGCAGTGAAACCAGGGTCGACATGGGTGGTTCTCCACGGAAGGCGGGAAACGGGGCAATGCGCCCGCGGCGGCCGCGGGCGTGCGTCGAGCGGTGCTGCCGGCGGCGCCCGCGGGCGCCAGGCCGTTACTGCGCTTGTTTCTGTTGCACCTTGGCGCCATCGCGCAGGGTCTCCGGCGGGTTCACCACCACCGATTCACCCGCGCTCACGCCCTTGAGGATCTGGCGGTCCTTGCCCATCGCCTGGCCGGCCTCGACCGTGCGCTGCTGCACGCGGTTCTCGTCACCCAGCACAAAGGCCACCGAAGCGCCCTCGCGCTGGACCACGGCGCCACCGGGCACGCGCACACCCTGCGGCTTGGTGGCGGCCTGCGGCTGGGCCTGTTCCAGGAAACTGACCCGCACGCCCATCTCCGGCACGATGCGCGGGTCTTTCACCTTCAGCGCCACGCGCACCTTCACCGTGGCCTTGCCGCGGTCGGCGGTGGGAATGATGGCGATCACCTCGCCGGGAATCTTCCAGTCCGGATAGGCGTTGAGCGTGGCTTCCACCGGCATCTTCGGCTGCACGCGGCCGATGAAGGCCTCGCCAACCTCGACTTCGATCTCCAGCGAGTCCATGTCGACGATGGTGCCGATGCCGGTACGGGTGAAGCCACCACCGGCCGACAGCGGCGAAACGATTTCGCCGGGCTGCGCCGCCTTGGCGGTGACCACACCGGAGAAGGGCGCGCGCACGATGTTGTTGTCCACACCCAGATCGGCAATCGCCAACTGGTCGTTGGCCACCTTCACGTTGCGCTGGGCCGTTTCCAGCTGTGCACGCAGGCTGTCGCGCTGGGCCACGGCCTGGTCGTACTGCGAACGCGAGACCAGCTGCTGGCCCACCAGGGCCTGCAGGCGGCTGGCTTCGGCGGCGGCCTGGCGCTGCTGCGCCTCAAGCCCGGCCACCTGCGCACGTGCCGCGTGCACCTGCGATGCCGACAGGCTGCGCTGCGCATCGGCATCGATCGGGTCCAGCGTGGCCATCACCTGGCCGGCCTCGACCCGCATGCCCTCCTCGATCATCACCTCACGCACCTTGCCGGTGATCTTGGCCGACACCGTGGCCATGCGGCGGGCGACCACGTAGCCACTGGCGTCGAGCACCGAACTGCTGGCACTGCCCTGCTGGATGGCCACTGCAGGTGCGGTTTCCACCTCCACGGCCGGGGTGCGGCCGAACAGCGCGAAGGCGCCGGCGGCCAGCAGCACGGCAATCACGACAACCGCGATCCACAGCCAGTGGCGGCCAGCGCCACTGCCACCCCCACCACCGGAGGAAGAGGGTGGCGACTTGCGTTCGATACGGAGTTCCTTCAACAGCTCGGCAGAAGCGTTCATTCGTTCCATCACAGGCGTTCGGGCGGGTGTGACCGGAAGGGCGGACGGCGGCGGTTCCGGCGGTGGAGCGTGCGGCACAGCATGCAGGCAGGCACAGCGATGACGGCAGTGACAGCTGTCATCCGATGTCACTGACGGCGGCAACTGCGAAATGTGACCATGGCGGTACAGGATGGCAACGTCCCCGCTACCGGTACCGCCCATGGATCCGATCGCCCCGTCGCTGGCCCGCCTGCAGCAGGTGCAGGTCCGCTACCGCGACCATACCGCCCTGCACGGCATCGACCTGCAGGTCCGCGCTGGCCAGGTACTGGCATTGCTGGGCCGCAACGGTGCCGGCAAGAGTACCGCGATCAGCGTGCTGTTGGGCCTGCGCCGCGCCGATGGCGGCCAGGTCGAGCTGCTCGGCGGCGACCCGCAGCAGCGCGCCAGCCGCCTCGGCCTGGGCGTGATGCTGCAGAGCACCAGCCTGCCACCCATGCTGCAGGTGGATGAACTGGTGGCGCAGGCCAGCGCCTGCTATCCCGACCCGATGCCGTTGCCCGAGGTGCTGCAGCGTGCTGGACTGCAGGCGTTGGCGCGTCGTCGCTACGGCCAGCTGTCCGGCGGCCAGCAGCGTGCCGTGCAGTTCGCCATCGCAGTGTGTGGCCGCCCGCGCGTACTGTTCCTGGACGAACCCACCACCGGCCTGGACATCCAGGCGCGGCAGACGATGTGGCAGGCAATCCGGCAACTGGTGGTCGAAGGCTGCGGTGTGCTGCTCACCACCCATTACCTGGAGGAGGCCGAAGCGCTGGCACAGCAGGTGGTGGTGCTGGAGCAGGGCCGGGTGCTGGCCGATGCACCGCTGGCGGCATTGCGCCTGGCCGACCGGCCGCGCCGCATCCGTTGCCGTAGTGGGTTGCCCATTGAGGACGTGCAGCAGTGGCCGGGCGTGCAGCAGGTGCAGCGCGACGGCGAGCACCTGCAGCTGCTGGCCAGCCCGGCCGAGCCGGTGGTGGCGCGCCTGCTGGCGGCCGATGCGCAGCTGCGTGAACTGGAAGTACAGGGCGCGGCGCTGGCCGACGCCTTCCTCGACCTGACCCGGGAGGCCGCATGAGTACCCTGAATCCGACCGCCGCCGCTGCGCGTCCGGTATCGACCTGGCGCCGCGCGCTGCGCCCGTACCGTGCCGAACTGCAGGCCGAGCTGCGCCGCGCCTGGCGTACGCCTGCCTTCGCCGTACCCTCGCTGCTGTTCCCGGTGCTGTTCTATCTGTTGTTCGGCGTGTTGTTGGGCCGCGGCCATGCGCCGCTGTACCTGCTGGCCACCTACTGCGTGTTCGGTGCGATGGCGCCGGCCCTGTTCGGCTTCGGCGTGCAGCTGGCGCTGGACCGCGAGGGCGGCCTGCTCACGCTCAAGCGGGCACTGCCGATGCCGGCGGCGGCACCCCTGCTCGCACGGCTGGCGATGGCGGTGATGTTCGCGCTGCTGGTGGCGGCGGTGTTGATCGGCGTGGCACGTGTATTCGGTGGTGTGCAGCTGTCGGCGGTGCAGATGCTGCAACTGCTGGCAGTAGCGGGGCTGGCTGCGTTGCCGCTGGGCGCGATCGGTCTGCTGATCGGCAGCCATGTCAGTGCCAGCGCCGCACCGGCGATGGTCAACCTGGTCTACCTGCCGCTGGCCCTGCTGTCTGGCCTGTGGCTGCCGCTGTCGGCGCTGCCCAAGCTGTTTTCGATGATGGCACCGCTGTGGCCCACCTGGCACCTGGCGCAGCTGGCGTTGCCGGTGGTGGGGCTGCCGTCGGTGGGCAGCGTCGCCGGCCATCTGCTGGTGCTGCTGGCGGTCACCGTTGTGGCGTTGCTGCTGGCACGGCGCCGCCTGCGCCGGATCGGCTGAACTGGCATGATCGGCAGCGATCGTCCCCGCCTGGATCCTCCCGTGCCGCCGAGCTGGCTTGCCTCCCTGCTGCGTCCCGCGCCGGATTCGGCCGTGGCCGAACTGCTGCGGCGTGGAAAATCGCCCTGGAGTGGCGCGATCCACCTGCTGTGGTCGGTGTGGATCTTCCTCACGCCGGTGCTGGGCAATGGCTTCACGCTGCGTTGGTTGCTGCTGACCCTGATCAGCTATCCGCTGTTCCTGCTGTTCTACGCGAAGGTGATGCTGGCACCTCGTCACCATGCGTGGCGTTACGCACTGGGCATGATCGTGATGGCCCTGGTGCTGCTGCCCTGGTATCCGTCGGGACTGAGCTATTTCGTATTCGGCTGCGTGATGATCCGCATGAGCGGCCGGGGCGGCTGGTGGTTGTACCTGTTGCAGCTGACCGTGTTGAACCTGCTGTTCTGCGGTACCGCGCTGTACTTCGGTTATCCGTGGCAGGCCATGGTGTGGATGCCGGCAGTGTCGTTCATTGTCGGCCTGGTGGTGAACGTGGAGGCCTTGAGCCAGCAGCGGGACGTTGCCCTGCAGCTGTCCCAGGATGAGGTGCGGCGCCTGGCGACCACCGCCGAGCGTGAACGCATCGGCCGCGACCTGCACGATCTGCTGGGCCACACCCTGTCGTTGATCACGCTGAAGCTGGAATTGGCGCGCAAACTGCACGACCGCGGAGATGCGCGCGCGCGGCAGGAGATCGGCGAAGCCGAGGACATTGCACGGGAGGCGCTGGCGCAGGTGCGCAGCGCGGTGACCGGCATCCGCGCCAGCGACCTGGCCGGCGAGCTGGCATCGGCGCGCCTGTTGCTGGAGTGCCAACAGGTGCACCTGCAGTACACGCCGGCGCCGCCCATGCCAGTTGAAGTGGAACGCGGACTGGCGCTGGTGCTGCGCGAAGCGGCAACCAACATCGTGCGCCATGCACAGGCGACCCGCGTGCAGGTGGATTTCATGCTTGATGAGCGACAGTTGTCGATGCAGATACGCGATGACGGCCGCGGTGGCGTGCAGGCCGAAGGCAATGGCCTGTGTGGCATGCGTGAGCGTGCAGCGGCGCTGGGTGGCCAGTTGACGCTGCAGTCCCCCCGAGGCGAAGGCACGGTGCTGACCGTGCGCGTGCCATTGCCCGCGGCGACCACGCCGCTGTCACCAGCGTCATTGGCGCAGGAGGGCGCTGCATGATCCGCATCCTGCTGGCCGAAGACCAGGCGATGGTGCGCGGTGCGTTGTCGGCGCTGCTGGGCCTGGAGCCGGATATCGAGGTGCTGGGCAGCGCCGCCGACGGTGAAGCCGCGTGGCGCATGCTGCAGCAGCTGCAACCGGACATCCTGGTGACCGACATCGAGATGCCGGGCCTGTCGGGGCTGGAACTGGCACAGCGCATCGCGCGCCATGAGTTGCCGATCAAGGTGGTGATCGTGACCACCTTCGCCCGCGCCGGTTTCCTGCGCCGTGCGCTGGAAGCGGGCGTGCTGGGTTACCTGTTGAAGGATGCGCCGGCGGAGAATCTGGCTGAGGCCCTGCGCAAGGTAAAGCAGGGCATCCGCGCGATCGACCCGCAGCTGGCGCTGGACGCCTGGTCGCAGGCCGACCCGCTGACCGACCGTGAGCGCCGCGTGTTGCGGCTGGCGGGCGAGGGTCGTACCGCCAGCGAGATCGCCGAACAGCTGGGGTTGTCGCACGGCACGGTGCGCAATTACCTGTCCGAGTGCATCGGCAAGCTGGGTGTGGCCAACCGGATCGAGGCGTACCGGCTGGCGCGGCAGAAGGGGTGGTTGTAGGGGCGCCTTGCGTTTCCCGGTGATGTCATTTCCGCGACCGCGGAGGGGTGTCACTTTCTTTGCTCGTGCAAAGAAAGTAACCAAAGAAACACGCCGCCAGATCGCGAGCCGGCGCTGCGCGCCGGTGCCCTGCGCTTCTCGGTGAATCAGGGGACGGCGCCGAACTCGCTGCGCTCAGACATCGGCGCCTCTTCGCCCCTGATTCCCCTGCGATGCTCGGCTCGCTAAAAGGCGGACCCAACGTCAAAAGTCGATGTTGCACCCCGTAGGTCCACGCCATGCGCGGATGCTGTTGCCATTGATCTTGATCTTCAAGTCCGCCTTGAGCGAGCCGAGCACCGCAGGTCCGGCGAGGGCGAAGAGGCGCGGGTGTCTGAGCGCAGCGAGTCCCCGCGCCGTCCCTCGACGGATCGAGGAGCGCAGGGCACCGGAGTGCGAAGCACGTCGGCTCGCGGCCGGCGGAGCGTTTCTTTGGTTACTTTCTTTGCGCGCAAAGAAAGTGACACCCCTCCGCAGTCGCGGAAACGATCCGCCGGGAACTCCCGGCGAACCCTTTCAATTCTTCCCGCGCGCCATCGCCTGGAATACCCCATCGCGGCGCACCCACAGGTGGAACAGCGCCGCACCCACGTGCATCAGTACCGTGGCGAACAACACGTACGCCAGCAGGCTGTGCGCGTTGCGCAGGGCGGCATACAACGCCGGGGTGTGCGGCACGATCGGCGGCAGGCGCAGGCCGCCCCCCAGCACGATCGGGTAACCACCGGCCGACAGCATGGCCCAGCCGATCAGCGGCATCGCCAGCATCAGCGCGTACAGCATCCAGTGCGAGGCTTTCGCACCCACCACCTGCCACACCGGCAGGTCGGCCGGCAGTGGCGGCGGGCGATGACGCAGCCGGTTGTACAGGCGCAGCAGCACCAGCACGCCGATGGCGATGCCCAGCGGTCGGTGCAGGTCGATCAGCATCGGCCGCAGGTGCAGCGAGGCGACCATGGTCACGCCGATGAACAGCATGGCGATGATCATCAGCGCCATGGACCAGTGCAGCACCCGCGCCAGCAGGTTGAAGTGGCCGTTGCCGGTGTTCATCGCGCAGCCTCCTTCGGTTGCTCGACGTTGCCGCTGGCACGCTCGCGTTCGCGGCGGTTGAAGGATTGCGAGTACACGGCCGAGCGGGCGGCCAGGATCGGGTCGTCGCTGCCGCGCACGCCACTGGGCAGGATCAGCGGATCGAAGTTGATCTGGCCGCAGGCGCCTTCCTCCTGCGACTGCATGCGGTCCAGGCTGAGCACGCCGGCCACCACCTCATCGCGCGACGCGGGCCACGGCACCGACGGATCATCGATGGCATCACCCGCCGCGGCGGTGCTGACGACCAGGTTCCAGCGCACCGGACCATTGGCCAGGCGCTGTTTCAGTTCCTGGCTGAGGAAATCGACGCTGGCCTGCTTGCGCGTTTCCGCATCCATCTCCACCACAGCCGCCTGTGGCTGCCAGCGCCAGCGCACCGCGCGTTTCTGGCCCTGTGCGTTGGTGAACCAGAAGCTGTTGACGCTGTTGAAGGTGGTGTCGGCCCAGCTGCTGGTCCATGGCGCCGTCTTGGCCCACTGCTGGAACGCCTGCGCGCTGGGGTATTTCGCCAGCACTGCGGCCATCTTCTGCGGGTCGGGCTTGCCGGTGGCCGGGTCGGGAATGGAGGCACGCGTCTGCTCGTAGAACGCCTCGGCGTTGGGCACGGCGAAGAACGGGAAGCTGTTCATCGCCATGCGCCATTCCTGGCCATCATCACTGACCATCTGCACCGCGATGCTGCGGACGCGCGCGGTGTTGTCGGCGCCGTAGGGATCGCCACCGCCGATCGACAACCGGCCCATCACCGGCACGCGGCGCTGCGAGAACACCCGTGCACTGGACAGGGTGGGGGCCTGCGCACTGGGTTCGAACCAACCGCTTACGCAGATGCCCTTGCTGTGCGCACGGCGGAAGCCAGGATGGGCCGGGCCGGTGGCTTCGATGGTGTCGGTGAAGCGCTGCGCGGTCAGGCGGCTGCCAATCCAGCCGGCCAGCCAGGCGAAGGTCAGCGCGATGGCACCCAGGATGAGCGCGATCAGTGCGATCCAGAGCAGCGGCGAATGCCTGCGGGGTGCACCGGGCGTCTGGCCCGCGCGGGTGTAGCGGAAGAGCGACATGGTCGGAGTCCTGCCTTCACGGAGCGTGTGGGTGGTCGACCCACACATCCTCGCAGAACCCGGCCGGGGCCGAAATTCAATTTTTCGTCAAACTTCCAGCGCGCGCCGAATGTTTGGGTAGAGTCGACTGTCAGTCGACTATCGCGCGCGGCGCGGGGTTTTTGCGGCCGGTTCCAATTGAAGAGCAGTCGGATTCAATAGCAGTCGGATTCAAGAGTAGTCGACTAACGGTCGACTCTACCTTGCCCGTGCCCGTCCCTGCCCCGGCGGTCGGGCCGGGGCGGGGCATGCGTGCCTCAGCTGTAGCGCTGCTTCAGCATCGCCCACGCCGAGCGCAGCGCCAGGGCTTCACCACCGGCCGGACGGCCTGGGCGTTCGCCATCGTTCCAGGCATAGACGTCCAAGTGTGCCCAGCGCTGGCCGTCTTCCAGGAAGCGTTCCAGGTACAGCGCGGCGGTCACCGAGCCGGCCATGCGCGAACCGGCGTTGGCCAGGTCGGCGATGCCGCTGGTCAGGTAGCGCAGGTAGGGGCGCCACAGCGGCATGCGCCAGACCGGGTCGCGGGTCGCGTCACCGGCCTGCAGCCACTGTTGGGCCACCGTATCGTCGTTGCTGAACAGTGCCGGCAGATCCGGGCCCAGCGCGATGCGCGCGGCACCGGTGAGGGTGGCGAAGTCCAGCACCAGGTCCGGCTTCTGTTCGCCGGCGAAGGTCAGCGCGTCGCACAGGATCACGCGGCCTTCTGCGTCGGTGTTGTCGATTTCCACGCTCAGGCCCTTGCGCGTGGCGATCACTTCACCCGGACGGAATGCATCCGGGCCGATCGCGTTTTCCACGGCCGGAACCAGCAGGGTCAGGCGCACCGGCAGGCCGCGCGCCATCACCAGCCCGGCCAGCGCCAGCGCGTGTGCGGCGCCGCCCATGTCCTTCTTCATGTTGCGCATGCCGTCGGCCGGCTTGATGTCCAGGCCGCCGGTATCGAAGCACACGCCCTTGCCGACCAGCACCAGTGACGGATCGGTATCCTTGCCCCATCGCAGCACGACCAGGCGCGGCGCACGGTGCGAGGCGCGCCCCACGGCATGGATGGCCGGGAAATTCTGCTTCAGCAGTTCATCGCCGGTGATCGCTTCGACCTGTGCACCATGCGCATCGGCCAGGGCGCGCGCGGCGTCTTCCAGCTGCTGCGGGCCCATGTCTTCGGTCGGGGTGTTGACCCAGTCGCGCACGCGCAGGCTGGCGGCGATCAGGTCAGCCACTTCGCCGGTTGGCGCGGCCACCAGCTGCGCCGGCGCCCGGTGGCGCTTGCGGTAGCGGTCGAAACGGTAGCTGCCCAGGCCCCAGCCCAGCTGCAGCAGTGCCTGTTCGGCGGCGGGCAGGTCGCTGGCCAGCTGCCACACGGTGCCTTCCGGCAGCGCGTGCGGCGCATGCGAATAGCTGTAGGCATCGGCACGATCACCCACGCCCATCACCGCGCCGGCCAGGCCATCGGTGCCGGGCAGCAGCACGGTGCTGAAGGCGCCGGCGGTGAAGCCCTGCGATGCGAGCCACGCCTGGATGGCGGCCGGTTGGCCATCCTTCCATGCCGCGAACTGCACGCGGTCCAGCACGTACAGCGGCAGCGCTGCGGTGGTGTCGGCGGTGAAACCAGTGATCTCGCTCATGCGTCAGGTACTCCGGGGTGCGGCGGCGTCGAGGTTGGCGTCCAACCAGTCGGCCAGGCCGGTGAGGGTGTCGAACTGCAGGTCCGGCTGCAGCTGCGGATGGGTCCAGGTGGCTGCATCGCGGTTGATCCAGCAGCCGCGCAGGCCGGCGGCGATCGCCCCGGCCACGTCCATCTCGGCGTGGTCGCCCACGTGCAGTACCTGTGCCGGCGCCACACCCAGGCGGGTGCACGCGGCATGGAAGATGCTGGCGTCGGGCTTGGCTGCACCGTGTTCGCGCGATCCCAGCTGGAAGGCGAAATGATGGGCCAGCCCGATCCGCTCCAGGTCGGCGTTGCCGTTGCTCAGTGCGGCCACGGGTACCCGCGCGGCAATGCGCGCCAGCGCATCGATCGCGTCGGGGTAGCACTCCACCTGGTTGCGCGCGGCGTAGAACACTTCATACGCCGGCTCCAGCAGTTCCAGGCTGGCACCACTGGCGTGCAGCGCTTCGTGCAGGGTCAGCCGGCGCAGCGCGCTCAGGTCGTGGTGGAGGTGCGGATGGGCGTGGTACAGCCGCTCGCGCAGTTCGCGCATCGCCGCCACCGGATACATCGCAGCGGTGGCCGGGCTGTGTTCGCACATCCATGCGTGCAGGACCTGTTCGATGCGGGCGCCGATCGGAGCGAACGGCCACAGCGTGTCGTCAAGGTCGAGGGTGATGGCTTGGACGGGGAAATTCACCCCGCCATTCTACCCCTGCCCGCGCGGGCTTTCATGCGGCGCGGCGGGCGGGAGGGGCGCTGGGCTGGGCCAGGTCAGCGCAGGTCGTACGCGCAGGCGATGAGGGTCTGGCCGTCGAACTGCTGCACGTCCAGATTATGCCGGCCCACTTCCTTCGTATAAGTGCCGGCCACCGGGTTGGACATCTTCGCCAGGGCCGCGATCTGTTCGACGCTGGCCGTGCTGAAGTACGCGGTGAAGCTGTCGATGCCATCCTCGCCGCTGTCGCCGTCATAGGACTGCAGTTGGTTCACCGGCTGGCCCAGCACCATCAAGGGCGTGGTCAGCCGGAACTCGCCGTTGGATTCGCCGTTCTGCGCCCGCGCCGGGGCCGGTGCCAGCAGCCGGGCCATGGCGTCGAACTGCCTGGTCGTGAGGTGCCGCTTGCAGGTGACTGCTTCGGCGAGCTGGGTGCGCGCCTGCTCGGCCGTGGGGGGCGCAGCGGCGAACGCGGGAGCAGCAAGGCAGGCCAGGGCAAGGCAACGCGTGGCGAAAGAGATCATCCGAACGGATCCATCCGAAAAAATGGGGGCCATAGTCTGCCACTTCGTCCCCGATTCGGGTTCCGCCATCTGTGTCCATCATTTACTGATGCCGTTATTCCAGCAGCCGCGCCCAGCCCTGCATGCCGTCCAGCCGCGCCAGCACCAGCTTGATGCAGACCAGCAGGGGCACCGCCAGCAGCAGCCCGATCATGCCCCAGGCCCAACCGAATACCATCAATGCCAGGATCAGCACCAGCGGCGACAGTTTCATGCGCCGGCCCAGCACGATGGGGGTCACCAGCTGTCCTTCGAGCGTGTGCAGGGCCAGGTAGGCGGCGGCCGGCAGCAGTGCCTGCAGCGGATCGCGGAACTCCACGAAGCCCATCAGCAGCATCAGTGCCACCCCGATCAGCGGGCCCACATAGGGCGCGAAATTCAGCAGCGCGGCCACTGTGCCCCACAACAGCGCTTCCTGCAGACCGATGCCGAGCAGCATCAGTACGCCGGCGAACACCAGCCCGACCAGCGTATTGATCACGCTGATGGTCAACACGTAGCGCGAGACCTCGCGTTCGATCGAACGCAGGATGTCCGTGGTAAAGCGTTGTTGCTGGCGGTTCGGGAACAGCGCGATCGCCGCGCGCTGCAGGCTCTGCCCATAGATCATGAAGAACAGCGTGAGCAGCACCACAGCCAGCACCGAAGCGGCCAGCCGCGGTGCGCGGGTCAGCATGCGGTAGGGGTCGTCCAGCTGGGTACGGATCACCTGCACCTTGTGGTTGCTGTCACCACCGGCCACGCGGGCGAAGTTCTCCGCCGCCTGGTTGGCCTGCTGCACCGGCTTGGTCAGGTCCTGCACCTGGCGGGCGACCTTGCGCAGCTGCTGCGGGGCTTCCTGCGCCCAGTCCATGGCCGGGCCGATCAGCTGCACCGCCAGCGAACCGGTCACGCCCAGCCCGGCGCCAAGAACCAGCAGTGCGCCCAGCGCACGCGGAATCCACAGTTTCTGCAGCAGGCGCAGGATCGGATTGCCGACCAGCGCGAAGAACATCGCCAGCAGCACCGGCAGGATGATGTCCTGCGCGGCCCATAGCGTGTAGCCCACTGCCAGGGTTGCCAGCACCACCAGCGACATCGGCCCGCGCGGACGCGACGGCGGGGGCAGTGGTACGTCGGGTTGTTCGGGACCGGCCGGTGACGGGGACAGGAGGGACTCGCTCATCGACGCATCAACCGGGAAGGGGAGCGCATTATCCGCCGGCCGCGATCGGCGCGGCGGATTCCATGGATCAACGTTCGGACAGCTCGGTGGCCGCTTCGGCCGGGCGCGGTTCGCGCAGTTCCGGTTCGGGCGCGGACTGTGCTGCCGGTGCTGGTGCCGGCCGGGCGGCGGTTGCCGCCTGCGCCTGCTCGCTGGCCTCGTCGGCTTCCTCGGCCGCATCATCGGCGGAGGCGGCCGCCTGTGCCGCCATCGCCGTGGCGAACGCCGCCTGTGCGCTGGCGAACAGGTTGGAGACCGAACCGACCATCTGCAGCCAGCGGGCACCGTTGACCTTGCCTGGCACTTCCAGCTTGCCGGCGATGAAGCCACCGGCCAGGCCGACCACCACGATGCGCAGCGGCGACCAACCCTGCCGCCACACCTGGCTGAGCGTGGACCAATGGTCCTGGGTCTCACCCAGGCGCACGGTCACCACCTGTTCGCAGCGTTTCACCCGCCGCTGCAGCGCACCGAACTTCATGGCTTGCCCTCAGGCAGCTGCACCCCGGCATCGGGATCGTCTTCGCTGGGCTCGTCGAACAGGCCCAGGCGTGACAGCTGGCGCCGGGTAGCGTGCATGCCGGTGTGGTGGAAGAAGTAGGACACCCGCCAGATTGCATAGCCGGTGACGGCCAGGCTCAGCAGCGAGGTGATCAGCAGGGCCTGCAGCCAGCTCAGGCCCCAACTCTGCAGCAGGGCGATGAGGGTGGCGGCCATCAGCAGCCAGGCCGAGGCACCGAAAACGATCGCCACGCCGGCCCAGGCCAGCGCACGACCGAACGCACTGCGTGCCATCGCGAAGTCGGCCGAGGCCAACCTGCGCAGCGAGCGCACGGTGTGCTTGGCCGAATCGGCAGCGGCACGACCGGCCGCGCCGACCTGGCGGATGCTCTCATCCAGCGGCGGGGTGGCCGCTGGATCAGGCGCTTGCGCGTTGTCTTCGCTCACGCTGCGGCTTACTTGTCGCTGCTGCCGCGGGCCAGCTTGGCAATGATCCAGCCGGCAGCGAAGGCAACGCCGAACGAAGCCAGCGGACGCTCACGGATCAACTCGGCGGCGCTGTCGATCAGGTCCTTGCCCTTGTCCATCAACGCATCGACCTGCTCCTTGGCGGCGGCTCCACCGAACTCGGCAGCGGCCAGGCCGGACAGCGCGCTGTCGGACAGTTCAGCCTTGACGTTGGCCTTGCCGATGCGCAGCTCGTCGGTCGCTGCACCGGTTGCGCCCTTGATCGCACCGCCGGCGGCACTGGCGGCCTGCTTCAGGTGGGAACCGGCTTCACCCAGGTGTTCCTTCAGGTTCTCGGTATTGGTGGGGCTCATCGAATCACTCCTGTTGCGATGGGGGAACGGGCGTCGGCGCTGCCGACCTGGACTGACAGCAATAACACTGCCGGGGTATAGGGGGTGTTACGGCAGGGCGATCAGCGCATCACGAGCTGGCCCTGCTGCTGGCCATTGTTGCGCAGTACGCGCAGCACCAGCGTCGGCGGGCGCTGCTGGAAGTTGGCGCGCCAGCTGGCCAGGTCGGCGAACTCGCCTACCGTGGCATTGGTGATGATGTCGCCCTGCTGCAGGCCATTGCTGGCCGCCCGGCTGCCGCGCTTGACCTCGCTGACCAGCACGCCGCCGACGCCGGACTGGCGCAGTGACTCGGGCAGATCGACGAAAGTGGCACCGCCCAGGCGCGGGTCCAGGCTGTCGCCGGTGACCGCGCGTGCCTGCTCCTTCAGCGTCGCCTTGATCTGCAGCGGCTTGCCTTCGCGGCGCACGTCCAGCGTCAACGGGCTGCCCACTGCGGCCAGGCCTTCCACGTTGTGCAGGGCTTCGGCGCTGTCCACGCGCTGTCCATTGGCCGAGACCACCACGTCGCCCGGCTTCAGCCCTGCTGCGGCGGCGGCCGAGCCGGCCAGCACGCGGGTGATCAGTGCGCCACGGGTTTCGCCCAGCCCCAGGCCCTGCGCGATCTGCGCGGTCAGGTTCTGGCTTTCCACGCCCAGCGTGCCGCGCACCACCACGCCATGCTTGACCAGCTGGTCCACCACGCTGCGTGCCAGGTTGGACGGAATCGCCAGGCCCAGGCCGATGTTGCCGGCCATGCTGCCCTGCGGATTGAAGCTGGCGGTGTTGATGCCGACCAGCTGGCCCTGCAGGTCGACCAGCGCGCCGCCGGAATTGCCCGGGTTGATCGATGCGTCGGTCTGGATGAAGTTCTGGTAGCCCAACCCACGGATACCGCTGCGGCCCACCGCCGAGACGATGCCCGAGGTGACCGTCTGGCTGAAACCGAAGGGATTGCCGATGGCCACCACGAAGTCACCCACGCGCAGCTGGTCGCTGTTGGCCAGCTTGATGTCGGTCAGGTTCTGCGCCGGGATGCGGATCAGCGCGATGTCGGTGTCGCGGTCCGAACCGAGGAACTCGGCCTTGACCGTGCGCCCGTCGGCCAGCGTCACCTGCACGTCATCGGCATTCTCGATGACATGGTGGTTGGTCAGCACCAGGCCCTCCCTGGCGTCGATGATCACGCCCGAGCCGAGCGATTCATTGATGCGTTCCTGCGGGATGTCCGGGAACAGGCGGCGGAAGAACGGATCGTTGAAGAAGGGGTTGCGCACGCGCACCACCTGCTTGGTATTGACGCTGACCACGGCCGGCATCGCCTTCTCCAGCATGGGCGCCAATGACGGCACCTGCTGCCCGGCCACTGCGGCCGGCAGTGCCGCCATGGTTGGCACCACCGCCGGAAGCGGTGCGGCATCGGCACGGTTGTCCAGGTGGGCGTTGATGCCGGTGGCAACGAAGCCACCGAAGGCGGCGGCGATTGCGAGCGTGAGCAGGGTAGGTAGCGGTCGCATGGGAGTCGGTTCGCAGGCGGGGATGGGGGCGGTTCGGCTCTACGGTAAAACAAGCTGAATGAGTGTGTCGCGATCTGGATAAATGCGCCATGAAAAGCACGCGCGCGAACGGTGGGTCCGGAGCGTGGCACCGGACCTGCGGTGACACGTGCCAACGCGATCGGGACACCACCGACGGTCGCCGTTCGCTGCGCGGACACGGACGGATACTTGCGCAGTTCCGCGCAGGGAGGTGCCGCACTGCGCCACAACGCATGCCTGTCGCTGCACGTGCGCAGGTACGCGCAGCGACGACGATCAACGTGGTGGTTCGCGGCGCGCAGTCCTTAAAAAAAGGGGTTTCCTGAAAACCTGCCGCGCCGGCAGGGGTGGTGAACTACACCATCACCGTCGCAGCAGATGCGATTGCTGGCGCTTGCCCCGTTCCACGATCGTCAATGTCGGTATAGCATCGCCCCGTTTTGATACTTAAGGCCCGCAGGAGGGCAACATGAGCAACGGTAATGGTGTGTCGGTCGTGACCGACGCCGTCGAGAACGTCAAAGAAGCCGCCACCAACGTTGGCGAGACCATCGCCCACGCTGCCGAAGACGCAGTGAAGTCGGTCAAGAAGACCGTCAAGCGCGCCACCAAGGCTGCCGGTACCCGTGTTGCCAAGGCCAAGAAGGCCGTGGCCAAGGTCGAGAAGACCGTTGCCAAGAAGGCCGAGAAGGCTGCCAAGTCCGTCGGCAAGACCGTCGCCAAGGCCAAGAAGAAGCTGGAAACCGCCAAGAAGAACGCCAAGGCCGAAGCCGCTGCCCTGAAGAAGGAAGTGGCCAAGAAGAAGGCGGCGGCAGGCAAGGCCGTGACCAAGAAGGCTGCTGCTGCCAAGAAGACCACCAAGGCTGCCGGCAAGAAGGTCGCTACCGTGAAGAAGGCTGCCACCAAGAAGGTCGCTGTCGCCAAGAAGACCGTCGCCAAGAAGGCCGCGGCTGCCAAGAAGGTTGTCGGCAAGAAGGTCGCCACCGCCAAGAAGGCTGTGGCCAAGAAGACCGTCGCCGCCAAGAAGGTCGCCGGCAAGAAGGCCGTGGCTGCGAAGAAGGTTGCCGGCAAGAAGGTTGCCGCCACCAGGAAGGTCGCCACCAAGAAGACCGCCGCTGCCAAGAAGGTTGTCGGCAAGAAGGCTGCCGTCGCCAAGAAGGCCGTTGCCAAGAAGACCWCTGCTGCCAGGAAGGTTGTCGGCAAGAAGGCTGTCGCGACCCGCAAGACCGTGGC
This sequence comes from Stenotrophomonas maltophilia, assembly GCF_013464485.1. GTDB lineage: Bacteria > Pseudomonadota > Gammaproteobacteria > Xanthomonadales > Xanthomonadaceae > Stenotrophomonas > Stenotrophomonas maltophilia_AW. The sequence goes on from NZ_RAUX01000034.1 coordinate 68,088, forward strand.
CAAGAAGGCTGCACCGCTGAAGAAGGTTGCCGCCAAGAAGGCGCCGGCCAAGAAGGCTGCCGCCAAGAAGGCCCCGGCCAAGGCCGTGCGCAAGGTCGCCAAGCGCAAGTAATCGCGCCGTGACCGAAGGCCCTGCCGCCCACCGGGTGGTGGGGCCTTTCGCGTTTATGGGACACGCCCTGGGGCAAGATGCGGATTCTTTCCGCCGGAGCCCCGGGCATGCGCGGTATCGACTTCAGTTCCTGGCAGGGCGTGCTGTCCACCTTGGCCGGCCTGGTCCTGATCACCCTGCTGGGCGTGGGCATCCGCCTGCTGGTGATGCAGACCCTGCAGCAGCGCCGCGAGCGCGAGAACCGGCAGATCAACGAGCGGCTGCGCACGCTGATGGCGGCCTACAAGACCCTGGGCGGCTCGTTCACCGGTGAGCTGGGCGTGGACCCCACCCATCGTCGCGACCTGCGCCAGCGCGAAGAAACCGAAGGCATTGCCGAACCACGCTCGGACCGCACGCGCCGCATCCGCGATGCCGTCGAGGCCGCGCTGTCGGACATCCTGCTGCTGGGCACCGACGAACAGGTGCGCCTGGCCGCGCGCGCTGCCAACGAACTGGCGCAGGGGCGGCCGGTACATACCCACGAGTTGGTGGTCTCGCTGCGCGACTTCGTGCGCGAGGCACTGGATCTTGCGCCGATCCCGGCGGATCTGCAGATCCCTCCGCAAGGGCCGACCCGGCCTGGCGCCAGCGCTGGCGGCAAGGGCCGCAACGACACCGATGCCAAGGGCGGTCGTGGCGGTGGAGGCGGTGGTGGTGGAATGGGCGCCGGAATGGGCGTCGGCGCCGGCGCCGCACTGGGCGCCGGCCATGCTGCCGCCAGCGATGAAACGGACGCGCGCTGAGCGCGTCCGCCGGGTTCAGCGCGTCAGCTCGTAGATCGGCGCGAAGCCGCCGTAGATCATCCGTGCGCCGTCGAACGGCATCGGATTCCTGGTTGGATCCAACCGCGGGTCTTCCATCATCTTCGCCATGCCGGCGTCCCGGGTCGGCTTGTCCGGCCATTCGATCCAGGAAAACACCACCGTCTCATCCGGCGTGGCCTTCACCGCGCCGAAGAAATCGGTGGTCTTGCCGTGCGGTACGTCGTCACCCCAGCACTCGACCACGCGCAGCGCGCCGTACTCGATGAAAACGGGATCACCCTCACGTGCATGGGCGAGGAACTTCTCCTTGTTGGCGGTGGGTACCGCCAGGACGAAACCATCGATGTAGCTCATTGCCTGCCTCCGGATGGACCGTGCCGCATGCACGGCCTTCAAATACCCGACGAACCAGGGCGCCGTGGATCGACATCCTGTGTGCGCCTGTTCAGCCCGGGCCACCGGGCAGCGGTGCGAGCACGGTATCCGGTGGTTGCTGGCCGGCCAGGTGGCGTACGAAGTAGTCCCACATGCGGTGCGTGTAGGTGGCGTCATTGCGGAACAGTTCGTGGTCCTGCCGGGCCAGGTACAGCAGGTCGTAGGTGCGCTGGGCCTTGTTCAGGGCGGCGGCCAGCTGCAGGGTCAGCGCCGGTGGCGCGTTCTCGTCCAGTTCGCCATAGACCAGCAGCAGATGCCCGCGCAGATTGTCCGCCAGTGCCGCATTGTCGAGTCCGGCAAAGGCTGCCGGCACGCCTTCCGCCATGGCCGTGGCCGGCAGCACGCCGCCGAACAGCCGGTCCATGCCGTGCACTGCGCCGCCGTACATGCCCTGGAGATTGTGGCTGCCGGCCGAGGCGACGCCCACCTTGTAGAACGCCGGGTAGCGCAGCAGTGCACGCGCCGCACTGTAGCCGCCGAACGAATGCCCGTAGATGCCGACCCGCTGCAGGTCGATGCCCGGGTAGCGTTCGCCCAGCTGGTGCAGTGCAGCCACATGGTCATCCAGCTGCACATCGGCACCATGCAGGAAGCTGCTGTCATGGAACGCCCTGTCGCGGCCGCCGGTGCCGCGCCCATCGATGCTGACCACCGCGAAGCCGAGCTCGGCCAGGCTGGCGCGGGATACCGGATTCAAGGCAGACACCGCCTCGGCGTAGGTCACCGGCGCATTGCTGATGAAGGTGCCGCCGTACATCGCATCGATCACCGGGAAGCTGCCGTCATCGCGATAGTGGCGGGGCAGGTAGACGGTGGCGAAGATTGGGGTGCGCCCATCGGCGGCCAGCAGCCGTTCGCGCCGTGGTGGGCGCCAGCCGGCAGCAACGATCGCGCTGTCATCGGCTGTTTCCAGCACCATCACTTCGTGGCCGTCATCGCTGGCCCGAAGCACGGTGCGTGGTGCCTGGTCGAGACGGGAAACGGTATCCACCAGATAGCGACCGCCAGGTGACAGCGCCTGGGGCGCACGCCCGCCGAACAACGCGCCGGTGCCGGCATCGGCCAGATGGTCGTTGCCGTCGGCGGCCAGGCGCTGGACTGGTCCACCCTGCAGCGATACCCGGTACAGGCCGCGCACGTAGGGGTCGCCACCGTCGACGCCACCGGCGCTGAAGTACGCCCAGCCACCCGCAGCGTCCACACCCAGCAGGTCACGCACCACCCATTTGCCGCGGGTGAGCTGGCGCAGCACGTTGCCATCGGACAGGCGCACCCGGTACAGATGTCCCCAGCCATCGCGCTGCGAGAACCACACCGCGCTGTCCTGCCCCGGCAGGATCGCTACCGCCGGCCGGTTGTACGAATACACGTTGAGCTGCAGGCGGGTATTGCTGGCTTCCTCCAGCACGGTGCGCACGGTGCCGCTGTCGGCTTCGATTTCCACCAGTCGCAGGCGCCGCGGGGCCTCGAAGTGTGCGATCACGGCGTACAGCCGGGCACCGTCCCAACCCAGGATGCCGGCCTCGCTCAGGACGTTCCAGCCCTTGGGCAGCGCGATGTCATGCTGTTGGCCACTGCCGGTATCGATCACATACAGGCTGTCACGCACCTGCTGCGCATCACCCAGCACGCCCAGCTTCACCGTGTGCACGCGTGGGCGCGCATCGCTGGCCGGCGTGCTTTCAAGATAGGGGTAGTCCAGCAACGCACGTTCGTCGTAGCGGATACCGGCCACGTAGCGCCCATCGGGTGACCAGCCGACCGCGAACGGCCGTACCGGCAACCGGCCCTGGCGGCGTGGAATGCCCCGCAGGGCGAAGTCCGGCAGTACGCCATAGCCATGCCCAGCTTCACCGCCATGGGTCAGTACCCGCGGCGCCGCTCCAGAGCGCTGCAGCCACAGGTTGTGGTCGCGTACCCGCAGCCAGGCATCACCGCCGGGCGACGGCAGTGCATCAGCCGGCGGCAACGCCTGTTGTGCGGCCGTGCACTGCAGGCGTGGCCATTGGCAGTTGATCGCCGCCTCGCCGTTGAACTGCAGGCGCAGGCCATCATCCAGTACCTGCACGCTGTTCAAGTGCAGGCGTGGCCCGCTGGCACCCAGCGGTGCAACTGCGGCGGCCAGCGCATCGGGTTCGAACAGGATCTGGCGCGTAGCCTGGATTGGATCGACCAGTACCGCCTGGCGCCGGCCCTGTGCATCTTCGCGTTCGTACCAGAAGCGCCCATCGTCCAGCCAGTGGGGCAGCACCGAAGCATTGCGCAGTGCACCGCGCAGATGACTGTCATGCACGCGTTCGGCACGCTGATAATCGACAGCCTGCAGCGCGTGTGCGCTGTGCGCTGACAACAGCCCGACGCAGGCCAGGAGGGCGGTGCCAACAAACATCCGCAGCGGATCGGAAACGAGCAAGGCAACCTCCTGTTGCTGTTGTCGGTGGATCACAGATGCACGCGCGCGGCGCGCGTATGCCAGAGAGAGCCTGAATCAAGCCAAAAAATTCAGCAATGCGAAGACTGCTGTTTTCAGGGAGCGTTGTGGCGAATAACGGAGAATTTACATTCCCGATGCGATGGCGCCCTGGCGCTGCTGCAGACCATAAGAAAGTAAAAGGTGTACCCCCATGAAGAATTCGCTGATTGCTCTGGCTCTGGCCGCTGCCCTGCCGTTCACCGCCTCGGCTGCTGAGAACCTGTCGTACAACTACGCCGAAGCTGACTACGCCAAGACCGACATCGACGCGTTCAAGGCCGACGGCTGGGGCGTGAAGGGCTCGTACGGCTTCCTGCCGAACTTCCACGCCTTCGGTGAGTACAGCCGCCAGGAAATCGACAACACCAACATCAAGCTGGACCAGTGGAAGGTCGGTGCCGGCTACAACGTTGAAATCGCCCCGACCACCGACTTCGTTGCCCGCGTTGCCTACCAGAAGCGCGACCAGAAGCACGGCCTGGACTTCAACGGCTACAGCGCTGAAGCCGGTATCCGCACCGCCTTCGGTGCGCACGCCGAAGTCTACGGCATGGTCGGCTACGAAGATTTCTCGAAGAAGCACGGCATCAACCCGGAAGGCCAGTGGTACGGTCGCCTGGGTGGCCAGGTCAAGCTGAACCAGAACTGGGGCATCAATGGCGAGCTGAAGATGAACCGCGATGGCGACAAGGAATACACCGTCGGCCCGCGCTTCAGCTGGTAACTGCTTCCTCGGCGTGCCTGCGCGCTGAAGATGCCTCGACAGGCCCGGCCCATGCCGGGCCTGTTGCGTATCCGGCCGGGCAAACGCCACCTGACCGAGTCACGCCGGGGCGACGGCATTGCAACGAATTGGATTCCGCACGCGCCAACTGCACCCTAGGGTGAGTGGCCTGTTCTGCAGGAATGCAAAGATGCCCACGTTCCAGTCGCCCCGCGATCCTCCCCGCCGGTTGTTGCTGCTGGATCCGCACCCACTGCTGCGGCATGGCGTACAGGAACTTCTGGCGAAGCAGGCGGGCCTGCACGTGGAAGGAAGCTATGGCTGCAGCATCGACCTGCTGGAACGCTTGCGGCAACAGGAGGCTGCGATCGATCTGCTGCTGGTTGATGCATTGCCGATCGGCGACAGCGGAGAAGGCCTTGAACTGCTGCGCCACGTATCGCTGCATTGGCCGGCAATGCCGATTCTGGTGCTGTCTGCGCACTGCAACGCAGGTGTGGTAGCCAGGGCGCTGCAGGCGGGGGCGCGCAGGTTCCTGTCCAAGACCTGCGCCCCGCAGATGCTGCTGCGGGCATTGAGCGTGGTGGGCCGCGGCGGACGCTTCGTGCCGCCGGAACTGCGAGCGCAATTGAACCAGTCACGCCGGCAGCGCCAGCAGTCCATGCGCCCACTGCGATTGAGCATGCGCGAACGAATGGTCCTGCAGTGGGTGTTGCGTGGGGGCAGTACCGGCGAGATGGCACGCCGCTGCGGTCGTTCGCCCAGCACCATCAGCACGCAGAAGCGCGCGGCCTATCGCAAGCTGGGCATCCGCAACGATAGCGAGCTGTTCCGCTTCCGCCATCTGATCGAAGCGGATTGAGGGGCAACTACTCGCCCTGGTACTGCTTCTCTTCCACCAGCGCCGAGCCGGCCACCCGGTTGATCTCGTTCTTCACCTGCACGCGCTCGCCATTCGTTCCATAGACGCCGCGCGCCAGCTGGATGAACGCGTCGTCGAACACCTGGGCTGCTTCCTTGTCGCGCAGCTGGTCCTGGATGTCCCACATGCGCTCGTTGATCGCCTTCAACTGCTGCTTCAGCGCGGCCAGTGCCGGCTGTGCCTGCAGCTGCTGCTGCAGCAACGGCAGCAGGCCTTCCAGTTCGGTGCGCACGTTGGCCAGCTTGGCGGCATCGTCGATGCGCTCGGCCTTGATCTCGAGAATGGTGATCTTGTCGATCAGCTCGCCGATCGATACCGGGGTCAGGATGGCGTCCACGCGGTTGGTCTCTGGAAACAGGGTGCCATGATACCGCGCCGCTGGCGCGTGGCCCCGATCCGAAGGATTTACGCCGAATTTGCGCCGCAGGCCGGGCTACGCCCTCGATCCGTTACGGCCCCGCCCTCGACACTGCCGTCCCGGCGGCGTGACCGCCTTCGACGAGGAAAACAGTGCAGTGAACAGCAAGGGGACAATGGCGGCGGTGGTGGCCGCGCTCGCAGGCCTGCTCGGCATCGGCAGCGCGCAGGCACAGGCGCAGGTGAGCGGCAGCATGGCGTTGACCAGCGATTACGTGTGGCGTGGCAGCTCGCAGAGCGATGGCGACCCGGCCGTGCAGGCGGGCGCGAAGGTGGCGGCGGCATCGGGCTGGTATGCCAGCGTGTGGGGTTCCAATGTTTCGTTCAAGCCGGACAACGGCGCGCGCAGCGAATTCGATCTGGTTGCCGGCTGGTCGGGCGCGCTGGCCACGGACTGGACGCTGGATGCCAACCTGACCCGCTACCTGTATCCAGGCACCGGCCGCGCGCTGGACTGGACCGAACTCAACACCACGCTGACCTGGAAGCAGCGCGCCTGGCTGCAGGTCGCGCATTCCAACGATGCATTGGCCGGCGGCCATCGCGGTACCTATGCCCAGCTGGGCGTGCGGGTGCCGCTGCACGAACGGTTCCGCCTGGAAGCGGCGGTCGGCCAGTACTGGCTGGCCACCGCGCAGGGCCCCGACTACCTGCATGGCCAGCTCAGTGCCGTCGCCTCGCTGACCCCGGCATGGGAACTGCGTGCCACCGTTCACGACACGGACAACGCAGCCAAGCGCCTGTTCCCCGGCAACGCCGGTGGGCGATGGGAGCTGGCGTTGCAGGGCAGCTTCTAATCGGCCATCGACGCCTGGCGTGCACGCAGCGCGCCGGGCAGCCACAGCAGCAGCGCCAGGACGGCCACCGCAGCGCCGGCCATGCACACGCCGGTCCAGCCGAAGCGCTGGTAGACCTGTGCCGACAGCAGCGAACCCAGCGAACCGCCGATGAAGTAGCCGGTCATGTAGCCGGCATTGAGGCGGTTCCGCGCTGCCGGTTGCAGTGCATAGATCAGGTTCTGGTTGCTGACGTGCAGCAGCTGCGCGGCCAGGTCCAGCACCACCACGCCCACCAGTAGTGCCAGCAGCGAGTGCGCCGACAGCCCCAGCGGCAGCCACGACAGCAGCAACAGCAGCAGTGCGATGGCGGTGGCGCGACCGGTCTGGCCACGGTCGGACATGCGCCCGGCCAGGCCGGCCGCCAGCGTGCCGGCCGCGCCCACCAGGCCGAACAGGCCGATGGTGGCGTCGCTGTAGGCGTACGGCGGCTGCGCCAGCAGGAACGCGAGCGGTGTCCAGAAGATCGCGAACATGGCGAAGCTGCAGGCGCCCAGCAGGGTGCGCTGGCGCAGCACCGGTTCCTGCACGAACAGCACGCCGATCGAGCGCAGCAGTGCGAAGTAGCCGAGGCCGGCGCTGTGGTGGAAACGCGGCAGGCCGCGCTGCAGCGCCAGTGCGGTCACCACCAGGGTGCCGGCCGCGATCGCGTACACCAGGCGCCAGTCGCCCAGGCTGGACAGCAGGCCAGCCACGGTGCGTGCCAGCAGGATGCCCAGCAGCAGGCCACTCATCAACGTACCGACCACGCGGCCGCGATGCTCGGGGGCAGCCAACGTGGCCGCGAACGGCACCAGCACCTGGGCCACCACCGAGAACAGGCCGGTGATCGCGGTGCCCACCAGCAGCCAGGTCAGCGACGGCGCGCAGGCGCTGATCACCAGGCCGCCGGCCGACAGCAGGCTCATCACCACGATCAGGCGGCGGCGCTCGAACAGGTCACCCAGTGGTACCAGCAGGATCAGCCCGGCGGCGTAGCTCAGCTGCGCGGCGGTGACCACCATGCCAACCTGGCCGAACGGCACGCCGAAGGCATCGGCGATGGTGTGCAGCAGTGGCTGCGCATAGTAGTTGCTGGCCACCGCCACGCCGGTAGCGATCGACATCAACAGCACCTGCCAGCGGTGCAAAGGGGGAAGGGAGGGGTTCACGCTGCAGTCCACGATGCGGGTCGTACAGTGTCCGCCTGCTGCAGTGATGATGGAAATGAATCATCATAATCCCTGCCATCTTAAAATGAGATAGTCGGGTGAACCTCAAGCAGCTCGAGTTTGCCGTTGCCCTTGCCGAGGAGGGCAATTTCACCCGTGCCGCAGAGCGTTGCCACGTGGTGCAGTCAGCACTCAGCCACCAGATCGCCGCACTGGAGCAGGATCTGGGCACACCGCTGTTTGAACGCCTGCCGCGCCAGGTGCGGGCGACCGCTGCCGGTGAGGCCATGCTGGTGCATGCGCGGCAGGTACTGGCCAGCCTGCGCCACCTCCGCGCCGACGTGGCGGCGGTGAGCGGCGAGGTGCGCGGGCTGCTGGCGATAGGGCAGATTTCCTCGCTGACCGGCATTGACGTGGTGGCGATGCTGGCCGCCTTCCAGCAGGTGCATCCGCAGGTGGAATTCCAGTTGCGGGTGGACAAGAGCGAGGACCTGATCACACAGGTGCAGTCGCGCGGACTGGACGTGGCGCTGGTGGGGCTGGCGCCTTCTGCGGCGCTGGACGGGGTCTGTCACAGGATGCTGCAGGAAGAAGACCTGGTGGCGGTACTGGCCCCGTCGCACCGGTTGGCGCGGCGCAAACGGCTGCCATTGACCGAATTGCAGGACGAGGCGCTGGTCGACTTCCCGCGCGGCACCGGTGCGCGCCGGCAGACCGACGATGCGTTCGCCGCCGCCGGCCTGCCGCATACGGTGCGCTTCGAGGTCAATCTGATGGAACTGGTCGAGCGCTTCGTCCGCCATGGGCTGGCGGTCGGCATCGTGCCGGCACTGATCGCCGAAGGCTTCGAAGGCGTGGTGCGGATTCCGCTGCAGCCGACCCCGACCCGCCGCGTGCACCTGGTCTGGCAACGGTTGCCGACGCCCGCCGCACGGGCGTTCGTGGAGGCCGTACTCAGCCGCGCAGGCGCAGGCTCAGGCCTTTGAGGAAGTTGCGCAGCATCTGGTCCAGGCAGCGTCGGTAGTTGGCGTGGCCGGGCTGGCGGAACAGTGCGCCGACCTCCGACTTGGAGACGTTGAAGCCGGCGCTGGCGAAGATCTCCATCAGGTCCACGTCACGCAGCTGGAACGCCACACGCAGCTTCTTCAGCACCAGGTTGTTGTCGATGCGGGTTTCCACCGCGCGCTGCGGCTGGCTCTCATCACGACCGCGCAGGTGCACGATCAGGCCGTCCAGGAAGTGCGCCAGCGCACTGTCGCTCATCGCCTCGAAACCGGCCTCATCCTCGCGACGCAGCCAGGCCTTCACCTGTTCGGCATCCACGGCGAAGGCCGGGTCGGCCATCTGGCACAGGGTCACCACGTGGTGGTCACCCAGGTCCAGGGAGTAGCGCACGCTGCGCAGGACATCGTTGTTGATCATGGCCCATTGTACCGGCCCATCGCGTGTCACCGGGCTGTCATCGAACTGCAGCATCGTGGCCGCACTTCCGCTGAGGCCTTTCCATGCGCCGGTACCTGCTTTCCGCAGTGCTGTTCACCAGCAGCTTTGCCACATTCGCCCAGGATCGATTCGTGCCCGTCGAACAGCGCCTCAGTGCGCGCCAGCTGGCCGAGGTCGGGCTCAGCCCGGCGCAGTTGCAGGTGCTGAACCGGGTGCTGCGCGAGGCCGAAAGCGCTTCGCCCGCCACGGCAGTGGCCAACGCGCCCGCCGCGTTGCCGGCCAACGTGCCGGCGCCGGCGGCGATGCACCTGGGCCTGGAAGAGGGGCCGGTCAACGCCCACGTGGTGGGTGAAGTGAGTGGTTGGCAGCCGGGCACGCTGTTCACGCTCGACAACGGCCAGCAATGGCAGGTGATGAAGGGGCAGATGAAGCTGCGCAAGGTTCTGCAGTCGCCGCAGATCGCCGTGATTCCTGGCATCGCAGGGCGCTGGTTCCTGCAGGTCGATGAAGACCTGCCCAAGGCCCGGGTATTCCGCGTGCGCTGAGCCGCGCCCGCTGCGGGCGTGGTCAGCCGGTATCGGCAACGCAGGGGCGGGCCGACGGTGCCAGAATGGGGGTCTGCTTTTTCTTCCCCTGGAGTTGCCTGATGACCCGCACCGTCCTGATTACCGGCACCACGTCCGGCTTCGGCGCCGCCGCTGTCCACCGCTTCGCCCAGGCGGGCTGGAGGGTGATCGCCACCGGCCGTCGTGGCGAGCGCCTGCAGCCACTGGTCGACCGATACGGCAAGGACGTGGTGCATGCCGCCGCCTTCGACATCCGCGATGCGGTCGCGATGGAAGCGGCCCTGCTGGCGCTGCCGCCGGCGTTCGGTGAGATCGATCTGCTGGTCAACAACGCAGGCCTGGCGCAGGGAACCGCGCCGGCACAGGGCGCCAAGCTGTCGGACTGGACCACGATGATCGACACCAACATCACCGCGCTGGTCACCTTGACCCATCGCCTGCTGCCGCAGCTGGTGGAGCGCAAGGGCGCGATCATCAACATCTCGTCGGTGGCGGGTGTCTACCCCTATCCCGGTGGCAACGCCTATGGTGGTACCAAGGCCTTCGTCAGCCAGTTCTCGCTGGGCCTGCGCTCGGACCTGCACGGCACCGGGGTGCGCGTGACCACGATCGAGCCGGGCATGGCCGAAACCGAGTTCACCGTGGTGCGCACCCACGGCGACCAGAACGCCTCGGACAAGCTGTACAGCGGTGCCAACCCGATGACCGCCGAGGACATCGCCGAGCAGATCTTCTGGGTGGCCACGCTGCCGCCGCACCTGAACATCAATCGCCTGGAACTGATGCCGGTCAGCCAGTCGTTTGCCGGCTTCCAGGTGGCCCGCGAGGGCTGACGGTCGTTTGTAGCGTCGAGCATGCCTCAACTCTACAAAAGCAGAAAAGCCGGGCATTGCCCGGCTTTCTCATTTACTGCGCCTTGATCGCCATCGCCTGCAGGCCGGTGCCATCCAGCTTCTGCTTGGCTTCGGACAACTCGCCGGCGCTGCCATACGGCCCCATGCGCACCCGGTACACGGTCTTGCCGTTGATCTGCGCCGATTCCACGCGCGCCGCCAGGCCCATCATCGCCAGCTTGGCCTTGGTTGCCTCGGCATCGCCAGAGGCACCGAAGGCACCGGCCTGCAGGATGTAGCGGGCGTTGTCAGTGGCCGGTGCGGCAGCGACCGCAGTGCTGGCCGCCGGTGCGGGTTCCGTGCGCGGCGGCTGGGCCGCGGCGGCAGCGCTGGTCGAGGCTGCCGGCGTGCTGGCCGGCGGCGTCGCCGCGGCCGGGCGCTCGCTCAGTGGCGCTGGCAGCGGACGGCTGGTGGCAGTCACCGGCGCGGTGCTGGCCACGCTGGCCGTAGCCGTCGGCGTGGTGGCTGCCGCCGGCGGAACCGGCTTGCCTTCCAGCGCAGCCTGCGCGCGTGATGCTTCGGCCTTGGCTCGGCGCTGATCTTCGGCACGTGCGCTGGCGGCCAGTTCGGCGTCGGACATCTCGACTTCCTTGCCCGGCAGCAGGGTATAGAAGTCGTACTGGGTGGCGGCCGGCTTTTCCGGTTCGGCCGGCTTCGGCGTGGCCGGCTGCGCGGCCGGCTGGGTGCCGACATCGCTGTCGGCATCAGCGACCGGGGCCGGCTGTGCGTTCGGATTCGGCTGCGGACCGGCGCGCAGGAAGCCATCGCCTTCGCCCTTGAACAGGTTCGGCGCCGCCAGGAACACCACGGCCGCGATCGCTACACCGGCCACCAGCCACACCCATCCGGGTGTGCCCTGGCTGCCGCTGTTGCGTCGTGCCTGGCTTTTGCCGCGTCGTGCTGCCATGTGTACTGCGTCTCCTGATGCTTACATTTTTTCCGGGGCGCTGACGCCCAGGAGTTCGAGGCCGTTGGCCAGTACCTGGCGCGCCGCGCAGGCCAGTGTCAGCTTGGCGTTGCGATCGGCGGCGTCGTCCACCAGTACCGGCGTCCCGTGATACCACGTGTGGAAGGCATGCGCCAATTCACGCAGGTACTGCGCCACCAGATGCGGTTCCAGTGCCACGCCAGCAGCTTCCACGACTTCCGGGTAGCGCGAGATCTCGTTCATCAGCAGCATCGAGGCGTCGTCGGCAAGGCGGCCGAGGTTGCCCAGACCGTTGCCCTGGTCGTACACCAGGCCCTTCTCCTGCGCCTGGCGCAGCAGGCTGCAGACGCGGGCATGCGCGTACTGCACGTAGAACACCGGGTTGTCGTTGCTCTGCTGGCGGGCCAGATCGATGTCGAAGGTCAGCTGCGAATCGGGCTTGCGCGCAATCAGGAACCAGCGGGTCGCATCGCGGCCCGCTTCCTCGATCAGGTCGCGCAGGGTGAAGTAGCTGCCGGCACGCTTGGACAGCTTCACTTCCTCGCCGCCGCGCATGACGGTCACCATCTGGTGCAGCACGTATTCCGGCCAGCCCTGCGGAATGCCCACTTCCATCGCCTGCAGGCCGGCGCGAACGCGGGCCAGCGAACCGTGGTGGTCGGCGCCCAGCTCGGTGATCGCGCGCTCGTAGCCACGCTGCCACTTGGACAGGTGGTAGGCCACGTCCGGCACGAAGTAGGTGAAGGTGCCGTCGGACTTGCGCATCACGCGGTCCTTGTCGTCACCGAAGTCGGTGCTGCGCAGCCACAGCGCGCCGCCTTCCTCGTAGGTGTGGCCCGAGGCCTGCAGCTTGGCCACCGCCTCGGCGACCTTGCCGTCAGCGTACAGCGAGCTTTCCAGGAAATAGATGTCGAAGTCGACGCCGAACGCGGCCAGGTCCAGGTTCTGCTCGTTGCGCAGGTAGGCCACGGCGAAGCGGCGGATCGCCTGCATGTCGTCCGGGTCCTTGGCGCCAACCACGGTGCTGCCTTCCAGGTCGACGCTGGCGCCGGCCATGTAGGCACGGGCGACGTCGGCGATGTATTCACCGCGGTAGCCGCCTTCCGGCCAGCCGTCCTGGTCCGGCGCGATGCCCTTGATCCGTGCCTGGGTGGACAGCGCCAGGTTCTCGATCTGAACGCCGGCGTCGTTGTAGTAGAACTCGCGCTTGGCGTTCCAGCCGTTGGCATCGAGCACGCGCGCCACGCAGTCGCCGATCGCCGCCGCGCGGCCATGGCCGACATGCAGCGGGCCGGTCGGGTTGGCCGAGACGTACTCCACGCCCACCGTGCGGCCATTGCCGGACAGGTTGCGGCCGTAGTCGTGGGCTTCCTTGATGACCGAAGCGGCTTCACGCTGGTACGCAGCCGGGGCCAGGTGGAAGTTGATGAAGCCGGGGCCGGCGATCTCGACCTTGCTGACGTCCTCGCTGCGCGGCAGCGCCTCGACCAGCGCCTGTGCCAGTGCACGCGGATTGCTGCGCGCGGCCTTGGCCAGCAGCATCGCGGCGTTGGTGGCGAAGTCGCCGTGGTCACGGGTCTTCGGGCGCTCGACCACGAAGTCCGGCGGCAGGGAGTCGGCGGGCAGGGTGCCATTGGCGCGCAAGGCTTCGATGCCTTGGCTGATCAGGGCGCGGAGGAGATTTTTCACGAGGCCTGCTGTGAGAATGAGCGGCGGAATCGCCCATTTTAGCGCAGATACCCGCAGCCACGCTGACCGGTAGATGCCTGTGAGGGCGACCGGTGGCCCCTGGCGGGGCCGCGCTCAGCCGAACAGGCGCGGCTGGGCCTGGGCCAGCAGGCCTCGTTCAGCAAACGAAACGGGGCGGCCCTCGCCGACCACGAAGTGGTCCAGCAGGCGCACGTCCACCATCGCCAGCGCCTGCTGCAGTTCATCGGTGATGCGGGTGTCGGCACCGGAAGGCTCCGGGTCGCCGGAGGGGTGGTTGTGGCTGAGGATCACCGCTGCCGCGTTGTGCAGCAGGGCGCGCCGCACCACTTCGCGGGGGTAGACCGGGGCGGCGTTGATGGTGCCTTGGAACAGCTCTTCGCAGGCGATCAGGCGGTGGCGGTTGTCCAGGAACAGGGCCATGAAGATTTCCCTGGCCTGGCCACGCAGTCGGTGCTGCAGGTAGCGGCCGACGGCTGCCGGGTTGTTGCCGACCGCCTCGCCATGCTCCAGCTCGGCCGCCAGATAGCGATGGGCCAGTTCCAGCCCGGCCGCCAGCGTGCAACTGCGTGCCGGGCCGAGCCCGGGCAGCCGGGCCAGTTCGGCGGCGGGGCGGTCGAGCAGCACGCGCAATGGGCCGTGCGCCTGCAGCAGGTCACGCGCGGTCTGCACGGCATCGCGGCCACCGAACCCGGAGCCGAGAAACAGGGCCAGCAGTTCGGCGTCGGAAAGTGCCGTGGGCCCGCGGGCGATCAGCTTTTCGCGGGGACGTTCCTGTTCGGGCCAGTCGTGGATGGGCATGTCTGCATCATCGCCAGTGCCGATGACGGCTCCCATCAGGGCACGCCGCGTGCTGGGGTGGGGGGATGCCTCAGCCGCGCCGGGTCTGCAGGTAGTCGAAGAGCTCGTGGTTGTTCTGCAGGCCCAGCTTGCGCTTGGCCTCGGCCTTCTGTCGGCTGATCGTCTTCGGGCTGCGCCCGCAGCGCTCGGCGACTGCGTTCACGTTGAGGCCGGCTGCCAGCAGATCCAGCACTTCCTGCTCGCGCGCCGACAGCGGCGCAGGTTCGCGTGGAAACAGCAGGTCGCGGGCCTGCAGGTGGTGGCGCAGCTGCTGGGAGACGAACACCTGCCCGGCCAGTGCGGCGTTCAGTGCCTGGGGCAGGTCGGCGAAATCGGCGCACTTGTCCACCAGGCCGCTGATGCCTTCGCGCAGCAGGCCGTCCAGCAGCCCGGGATGGCGGGCGCCGGTCAGTACCACCACCGGCAGGCCAGGGTGGCGGGTGTGCAGTGCATCGATCAGTTCCAGGCCGTCCGGACCCGTACCCGGCATCGACAGATCGGTCAGCACCGCATCGCAGTCGTGCTGGTCCACCAGCTCCAGCAGCTGGGCGCCGTCAGGCGCACTGCCGACGATGTCCATCAGGTGGGTCTGCAGCACGATGCGGACGCCATGCAGGACCACGGGGTGGTCGTCGGCAATGATGATGCGTGGATGCATGCGGCTCCTCGAAGGTCGAACTGGCCAGCACATGCAGCAGCCAAGACCTGATTCTGCAAAAGCCCGGGCCCATGGGGGTATAGGAAAGGTCCGAAATCGATACCGGGAGAAGCGCGGCGCAACGCAGCCGGACTCCATCTGCTGATAGCCGCCCGCTATGTGCGCTCTGCACCGGGACATTACCGGCCATCGGGTAAGCTAGCGCCCTCGTTTGCACAGGAATTCCAGGTGGCTGACTCCCCCAACGCTTCCCCCGCGCCGCCCCGCGCGCTGGAAGGTCAGAAACTGCTGTTGTGCGTCGGAGGCGGGATCGCGGCCTACAAGGCCCTGGAGCTGGTGCGGCGCCTTCGCGACGCCGGTGCCCAGGTGCAGGTGGCGATGACCGCCGGTGCCCAGCAGTTCGTCACCCCGCTCAGTTTCCAGGCCCTGTCCGGGCAGCCGACCCGCACCACGCTGTGGGACAGTGCCGCCGAACAGGCCATGGGCCACATCGAGCTGGCCCGCTGGGCCGACCGCATCGTGGTTGCCCCCGGTACCGCCGATCTGCTGGCACGACTGGCCCAGGGCCACGCCGATGATCTGGTCAGCACCCTGTGCCTGGCCAGCACCGCGCCGCTGACCGTCTGCCCGGCGATGAACCATCGCATGTGGCTGCACCCGGCCACCCAGGCCAACATCGCCCTGCTGCGCCAGCGCGGCGCGCAGGTGATCGGACCGGTTGATGGCCCGCTGGCCGAAGGCGAATCCGGTCCCGGCCGTCTGGCCGAACCGGCCGACATCGTCGCCGCGCTGGCTGCCGTGGGTGCCCCGCAGGTGGCCGACGCCGCGCCGGAAACCCGCGCGCTGCAGGGCCTGCGCCTGCTGATCAGTGCCGGCCCGACCTATGAAGACATCGATCCGGTGCGCTATGTCGGCAACCGCAGCAGCGGCAAGATGGGCTTCGCCCTGGCCGCAGCGGCCGCCACGATGGGCGCGCAGGTGGTGCTGGTCAGCGGCCCGGTACAGTTGCCGACGCCGCCTGGCGTGCAGCGTGTCGATGTGCGCTCGGCCGCGCAGATGCGCGATGCTGTGCTGAAGTCGCTGCCGGCTGACATCTATATCGGTGCCGCCGCAGTGTCCGATTACACGCCGCGCCAAGTGGCTCCGCAGAAGCTGAAGAAGACCGCCGAGAGCCAGTCGCTGGTGATCGAGCTGGTGCGCACGCCCGATATCCTGGCCGAGGTCGCTGCACAGACGCAGTCGCTGAAGCTGGTGGTCGGCTTTGCCGCCGAAACCCACGACGTGGAGAAGTACGCGCGCGGCAAGCTGGTCGACAAGCGCCTGGATCTGGTGATCGCCAACCAGGTCGGTATCAGCGGCGGTGGCTTCGAGAGTGACAACAACGCCGCCACGGCCTTCTGGCAGGACGGTGAACAGGTATTCCCGGCCACCTCCAAGCGCGAGCTGGCCGAACAACTGCTTGCGCTGATCGCGCGGAGACTCCAGGCATGACCCAGGCTTTCACGTCCCAACCGCTGCAGGTCAAGCTGCTCGATCCGCGTTTCGGTGACAGCTGGCCGCTGCCCGCCTACGCCACCGAGGCCAGCGCCGGCATGGACCTGCGCGCGGCGCTGGATTCCGCGCTGACCCTGCAGCCAGGCGACACCGCGCTGGTGCCCAGCGGCCTGGCCATCCATATCGCCGATCCGCACCTGTGCGCGGTGATCCTGCCGCGTTCCGGGCTGGGCCACCGCCACGGCATCGTTCTCGGCAACGGCACCGGCCTGATCGACGCCGATTACCAGGGCCCGTTGCTGATCAGCGTCTGGAACCGTGGCCGCGAGGCCTTCACCATCGAGCCGGGCGATCGCATCGCGCAGCTGGTGGTCGTGCCGATTGCCCGCGTCAGCCTGCAGGTGGTGGATACTTTCACCGACAGCGTGCGGGGAACGGGTGGATTCGGCCATACCGGGGTGCGTTGACGGGGGGCATTGATGAGCGGCATCGGGGAAGGGCAGCGGGAACGGTCGTTGGGACGTAGTGCGCCACTACTGGGGGTGCTGCTGGTCCTGCTCGCCGGCTGGTTCGGATGGAGCGCGGTGCAGCAGTGGCGGCAGGAAGCCGATGGCCAGGCACTGGAAGAAGCGCGTGACCAGGCCGTGCAGGGGCTGCAGGAGGCCGCTGCCGGCCAGCTGAAGCAGCTGCAGCAGCAGTTGAAGAACGAACGCGTGCAGCAGGCACTGCAGGCCGGCGACGCTGCCGCAGCGGCATTGGCGGTGCGCGAGAGCTGGACCGGGGTCGAACATGCCGAAGTGCTGCCCGCCGATCTGGCCAATGCCTATGCCGACCCTGTCACCTTCGGCTATGCCCGGCTGGCGCTGCTGGAAGCTGCGTTGGCCGACAGCAGGCCCAGCCTGCGCGTGGTCCGCGATGGCGGTGGCAACCGCCTTGGTCTGGCCGCGGCCGTGCAGCTGGGCAGCCTTGGTCCGGCAGTGCTGTATGTGCGCCAGCCGTTGCTGCGCCTGACCTCGCCGCTGGACCAGGTGAGTGCGCCGTCCTCGGGCTTCCTTGGCCTGCGCCAGGGCACGCATGACCTTGTTGCCCAGGGCGATGCCAGTCTGGCCGAAAGCGCCGAGGCGCTGGCACGACCGGTCGCCGGCACGCCGCTGCGACTGGTGGCCGCCGTACCCAACGTCGAAGCCGGCCCACTGGGCCTGGGTTCGCTGGCCAGCGCCATCGTCGCCCTGCTGCTGGCCTTCATTGCCGTGCTGCTGGTGGTCGGTCGTGGCCGCCTGCCGAAGACCCTGCCGTTGCCGCGCCGCGCCGCTGTGGCCGAGGCCGATCATGGCCCGACCTTGAGTGAGAGCCTGCAGATGGCGCCGCCACCAGTGGCCACCGTCGCCAGCGAGCAAAGCGCGCCGCCGCCGCCGCCGCCGCCGGTGCCAGCCGAGGAGCTGGCGGCCGGGATCTTCCGTGCCTACGACATCCGTGGCGTGACCGGTAGCGAACTGACGCCGAAGTCCGCCGCGCTGATCGGCCAGGCCATCGGCACCGTGGCGCTGGAACAGGGGCTGCGCGAGGTGGTGATCGGCCGTGATGGCCGCCTGTCCGGCCCGGAGCTGGCGGCGGGCCTGGCCGAAGGCCTGCGCCGCGCCGGTTGCGCGGTGATCGACATCGGCCTGGCGCCGACCCCGGTGGTGTACTACGCGGCTTTCCACCTGCGTACCGGCACCTGCGTGGCGGTCACCGGCAGCCACAATCCGCCCGAGTACAACGGCTTCAAGGTGGTCATCGGCGGCGAGACGTTGTCTGGCGATGCGATCACCGATCTCTACCAGCGCATTGTCGAAGGGCGCCTGGTGCAGGCGGCCGAACCGGGTGACTACCAGCAGCGCGATGTCAGCGCGGACTACATCCAGCGCATTGCCGATGACGTGCAGCTGGACCGTCCGCTGAAGGTCGTGGCCGATGCCGGCAACGGTGTGGCCGGTGCACTTGCGCCGCAGCTGCTGGAGGCGATCGGTGCCGACGTCATTCCGCTGTACTGCGATGTCGACGGTACGTTCCCCAACCATCATCCCGACCCCAGCGAACCGGCCAACCTGGAAGACCTGGTGCAGACCGTCAAGCGCTTCGGTGCCGACCTGGGCGTCGCCTTTGATGGCGACGGCGACCGCCTGGGTGTGGTCACCGGTGAAGGGAAGATCATCTATGCCGACCGCCTGCTGATGCTGTTCGCCGCCGATGTGCTGATGCGCAATCCGGGTGCGATGGTGATCTACGATGTGAAGTGCACCGGCACGCTGTCCGACCACGTGCTGCGCAATGGCGGCAGCCCGTTGATGTGGAAGACCGGGCACTCGCTGATGAAGGCGAAGATGCGCGAGACCGATGCGGAACTGGCCGGCGAGATGAGTGGCCACTTCTTCTTCAAGGAACGCTGGTTCGGCTTCGACGATGGCCTGTATGCGGCCGCACGCCTGCTGGAGATCCTGGCCCAGCGCGAGGAAACCCCGGACGAGGTGCTGGCCGAGCTGCCGGAGAGGGTGGCCACGCCGGAACTGAAGGTGCCGGTGGCCGAAGGCACGCCGCATGCGCTGGTGGCGATGCTGGTGGCGGCGGCGCAGTCGCCGGACAACCCGTATGTGGGCGGCCGCCTGTCGACCATCGACGGCCTGCGCGTGGATTTTCCCGATGGCTGGGGCCTGGTGCGTGCCTCCAACACCACGCCGGTGCTGGTGCTGCGTTTCGAAGGCAACGACGAGGCGGCACTGGAACGCATCCAGGCGCTGTTCCGCAGCCAGCTTCAGCCGGTGCTGGGCGACGCCCCGCTGGGTTTCTGAGACGGGGCCGGGCTGCGCCCGGCACCCGCCGATGCAACATCAACATCAACATCAAAAGCGGGCATTCCGTGGGATGGTGGGGCGGTGTCGGAGTGCGGGGACGCCGTAAACCCGTCCCTGGGGGCTTGGCAGCCGCATCCATGCGGCTGACACCCCGCACTCCGACAGCGCCCCACCTCTGACAGCGCCCCACCTCTGACGGATTCCTGCGGCTTTTGGTAGGTGTCGACCTTGGTCGACACGGTAGATCCACGGCATGCGTGGATGCTCTTCCGAAATCGCTTTGGTGGATGCCGACCGTTGGTCGGCACGCCCTCACCCCTTGAACCGCAATCCCACGCCCGGTTCGGTGAACAGGTAGCGCGAATCCAGCGCTGAATCGCCCAGCTTGTGCCGCAGCTTGCCGACCAGGATGCGCAGGTAGTGGGTGTCGTGCTGGTGGGTCGGGCCCCAGATTTCCTGCAGGATCTGCGGCTGGGTCACCACACGGCCGGCATTGCGCAGCAGTAGCGACAGCAGCGCGTATTCCTTGCGGGTCAGCGCCACCGGCTCGCCATCGAGCGCCACTTCGCGGCGCACCAGGTCCACGTGCAGGTGGCCATCGTCGAACACCGGTGGCGTGCCGTCGGTCGGCACACTGCGCGTGCGCAGCAGTGCCCGCACCCTTGCCATCAGTTCCTGGGTACCGAACGGCTTCGTTACATAGTCGTTCGCGCCGTTGTCCAGCGCCCGCACCTTTTCCGTCTCACCGGCGCGAACGGTGAGCATGATCACCGGTACCTGGCTCCACTGCCGCAGCTGCTCCAGCACCTCATGGCCTTCCATGTCCGGCAGGCCGATGTCCAGGATCACCAGGTCCATGTCTTCGCTGGCCGCCATCTGCAGGCCTTCCTGGCCGGTCGCGGCCTGACGCACCTGGTAGCCCTGCGCGCGCAGGCTGATGTCCAGGAACCGGCGGATCTGGGTTTCGTCATCGATCACCAGCACGCGCGGGGCCGGCGCGCTGGCATCAGTCGGAGTCGGGCTCATCATGGGACGCTGGCTTGAGCAGGGGCAGGGTGATGCGGATCAGGGTACCGCGACCGTCGCGTCCGGGCAGCGCCTGCACGCTGCCGCCATGCGCACCGATCATGCCTTGGCAGATGGTCAGGCCCAGGCCGGTGCCGTGGCGGCCGCGGTCACCGCGCTCGACGCTGTAGAACATGTCGAAGATGCGTGCGCGCTCGTCGTCGGGAATGCCGGGGCCAGCATCGATCACGTCGATGCGCAGCTGCCCGTCCAGCTCGCGCGCCTGCACCTGCACGGCGGCGTCGGGCGGCGAGAACTTGGCGGCGTTCTCCATCACGTTGAACACCGCCTGTTCGACCAGTGCCGGGTGTACCCAGATCGGCGCCAGCGTGGAAGGAATATCCAGCTCCAGCCGTACCTTCGGCTGGTAGCGCTGCAGGCGCCGCGCCGCCGAGCCGATCAGCTCGTCCACGCCGATCCAGTCTCGGTTGATCTTCAGGCCTTCGTGGCCGAGCCGGGTCATGTCCAGCAGGTTCTGGATGTAACGGTCCAGGCGCTCGCCTTCGACCAGGATGGTATCGAGCAGGGCGCGGCGATCAGCCGTATCCATCGCTGCGCCATAGCTGGCCAGGCTGTCGGCCGAACCGATCATTGCCGCCAGCGGCGAGCGCAGGTCATGCGATACCGAAGAAAGCAGGGCCGAGCGCAACCGCTCGGTCTCGTTGCTGACGTGCGCCTGCTCCAGTTCGGCCACCAGCTGCGTACGCAGCGCGGCCTGGGCGATGTCGTCGACCATCGCCTCGGCCAGCTGCCGCTGCTCGGGTAGCAGGCGCGCCTGTGCGCCGGGAAGGTACAGGCCAGCCACGCCGATCGCACGATCCTCGCCATCCAGCAAGGGCAGGAACCACCATTGCGCACCGGCCAGGGTATCGGTGAAGCGACCGCTGGATTGCCCGTGGCGCAGCGCCCAGTCGGCAGCCGCCAAGTCGGTATCACCCGGCTGGCTGCGGCCGCCGGTGGCGGTGTCGGCACCGATCCGCAGCCACGCTGGGGCATCCATCGCCTGTTCCAGCGCATGTCGCCCGGCCTGCGCCACCTCGCCGTTGCCGGCCGCGCTGGCCAGCTGCCGGCCCAGCTGCTGGCGTGCACGCGCATGGCGGTTGGCCGCGCGCAGTGCGATCACCTGCATGCGCAGGCGCGAGGCCAGGCGGCCGGCCACCAGCGCCGCGGCCAGGAACAGGAACACAGTGATCACGCCCTGGCGCGCACCGATGGCGAAGGTGAAGCGCGGTGCGATGAACAGGAAGTTGTAGGCGAGGAAGCACAGGATTGCCGCCATCACCGCCACGCTGGCACGGGTGCGTGCAGCCACCAGCACCACCGCCACGATGAACACCATCGACAGGTCGGCCATGCCCACCCAGCGCTCGGCCAGCCATGCCACCGCACAGGCCAGCGCCGTGGCGACCAGCGCCTGCACCGGCTCGTAGCTGATGCCGCGTACAGGTGGCAGCAGGCCCTCGCGGCGCGAGCGCGCACGGGCCTGCGGGGTGCTGATGATGGTGATCTCGTAATGCGCGCCGCGCTGGATCAGCTGTTGGGTCAACGTGCGGTTGAACATCCGTGCCAGCGGCCGCTCGCGGGTGCGCCCCAGCACCAGGGTCGATACGCCGTTGTGCGCGGCGTGGTCGAGCAGCGCATCGGCGATGCTCGATCCGTGCAGCAGTTCGGCGTCGCCGCCCAAGCGCCGTGCCAGTGCGAAGGCCGCATCGATCTCGCGCCGGGTCGCTTCGTCCTGGCGCCGGCCCTGCACGGTCACCACGGTCCACGGTGCGTCACGGCGTTCGGCGATGCGGCGTGCCACACGCACCAGGTACTCGCTCTGGCCCCCCCCATCAATCGCCACCAGCACGCCGCGACGCAGCGGCAGGTTGCTCTCGCCACGGGCAGCGCGTGCCTCGCGCAGGCTGCTGTCGACGCGGTCGGCGGCCTCCTGCATGGCCAGCTCGCGCAGCGCGGTCAGGTTGGCCGGCGAGAAGAACGCCTGCAGGGCCTGCGCGGCCTGTTCCGGCACATAGACCTTGCCCTGCTGCAGGCGCGCGATCAGCTCGCGCGGCGGCAGGTCGACCAGCACGATGTCGTGCAGGCGGTCGAGCACGACATCGGGCACGGTCTCGCTGACCCGCACACCGGTGATGCGCATCACCACATCATTGAGGCTTTCCAGATGCTGGATGTTGACCGTGGTCCAGACGTCGATGCCGGCGTCCAGCAGCTCCATCACATCCTGCCAGCGCCGCTCGTGGCGGCTGCCCGGTGCATTGCGATGGGCCAGCTCGTCAACGAGCACCAACGCCGGATGCCGTGCGAGCACGGCATCCAGATCCATCTCCTGCAGGGCGTGGCCGTGATAGGCCACGTCCTTCAGCGGCAATTGCGGCAAGCCCTCCAGCAATGCCTGGGTATCGGCACGGCCATGGGTTTCCACCAGCCCGACCACCAGGTCGACGCCGCGGCGCAGCTGCTCCTGCGCGCGGGTCAGCATGGCGTAGGTCTTGCCCACGCCGGGCGCCGCACCGAGGAACACGGTCAGCTTGCCGCCGGCTTCGCGTTGCAGGCCTTCGACCAGGGCATCGGCCTGGCGGGTACGTGCATCAGTCATGGGAGCCGCTGTCATGGCCGCCATTGTGCGCGCAGCCGGTGCCGGCCGGCATCACGGTGCCTTGGCTGCATGGTCCAGCGCAAAGTTCAACGTCACCACGTTCACCCGCGGCTGCCCGAACAGGCCCCATTGGCGGCCTGCGGTATGCGCCTGCACCAGTGCCTGCACGCGCTCCACCGGCAGCCCCCGCGCACGCGCCACGCGCGCCACCTGCAGCTGTGCGGCGGCCGGAGACAGCTGCGGATCCAGGCCGCCACCGGACTGGGTGACCAGGTCCGCCGGCACCTGCGCCGGCGCGACACCTTCGCGCGCCGCGACCGCAGCAGTGCTGGCGGCAACGCGCTCGGCCAACGCCGGGTTGCTGCGCGCCATGTTGGAACCGGCCGCCGCCATCGGATCGTAGTTGGCCGCCGACGGCCGCGCCTGGAAGTAGCCATCACCGGTGAACGGCTGCGCCAGCCACACCGAGCCGCGCACCTGGCCACGGTCATCGCGCAGCAGGCTGCCTTCGGCCTGTCCCGGGAATGCCAGGCCGGCAAAGCCGGTTGCAATGCCGGCGTAGACCGCACCGGCCAGCAGCAGGGTAGCCAGGCCCAGGCCGATCGCCGGGCGCCAGCTGGCACCGTCCTGCAAGCTGGCCACGCGGGCCTCGGCCTTCGGTTCACGGGACAGGGAAGAAGAGGTGGAAGCAGAACGGTTCATGCGCCGAATACCAGGACAAGAAGGAGGTCGATCAGCTTGATTGCCGCGAACGGCAGCAACACGCCGCCGAGGCCGTACACCAGCATGTTCCGGCGCAGCAGCGCCGTCGCGGTGGCCGGGCGGAAGCGCACGCCACGCAGGGCGAGCGGGATCAGTGCGGGAATCACCAGGGCATTGAAGATCAGCGCCGCCAGCACCGCGTTGCGCGGGCTCGACAGCTGCATCACGTTCAGTGCGGCCATGGTCGGCACCGCGGCGGCAAACAGCGCGGGCAGGATCGCGAAGTACTTGGAGACGTCGTTGGCCAGCGAGAAGGTGGTCAGCGCGCCGCGGGTGATCAGCTGCTGCTTGCCCACTTCCACCACCGCCAGCAGCTTGGCCGGATCCGAATCGAGGTCGACCATGTTGCCGGCTTCCTTCGCCGCCTGCGTGCCGGAGTTCATTGCCAGGCCAATGTCGGCCTGGGCCAGCGCCGGGGCGTCGTTGGTGCCGTCGCCCACCATCGCCACCAGTCGGCCACCGGCCTGCTCCTGGCGGATGCGCGCCAGCTTGTCTTCCGGGCGGGCCTCGGCGATGTAGTCGTCGACGCCGGCCTCGGCAGCGATGGCGGCGGCGGTCAGCGGGTTGTCACCGGTGATCATCACCGTGCGGATGCCCATCGCCCGCAGTTGCGCGAACTTCTCGCGCATGCCGTGCTTGACCACGTCCGAAAGCTCGATCACGCCCAGCACGTGGCGGCCCTCGGCCACCACCAGCGGGGTGGCGCCATTGCGTGCCACCTGCTCGACGCGTCCGGCAAGTTCCGCAGGCACGTTGCCCCCCAGCGCCTGCACGTGGGCACGGATCGCATCCGCGGCTCCCTTGCGGATCTGCCGCCCGGGCTCCTGACCAGGCTGGGCCAGATCCACGCCGGACATGCGGGTCTGGGCAGTGAAGGCCAGGTAGTCGGCATGGTCCGGTTCGGCGGTGGCGCAGCCCTGTTCGCGCGCCAGGCGCACGATCGACTTGCCTTCCGGGGTCGGGTCGGCCAGCGAAGACAGCAGCGCTGCTTCACGCAGCTGGCTGGCATCGATACCGGCCAACGGATGGAAGTGGCTGGCCTGGCGGTCGCCGTAGGTGATGGTGCCGGTCTTGTCCAGCAGCAGCACGTCCACGTCGCCGGCCACTTCCACCGCCTTGCCCGATTTGGCCAGCACGTTGGCGGCCAGCGCACGGTTCATGCCGGCGATGCCGATGGCCGGCAGCAGGCCACCGATGGTGGTCGGAATCAGGCACACCAGCAGCGCGATCAGCAGCAGCGGGTCGACCTGCACGCCTACTGCCGCACCGATGGCCGGCAGCGTTGCCACCACCACCAGGAAGGTCAGCGTCATCGCCGCCAGCAGCAGCGTCAGCGCGATCTCGTTCGGGGTCTTCTGCCGGTTGGCACCTTCCACCAGCGCGATCATCCGGTCCAGGAAGCTGTGGCCCGGCTCGGCGGTCACCCGCACGATGATCTGGTCGGACAGCACCTTGGTGCCGCCGATCACGCCGGAACGGTCGGTGCCAGCCTCGCGCAGCACCGGTGCCGATTCGCCGGTCACCGCCGCTTCGTTGATGGTGGCCAGGCCCTGCACGATCTCGCCATCGGCCGGTACCAGTTCACCGGCACTGACGATCACATGGTCGCCCGGGCGCAGTTCCGCGGCCGGCACCTGGGTTTCGGCAGCACCCGGCTGTGGTGCGGCCAGACGGCGCGCCACCAGATCCTGGCGGGCGCGGCGCAGCGAGGCGGCCTGGCCACGGCCGCGTGCTTCGGCCACGGCTTCGGCGAAATTACCGAACAGCACGGTTACCAGCAGGATCGCGGTCACCGCCAGGCCGAAGCCCAGCGGCGCGGTGCCGGTCAGGGTGACGATGGCCGCCACGATCGTGCCAGCCATCACCACCGCCATCACCGGGCTGCGTACCAGGTGCATCGGCGACAGCTTGCGCACCGCTTCGATCAGTGCACGGCGAAAGCCGGCGCCATCGAGCAGGGCAGGTCGCGCTGCGTGGGAACTACGGGTTGAACTTGCTTGGGTACTCATCGGGGTGTCCTTAGTGCAGTCCCAGGCTCAGGTGGTCGGCGATCGGGCCGAGTACCAGCGCCGGCATGAACTGCAGCACGGTCAGGATGACGATCACCGAGACCAGGGTCAGGGCGAAGGTCGGGGTTTCGATCTGCAGGCTGCCGGCAGACTCCGGCGCCTGGCGCTTCGCGGCGAGCTGTGCGGCAACCACCAGTGGGATGATCAACAGCGGGAAGCGGCCCAGCAGCAGCACCAGCGAGCAGCTCAGGTTCCACCACAGCGTGGCGTCGCCCAGCCCTTCGAAGCCCGAGCCGTTGTTGGCGTAGGCCGAGACGTATTCGTAGAAGACCTGGCTGATGCCATGGAAACCGGGGTTGGAGGTGCCGGCCAGGCCGGGCACGGCCAGGGTGATCGCGGTGAACACCAGCAGGGTGATCGGCTGCAGCAGCACCAGCAGGGCCAGCAGGCGTACCTGCGGCGTCTCCAGCTTGCGGCCGAACAGTTCCGGGGTGCGCCCGGTCATCAGCCCGGCCAGGAACACGCCCAGCAGCAGGTACACGATGAACTGCTGCAGGCCGCAGCCGATGCCACCCCAGATGGCGCTGACCAGCATGTTGACCATCGCGATGCCACCACTGAGTGGCGCCAGCGAATCGTGCATGCCGTTCACCGAGCCATTGGAGACCTGCGTTGTCACCGCGGCCCACAATGCGGTGCCATCGGCGCCGAAGCGCACCTCCTTGCCTTCCATCAGCAGAGGGGTGGCCGCGCTGGCGCTATGGCCCTCGCTCCACATCATGGCGCCAGTGGACAGCAGCGACATGCCCAGCATGCAGCTGAACACCAGTGCGCCGAAGCGGCGCCGGCCGGTGAAAGCACCGATCATGAAGATCACTGCCATCGGCACCAGCAGGATGCCGACGATCTCCAGCGCGTTCGACAGCGGTGTCGGGTTCTCCAGCGGGAAGCTGCTGTTCGGGCCATACCAGCCGCCACCGTTGGCGCCCAGCTGCTTGGCCGCGACCATCGCCGCCACCGGGCCCAGCGGCAGTTTCTGCTCGGCCATGCCGGCGCTGGCATCGATCGGCGTGGCCTGCGGCCCGCCCGCCATCGTTGCTGGCACGCCCTGGCTGGTCAGCACCAGCGTCCACACCAGGCACAACGGCAACAGGAAGCGCACGCACAGGCGCACCACGTCCACGTAGTAGTTGCCGACCGCCACCTGACGGTCATCGCCGGCCCCGGTGGCCGCCGCAGCCTGCGGCGCACGCGAGAACAACGCGCGCAGCGTCGCCACCGCCAGCGCCAGGCCCATCATCGGCGTCACCACCTGCAGGCCGGTGATACCGGTCATCTGCGAGAGGTAGGACAGCTGCGCCTGGCCCGAATAGTGCTGCTGGTTGGTGTTGGTCAGGAACGAGATCATCGTGTGCAGCGCGGTGTCCCAGCGCATGTTCGGGATCTGGTCCGGGTTCAACGGCAACCAGGCCTGGGTCATGAACACCGCCTGGGTCAGCACCGCGACCACCACGTTGCTCAGCACGAAGGCCAGCACGTAGCCGCGCCAGGACATCGAGCGCGACGGGTCGACACCGAACGTCCTGTACAGCGGCTTTTCGATCCAGTGGAACAACACGTCCACCTTCATCGGCGCACCGCGCATCACGCGGGCCAGGTACAGGCCCAGCGGCCACGCCAGCAGCAGGCTGGCGGCAATAATCACAAGCATCTCAGTCATGGCAGGCTCCGCTCAGAACGACTCGGGCCGCAGCACGACATAGAGAAGATAAGCGGCGGCGACCAGCACCAGCACGCCACACAACAACGACAGCCAGGGGGACATTGCAATAGCGTCCTGGTGGAACCCCTCCACCTCAGGCCGCCATCGTCGTCCTGCCCCCCATAAACGCACTACGCGCCGGACCGGGCCGACGCGTAAAGAGTGCATAAATTCGATGGGCCAACCCGTAACCAGGCCACGGGTAGCGCCGGGCCATGCCCGGCGGCAGGAGCGTCGTCAGCCCGCCGGGGCAGCCGGCGCCACGCCCTTCAGCTCGCGATAGCGCTGCAGGGTACTTTCGATTTCCGCCCTCAACGCCTGCTGCTGCTGCAGGAATCCGGCCTGCAGGCGCTGCTGCGACTGCAGTTGCACGTGCCGCTGGCGGATCGCCTCGGCCTGCTTGTCTGCCACCTTGGCGCCGGCCAGCTCGCGATCTCCCGCCGCCGCCAGCAGGGCTACCAGCGACTCCCGCAGGCTGGTGACGTTGTACTCGGCGGTCTTCAGGTTGTTGTCCAGCACGTCCTGGCGCTCGGCGAACACCCGGCGCAGGTCATCCTCGCTGGCGTAAGTGGTCAGCATTGCCTGCTCGGTGCGCTGGCGGGTCTGCTCGGCCATCAGGTCCAGCTGCTGCTGCGCAGCCACCGTGCTGGCGGCGGCGCGCTCTTCGTCGGTCAACGCGCGCTGGACCTGCGCATTGCGCAGGCCACTCTTCGCGTTGAACTCCTCGCGGGCACGGTTCACCGCATCAGCCGGCAGCGAATCACTGCAGATTCGCTCCTTGCCCTCGTTCCAGCAGTACAGCTTCTTCTCCACCTTGTCGCCGCCCCGCGATTGCGCGGGTACGGTGAACGGCACGGCCAGCAGCAAGCCAGCAAAGAGGACAGCAGGAACTCGGGACATGACCTTTCCCCTGGACGGTCAGCGGATCGAACGGACGCCGTACTGGGCCCGGTAGGCTTCCAGCGGCTGCCGGTAACCCACAAGTTCCGGGTTGCCGGAGGCGAAATCAAGCAGATCGGCCAGCGACGCCACAGCGATCACCGGAATGCCGGCTTCCTCGGCCACCGATTGTGCCGCCGAGCGGCGGTCGGTCTCCGAAGCGATCTCCTGGCGGTCCAGCGCCACCACGATGCCAGCCGGGGTGCCGCCGGCGGCACGGATGATGCCCAGCGCTTCGCGGATCGCAGTACCGGCGGTGATCACGTCATCAACGATCAGCACGCGCTTGCCATTCATGTCGGCGCCGATCAGCTGGCCGCCTTCGCCATGGTCCTTGGCTTCCTTGCGGTTGAACGACAGCGGCAGGTCGCGGCCACGCTGGGCCAGCTCGCAGGCCATCGCGGTGGCCAGCGGAATGCCCTTGTAGGCCGGGCCGAACACCACGTCGTACTTGATCCCGGTGGCATCGATGGCATCGGCGTAGCAGGCGCCGAGCTGCGACAGCAGCGAACCGGAGTCGAAACGACCGGCGTTGAAGAAATAGGGGCTCAGCCGGCCGGACTTGAGGGTGAACTGGCCGAAGCGAAGGGCATCGGCCGTCAGGGCCAGCTGCAGGAAACGGTGGCGGTGGTCGCTCATCAAAACTCGATTCATCTTCATTTGGAGCACAAATCCTAATCCAGCTGGGCGTTTCGCGCTCGTCCGGGCCCATGTGAAGGCCACCATGGCCCTGCCTGGCGGACTGCGCAGCCCTGCAGGCAACCGGTATGCTTGCCCGGTTTCCCGCCGCAGGTCCCCGCATGCGCATCATCAGTTTCAACGCCAATGGCATCCGTTCCGCCGCGACCAAGGGCTTCCTTGACTGGTTCCGTGCCCAGGACGCCGACGTCCTGTGCATCCAGGAGACCAAGGCCCAGGAAGACCAGCTGACCGACCCGATGTTCCGCCCGGATGGCCACCACTGCTTCTACCGCGATGCCATCACCAAGAAGGGCTACAGCGGCGTGGCGATCTACAGCAAGCGCGAGCCGGACCAGGTCATCACTTCGCTGGGCTGGGCCCCGTTCGACGACGAAGGCCGCTACATCGAGGCGCGCTACGGAAACCTCAGCGTGGTCTCCTTCTACATCCCGTCCGGCAGCTCGGGCGACCTGCGCCAGGGTTTCAAGTTCGAAGTGATGGAATGGCTGCGGCCGATCCTCGAGAAGTGGGCGCGCAGCGGCCGCGACTACGTGCTGTGCGGCGACTGGAACATCGTGCGTTCGGCGCTGGACATCAAGAACTGGAAGTCCAACCAGAAAAACTCCGGCTGCCTGCCGGAAGAGCGCGACTGGCTCAACGCCCTGTGCGCTGACCACGGCCAGGCTACCGATGTCGCCGCCGGCCGCGGTTGGGCCGATGCCTACCGCCTGCTCAACCCCACCGGCGAGGACTACACCTGGTGGAGCAACCGTGGCGCCGCCCGCGCCAACAATGTCGGTTGGCGCATCGATTACCAGTTCATCACCCCGGGCCTGCGTGACCGCCTGCGCAGTTGCTCGATCTACCGCGACGAGCGCTTCTCCGACCACGCCCCGTTCACCGTGGACTACGACCTGTGACCGAGGCTGCCAAGCCGGTCAGCTACAAGGGCTGGGCAGGCATCAAGCGCGCCTTCGGTACGCCGTCGGCGCTGACCATGGCCATGCTCGGCTTCGGCAGCGGCCTGCCGTTCCTGCTGATCGCCTCGCAGACCCTTTCCACGCGCCTTCGCGATGTCGGCCTGGACCTGGGCAGCATCGGCCTGATCAGCCTGGCCAGTTTCTTCTACCTGCTCAAGTTCCTGTGGGCACCGCTGCTGGACCGCTATGCCTTCCCGCTGCTGGGCGGGCTCGGTCGCCGCCGCTCGTGGCTGCTGGTATCGCAGCTGATGGTGCTGGTCGGTCTGGTTGCGCTGGCCTTCGTGCGGCCCGAGCAGGGCGTCTGGCCGCTGGTGATGTGGGTGCTGGTGGCGTCGTTCGCCGGCGCCACCCAGGATTCGGCGGTCGATGCCTACCGCATCGAGATCGCACCGCAGGCCGCGCAGGCCGCGCTGGCCGCCACCTATACGCTGGGCTACCGGATCGGCCTGATCCTGGCAGGTGCTGGCGCGCTGTACCTGGCCCAGTTCGAGGGCTGGATCGTCGCCTATCTGGCGATGGCGGCGCTGATGCTGCTGCCGATCATCACCACTCTGCTGTGTGCCGAACCGCAGCGCCCGGCTACCGCCGTACAGCGCCGCATCGACGTTGCCGAAGCGTTCGTCCAGCCAATCACCAGCTTCTTCAGCCGCAACGGCGTGGCACTGGCATTGGTGCTGCTCGCCTTCGTCGGTCTGTTCAAGTTCCCCGACCAGGTGATCGGCGTGATGGCAGGGCCGTTCTACCTCGACTCAGGGTTCGACAAGGCCGACATTGCCACCGTCTCCAAGTTGTTCGGCGTGTGGATGGGGATCGGCGGCGCGTTCCTGGGCGGTATCGCCGTGGCCGCGTTCGGCTTCCGTCGCATGCTGCTGATGGCCGCGTTGGGCGTGGCACTGTCCAACCTTGCTTTCCTGCTGATGGCGCACAACCCAGGCAAGTTGTGGGCGTTCTATGCCGCGCTCAGTGCCGACAATCTGTTCCAGGGCTTTGCCGGCACTGTGCTGGTGGCCTTCATGTCGTCGCTGACCGACCGCAATTTCACCGCCACCCAGTACGCGTTGCTGGTCTCGCTGGCCAACCTGCCGGGCAAGTTCGTCGGTGGTGTCTCCGGTTACATCGTCGAAGCCACGTCCTACAGCACCTTCTTCATCCTCAGCTCGATCACCGTGGTGCCGACCCTGCTGCTGCTGGCATGGCTCTGGCCGCGCATCGCCGATCGCGGGCCGCCGCCGGCCGCCTGATTGCCTGCCCGCCCGGTCTGCGGGATCATCGCCCCGACGCGCCGAGGGGGCGGTGCCTTGCGAACGGGGAAGTGAGCATGGCCGAC
The DNA here is from genome assembly GCF_013464485.1 of Stenotrophomonas maltophilia. GTDB lineage: Bacteria > Pseudomonadota > Gammaproteobacteria > Xanthomonadales > Xanthomonadaceae > Stenotrophomonas > Stenotrophomonas maltophilia_AW. Next base: position 99,451 of record NZ_RAUX01000034.1, read on the forward strand.
GTTGTGCTGCGGGACGTGGACCCGCTGCTGCTGGAACGTATCCGACGGGTCGCGGTCGCCCGCGGCTGGACCCACGAACAGACCTGTGCCGCCCTGCTGGAGCAGGGCTTGTTCAGCAGTGAACTGGAGGTGCGCTCCGGCTTCGGCGATCCGGAGGTGGACGCGCTCTCCGACGCCATCGCCGCCCTGCAGGCACTGCCCGCAGGGCAGGGCTTCGATTAGCGGCCGCGCCGCAATGCTGTAGTGCCGAGCCCACGCTCGGCTGCCCGGTAGATCCACGTCATGCGTGGATGACGCCACCTCACGCCAGATGGATCGCGCCGAGGATCCGCGGGCCCTTCGCCCCGGTCACGCTCGGCAGGTTGCCGGCCAGCCCGTCCATCGTCCGCTGCGCAAGCCACGCAAACCCCATCGCTTCCACGTACTCCGGGTCCAGCCCATGCACCGCGCTGGATTCCACCTGTACGCCCGGCAGCCGCGCCGCCAAGCGCTTCATCAGCTGCCGGTTGCGCACACCGCCGCCACAGACCAGCAGGCGGCGGGTCTGCGGCTGCTGCGCCAGCAGCGCATCGGCCACCGTTGCCACGGTCAGCTCCAACAGGGTGGCCTGCACATCGGCCGCAGCGTACTGGCCTTCGTCCATGTGCGCCTCGGCCCAGGCCAGGTGGAACTGCTCACGGCCCGTGCTCTTCGGCGGCGGCAGTGCGAACCATGGGTCCGAACGCCAACCGGCCAGCAGGCTGTCGTCCACCGCGCCGCTGGCCGCATAGGCGCCATCGGCATCGAAGGTGCGGCCGGTGTGACGCTGGCACCAGGCATCCATCAGTGCGTTGGCCGGGCCGGTATCGAAGCCACGTACGGCGCCCTCGCGCGGGATCAGGGTCAGGTTGGCGATACCGCCCAGGTTGAGCACCGCACGGTCCTCGTCGGCGGTGCCCAGCATGCCCAGGTGGAACGCCGGCATCAGCGGCGCGCCATGGCCCCCGGCCGCCACGTCGCGGCGGCGGAAGTCGTTTACCGTGGTGATCCCGGTCAGTTCGGCGAGACGGTTGCCATCGCCCAGCTGTACGGTGAACGCCGGGTCGGCCAGTGGGCGATGGCGTACGGTCTGGCCGTGCGAGCCGATCGCACGTACCTGGCGGCGGTCCACGCCAGCCTCGGCCAGCAGCTGGTTGGCGGCCTCGGCGAAGTGGATCGCGATCCGCGCATCCAGCTCGCCTAGCTCCTCCAGCGAGTCCAGCGGGCCGCCTTCGCCCAGCGCCACCAGCCGCGCACGCAGCACCGGCTCCCAGCGGGCGGTCAGCCCGTGCACGAAGCGGCAGCCACCGCCGTCGGGGAACTGCACCAGCGCGGCATCGATGCCATCGGCGCTGGTGCCCGACATCAGGCCAAGGTACAGGGGGGCGTCAGTGTCGGCAGTGGTGTTCATGGCGGGCATAAAAAAAGGACGCGGCAAGCTTGGGCTGCCGCGTCCTTCTTCGTCAACGCAGGGGTTCAGCCGCGCTTGCGGCCGGTCGCCTGCTTGTCCTTGGCGCTGGCCACCTCGGGGGCGGTCTCGTCGCGGCTGGTCGGTGCCGGGCTGGCATCGGCGTAGATCAGCTTTTCCATGCCCTGGATGCGGGCCATCGCCGGCGCGGTCTGCGCGCGGAAGGCCACCAGCTCGGCGCCCTTCAGCGGCTCCGGCGGCGGCATGGTCACGGTCAGCGGGTTGCGGTGCTCGCCGTTGACGCGGAATTCGTAGTGCAGGTGCGGGCCGGTGGCCAGGCCGGTCGAGCCGACATAGCCGATCACCGTGCCCTGCGCCACGCGCTGGCCGGTCTTGATGTTGGCAAAGCGCGACATGTGCCCGTACAGCGTCGTGTGGCCGCGGCCATGGTCGAGGATCACCACGTTGCCGTAGCCACGCTGCACGCCGGCAAACTGCACGCGGGCGTCGCCGGCGGCCATGATCGGGGTGCCGGTGCGCGCGGCGTAGTCCACGCCCTTGTGCATGCGCATCTTGCCCAGCACCGGGTGCTTGCGCGCGCCGAAGGTCGAGCTCAGCCGCGCGAACGGGATCGGCATGCGGATGAAGCTCTTCTTCAGCGAACGGCCATTGATGTCGTAGTACTCGGACTTGCCGTTGCGGTCGAAGCGGAAGCCGGAATAGGTCTTGCCACCGGTGGTGAAGGTCGCCGCCAGGATCTTGCTGGTGTCCACCTTCTCGCCTTCGCGCCAGGTTTCATCCATCACCACGCTGAAGCGGTCGCCCGGCTGCAGGTCCTTGGAAAAGTCGATGTCGTACTTGAAGATGTCGTCGGTCATCGTCGCGATCGCCGACGGCGACAGCCCGGCGCGCCGGGCCGCGGCATACAGCGAGCTGGTGATCTCGCCACTGGTGACCACGGTGCGCGTGGAGGTCTCGCGCTGGGTCACCTTCTCCTTGATGTCATCGCCGGCCAGGCTGAGCTCCACCCGGTTGTCGGCATCGCGGTCGAAGCGGATGCTGCGCAGGTCACCGGACAGCGGCATGTCGAAGGCGATCTCGGCGCCCGGGCGCAGCTTGGTCAGCGCCTCGCGCGCGCCGGGATGGTCCAGCACCCGGTGCAGGGTGGTGGCAGGAATGCCGGCCTTGTCGAACAGATCGCTCAGAGTCTGCCCGCGTTGCACCCGCAGTACCTGCCAGCTGTCGCCGGGAACCTGCTGTTGGCGGGCCAGGGCCAGCGGCGGCAACGGCAGCGCCAGGCTGGTGTGGCTGTCGGCGAAGGGCGCATCGATGGTGTGCGAGAAACCGGGGACGATCGTCGCCACCAGGGCGCCGATGGTCGCGAACAGGCTGGCGTGCATCCAATGGCGGCGGGTCCAGCGCTCATTGAAGGCGGCTGGCAGGTGTTGCCTGAGCTTCCGATGCAGGGCGTTGTCGTGCAGGACGTGAAGGCGTTCCTGGAAGCGCTGCTTGCGTGCGCGCCCTTGTTCGGAATTGTGCATCGGCGGTTTTTTCCTGGCAGCCCGGGAGCGCGGGCCTGATCGCCGGTTACCATAGACACCTGAGAAAACCGCGTCAAACCCTT
>NZ_RAUX01000034.1:107500-109432 GCF_013464485.1 Stenotrophomonas maltophilia
GCATAACTTTGTTATGCGCGGTAGAGGAGCGTTCCGTAAGCCGTTGAAGGTGGATTGAGAAGTCTGCTGGAGGTATCGGAAGTGCGAATGCTGACATGAGTAACGATAATGCGGGTGAAAAACCCGCACGCCGAAAGCCCAAGGTTTCCTTGCGCAACGTTAATCGGCGCAGGGTGAGTCGGCCCCTAAGGCGAGGACGAAAGTCGTAGTCGATGGGAAGCAGGTTAATATTCCTGCACCTCGCGTAAGTGCGATGGAGGGACGGAGAAGGTTAGGTGTACCAGGCGTTGGTTGTCCTGGGGAAAGGCGGTAGGTTTGGATCTTTGGCAAATCCGGGATCCTCTAAGACCGAGCACCGAGACGAGCCTTTATGGCGAAGTCACTGATACCACGCTTCCAGGAAAAGCTCCTAAGCTTCAGCTTACGCAGACCGTACCGTAAACCGACACAGGTGGGTAGGATGAGAATTCTCAGGCGCTTGAGAGAACTCGGGTGAAGGAACTAGGCAACATGGCACCGTAACTTCGGGAGAAGGTGCACCCTTTTTGGTGGCTCGTGCGAGCTATAGCTGAAGAGGGTCGCAGTAACCAGGCCGCTGCGACTGTTTATCAAAAACACAGCACTCTGCAAACACGAAAGTGGACGTATAGGGTGTGACGCCTGCCCGGTGCTGGAAGGTTAATTGATGGGGTCAGCCGCAAGGCGAAGCTCTTGATCGAAGCCCCAGTAAACGGCGGCCGTAACTATAACGGTCCTAAGGTAGCGAAATTCCTTGTCGGGTAAGTTCCGACCTGCACGAATGGCGTAACGACAGCGGCGCTGTCTCCACCCGAGACTCAGTGAAATTGAAATCGCTGTGAAGATGCAGCGTTCCCGTGGCAAGACGGAAAGACCCCGTGAACCTTTACTATAGCTTTACACTGAACGTTGAGTTCGTCTGTGTAGGATAGGTGGGAGGCTATGAAACTGTGGCGCTAGCTGCAGYGGAGCCATCCTTGAAATACCACCCTGTCGTGCTTGACGTTCTAACCTGGGCCCATTATCTGGGTCGGGGACCGTGTATGGTGGGTAGTTTGACTGGGGCGGTCTCCTCCTAAAGAGTAACGGAGGAGCTCGAAGGTACGCTCAGCGCGGTCGGACATCGCGCACTGTGTGCAAAGGCATAAGCGTGCTTGACTGCAAGATCGACGGATCAAGCAGGTAGGAAACTAGGACTTAGTGATCCGGTGGTTCTGTATGGAAGGGCCATCGCTCAACGGATAAAAGGTACTCCGGGGATAACAGGCTGATACCGCCCAAGAGTTCATATCGACGGCGGTGTTTGGCACCTCGATGTCGGCTCATCACATCCTGGGGCTGTAGTCGGTCCCAAGGGTATGGCTGTTCGCCATTTAAAGTGGTACGCGAGCTGGGTTCAGAACGTCGTGAGACAGTTCGGTCCCTATCTGCCATGGGCGTTGGAGATTTGAGAGGGGCTGCTCCTAGTACGAGAGGACCGGAGTGGACGAACCTCTGGTGTTCCGGTTGTCACGCCAGTGGCATTGCCGGGTAGCTATGTTCGGAAGCGATAACCGCTGAAAGCATCTAAGCGGGAAGCGCGCCTCAAGATGAGATCTCCCGGGGCACAAGCCCCCTGAAGGAACCATGTAGACTACGTGGTTGATAGGTCAGGTGTGTAAGTACAGCAATGTATTGAGCTAACTGATACTAATGATCCGTGCGGCTTGACCATATAACCTCAAGTTGCCTTGGCTTTACGACAACGTCGTAAGAGCATCCAAGTGCACGCTACGTCACAAGAACTATGCGAGGCTGGCGCCTTGTCCCACCGGGACGAGTGCGACTCTCCAAAAGCCTCCCTGGTGAAATTAGCGCTGTGGAACCACCCGATCCCATCCCGAACTCGGAAGTGAAACGCAGCTGCGCCGATGG
>NZ_RAUX01000035.1 GCF_013464485.1 Stenotrophomonas maltophilia
GGCCGCCACGACCGTCAGTTGTCCAGCTCCAGCACCATCCGCACCAGGCCTTCGGCGCCGGTCGGGTGCGGCACCGGCTTGAAGCCCAGCGAGGCGGCCAGCTGCTTCATCGGCTCGTTCTCGGCGGCCACGTCGCCGTAGAGGCGGTCCAGGTACTTGCCGCGACCCCACTTCACCAGCTTGCGCATCAGCTGCCGGCCCAGGCCCTGGCCGATCAGGAAGCGGCTGATCAGGATCGCGTACTCGGCTTCACGGGTACCGGGGATGATCGAGGCCCGGGCGACCGCGCCGACCACCGCTTCGCCAGCAGGCAGGGATTCGGCAGCGACCAGGGTGATCTCGGTCTTGGGATTGGGATGGGTCAGGCGCTGAGTGGTTTCCGGCGACAGCTCGGTCACCGCCTGCAGGAAACGATCACGGATTTCTTCCGGCCCGAACAGGCTGAACGCCGCTTGCAGCGGTGCGCCATCTTCCGGGCGGATGGGGCGGATCAGCAGCTCGTGGCCGCTGGGAGCCTTGAAGATCTCATGCCAGGGCGGCATGCGGTTGCGAGTGGCCATACCGGGTGATTCCTTGGTGGTCCATCGATTGTGGCATCACCGGGGCTGCATTCCGTGAACGAAAGGCTCACGGCGGTACAGCCTCGTGAAGGCCGTTATTCGGGTGCTTTGAGCCAATCCAGGCGGGTGCTGGCACCGGGTTCGCCCAGGTGCTGGCGCAGCGCCGGCAGGGCTGGGCCGACCACCCGGTCGAACTGCCAGGGCGGGTTGAGCAGCAGCATGCCGCTGCCGTTGAGGCGCAGCGGTGAGTCGTCCGGGCGCACCAGGAACTCGATCGTCATCGCCGATTTCACCGGCAGGGCGGTGGCCTTGCGCAGGAAGTGCAGGATGGTGCGGCGCTGCTTGATCGGGAACCAGACGGCACACGTGGCCTGCGGCCAGCGTGCCAGGGTCTCGGCCAGCGCGGCCAGGACGGCCTGGTATTCGGCATCCTGGGCCTCGTAGGGCGGGTCGATCAGCACCAGGCCACGGCCGATCTTGCTGCCGTTGAACTTCGGCGGCAGCAGCGAGCGCAGCAGGGCATAGCCATCGCCCGGATGCACGCCGACACGGCTGTCATGGGCGAACAAGGCCTTCAGCGTGGCTGTTTCGGCGTCCTGCAGCTCACAGACCGCCATGCGGTCCTGGGGGCGCATCGCCTGCGCGCTCAACAGCGGCGAGCCCGGATAATTGGTCAGCGCGCCCACCGGGTTGTCGGCCTGTACCGCCTTCAGATAGCGCTCGACCACCTCCGGCAGCTTGGGCTGGGCCATCAGCCGCATGATCCCGGATTCAGCCTCGAGGGTCTTGCGGCTCTCTTCGCTGGCCAGCAGGTAGCGGCCGGCGCCGCCGTGGGTGTCGAGCACGAAGAACGGGCTGTCCTTGCGCTTGAAGCTGTCGATCAGGGCCAGCTGCACGATGTGCTTGAGCACATCGGCGTGGTTGCCGGCATGGAAGGCATGGCGATAGTTCATGGGCGGCAGTGTACGGGGCGACGGCCGCAGCGGCTATGCTGCGCGCCATGACAGCCCCTGTTGCCCATGTCCTGGTGGTCGAGGACGAAGCCGCCATCGCCGAAACCGTGCTGTATGCCCTGCGCAGCGAGGGCTATGCCGCCAGCCACTGCCTGCTGGGCGGCGAAGCCCTGCAGCGGCTGCAGGCCGGCGATATCGACGTGGTGGTGCTGGACGTGGGCCTGCCCGACCTGGGCGGCTTCGAGGTGTGCCGGCGGCTGCGCGCACAGCCCGGACCGGCGGCCCAGCTGCCGGTGATCTTCCTGACCGCCCGCAACGACGAAGTGGACCGCGTGCTCGGCCTGGAACTGGGCGCCGACGACTACATGACCAAGCCGTTCTCGCCGCGCGAACTGGTGGCAAGGGTGCGTGCGCGCCTGCGCCGTGCGGCGCCGGTCGTCGCAGCGCCCAGCGCCGATGCGGGCTGGCAGGAGCATGGCGCGTTCGCCATTGACCGCGAGGGCCGGCGCATCCGCTTCCGCGGCCATGCGCTGGACCTGACCCGCTATGAGTACGCACTGCTGGAAGCGCTGCTGCAGCGCCCGGGTGCCATCCTCAGCCGCGCTCAGCTGATGGACCGGGGCTGGGACAGCAGTGCCGACAGTGCCGACCGCACCGTCGACACCCATGTAAAGACGTTGCGCGCCAAGCTGCGCGCGGCCGGTGCCAGCGACGACCCGATCCGCACCCACCGTGGCCTCGGCTACGCGCTGGAGGTCTAGCCGATGCGCCTGGTGCTGAAGCTGTTCCTCGGCTTCTTCCTGATCACCGGCATCGCCGCGTTCTTCGTGATGCGCGTGTTCGTCAACGAGGTGAAGCCCGGTGTGCGCCAGGCGATGGAATCGACCCTGGTCGATGCGGCCAACGTGCTGGCCGAGATGGCCGCCGCCGACGTCAAGGCCGGCACCATCCGCAGCGGCAGCTTCACCCGCAATCTGGCCAAGGCGCGGCAGCGCGACCTGAAGGCGATGGTCTGGCGTTTCCCCAAGCGCTCGCTGGATTACCGGGTGACCATCACCGATGCCAACGGCATCGTCATCTACGACTCGCTGGGGCGCGACCTGGGGCGCGACAATTCGCGCTGGAATGATGTGTACCGCACGCTGCGCGGCGAGTACGGCGCCCGCTCCAGTCCGGAAACACCGGGCGAGGAAGGCGATACGGTGATGCACGTGGCCGCGCCGGTGTACGACCCGGCCGATGGACGCACGCTCATCGGCGTGCTCAGCCTGGCCCAGCCGAACCGCAGCATCGATCCGTTCATCGCCGCCAGCCAGCGCGCCATCATCGAGCGCGGCGCCTGGCTGATCGGCTTGTCGGCGCTGGTCGGTGTGCTGGTGACGATGTGGCTGACCACGGGCCTGGGCCAGCTCAGCCGCTATGCGCGTGCGGTCAGCGCCGGCGAACCGGTGCCACCGCCGCGCCGTCGCCGCGACGAGATCGGCGATCTGGGCCAGGCGCTGGAAACCATGCGCCGCAAGCTGGAGGGCAAGGCCTACGTCGAGCAGTACGTGCAGTCACTGACGCATGAAATGAAGAGTCCATTGGCGGCGATCCGCGGTGCTGCCGAGCTGCTGCAGGAGCCGCTGCCGGAAGTCGATCGCATGCATTTCGCACGCAGCATCGTCGACCAGCAGGAGCGGCTGACCGAGACCATCGACAAGCTGCTGGCGCTGGCCGAAGTGGAACAGCATGGCTGGCTGCAGACCCGTGATCCGATCGCGCTGCCAACCTTGTTGGCCGATGCGGCCGCGGCCGCGCAGGTACGCGCACAGGCGGCGGGCGTGCAGGTCCGTATCGGTAGCGTGCCCGACCTGCAGGTGCAGGGCGACGGCTACCTGCTACGGCAGGCGCTGCACAACCTGATCGACAACGCGATTGCGTTCTCTCCGGCCGGCGCAGAGATCGCGTTGCAGGCCGAAGTGGGCGGGCAGGGCGTGCGCCTGCAGGTGGCCGACCGCGGTGCCGGCATTCCCGACTACGCACGCGAACGGGTGTTCGAACGCTTCTATTCGCTGGCCCGCCCCGGCAACGGCCGGCGTAGTTCGGGCCTGGGCCTGCCATTCGTGCAGGAGGTGGCGCGCCTGCATGATGGTCGCGCCAGCGTCGATGCCCGCGACGGTGGCGGTACCGTGGCCAGCCTGTGGCTGCCGCTGGGTACACCGGGCCAGCGTCCGCGTCGCTGACTTCACACTCGCTTCAAATTCGCCACAAACCCTGCTCACTGCAGCAGTCCATCCTGCAGCCCTCTCCAACGAGGATGGACCATGAAATCCCTGAAGATGCTGCTGCGGTTCGCCATTGTCGGCGGGCTGATCCTGCTGCTGCTGATACCGCTGACGATGATCCGGGGGGTCATCAACGAACGCAGTGCGTACCGCGACGAGGCCTTCTCGCGGGTGGCCGACAGCCGCGCCGGTGCACAGCAGCTGGTCGGGCCGGTGCGGGTGGTGCCGTGGGTGGAGCGCAAGCAGGTTGAACTGGTCGACCCGCTGGGCGTCAAGAAGACCGAGGTGCAGGTGACCGAGGGACATTGGCTGCAGATGCCGGCGTCGCTGGAGGTGGGTGGTGAGATGCTGCCGAGCCAGCGTGAGGTCGGCCTGTTCAAGGTACCGGTGTACAGCTGGAACGGCCAGCTCAAGGCGACCTTCGCTGCGGACGATTATCCGATGAAGGCGGGGCGGACATATGGGCAGCCCTACGTGGCGCTGGGCATTTCCGATGTGCGTGGCCTGGTGGGCACGCCGAATCTGCGCGTGGATGGCAAGCAGTTGCGGTTGCTGCCCGGAGTTGGCGCTGCCAGCGAGGTCGGCCGTGGCCTGCATGCACCGGTGGCTGGATTTGCCGAAGACCATGGCGGCACGCTGGCTGCCAGTACCGTGGAGCTGGAACTGCGCCTGGACGGCAGCCGCATGCTGTCGGTGGTGCCGGTGGGCGATGACACGCATATCGCGCTGCGTTCCAGCTGGCCGCACCCGTCGTTCAGCGGCGCGTTCCTGCCCAACGAGCGCCGCGTTGATGCGCAGGGCTTCGACGCACGTTGGGCGGTGTCTTCGCTGGCCTCCGACGCACAGCGCCAGCTGCGCAATGACGGTGCGGTCGAGTCGCAGGCGGTGACCGTGTCGCTGGTCGATCCGGTCGATGCCTACACCCAGGCCGATCGTGCTTCCAAGTATGGCGTGCTGTTCGTACTGCTCACCTTCGTCGGCTTCATCCTGTTCGAGCTGATCAAGTCGTTGCGCATCCATCCGCTGCAGTACCTGATGGTGGGCCTGGCACTGGCGATCTTCTTCCTGCTGCTGATCAGCCTTTCCGAGCACATCGCATTCTGGAAGGCCTACCTGGTGTCGGCGGTGGCCTGTATCGGCCTGCAGGCGGTGTATCTGGCCAACGTGCTGGGCCACTGGAAGCGTGGCCTCGGCTTCGCCGCGCTGCTGACCGTGCTGTATGGCGCGCTGTACGGCCTGCTGGTGTCGGAAAACAACGCGCTGTTGATGGGATCGCTGCTGCTGTTCGTGATTCTGGCGCTGGCGATGTGGGTGACCCGCCGGGTTGACTGGTACGCGCTGGGCGCGGACCTGAAGTAAGGAGCGCACCATGGGCTGGCGCCAGGGATTGCGGCAACGGGCACGGCAGGGGATTCCGGCCCTGCTGGAAGTGGATGCACTGCTGCAGGCACATGGCGTGCTGGCGGCCCTGCCGGGGGCACGGATCGCCCCCGGCCTGGTCCGCTTCCAGCTGGCGGCGGTGACCTGCGAGGGATTGCGGGGGCAGGGATTGCGCTGGCTGCAGGGCGCGCGACAGGGACGCGGCGCGGTGGCAGGCCGGGTGCCGCGCTACCGGCCATGGAAGGCCGGGGCGGAGGCGCTGGCCGAGATCGGTATCGGCGGCCTTCCGGATGGCTGGCCGGCACACGCGGCGGTGTACGGCTGCAGCAGCATCGACCGGCGGCACTGGTTGCTGCTGCTGCCCGAGCGGGAGCAGTTGTGGCTGGGATGGAGTGGATGATTCGGTTGTTCATCCACGCCTGGTGTGGATCTACTGTCGCTGTCCATGACCGATGGGACGGTATCGGCGCGCCCCTGCTGGCTAGACTCGATGGGTTGATGATCGAGCCGAAGGGCAGGGGTGCGATGTGTTGAAGTGGGGCATGCTGGCCGCAGCGCTGGCGATGGGTGGCAATGCAGGCGCGCAGCAGCGCGAGCCGGTGGACCTGGACATGGTCAGCCGCATCCGCCAGGAGGCCTTCCACCGTTCGCAGGTGATGGACACCTTCAGCTACCTCACCGAACGCATCGGCCCGCGACTGACCAACTCGCCGGCGATGGGCCGCGCCAATGCCTGGACCCGCGGCAAGTTCAACGAATGGAAGCTGGACAACGTCCACGACGAAGCCTTCGACGACTTCGGGCGCGGCTGGGAGTTCACCTCGGCCAGCGTGGAGATGCTGGGGGACCGTGTACAGCCGCTGCATGCACTGCCGAAGGCGTGGACGCCGGGCACCAAGGGACCGGTTGAAGGCGAACTGGTGCAGGTCGAGATCAAGAAGCCCGAGGACATCGAGAAGTACCGCGGCAAGCTGCGCGGCAAGATCCTGCTGCTGGGCGAGGCGCGCGAGTACAAGCGCGGCACCGAGGCGGATTCGCACCGCCACGACGCCACCTCGCTGGAGGGCCTGCAGGAGTTCACCCTGCCCAAGGACAAGGACGCCACCGCCGAGCGTGCGAAGCGGGTCAAGGAATACCAGGAACGCCAGCAGCTGGCGACCAAGGTCAATGCGTTCTTCGTGGAAGAAGGCGCGCTGGCCTCGATCAGCATCAGCAGCTGGGACAACGGCATCATCCGCGTTGCCGGTGGCGGCTCGCGCAAGGCCGGTGAATCGGTGGGCATCCCCGAACTGGCGATGATCAGCGAACACTTCAATCCGCTGGTGCGCGCGCTGGAGGCCAAGCAGACCGTGCGCCTGCGCGTGGATGTGGCCGCGCGCTTCACCGACGAGGCCGACCAGCCGGGTTACAACACGCTGGCCGAGATCCGTGGCAGCAGCAGGCCCGATGAAGTGGTGATGATCGGCGCGCACCTGGATTCCTGGCACAGTGGTACCGGTGCGGCCGACAACGCGGCCGGCGTGGCGGTGATGATGGAAGCGATGCGCATCCTCAAGGCCACCGGCGCCAAGCCCAAGCGCACCATCCGGGTGGCGCTGTGGAGCGGCGAGGAGCAGGGCCTGATCGGCTCGCAGGCCTATGTGGCCAAGCACTTCGGCCGTTTCCCGGAACCCACCGACCCGGCGCAGAAGGCGCTGCCGGCCTCGCTGCGCGAGCCGACCGGCGCGCTGCAGAAGACCCGCGACTACGGCAAGTTCCAGGTCTACTTCAACATGGACAACGGCTCTGGCCGCTTCCGTGGCATCTATGCACAGGAAAACCTGGCGGCGATGCCGATCTTCGAAGCCTGGCTGGCCCCGTTCCATGACGTCGGCGCCACCACCGTGGCCACCCGCAACACCGGCAGCACCGACCACATCAGCTTCGACCGCATCGGCCTGCCGGGCTTCCAGTTCATCCAGGACCGGCTGGACTACTTCACCAACGTCCACCACAGTCACCTGGACACCTGGGACCACGCCGAACCGGAAGACCTGAAGCAGGCCGCAGCCATCGTCGCCTCGTTCGCCTACAACGCCGCAATGCGCGAGCAGTCCTTCCCGCGCAAGGTAGAACCGTAAAAGGGGACGGAGGGGATTAAGTCGTTTCTCCCCTCCGTTTCCCGGTTGCAGGCCCAGCGGCTGGGCAATCGCGACTTAATCCCCTCCGTCCCCTTTTTCCGTCGGGGGCGGCGGGCTGGTAAAATCGGGGGATTCCCGTTCCTCGAGCCGTCCATGACCTGCCGCACCCGCTTCGCCCCCAGTCCCACCGGCTACCTGCACATCGGTGGTGCCCGCACTGCGCTGTACTGCTGGCTGGAGGCCCGCCACCGTGGCGGCGAGTTCGTGCTGCGTATCGAGGACACCGACCGTGAACGCAGCACCCAAGGCGCGATCGACGCGATCCTGGAGGCGATGGAGTGGCTGGGCCTGGACTATGACGAAGGCCCGATCTACCAGACCGACCGCGTCGCCCGTTACCTGGAAGTGGCCGAACAGCTGGTGGCCGACGGCAAGGCGTATTACGCATACGAGACCCGCGAAGAGCTGGACGCGATGCGCGAGGCCGCCATGGCCAGGCAGGAAAAGCCGCGCTACAACGGTGCTGCGCGCGAGCTGGGCCTGCCGCGCAGGGATGACCCGAACCGCGTCATCCGCTTCAAGAACCCGCTGGAAGGCACGGTGGTGTTCGACGACCTGATCAAGGGCCGTATCGAGATCGCCAACAGCGAGCTGGATGACATGGTCATCTTCCGCCCGGACGGCTACCCCACCTACAACTTCGCGGTGGTGGTGGACGACTGGGACATGGGCATCACCGAGGTCATCCGCGGCGACGACCACATCAACAACACCCCGCGCCAGATCAACCTGTACGAAGGCATCGGCGCGCCGGTGCCGAAGTTCGGCCACATGCCGATGATCCTGGACGAGCAGGGCGCCAAGCTGTCCAAGCGCACCGGCGCGGCCGACGTGATGCAGTACAAGGACGCCGGCTACCTGCCCGATGCGCTGCTGAGCTACCTGGCCCGCCTGGGCTGGTCGCACGGTGACCAGGAGCTGTTCAGCCGCCAGGAGCTGATCGACCTGTTCGACGTGAAGGACTGCAATTCCAAGGCCTCGCGCCTGGACATGGCCAAGCTGGGCTGGGTCAACCAGCACTTCCTGAAGACCGAGAACGTGGCCGCGATCGTGCCGCACCTGGTCTACCAGCTGCAGAAGCTGGGCCTGGACGTGGCCGCCGGCCCCGCCCCGGAGGACGTGGTGATCGCCCTGCGTGAACGCGTGCAGACCCTGAAGGAAATGGCCGAGAAGGCCATGGTCTGGTACCAGCCGCTGACCGAGTACGACGAAGCGGCGGTGGCCAAGCACTTCAAGGCCGGTGCCGAGGTGGCGCTGGGCAAGGCCCGCGAACTGCTGGCGGCGCTGCCGGAGTGGACCGCCGAATCGGTGGGCGTGGCCCTGCACGACGCGGCCGCAGCGTTGGAAATCGGCATGGGCAAGGTGGCCCAGCCGCTGCGCGTGGCCATCACCGGCACCCAGGTCAGTCCTGACATTTCCCATACCGTTTACCTGGCCGGCCGCGAGCAGGCCTTGAAACGCATTGATGTGGCCATCACCAAGGTAGCAACGGCCTGAGGCATCCTTGCCAGGCCCGAACCGGAGAACACGCATGCCCGCCAAGACCGCCACTGCCTGTACCGCCCCGCACCACCACGTCCACGACGCATCGGATTTCGTGGCGGTGGTCGAGCGCGTCTCGCGCGAACGCGGGCTGCGCCTGACCCCGATCCGCGCCAACGTGCTGAAGTTGATCGCCGAGGCCGGCAAGCCGGTCAAGGCCTACGAGCTGCTGGAATGGGTGCGCAACGGCAAGGGCGTGGGCGCCGATGCCCCGCCCACCGTGTACCGCGCGCTGGACTTCCTCATGGCGAATGGCTTCGTGCACAAGCTGGAATCGGTCAATGCCTTCGTGGCCTGCCACCATCCCAGCAGTGCCGCGCACTCGGTGCCGTTCCTGATCTGCAACAGCTGCCACAGTGCTGTGGAGCTGGAAGACCGCGAGATCGTCACCCAGCTGGAGAAGCGCGCCAAGGAGCTGGGCTTCCAGCCGCAGGCGCAGACCCTGGAAGTGCACGGCCTCTGCGCGCGCTGCGCGGGCTGAGTCGCGGCGCGTACCCGGACTGGGCCGCTCGCTCAGTCCCGGGCGGCGTGCTCTTTCAGACGCTTCAGGACGCTGCGCTGTGCGTCGACCAGCACAGGGTCGTCCACCCGCAACTGCTCGACCCAGGCGAGCGCTGGTACCGGGTCGGCACGGCGCACGAAATACAGTGCCTGCGCCAGGAAATGCACATTGGGCACCCTGGCGTCCCAGATGAGCTTGGCGATACGCAGCATCGACGCCTGCATGCCGGGTGTAACCTCAACGCCGGTCTTCCCCGAAAGCGCAGTATTGAGGCAGTAAAGCGCCTGGCAGGGCAGATCACGCGGTGTGCCCGCACGCGACCAGTCAGCGCGTTCGGCAAAGTCCAGCAGGACGGCAATGGCGGCGGGGCCACTCACATCGGCCAGTGTGCCGAGCGCGAACACTGCCAGCTGGGGGTCCCCCAGCATATCGCGCAGGCCTTCCACGCCCTGGCGTCCCCAGGCGGTGCAGGCCTTGGCCCAGCCGCCGAACGGTACGACCCGGCTACCATCGCCCAGCAGGCCATCATCCGGCCAACCGTGCAGTATCCGCAGCCGCTCAATCTCCTCGCCACCTTCGGCGCCGTGCTCCTGTACGAAGGCGATCAGATCTTCCGCTTCCAGCGTGTCCTTGGCCGCCCGCCTGGCCAGTGTCGTGAATTTCATCGTCTTCCAGTGATCCTGATCCAGATCCGTAACGGTAGCGGATCAATGGGGTGAAGGCAGTCAGCAGCCTGCACCCTAGTCCATCGGCTTGGACCGCGTATCCACCCGCACGATCACTGACATGCCGGGCCGCAGCTGCGCGGCCAGCTGCTGGCCTTCATTGATCGATATCCGCACCGGCAGCCGCTGCACCACCTTGGTGAAGTTGCCGCTGGCGTTGTCCGGGCGCAGCACGCTGAACTCCGAACCTGTGGCGGGTGCGATCTCCTGCACGCGGCCGCGCAGCACCTGGCCCTGGAACGCGTCCACCGAGAACGTGGCCGGCTGACCGATCGCCATGCCCCAGGTCTGGCCTTCCTTGTAGTTGGCCACCACCCATAGCGTTTCAGGCACCAAGAACAGCAGCTGCGAACCGGCGGCGACGTACTGGCCCACGCGCACGCTGGCTTCGCTGATCTGGCCGTCGCGCGGTGCGTGGATCACCGTATTGGCCAGATCGATGCGCGCCAGCTCCAGCTGCGCCTGCGCGCTTTCCACCTGGGCCTCCAGGCTCTTGCGCGCCACCTGAGTCGACACCAGCGTTTCCTCAGCGATGCGGATCTGCGCCTGCGACTGCTGCACGCTGGCCCGTGCCGAGGCCTGGGTGGTGCGGAACTTGTCGCGGTCGTTGACCGACACCAGTTGCTGCGCGGCCAGTTCCTCGTAGCGCTTCAGCTCGTTGCGCGAGCGTTGCAGCTCGGCCTGGCCGGCCGACAATGTGGCGTGTGCGGAGGCGATTTGCGCACGGTTCTGCGCCTGCGACTGGTCCGAGTTGGCCAGTGCCGCACGTGCGCTGTCCAGCGTCGCCTGCGCCTGGGCGACACGCTGCGTGTAGATGCGGTCATCGATGCGCAGCAGCGGCTCGCCCTCCCTCACGTGCTGGAAGTCCTTCACCAGCACTTCGGTCACGTAACCGTTCACCTGTGGCGCCATCACCGTGATCTGCCCGCGCACATAGGCGTTGTCGGTCACCATCACGCTGCTGGTGAACGGCCACAGGTGCCAGGCGCGCAGGATCAGCGCAATGCCCAGCAAGGCCACCACCACCATCACCACCACGCTGCGCGCGCTGGGCTTGAGGTACTTCGGCGCGGCAGCCGGTGCCGCCGGCGTGGGCGCAGGCGCCGCATCGGTCGGCGGCGGTGGAGTGACGTTGTCGGCGTC
>NZ_RAUX01000036.1 GCF_013464485.1 Stenotrophomonas maltophilia
CGGGGCGGGGCGGGGCGGGAGGCATGGAGGAGGACTCAGCGGGGCGTGGCCGGCGTGGCCGCAGCGGGGGAAGTGGGGTGGCGCTTGCG
Organism: Stenotrophomonas maltophilia; assembly: GCF_013464485.1. Taxonomy (GTDB): domain Bacteria; phylum Pseudomonadota; class Gammaproteobacteria; order Xanthomonadales; family Xanthomonadaceae; genus Stenotrophomonas; species Stenotrophomonas maltophilia_AW. Next base: position 90 of record NZ_RAUX01000036.1, read on the forward strand.
CCATTGCTTGAGCACGGCGGTGCGCAGCGACAGCAGCAGCAACCAGCCCAGGAAGCCGATCGCCAGCCAACCGCTCAGCGTGAACACATCATTGAAGCCACGCACGTTGGCTTCGCGGCGCGTGGTCTGCGCCAGCTGCGCGCTGCCCTGCGCGCTGCGCAGCACCGGGTCGGTGATCTGTGCGCTGTACAGCTGCTGCTGGAGGCGCAGGCGTTGTGCCACCACCGGGTCGGCCGGGTCGAGCTGGCTGGTCAATGCACTGGAGTACAGCTGCTCGCGGTGCAGCTGGAAGGTACCCAGCACCGCCGAACCGGCCAGGCCGCCCAGCGTCTGTGTGATCGACAGCGTCACCAGGAAGGTGATCATGTGGTCCACACCCTGCTTCAGCGCCGCGGAAATGCCGAGCATGATCAACGGGCCCATGAACATGCCGGCACCGACCGAGGCCAGGAACTGGCTGACATAGAAATCGTGCGGTCGATCCATGCTGGTGCGGTGCTGATCGAAGAAGGCGGCAGCGCCGAGCAGCAGGATCGCCATCAGCAGCTGCGCGATCAGCCGCTTCGGGCCGAAGGTCAGCGAGGCACCGGCGATGCCGGTGACCACGCCCGCGAGGATCACTACGAACAGCGGGCGCATCTGGTCCGGGCCCATGCCCAGCGTGCGCATCAGGTTGACCACGCCATAGGACTGTTCGGTGGTCAGGAAGCGGATCAGGAACGCGCCGACGATGAAGTGCAGCACCGGCAACTTCGACAGCCAGCGGATCTGCAGCAGCGGATTGCGCCGGTAGTGTTCGATGATGAAGGCAGTGGTGGAGAGCACGATCGAGGCGACCAGCGCCCAGCCCAGCCATGGCGTGTTGAGCCACCAGCGGGTGTAGCCCTGCGCCAGCACGATCACCAGCAGCGCGACAGCCGGCGCAAGCAGGGCGAAGGTGAGGAAGTCCAGTGGCTCGAAGGCTTTCACCTGGATGCCGGGCGGCAGCTTCAGCACCACCACTGCCGCGAACGCGCACAGGGCCAGCCCGGCTTCAAACGAGTAGAGCTGGTGCCACTGGCCGGTATCGACCAGGCCCGGCGAGACGATCCAGGCGATCGGCACCGCCAGCTGCGAGAGGCCCACGCCAACCACCAGCAGATTGCCGGTGAACCGTCGTGGCAGCGCCTGCAGCATGTACAGCGTGCCCAGTGTCGAACAGGCGGCGCCAGCGAAGCCGCTGGCGGCACGGGTCAGCATCGTGGTCTCGAAGCTGCCAACGAACAGGTGCAGCACCGCCAGTGCTGCGTACAGGCCCAGGCCGATCTCGGCGAACAGGCGGATGCCGTACTGCTGGCGGAACTTGAAGGCCAGCAGGTTGGCCGTGACGTTGACCATTGCATAGGCCGCCACCAGCCAGCTGCCCTGGGTCGGCGTCAGTGCCAGCTGGCCCTGCAGGAAGGGCAGGTTGGCGGTGACCAGTGCATTGCCAAGACCGCCGGTAATCGCCACCAGCAGCGACACCAGTGCATAGGCCACGCGTCGATACGGTGGGTGCCAGGGCATCGACGCCGAACCGGGCATGGTCGGCTTCTCGTGCTCCTCCCAATCCGGAACCGGCTTCAGATACGGCTGGACCATCAGCGGGCCTCGCTGGTTGCTCCCTGGAGACCCCCGCGCAGCAGCTGCAGGGCACGCCCGGCCAGGTGGGCGCGCTCGTCGCGGGTCTTGCCGCGCAGGGCTGCGCCCAGCATGCCCGAGATCAGTGAAATGTCCGTCTTCTCCAGGTCGGCACGGCACAGTCCGGCGGCCTTGGCACGGGCGATCGGTGCTTCCAGCAGATCGCGCACGGTCTCGCGCGCGGTGCGCATGGCTGGCACGTCCGAATCCACCGCGCGCCAGTAATCGGCCAATGCCGGCGAATCGATGATGCGCTGGGCCATGCCTTCGAACACCTCGAACAGGGCATCGTCGCGGTCGCCGAGCTGCTCGACCTGGCGCCGGATACGGTCGACCGTACGTTGCAGCAGTGCCTGGATCAGCGCGGTGCGGTCGGGGAAGTTGCGGTACAGGGTGGCGCGGCCCACCTGGGCGCGTTCGACCACCAGGTCCAGCGGGGCGGTGACACCGTGTTGGCCGAACACATGATCGGCGGCGTCGAGGATGAGGGCACGGCGGGCAGCAGCATCGGCACGTTGGGCAGTCATGGAATTATTTTCGGACAAAAGTGTCCGATTGGCGAGACTTTGAGTGACGGGATTGTCCGCTTGTTGTGGTACGCACATCTTTGTGACGAATGCGTGATGGATGCTGCACAAAGAGATGGGGGCCAGAAGGCCCCCATCGGATCTGCTTGCATTGGATCCACGCCATGCGTGGGCTGAGGCTGGGGTCAGAACCCATTCCTCTGGAATGGGATCCGACTCCACTACGCGATCAGAAGAACGCGCGGATGCCGAATGCGACACCACGGCCCGGCAGCGGCGAGTAATCACGCAGCAACGAGGTATGCGGACGCACTTCGCGGTTGGTCAGGTTGCTGCCATCCAGGAACACCTCGTAGCTGTTGCTCGCGTTGCGATCCCAGCGGTAGGCCAGATGCGCGTCTACCAGGGTGTAGCCGTCGCTCGGCGCTTCGTTCTGGGCGACATCCTTCTGGCGGCTGTAGCGGACCGCACCGACCGAGGCGCGCCAGCCGTCCTTCGACCAGCGCAGGTCGGCGCCGACGCGGGCCGGGGCGATGCGCGGCAGGTAGCCGGTGTTGGCCAGCTCCACGCTGTAGTTGTGGTTGTGGTCGCCATGCGGCACGGCGATGTCGAGGTTGCGGCTGCCGTTGCCATCCAGCTTGGCCTTCACGTAGTCGCCGAACACGCGCAGGTCCCAATCACCGGCGCCGCCTTCGAACAGGTGCACCAGCGCTTCGGCTTCGGCACCGCGGAACACCGCATCCTGCTGCGTCCAGGCACGAACCGGCAGGCCCTCGGTGACGCCGGTGTCGGCCAGGTAGATGAAGTCCTTGAACCTGGTCTGGTAGACCGACGCGGAGAAGTCCAGGCGTTCGCTGTGGGTGTGGATACCCAGTTCCACGCGCTGGCCGCGTTCGGTCTTCAGGTTGGCGTCGCCGATTTCCAGCGAGCGGGTGGCGATGTGCGCGCCGGCGGCATACAGCTCTTCGTTGGTCGGTGCACGCTCGGAGCTGTCCACGCCGATGCGCAGGTCGACGGTGTCGTTGAGCTTCCAGATGCCGGCCGCAGACAGGTTGGTGGCGCCGAAGGTGCGGCGGCGATAGTCACCGGTCGGGTCCAGCTTGACCTGGTCGTGGCGGCCGCCCAGTTCCAGCTTGAACGGGCCGAACTGCTTTTCCTGCAGTACGAACAGGCCGATGTTCTTCGTGCTGGTATCCGGTACGAATGCTTCTTCGCCCTTGGCGCCGAAATCACTGTTGCCGAACTGCAGGCCGAAGGCGCCATCCCAGCCGCCGATCTGCTGCTGCACTGCTTCCAGGCGTGCCTCGATGCCACGGTTGGTGAAACGGGTGGACGGCGTGCCGGCCTCAAGCTCCACGTGCTCGTAGTCGGTGTAGGCCACGCGTGCGTTGATGTTCTTCAGGAACGAGACCGGGTTGTAGATGCCGGCCTTGGTTTCGAAGCGGTTCTGCACCATGTCGATGCGCACGTCATGCTCGTCACCGCCTTCTTCTTCGTCGCCATGGTCGTGACCGTGGTCATGGCCATGATCATCACCATCGGCGTGCACGTGCGCGCCATTGGGAATGCCATAGTTGGTGCGGTAGGTGCTGGCCGACACGCCGAAGTAGCCGCCTTCGCCCAGCCAGGTGGCGCCGACGCCACCGGCGCGGGTACGGATCGAACTGTTGTCCAGCCGGCCGCGGCGCGGCTCTTCGCCCTCGGCCGCGTCGTGATCGTGGTCGTGATCGTGGTCATGGTGATCTTCCAGGCCGTCGATCACCGCGTAGCCGGGGATGCGGTAGTCGTCGCCATTGCGCACCAGGCCGTCCACGTGCAGCACGACATTGCCGCTGACGCCATCGAGGCGGAACATGCCGCTGCGCTCGTTGTTCACCGAATTGCCGCGCAGTTCGGCGCGGCCGCTGAGCGGGCGCTCCGGCAGATCGCGCGCGATGCGGCCATCGACCACGTTGACCGCACCACCGATTGCACCGCTGCCGAACAGCAGCGTGGCCGGACCTTTCAGTACTTCGATCTGGTCGGCCAGGAACGGCTCGATGCTGGTGGCATGGTCAGCGCTGACGGTAGAGGCGTCCATGTTGCCCATGCCGTTGGACAGCACGGCTACGCGTGGGCCTTCCTGGCCACGGATGATCGGGCGGCCTACGCCGGGGCCGAAGAAGGTGCTCTGCACGCCCGGCAGCTTGGCCACGGTATCGCCGAGGGTGCCTGCCTTCTGCTCATCCAGACGCTCACCTGCCAGGACCTCCACCGGGCGCGCCAGCGATTCGGCGTCACCCTGCAGCGGCGAAGCGGTGACCTGCACCGACGACAGTTCAGTCAGGTGGCGGTCACGATGGGAACCGTCTTCGCTGGCGGCGAAGGCAACGGTCGGAAGCAGGGCGGTGAGGGCCAGGGCGAGGGAATGCGGCTTCAACCGCAGGGTACGGGCGGGCATGGGTAAGTCCTTTGTTACACTGTATCAATCGCTGGGCGCACGCATCCCGTCGGCGGGACAGGGGGAGGGAAACCGTGCGGGTCGGGAAGGGATGTTATATTATTCCATAACGATTCGCCGACCCTGCTGGAAGTCATGTCCTTGTCCTCACGCCTGCGCCACCTGCTCGACCGCTTCGGCGCCACTGGTTCGATGCTGTGCGCGGTGCATTGCGCGGTGATTCCTGTGCTGCTGGCCGCAGCGCCTTCGCTGGGCCTGTCGTTCTGGCTGAGCGACGGCGTGGAGCAGGCGCTGGTGGTGTTCGTGACCCTGCTGGGGCTGTTCAGCCTGGTCTGGGGCTACCGTCGCCACGGCGCCCTGCGTGCACTCGGTTTCCTCATCCCGGGCCTGGTCGCGCTGTGGGCCGGGGTGCTGTACGACCCGCTGCACCACAACGCGGTGCCGCACGCGGTGGTTATGACCATCGGCGGCCTGCTGGTGGGGGTCGCCCATCTGGTCAACCTGCGCCTGAACCACGGCCACGTGCACGACGCCAGCTGCGCGCACTAGGCGCTCCGTGATAGGATTTTCGATCGTGCGCGGGGGCGCCCAGCAAGGCGGCCCCGCCGAACCCGTGTCAGTACGGGGTAACCAGATTTCACACTTGAGGAGTTGAAGACATGGGTAAGGGTGACCGCAAGACCGCCAAGGGCAAGCGCTACAACGCCAGCTACGGCAACGCCCGTTCGCACACTGCGAGCAAGGTCGCCGTAGGCGCCGCCGCCCCGGTTGCCAAGAAGACCGTGGCCAAGGCTCCGGCGAAGAAGGCTGTGGCGAAGAAGGCCGTCGCCAAGGCCTGATCCGGCCCAGACCGGTTCAACGAAAAACGCGGCGCTTGGCGCCGCGTTTTTTTATGCACGCTTCTGTAGAGCCGAGCCCATGCTCGGCTGGCGCAATGCAGCCGAGCGTGGGCTCGGCTCTACAATCGAATCAGCGCAGGGTCTCCTTCAGCGTTTCCGGATTGCCGTCGTTCGGCGCGGCCGGCACCTGCAGCAGCTGCGCCAGCAGCGGGTAGACGTCGACGTTGTCGAAGCCATCGATCACCAGACCCTGGCGGAACGACGGGCCGCTGGCCACGAACACCGCACGCATCGACGGCAGTGCATTGTCGTAGCCGTGCGAGCCGCGATCCTGCTTGTCGCGCGTGGCGATCTTCTCGCGGTGCAGTGCATCCCAGCCTTCATCCATGGCGCAGATGATCGGCGGAACGCGCGGATGCGTGCCGTAGTGCCAGCGCGGCGGCAGGTTTTCCTTCTTCCAGCACTCGTAGTGTGCGTGGCGCCCAAGCAGGGCGCGCTCGGCCTCCACTTCACGGCCGGGCAGAGGGGCGAACCCGACCGACTGGCCCTGGCTGACATTGCGCGCGATGGCGGGGTCCACCATCGATTCGGTCGCGATCACGTGGCCGTCGGCCACGCTGGCCATGCCGTGGTCGGACACCACGATCACGTTCGTGGTTGATGCCAGCCCACGCTGCTGCAGTCCGTCGAGTACCTGCCCGATGATCTGGTCGGCACGCACGATGGCGTCGGCGTACTGCTTCGAATCCGGACCGTAGTGATGGCCGGCCTTGTCCACGTGTTCCATGTACAGCGTGGTCAGTCGCGGCGCATCGGCGTCGGTCTGTGCCAGCCAGTCGAGGACGATGCCGGCGCGCTGTTCCAGCGGCTCCTTGCCATCGTATACACGCCACTGGCTGGGGCGCACGCCGCGGATCTCCGACTCGCTGCCCGGCCATGACGTGGTGGCCGAACGTACGCCGGCATTCTCAGCGCCGACCCAGATCGGTTCACCGCCCCACCAGGCACTGGTAGTGACCGCATCGCGGTTGCTCAGTTCAAAACGGCCCAGCGTGGCGTCGTCCATGCTGTTGTTGACGATGCCGTGGTGGTCCGGACGTAGGCCGGTGACGATCGTGTAGTGGTTGGGGAAGGTCAGCGAGGGGTACGAAGGCGTCATCCAGCGCGCGCGGACGCCGCCGTCGATCAGTCGTTGCAGGTTCGGGGTCAGCCCGCGGTCCAGCGCATCGGCGCGCAGGCCGTCGATGGAGATCAACAGCAGCTTCGGCGGCGCAGCTGTTGCAACAGCTGCGGGAACAGAGGCGGAAGGGGCGGGCGCGGTGGTGCAGGCGGCCAGTGGCAGCAGCAGCGCCAGCGCGCAGGTCAGGCGTACGGAAGTCATCGCAACATCATAAGCGGCGGCAATGACGTGCCCAAGACACGCTGCACCGAAGGGCGCAGCGTGCCCGCGCATTTTCCCTTATCCCCGCGCCTGTCGGCGTGCCCCCTTCAACAACAAGGGGACTCTTCTCCAGTCAGATTACAGACGTTTCCATCCACGCATGGCGTCGATCTACCGTGTCGACCAAGGTCGACACCTACCAACAGCCGCGGGAATCTGTCGAAGGTGGGGCGGTGTGGGTGGGCAGGACCGTTGGCGCCATGGATGGCGCCATTGAGCCCCCATGCATGGGTTTACGGCGTGTCCTGCCCACCCACACCGCCCCGCCCGATTCGTAGAAAATCAGAGCCGCATTGGCTCTTGATCTTGACGTTGCCTCTGCGGGTGCCGGGCGCCGCCCGGCCAGCAACTCTCAGGCAAACAGCGGTGCCTGGCGTTGTTCCAGCCGGAGCAGCGCGGCCTTGGTTTCCAGACCACCACCGAAGCCTGTCAACGCGCCGTTGCTGCCGATCACGCGATGGCAGGGCAGGATGATCGGCAGCGGGTTGCGGCCGTTGGCAGCGCCGACTGCTCGGGTCGCACTGGGCTGGCCGAGGTGCTGCGCCAGCTGCAGGTAGCTCCAGGTCTGGCCGAACGGGATCAACGCCAGCGCCTGCCACACACGCAGCTGGAACGGCGTGCCACGTGGCGCGAGCACAAGGTCGAAGCTGTTGCGCTCGCCGTGCAGGAACTGCAGCAGCTGTTCGCGCGCCTCCGGCAGCGCCTCCGGCGCGTAGTGCCAGTCATCTCGTCCGCGTGCCGGATGGCGGTTTTCGGGGAACAGCACATGCGATAGGCCACGCTCGTCACCGGCGATGGTCAGCACGCCGATCGGGCTGTCGAAACGATCAAACAACAGGGTCATGTCGGTTCTCCAACGAAAGTGCCGGACAGGTGCCACAGGTGCAGCACGGCATAGGCGCGCCACGGGCGCCACGGTTGCGAGCGGGCTTCGGTGGCACGTTCGCTCAGGCGCTGGCCCTGCGCATGGCCAAGCACCTGCTGCAGTACCAGATCACCGGCGGGGAAGGCATCGGGCTGGCCAAGACCGCGCAGGGCGATGTACTGCGCGGTCCATGGGCCGATGCCCGGCAATGCCACGCAGCGGGCCACGAACTCCTCCAACGCCTGGCCGGGACCGAAGTCCAGCTCGCCGCCGGCGCAGGCGGCGGCCAGCGCACGCACTGTGGCGGCGCGGGTGCGCGGCAGGCCGATCGATTCCAGCGGCGCTTCGGCCAGTACCTCCGGCGCGGGGAACTGGCGATCGAATTCCGATGACATGCCCGGCAGGTGTGCGCCATAGGCATCCACCAGCCGCCGCGCGAAGGTGGTGGCCGCGGCCACGCTGACCTGTTGGCCGAGCACCGCGCGCACGCCCACTTCGAAGCCATCCCAGCCGCCCGGTACGCGCAGCCCGGGACGTTCGGCAATGCCGCGCGCCAGCAGCGGCTCTTCGCCGAGCGCGGCGTGTACCTGCTGCAGGTCGGCGTCCAGATCGAACACGCGACGTACGCGGCGCACGATGTCCGGGATCAGGCGCGGATCGACCGCGCCCAGCTGCAGGCGCAGTTCCGGGCGCTTGGGGTCGGCAGTGACGCGCAGCAGGGTGGGGCGCTCGGGTGTGCCGAGCACGCGCTGGTAGCTGTCTTCGCCGATCAGTTCGATGCCAGGCAGGCTGCGCTTGCGCAGGAAGGCCAGCATGCGCGGGAAATCCAGGGGCGGCCGGTAGCCCAGGCGCAGCACCAGGCAGCCGTCGTCGGTGGCCCGCGGCTGGTGCTGCCGACGCAGTGCGGTCGGCGCCATGCCGCAGCCCTGCAGGAAGGCCGTATTGAAGCGGCGCAGGCTGTTGTAGCCGGCGGCCAGAGCGACATCGGTGACCGGCAGCGTGGTTTCGGTCAGCAGCTGCTTGGCCAGCAGCAGGCGGTGGGTGGCGTGGATCTGGCCGGGTGTGGCGCCGAGATGTTCGACGAACAGGCGCTGCAGCTGGCGCGCGCTGAGTCCGATTTTCTGCGCCAGGTCCGCTACCGGCTGCTCCTGCAGGAAGCCGCCATGGATCAGGGCGAGGGCGCGCTGCACGGTCTGCCCGGCCAATGCCTGCTGGGCCTGCGGTGCCAACTCGGGACGGCACCGCAGGCAGGGGCGGTAGCCGGCCGCAGCGGCCGCGGCGGCGGTCGGGTAGTAGGTGATGTTGCGCGGCTTCGGCGGTGGTGCCGGGCACACCGGGCGGCAGTAGATGCCGGTGCTGCGCACGGCGGTGAAGAACACGCCGTCGAAGCGCGCGTCGCGGGCCAGGCGGGCGCGGTCGCAGGCGGCGGTGTCGAGGGCGAGGGCGGTGTCCATGGCGCCAGTCTAGGCGCGTGCGGGCGGCGATACTCGCCGGATTCGGACATGGATGCTGGAGGGGGTTCTGGCAGGGCTTGCAGCCCTGCACCCGCAACGTCAACGTCAACGTCTCAATCAAAAGCTGGCAGTCCGTGGGATGGCGGGGCGGTGTGGGCTGGCAGGACACGCCGTAAACCCGTCCATGGGGGCTCGATGGCGCCATCCATGGCGCCAACGGTCCTGTCAGCCCACACCGCCCCACCTCTGACAGTTTGTCGCTGCAGTTGGTGGGTGCCGACCGTTGGTCGGCACGCTTTTTTCCCAAGGGTCAGAAGGGGTTCAGTGCCACGCGCTGAATGCGCGCCCTGGACGGGTAGACTGTGGCTCTTGCTCCCATGAATCCCGGTTGCCCGATGTCCGCCAAATTCCGCTGGTTGCCCCTGTTGTGCCTGGCCCTGGCGGGCTGCAGTCAGCTGGAGAATCCGGGCAATGTGACCGCTGCCGACAAGGCGGCGCGGGCGCCGGCCAGCGATGGCGAGAACATGGTGTCGATCAATGCCGCCGACGCGCCACCGCCGCCGGCACCGCCGCGCAGCCAGGCGGATCGGCCGTGGCCGCAGGCGCAGCTGGAAAATGGGCGTGCGTGGGTCAGTTGCAGCACGGAATATGCGGGCGATGCCGGCGACGGGGTCGAGCTGGAAGGCCTGCAGCGCGAGCAGATCAGCCAGGCGTTGGCGCCCTGCGCCGAGCGCGGCCTGATGCGCGTGCGTTACTCGGGCAAGATCAATCCGGGCTTCGCCGAGATGATGTGGCGGTTGGCCGTGGTCGCCGACGAACAGAAGATCCACAAGCGCATCCTCGATCTGGATTCCAGTGGCGGGCAGGTGGAATCGGCGATCGTCGCCGGTGACAGCATCGGTGAATCCGGCTGGACCATCTGGGTACGCGAAGGCTCGATCTGCCACAGCGCCTGCGTGTTCGTGCTGGCGGCAGGTGACAACCGCCTGCTGTCGGGCAAGGTCGGCATCCATCGCATGATGCGCATCAGCTCCAAGGCCACCTCGCGCGCGGAACTCAACCGCGAGCTGCACGAGGTCTACGACAACGTGAAGGATTACCTGCAGCGCAACGGCGTGGCGGTGGGCGTAGCCGATCTGATGATGACCGTGCCCAACCGCAGCCTGCGCCTGCTGACCCCGGACGAGCTGCGCCAGTACGGCCTGGACGGCACCAACGCGGTGCAGGACGATCTGGAACGGATCAAGCAGATGCGGGCCTGCGGCGACGATTTCGTGCAGCGCAAGGACGCGTTCCTGATCGCCTTCGACCAGCAGTGCAAACGCGAAGGCGCCGACATGGAATCGATCAACAGCTGCGGCCAGGCACTGAAGCAGCGGTTCGGTTTCCCGGATGCGGTGTGCCCGGAAGAAAGCCCGCTGTCGGAAATCGACGTGGCGACGCTGCCGCCGGCACCGTCGGAGCCGCCGCCGGTGGCCGAACAGGCGCCGGCAGCCACCGGCACGCCTGCCGCTCAGGCCGATGCCGCCGTGGTGGAAGGCAGCGCCAACGCGCGCTGACGGATAGATCACCGCGCTGGCGTAGACTGCGGTTCTTTCCCGATAACCGGCGGTGTCCATGAAGCGCGTGCTCCTGCTGCTGTCCCTGCTGCCCCTGACCGCATTGGCGCAGGCACCTGCGCCGGCCACGCCCGCCCCGGCACCCGCGCGCCCGGCACCGGCCGCGCCGGCGGCTGCAGAACCGGCTACCGCCGGCGCTCCGGCGTTGACCGCCGCGCAGCAGGCGCAGGTGCAGAAGCAGGATGCGGAAATGGGCGCGGCCGCAGTGAAGGCGGCGCAGCTGGTCGATGCCAACCGCGCAGGCGAGTTGTGGGATGGCGCTTCGGCCGTCGCGCGCCGTGCAGTACCGAAGGCCGCCTTCGTCAGCCAGTTGACTGCCGAGCGCACGCGCCTGGGTGCGATGGCCGGGCGTGGCCAGCCGGCCATCACCCGGGTCAAGTACAGCGCCGGTGCCGCGGTGCCGGAGGGGCTGTACATCAACGTCAGCTTCCCCACTCGTTTCGCCAACAGCGCGCAGCCGGTGCGCGAGCTGGTCTCGTTCCGGTTCGATGAGGATCAGGTGTGGCGACTGGCCGGTTACAGCCTGCGCGCCTCGGGTCCCTGAGGCGAATGATGATGGCAACTGAACTGACGATGCTGGCCTGGTCGGTGCTGCTGGGCTTCATCTACATCTTCGCCACCTCCACCATGGTCACCCGCGAACGCGGGATGAAGTGGAATGCCTCGGCACGCGATGGCGACGCGAAGCCGGTCAGCCCGCTGGCCGGTCGCCTGCAGCGGGCCCAGGCCAACTTCCTGGAGACCTTCCCGTTCTTTGCAGCCGCCGCAATTGCGGTGGTGGTGGCCGGGCGTGCCAACGACACCACCGCGCTGGCTGCACAGGCTTACTTCTGGGCGCGCGTGACCTATTTGCCGCTGTATGCCGCAGGTGTGCCCTATGTGCGCAGCCTGGTGTGGGCGGTGTCGCTGCTGTCGATCCTGGCGCTGGTGTTCGCGCTGCTGTGAACCGGGCCTGATCCAGATCAAGGCCAGTCATGCGCGCGGCGCTATGCTGGCGCGGACTGAATCAACGGCAGGAGGCGCGCATGCGCAGGATGGACGTGGTGGTGGTCGGCGCCGGACCGGCGGGGCTGTGTTTCGCGCGTGCGCTGGCCGGTAGCGGCCTGCAGGTCGGGCTGGTCGAAGTTCAACCGCGCCAGGCCCTTGCCGAGGCCGCCTTCGATGGCCGTGAGATCGCGCTGACCCATGCCTCGCGGCAGAGCATGGAGCAGCTGGGGCTGTGGCAGCGCCTGCCGCAGGCCGAAGTCGCTGAACTGCGCGATGCCAAGGTGATGAACGGCGGCTCGCCGTTCGCGCTGACCTTCGCCAGCAGCCAGGTGGACGGTCAGCCGCTGGGTTGGCTGGTGCCCAACCATCTGATCCGCCGCGCTGCATGGGATGCCGTGCAGGGGCAGGACGGCCTGGAGCTGTTCGACGGGCGCAAGGTGCTGGGCGTGCAGGCCGATGCGCAGGGCCACGTGGTCAAACTCGATGACGGCAGCCAACTTCATGCGCGCCTGCTGGTCGCCGCTGACAGCCGCTTCTCCGCAACCCGCCGCATGCTCGGCATCGGCGCGCAGATGCGCGACTTCGGCAAGTCGATGCTGGTGTGCCGCATGCAGGTTGAGCGTGATCATCACCACACTGCCTGGGAGTGGTTCGGCTACGGCCGCACGATGGCGCTGCTGCCGCTCAACGAGGGCCAAGCGTCTGCGGTGATCACCTTGCCGCCGCGCCAGATTGAAGAACTGCTGGCGATGGATGAGGTGGCCTTCGGTGAGGCCATCAGCGGTTGCTTCGAGCACCGCCTGGGCCGCATGCAGCCGGTGGCGACGCCGCAGGCGTATCCGCTGGTCGGCGTCTATGCGCACCGTTTTGTCGGCGAGCGTTCGGCGTTGATCGGCGATGCCGCGGTGGGCATGCATCCGGTCACCGCACATGGCTTCAATCTGGGCCTGGCCAGCGCGCAGCGGCTGGCGCAGGGCATCGTCGAACAGCAGCGTCGCGGTGCCGACATCGCTGCCGCCGGCATGCTGGCCAGCTACCAGCGGGGTCACCGGCTGGCGTCGCGGCCCCTGTACGAGGCCACCAACGCGATCGCCAGCCTGTACACCGACGATCGCCGTCCGGCGCGCCTGCTGCGTGCGGCCGGCCTGCGCCTGGCACAGGGCGTGGCACCGTTCAGGCAGTTGATCGCCTCGCACCTGACCCAACGCGTGGCCTGAACCGGTTCAGATCAACCGGCAGCCAGCACGCGGATCTGGCTGTCGGCGAACTCGACCACCTGGCCTGCGCGGATCTTGCAGGCCTTGCGCAGCTCGACTTCGCCATCGACCCGTACCTGGCCATCGCCGATGACCATCTTGGCCTCGCCGCCGCTGGTGACCAGGTCGGCCAGCTTGAGCAGCTGCTTGAGTTCGACGTAGTCGCCGTCGAGGTCGAATTCGAGAATCTGCATGGAACGGTTTCCTGAAGAGGGGCGTGGGCCAGCGGCCGGGCCGGGAAGAGGGCGCGTATTGTGCGCCAGCACGGGGCATGACGGCACGCGCACGGCAAGCTGTACGCCTTGTTCAGGATCAATGCGGTATGATTCCGCTCTGAGCGAGTGAAATCTCCTCCAACCGAGCAGCGCCAGGGCACGCGATAAGAAGGGCGCCCAAAGCGCGGACCATCACCTTTTTTATCGCACTGCCAGGAAGACGGCAGTGTCTTCGGAGTTCCCCATGTCCCAAGATTCCCAAGCGCCGCTGCAGTTTGCGCAGCTCGGCCTGTCCGAGTCCGTGATGCAGGCGGTCACCGCCATCGGCTACGAAACCCCGTCGCCGATCCAGGCCGCTACCATCCCGGCGATGCTGGAAGGCCGCGACGTGCTGGGTCAGGCCCAGACCGGCACCGGCAAGACCGCAGCGTTCGCACTGCCGGTACTGTCCAATATTGACCTGCAGCAGATCAAGCCGCAGGCCCTGATCCTGGCGCCGACGCGCGAACTGGCCATCCAGGTCGCCGAGGCGTTCCAGTCGTATTCGTCGAAGATCCCGGGCTTCCGCGTGCTGCCGGTGTACGGCGGCCAGCCGTACGGCCAGCAGCTGTCGGCCCTGCGTCGTGGCGTGCACATCGTGGTCGGTACCCCGGGCCGCGTGATCGACCACCTCGACCGCAGCACCCTGGACCTGTCCGAGCTCAAGACCCTGGTGCTGGACGAAGCCGATGAAATGCTGCGCATGGGCTTCATCGACGACGTCGAAGCCGTGCTGAAGAAGCTGCCGGAGCAGCGTCAGGTGGCCCTGTTCTCAGCCACCATGCCGCCGCAGATCCGCCGCATCGCGCAGACCTACCTGCAGGACCCGGTGGAAGTGACCATCGCGGCCAAGACCACCACTTCGGCCAACATCCGCCAGCGTTACTGGTGGGTGAGCGGCATGCACAAGCTGGACGCGTTGACCCGTATCCTGGAAGTCGAGCCGTTCGACGCGATGATCATCTTCGCGCGCACCAAGGCCGGCACCGAAGAACTGGCCAGCAAGCTGCAGGCCCGCGGGCTGGCCGCTGCCGCCATCAACGGTGACATGCAGCAGGCCCAGCGTGAGCGCACCATCGCCATGCTGAAGGAAGGCAAGCTGGACATCCTGGTCGCCACCGACGTGGCCGCGCGCGGCCTGGACGTGGAGCGCATCAGCCACGTGCTGAACTACGACATCCCGTACGACACCGAAAGCTACGTGCACCGCATCGGCCGTACCGGCCGTGCCGGCCGCAGCGGCGAGGCGATCCTGTTCGCCACCCCGCGCGAAAAGGGCATGCTGCGCCAGATCGAGCGCGCCACCCGCCAGCCGATCGAAGAGATGCAGCTGCCGAGCGTGGAAGCGGTCAACGACACCCGCATCAACAAGTTCACCTCGCGCATCACCGAAACCCTCGGTGCCGGCGGCCTGGACTTCTACCGCCAGCTGCTGGAGCGTTTCGAGAACGAGCAGAACGTGCCGGCCATCGAAGTGGCAGCCGCGCTGGCGAAGATGCTGCAGGGCGATACCCCGTTCCTGCTGCAGCCGCCGGTGCGTGCCCCGCGTGAAGAACGTGCGCCGCGCGAGCGCTTCGACCGTGGCGACCGCCCGGAACGCGGTGATCGCTTCGACCGCAATGAGCGTGGCCCGCGTTTCGAGCGCGGTCCGCGCCGTGACGACGCCGAAGGTGGTTTCGAGCAGCGTCCGCGCCGCGAGGTTCCGCCGCGTGGTGCGCCGGAGCAGGGCATGGAGACCTACCGCATCTCGGTCGGCCACCAGCATGGCGTGAAGCCGGCCAACATCGTCGGCGCCATCGCCAATGAAGCCGGCCTGGAAAGCCGCTTCATCGGCCGCATCGACATCCACGACGACTTCTCGCTGCTGGATCTGCCGGCGCAGATGCCCCCGGACGTGCTGACTCACCTGCAGAAGGTGTGGGTGTCCGGCCAGCAGCTGCAGATGCGTGCGCTGGCCCCGGGTGAAGACACCAACCCGGCTCCGCGTCCGTTCAAGCCGCGCTTCGACAAGCGCGGTCCGGGTGGCCCGGGTGGCCCGCGTCGTGGTGGTCCGGGTGGCCATGGTGGCGAGCGCGGCGGTGACCGTGACAGCCGCCCGCCGCGCCGTGACGGCTTCAAGCCGCGCGGTCCGCGCAGCTACTGAACCCCTCGCGGTCGAGTGAACAACGCCAGCCTCCGGGCTGGCGTTGTCCGTTGTGGGAAGGCAAAAAGGGGACGGAGGGGATTAAGTCGTTTTTGGCATAAGCCGCCAAGCTGGCCATTTACGACTTAATCCCCTCCGTCCCCTTTTTCGCATGGCCAACACATTCCCGGCCCTAGGCTGAGCCGGTTCCAATGGAGGTTGTCACCGCATCACATTCGGGGGGATCCGGGATGGGTAGGAGTGGCACGGACCAGCAGAGTCGACGGATCCCTATGACCCGCGGCCTGGGCTTGCGATTTGTATTGCTGACGGGAATGGCGATCGGTCTTGTCGCATTGTCCGCGTTGATCCAGGAACTGCAGGCGGCCTCCACCGCGTGGATCGCCGGCCAGGGTTACTGGTCGCGGGGGCAGCAGGATGCGACCGCTGCGCTGAGCCGCTATCTGGCACGCGGCCATGCGCAGGACCTGGACGACGCGCGGCAGGCCCTGAGGATTCCACTGGGCGATCTGCAGGCGAGGCTGGCGCTGGAGCAGGCGGCTCCGGACGAGGAGAAGGCCAGGCAGGGGTTCCTGCAAGGGGGCAATGCGCGCGCCGATATTCCACGCCTGGTGTTCTCGTTCCGCTACGCACGTGATATCGGCGCCTTCCGTGAAGCGACCGCATTGTGGCGCCAGAGCGATGGTGATCTGCTGGCAGTGCAGCGGCTGATTGCGGAACTGCAGTCGCGGCACGTCGAAGGCGGGATGCCGGTGGCGGCGCGCGATCAGTACCTGCAGCAATTGCGCGATCTCGATCGTCGCCTGCAGGTGCAGGCGCAGGCATTCTCCCAGGCGTTGCTGCGCATGGCCACGATGGTCCGGATCGCAACGCTGGTGGTGGGCGGACTGTCGGTGCTGGCGATCAGCCTGATGGCGGTGGCCCTTGCACGCCGCGTCGGCAAGGATCTGACCGAGCACGAGAGCCGCTTCCGTGCAGCCTTCTACCAGGCCAATGTCGGCATGCTGAAGCTCGACACCGAAGGCAAGGTGGTCGAAGCCAACCAGGCCATGGCCGATATCCTCGACTACCGGCGTGACGTGCTGCTGCAGATGTCACTGCGGGATCTGTTGATGGAGGGGGAGCTGGTCATCGACGGGGTCGGGCGCATTGACTGGGATCGGCAGCTGCGGCCCAGCGAGCTGCGCTTCTGCCGCCGCGATGGCAGCCTGGTGTGGGGACGCTGGAGTGGAACCGGCGTGCGCAGTACCGGCGGTGGCCTGTCGGTGTTTGCGATCATCGAGGATGTCAGCCAGAACCACGCCCTGGCGCGCGAGATCGAACACCATGCCAGCCACGATCCTCTGACTGGTCTGATCAATCGCCGCGAGATCGAGAGACTGCTCGAGCGCGCACTGCTGCAGGTCCGCTGCGATGGCGGCACGCACGCGCTGTGCTACATCAACCTGGACCACTTCAAACTGGTCAATGACAGCTTCGGCCATGCAGCCGGCGATCAGATGCTGCGAAGCTTCGCCGACTACCTGGTGGCCGCAGTACGCGACGGTGACTGGGTCGGGCGACTTGGCGCCGATGAGTTCGCGGTCTTCCTCGCCCATGCCGGTCAGGATGAAGCCAAGCGCGTTCTGCAGCGGGTGATCCGCAACCTGGGCCAGGCGACGTTCCCGATCAGCGAGGGCAGCCCACAACTGAGCTGCAGCGTGGGCGTGGTCGAGGTCAGTGCGGATGCGCCCGACGTGAACTGGCTGATGAGCGCCGCCGACAGCGCCTGTTACGCGGCCAAGCAGGCCGGGCGCAATCGCGTTCACTGCTTCAATGAGAACCGCATGGCGCTGGAAGAGCGGCGCCAGGAAGCCGAGCGGCTGCAGGGGGTCAGCCTGGCGATGGCCGAGAACCGCATGCTGCTGTACGCGCAGCGCATTGCACGGGTGGGCGATCCGTCCTACCTGCACTACGAAGTGCTGGTGCGCATGCGCGGCAGCGATGGCAGCCTGCACATGCCCGGCCAGTTCATGCCGGCGGTGGAACGCTATGGCATGGCGGTGGCGTTGGACCGGCATGTGCTCGGGCTGCTGTTCCGCCACCTGCAGGTATGCCCGGCGCATGTTCGCCAGTTGGGGCTGTGCAACGTCAACGTATCCGCACAGTCGATTGCCGAACCGGGCTTCCTCGCCTTCGTCTGCGATCTGCTGGAACGCAACCGCGCGCTGGCCTCCAAGCTGTGCTTCGAGATCACCGAGACTGCTGCGATCAGCAACCTCAGCCAGGCCCGCGCTTTCATCGACGCAGTGAAGGCACGCGGTTGCCGGATGGCGCTGGATGACTTCGGTTCCGGCCTGTCCTCATTCGGCTATCTGCGTCAGTTGCCGGCGGACATCCTGAAGATCGATGGCGCCTTCGTGCGCGACATGGATACCGATCCGGTCAGCCATGCCACGGTCCGTGCGATCAGCGAGCTCGGGCGTGAGCTGCAGATGGAAGTGGTGGCCGAGTGGGTGGAGACCGCGGAGGTTGCTGGTGCGCTGACCCGGCTGGGTGTGCAGGGCCTGCAGGGCTACGCGATCGAGCGGCCGCAGCCGCTGGAACGGATGACCCTGAGTGACCTGAGGCCGGTCCGCCTGGTGGCGGTGAAGGGGCCTCCGGCCGCTGGCTGAACGGCGCACGGCGACTTTGGTCTACACATGCGCGGCGTGCCCGGCTGCGATAATGCGCGCCAGGGGCGACGCGCAGTGGGCGCGGACGTAAGCAGGAACAGGATGTGGCGTGGGCGTCAGGCAGTGGCGGTACGAAACAGGGGCGCTGCTGGTCGTCCTGCTGATGGGAGTGTTGCTTCCCGGTCTGGTGCACGCGCGCCTGGCCGAGGCCGGCCGGGATTTCCTGCTGGTTGGCGCACCGACGGACGAACCGACACCCCATCGTGGCTGTACGCCCGCGATGCTGGCCGGGCCGCGCGAGCAGGTAGAGGTACCGGCGCCGCCCGGGGGCTGGTCGGGGCAACCCCAGGCGCTGGATGTGTTCAACGTGTTCGCTGGCGAAGTCCGCGTACAGCATGGTGACCGCGAGATCTGCGGCAACATGCACGATGCGCGCACCCGTGATTCGCGCTTCCGCGCCGGCATCGGCCTGGTGGCGGTGCCAGCGGCAGGCAGCCATGAGCCGTTCCTGGTGTCGTGGCAGGCGCCGCTGAAAGCGCGCTGGGTGCCAACCTTGCGGCTGGGGGCGCCCAGTCCGGTCCAGCAGAACGATACCGCCCGCCTGCTGGTGCGCGCGGCCTGCATCGCGGTGGCGATCGCGCTGGCGCTGTCGGCATTGATGGCCTACCTGACCACCCGTGACCGCAGCTTCCTGGTCTACATCGGCGCGACGATCGTGGTGGTGGTGTGGCAGGCGGTTCTTGGCGGCTTGAGCGGCTACCCCGAACCGTGGCTGCCGGTGGGCGAGCGCGGCGCATGGTGGCTGCTGGCGCTGACCGCCGCGACCCAGGCGCTGGTACTGCCCGCTCTGTGGCGCCTCAACGGCGGGGACCGCTTGCTGCCGCGCTCGCGGCCGGCACAGCAGGCTGTGCTGTGGGGCCTGATGGGACTGGCCGCGCTGGTGCCGTGGCTGCGCTGGGACACCCTGGCGCTGGTCGCGCAGAGCCTGCAGCTGACCTTCATCCTCGGTTGCCTGTTGTCACTGGCCGCTGGCATGCGTGCCTGGTTGCGCGGTGACTGCTGGGCGTTGGCGGGCCTGGCGGCGCTGGTGCCACTGCTGGTGATGATCGCAGCCGATGCCAGCAGTGCGGGGTGGCTGCTGGAGTACCGGGTGGAAGCACTGCAGCTGTCGGTGACCTGGCTGCTGATGATGGCCGCCTATGCCATGAACCAGCGGTTGGGCCGGCTGCGCCAGCAGCGCGATGAACTGCGCCAGCTGGCCGAAACCGATGGCCTGACCGGGCTGCCCAACCGCCGGGCCGGCCTGCAGCAGCTGGCCCGTCACCTGGCACAGGTCGACCGTGAGCGCGGCCCGTTGGTGATCGGCTTCCTCGACATCGACCTGTTCAAGGACATCAACGACCGCCATGGCCACGCGGTGGGCGACCAGGTGCTGGTGGCGGTAGCGCGAGCCCTGCGCACGGCAGTCCGCAGCCAGGACGAAGTGGTGCGGATGGGCGGCGAGGAGTTCCTGCTGCTGATGCCGGGCATGCCGCGCGAGGCGGCGTCGGCGCGCCTGGACCGCCTGCGCCAGCGCATCACCGAAGCCGGCCAGGCCCTGCAGGTGCCGGGCCTGGAAGTGACCGCCAGCATCGGACTGGCGCAGTGGCGGCCGGGTGAGGATGACCTGGCCGGGCTACTGCGGCGGGCCGACCATGCCATGTACGTGGCCAAGCGGGCGGGTCGCAACCGGGTGTTCGACGGCGAAGAGCTCGATCCGCCGGCCCCGGCATGAAGCGCAGCGGGCGGCGATGCCGGATAATGGACCGATGACCACCCGACTCAACAAACATATCGCCGACACCGGCTTCTGCTCCCGCCGCGAGGCCGATCGCCTGATCGCCGCCCGCCGCGTCACCGTCAACGGTCACGCGGCCGGCACCGGTGCGGTGGTGGGCGAGGAAGACCAGGTGCTGGTCGACGGCCAGCCGCTGCGCGCGCGCGTGGCACGCAAGCCCGGCGCCCGCCGCCACGTCTACATTGCGCTGAACAAGCCGGTGGGCGTCACCTGCACCACCGAAACCTCGGTCAAGGGCAACATCGTCGACTTCGTCGGCCACGAACAGCGCATCTTCCCGATCGGGCGCCTGGACAAGGAGTCCGAGGGACTGATCCTGATGACCAGCAACGGCGACATCGTCAACCAGATCCTGCGTGCCGAGAACGGCCACCAGAAGGAGTACCTGGTGGCGGTGAACAAGCCGGTCACCGACGAGTTCCTGCGTGGCATGGCGCGCGGCGTGCGCATCCACGACCAGATGACGCTGCCGTGCAAGACCTCGCGCATCGCCAAGTTCGGATTCCGCATCACCCTGCAGCAGGGACTGAACCGGCAGATCCGCCTAATGGCCGCCGAATTCGGCTATCGCGTGACCCAGCTGCGCCGCGTGCGCATCGACAACATCAAGATCGGTGCGCTGAAGCCGGGCCAGTGGCGCAACCTGACCGAGCAGGAGCTGCAGGGCCTGCTGCCGAAGCAGCTGGACTGGTAACGCGCGGTAGTGCCGGCCGCTGGCCGGCTGCACCAGGCATCGAATGAGCGCGGGATGCCGGCCAGCGGCCGGCACTCCCCGTTGTGCGGATTGCGCACCGGCATCAGCTAGACTCCGCAGTGACCTGCCGGAACGTGACGCTGCATGATCAAGCCCGACAAGCCTGCCAACGAAGCCCTTCGGCTCGAGGCGCTGTACCGCTACCGGATCCTGGATTCGCAGCGCGAGAAGTCATTCGACGACCTGGTCGCGATCGCCAAGGCAGTCTGCGGTACCTCGATGGCGGCGGTGACCCTGATCGACGTCGAACGGCAGTGGTTCAAGTCGATCCAGGGCATCGACGCGGCGGAAAACCTGCGCAGCGAATCGATGTGTGGCCACGCCATCCTGCAGCCGCAGGAAATCATGGTGGTCGAGGACGCGTTGCAGGACATCCGCTTCCATGACAACCCGGTGGTGACCGGCGACCCGCACATCCGCTTCTACGCCGGTGCGCCACTGATCAGTTCCGATGGCCTGCCACTGGGCACGTTGTGCGTGTTCGATGCACATCCGCAGCGCCTGCCCAGCGACAAGGCCGAGGCACTGGCCGCGCTGTCACGGCAGGTGATGCTGGTGATGGAGCTGCGCCGTTTCGCGCTCGACATCCAGAAGCACATGCTGGAACGCGATGACTACGAGCGCCTGTTGGCGGAGTACCAGGACGTGCTGCTGGCGCAGAATGCCGACCTGGCCGAGCAGAGCCGCACCGATGCGCTGACCGGCCTGCCCAACCGCCGCGCAATGGCGGCGGCACTGGAAGAGGCGGTGGTGAAGATCGATGGGCAACCGGGCGTCGCCTGCGTTGCGTTGCTCGACATCGATCATTTCAAGCACATCAATGATTTCCAGGGCCACGCTACAGGCGACCGGGTGCTGGCCGAGCTGGGCGTGCTGCTGCGCTCGCACTTCGCTGGCCGCGGCATGGCGGCGCGCTACGGCGGCGAGGAGTTCGTGGCGGTAATGCCGGGCACCGACCTGCACACGGCCGAACTGCAATGCGAGTTCCTGCGCCTGGCCGTGGCTGACCTGCCGCTTGGATTCCCGGTCACGGTCAGCATCGGTGTTGCCCAGCACCAGCCAGGTGAAAGCGTGGATGACATGCTGGCGCGCGCCGACAAGGCGCTGTACCGGGCCAAGGGCAATGGTCGCAACCGGGTGGAACGGGCGGGCTGAGACACCGGCGACTCGCGCGCTGAACGCATGCGACGTGTGGATGATTCGATGCCGTTCCAGTAGATCCACGCCATGCGTGGATGCTCTTCCCGATTCACGTCGCGTCGCAGCTCCTGCGATCAGAACCGGCCAGCATGACGTCCCTGTTCCCACGGACACAACCATGCTGCAGACCCTGGCCATCGCCCACTATCGCTCGCTGCACGGGCTGGTACTGCCGCTGCAGCAGTTGAATGTGGTGACCGGCGACAATGGCAGTGGCAAATCCAGCCTGTACCGCGCGCTGCGCCTGCTGGCGGAGACCGCGCAGGGCGGCGTCGCGGCGGTTCTGGCCCGCGAAGGTGGGCTCGGTTCGGCGCTGTGGGCGGGGCCGGAAAAAATGGACCGTCGGGTTGCTGCCGGCGAAATCCCCTTGCAGGGCGGCCCACGTCAGGAATCGGTGGGATTGAAGCTGGGCTTCACCACCGACGAGTTCGGCTATGCCATCGACCTGGGCTACCCACCGCCCAGCCGTTCGGCCTTCGCACTGGACCCGCAGATCAAGGCCGAGGCGATCTGGGCCGGACCGTTCCTGCGCAGCGCCAACCTGCTGGTCGACCGACGTGGGGCAATGGTGCGGCAACGCCATGCGCGCGGCTGGGATCTGGTCGATGACCGGTTGTCGCTGTTCGACAGTCTGTTCACCCAGGTTGGCGATCCGCAGCGCATGCCGGAAACCATCGCCCTGCGCGAGTACATCCGTCGCTGGCGCTTCTACGACCATTTCCGCAGCGACGCCGATGCCCCGGCACGGCAACCGACGATGGCCACGCGCACGCCGGTGCTGCATCACGACGGTCGCGATCTGGCGGCGGCCTGGGTGACCATCCTCGAGATCGGTGATCCGGGCGGACTGGCGCGCAGCGTGGAGGATGCGTTCCCGGGCGCCACGGTGGGGTTCGAGGAACTGGACGGTCGACTCGCCCTGCGCTTCCACCAGCCGGGGTTGCTGCGCCCGTTGTCGATGGCCGAACTGTCCGACGGCACGTTGCGCTTTCTGCTGCTGGCCGCTGCACTGCACACGCCACGCCCGCCGCCGCTGCTGGTGCTCAACGAGCCGGAGACCAGCCTGCATCCGGACCTGCTGCCGGCGCTGGCGCGGCTGATCATCGCCGCCAGTGCACGCAGCCAGGTATGGGTGGTGTCACACGCCAGCCGCCTGATCGCGGCACTGGAACAGGCCCCGGGCTGCCATTCGCTGCATCTGTACAAGGAACAGGGCAGGACGTTGTTGAGCGGGCAGGGGCTGCTGGATGCCCCGGCATGGCATTGGCCGCAGCGCTGAAACGTCGATGCACGCCTGGTAGATCCACGCCATGCGTGGATGCACTCAATCGGCGATGTTGCGCGCCTCGGCCGTGCCAAGGATTTCCGGATGCTGCACCGGCTTGCGGCGGTTCAACAAGGGGTGCAGGAACACCGCGCCGACGATGATCGCCACACCCAGGTAGAACCACGGCGTGACCTCGTGCTGCTCGCGTAGCAGCACCACCGCCAGCACCACCGCGTAGACCGGTTCCAGGTTCGTCACCAGCTGCACTGTGTAGGCGCTCAGGTGGCGCAGCGCGACCAGGGCCAGGGCGAACGGCAGCAGCGTGCAGAAACCGGCCAGCACCAGCAGCAGGATGCCGTCGTGCAGGTCCGGAATGATCCACAACGGGCTGGCCAGCGCTGGCAGCAGGTAGGGCATAAGGGGGGCCAGCAGGGTCAGCGTGAGGGTGCCGGCGCCCAGTTCCAGCGCGGTGACGGTAAGCGGATCGGCATGGCTGACCATGCGCTTGTTGAGCGAGCCGAACACCGCCACCAGCAACGCTGAGATCGCGCCGATCAATACCCCCAGGCGCATGCCATCGGGCACGCCACCGACCACCAGCGCCACGCCCGGCAGCACCGCCAGGCCGAAGGCCAGCTCACGCAGCTGGAACGGCCGCTTGGCAACCCACGGCTCGATGATGGAAGTGAACACCGGCGCCAGCGCGATGCAGGTGGCGGCCACCGAGGCATTGGCCAGCTTCACAGCCCCATAGAACGTCAGCCAGTGCAGGGCGACGAGCGCCCCGATGCCGGCGTAGCCCGCCACCAGCCGCAGGGGCAGGGTGTGCAGCCCGCGCCAGACCCGCGGCAGCAGGGCCAGCATCGCCGTCACCAGCAGCATGCGCCACCACACCAGCGGCAGCGCCGGCAGGGTGATCAACTTGCCGAGGATGGCGGTGACGCCCCACAGCAGGACACAGAAATGGATCTGCCACAGCGCTTTGCGGGTGTCGGGTGTGCTCATCCGCCTATTGTGAGGCAAGGCGATGACCGCAGCGCTATCCGCGTGAGGAATTGCTGGCCCCATCTACCCGCCGCTGCAGGGCCATCGCCGCCGCCGGGTTGCGTGCCTTGCCCGCACCAATGCACAGCAGGTAGACCTCGCGCGGCTCTGACGGTGCCGGCCCGGCCAGGCAGGGCAGCTCGTCCACCTGTTCGCCGCGTGACCAGTGGAGCGCGCGTTCGGCCCAGCGCTGCTGCACGGGTGCCGGCAGACCCTCGTTCAAGCGGGCCTGGCTGCGCTTGATCCTGGCGTAGACGAAGCCGGCACTGACATCGCCGTGTAATGGGGCCTCGTCGCTGTCCTCGATCACCAGCGCCACCCCGTGTCGACGGGCGGCAGCAACCAGTGCCGGGCCATGTGCCTCGGCATTGCGGACCTCCAACGCATGCTGCAGCGTCACCCCTTCCATTTGCTTCGGCAGCTGCGCCATCAGGGCACCCAATGCATCGGCATCGGCCGGATGGCGCGGATCGAACTGCCACAGCAACGGGCCGAGCCGGTCATCGAGTGCAATCGCCGCCTGCAGGAAGGGCGTGGCAGCTTCCACCGTGCTGGACAGGTCGCGGCGCTGCACCAGATAGCGTGGTGCCTTCATCGAAAACCGGAAACCGTCGGGTGTCTGTGCGGCCCATTGCGCGCACTGCGCCGCGGTTGGCGTGCGGTAGAAGGTGCCGTTGATTTCGATGCAGCGCAGGGCACGGCTGGCGTGGGCCAGTTCTTCACGCTGGGGCAGGCCCACGGGGTAGAAAACGCCGCTGCGCCATTCGGGAAACACCCAGCCACCAATGCCGCAGCGGATCTCCGCCTGCCGGGCGGTCGCGGTCACTGGCCGTGGTCCGCGCGCCATGGGTCGTAGCTGCCGAACCACCACAGATAGCCTTCCGGATCGGCGCAGGCGTAGCCGCGTCCGCCATAGTCCTGGTCGGCGATGTCGATGACGATGCGGGCGCCGGCGGCCTTGGCTCGCGCGTAGTGTGCGTCGGCGTCGGTGACGATCACACAGGCGCTCTGGGTCTGGCGGCCGCCGACCTCATCGGGCATCGCCGCGTGTTCGCTCCATGCGCTCTGATTGCTTGCCGAGCCGAGCATGATCATGCCGGTGCCGAAGGTCAGCTGCGCATGGAATACCGTATCGCCATCGGCGTAGACCGCCTGGGCATGGAAGCCGAAGGCGCGCTGCAGCCAGTCGATGGCGGCCTGCGCGTCGCGATAGCGCAGGCACGGAATGATGGTGGAGCCGTTGCTCGGTTGGCCGTTCCCGCCCATGACACCCCTCCTATGGCACAGGGCAGGGTGCGCCGCAGACCGTTACCATCGCGCGAAACCCCGGTGACGGCCTGCACATGGCCGCCACCCCTGTTCGGAGATCGTGCTGGATGAAACCCTGGATTGGAGGAGCCGTGCTGCTGGCGTGCACGACCATGGCGAGCGCTGCCACCCCGGCGCAGCTGCAGGACCTGGATGCGACCGTCGAGCGCGTGCGCGCGCAGTTCGACGTGCCCGGCATTGCCGTGGCGGTGGTCAAGGATGGCGAAGTGGTGCTGGAACGTGGCTGGGGCGTGCGCGAGCAGGGCAAGCCGGAACCGGTGCAGGCCGATACGCTGTTCGCCATTGCTTCCAACACCAAGGCGTTCACCGCCACTTCGCTGAACCTGCTGGCCGAGGACGGCAAACTGAAGATGGACGACAAGGTGATCGACCACCTGCCGTCGTTCCGCATGTCCGATCCGTTCGTGACCGGGCAGATGACGATCCGCGACCTGCTGTCGCATCGCAGCGGGCTGAGCCTGGGAGCAGGCGACCTGCTGTTCTGGCCGACCACCTCCTACAGCAATGCCGAAGTGGTGGAGCGGCTGGGCAAGGTGCCGCTGAAGGGCGGTTTCCGCGAGAGCTATGCGTACGACAACATCCTGTACGCGGTTGCCCAGCAGGTGATCGAGCATGTCTCCGGCATGAGCTACCAGCAGTTCCTGCAGACGCGCATCTTCGACAAAGTGGGTATGACCGGGACGCGCTACAACGCCGATCACCTGAAGCCCGGTGACAAGGCCGCGATCGGTCACGCCAAGTACGATTTCAAGGAGCTGCGCACCGTTGCGCCGCTGACCTGGTCGAACAACGCCGGCGCCGGCGGCATCTATTCCAGCGCGCATGACATGGCGCGCTGGATGCAGGTGCAGCTGGCCGAAGGCAAGCTGGCCGATGGCACGCCGCTGTTCACCGAAAAGAGCCAGCAGCAGATGTGGCGGATGATCACGCCGCAGTCGATCCCGGCGCCGAGCGTGCCGGAGCTGGCGCCGGCGCGGGCCAATTTCGCCGGCTACGGCGAAGGATGGAGCCTGAGCGACTACCGCGGGCAGAAGCTGGTCTGGCACACCGGCGGTTGGCCGGGCATGGTCTCGCGGTTGACCCTGGTGCCGGGCGAGAAGCTGGGCGTGGTGGTGCTGACCAACCAGGAGGTGGGCGCGGCGTTCAACGTGATCACCCTGAGCGTGCTCGACGCCTACCTGGGCGGTGAAAAGCATGACTGGGTGGACGCCTATGCCAAGGCCGTGGCCAAGGGCCAGGACAAGGCCGACGAGGCGTGGGCCAAGCACCAGAATGCACGCGACAAGGGCAGCAAGCCGTCGCTGGCACTGGCCGGCTACACCGGCACCTTCCGGGACCGCTGGTATGGCGACATGCGGGTCAGCAGCGAGGGCAAGGGCCTGCGCCTGCGCTTTGCCAAGACCGCGCAGCTGAGCGGACGCCTGGAGCACTGGCAGCACGACACCTTCATCGTGCGCTGGGACGACCGTTCGCTCAACGCCGACGCATTCGTGAACTTCAGCCTGGACCCGGACGGCAAGGTGCGCGAGGTGCGCATGCAGCCGATTTCCGACCTGACCGATTTCAGCTTCGATTTCCAGGACCTGCTGTTCACCCCGGCAACGTAAGGGGTAGTGCCGGCCGCTGGCCGGCAACCTCGCGATGTTTGCGGCGATCATGGGATTGCCGGCCAGCGGCCGGCACTACCGGCGCCGCGGTCATCGTCGGCTGGCGTACACATCCGGCGTGGGATACTTCGCCGCTTGCAAGAGGCGAGGGAGTGCAATGTTCCGTTGGTTCGAATCCCTGATTCCGGTGTTCCCGCCCGTGGACGGGCGCATGCCACCGCGCAAGGTGTTTCCGTTCTACCTGCACTACCTGCGCCCGGTGTGGCCAGTGCTGCTGGCCACGCTGATCGCCGGCCTGCTGCTGGCGCTGGTGGAAGTGGCGATGTTCGATTACCTGGGCCGCATCGTCGACATGGTCGCCGAACGGCCGGGTTCCGATTTCTTCAAGCGCCATGCCAATGAACTGGGCTGGATGCTGTTCATCACGGTCATCGCACGGCCCATCCTGGTGGGCCTGCACAACCTGCTGGTCAACCAGGCCATCGTGCCCGGACTGAGCAACCGCTCGCGCTGGCTGATGCACAACTACGTGGTGCGGCAGAGCCTGAGCTTCTTCCAGAACGATTTCGCCGGCAGCGTGGCCAACCGGGTGATGCAGACCGGCACGTCGCTGCGCGAGTCGGCGGTGCAGATGGTCGATTCGCTCTGGTACATCGTTGTCTACACCGGCACCGCGTTGTACCTGTTCGCGCAGGCCGACTGGCGGTTGATGGTGCCGCTGATCCTGTGGCTGCTGGCCTACGCGGTGATCATGGTCTACTTCGTGCCGCGCGCGAAGGAACGCGCGTGGATCGCGTCGGAGGCGCGTTCCAAGGCAATGGGCCGCATCGTCGATGGCTACACCAACATTCCCACGCTGAAGCTGTTCGCCCATGGCGGGCGCGAGCAGGCCTACGTGGCCGAGTCGATCCAGGAGCTGGCGGTCAAGCACCGCGCACAGACCCGCATCACCACCGGCATGGACCTGACCATTGCCATCGTCAACGGCTTCCTGATCGCCGGTACCTGCGGGCTGGCGCTGTGGCTGTGGAACGGTGGACACATCACCGTCGGCGCGATCACGCTGGCCACCGGTCTGGTGATCCGCATCCACAACATGTCCGGTTGGATCATGTGGACCATCAACGGCATCTTCGAGGACATCGGCACGGTGCAGGATGGCATCACCACCATCGCCCAGCCGTTGACCGTGCAGGACCGCGAGGATGCGGTGCCGTTGCAGGTGACCCGTGGTGGCGTGCATTTCCAGGACATCCACTTCCACTACGGCAAGAAGGGCGGCGTGATCGCCGGCCTGGACCTGGTGGTGAAGCCGGGCGAGAAGATCGGCCTGGTCGGTCCTTCCGGTGCCGGCAAGTCGACCCTGGTCAATGTGCTGCTGCGCCTGTACGACCTGGAAAGCGGCCGCATCCTGATCGATGGCCAGGACATCGCCTACGTCACCCAGGAGAGCCTGCGCCAGCAGATCGGCGTGGTCACCCAGGACACCTCGCTGCTGCATCGCTCGATCCGCGACAACCTGCTGTACGGCCGTCCAGACGCGACCGATGAGCAGTTGCGCGCAGCCGTAGCCAAAGCACGTGCCGAAGCCTTCATCGATACGCTGGTGGATGGGCAGGGGCGTCGTGGCTACGACGCGCATGTGGGCGAGCGCGGCGTGAAGCTGTCCGGTGGCCAGCGCCAGCGCATCGCCATTGCCCGCGTGCTGCTGAAGGATGCGCCGATCCTGGTGCTGGACGAGGCGACCTCGGCGCTGGATTCGGAAGTGGAAGCGGCGATCCAGGACAGCCTGGACGAACTGATGGGTGGCAAGACGGTGATTGCGATCGCGCACCGGCTGTCGACCATCGCGCGCATGGACCGGCTGGTGGTGATGGACCAGGGCCGCATCGTCGAGACCGGAACCCATGCCGAGCTGATTGCGGCCGGTGGCCTGTACGCACGCTTGTGGGCGCGGCAGACCGGTGGTTTTGTGGCTGCCGACCAGTAGATCCACGCCATGCCTGGATGCATCCCTTGGGCTCGGAAACCCGCATGATTCGTTCTCTACGGCCCCTGCTGCTGGCGCTGGCACTGGTCGTCACAGCCGCAGCCGCTGCATCGCCATCAGTGGAAGGCGAAGCCCTCGAGCAAGTCGTCCTGCTCAGCCGCCACAACCTGCGTGCGCCGGTGGTGGCTTCGGGCGCCCTGGCCAATGCGACGCCGGAGCGCTGGCCACGCTGGGACGTAGGCCCCGGCGAGCTGACCACCAAGGGCGGCGTGCTGGAGGTCTACATGGGCCGCTACATCGGCCAGTGGCTGCGCGAGGCACAGCTGTTGCCGGTGTCGGGTTGCCCGCAGCCGGCTGACTTCCACGCCCATGCCAACAGCCTGCAGCGCACCCAGGCCACCGCGGAGTTCTTCGTTGCCGGTGCCTTCCCGGGCTGTCATGTCGCGGTCGAACAGCGCATGCCGCTGAGCACGATGGATCCGTTGTTCGACCCGGTTATACACCGCGATGACGCGGCGTTCCGCGCACGTGCGGTATCGGCGATGCAGCAGGCGCTGTCCACATCCGATCTGGCACCGGCACTGTCCGTGGTGGAGGGGATCACCCTCTACCCGCAGTCGGCGGCATGTACGGGCCGCAGCAACTGCCATCTGGCGCTGGCCGATACCACCTTCAGTGCGGAACCGGGCAAGGAGCCTCGCGCGTCCGGATCACTGGCCCTGGCCAGCGGGCTGGTCGATGCATTGTTGATGGAGCACTACCAGGGCAGTGGCATCCCCCGCGAAGGTTGGGGCCGGTTGACCACCGAGGCGCAATGGCAGGCGCTGGCGCAGATCCGCAACCGCTACCAGGACATCCTGTTTGGAACGCCCGAAGTGGCGCGCGATGTGGCCGCTCCGCTGCTGGCAAGAGTGAATGCACTGTTCGAGGACCCGGCATCGCCGAAGGTGAGCCTGCTGTTCGGTCACGATTCCAATATCGGTTCGGTGCTGGCGGCGTTGGGAGTCAGCGAGTACGGCCTGCCGGGCCAGTACGAGAAGACGCCGATCGGCGGCTTGCTGCAGTTCGAGCGCTGGCGTGATCGTGGGGCCGGTGAAGTGCGTTACCGGTTGGTGTATGTCTATCCCACGCGCGAGCAGCTGCGTGGTGCGATCCCGTTGACCGACGCACAGCCGCCGGGCCGGGTGCAGCTGATGCTGCCGGGCTGCGCGCGGTCGGGTTGCAGTGAAGCGCAGTTCAAGAAGCTGTTGCATTCACCTTGAATCCGGGATGGATGGCAGCGTCGCATTGTGATGAGACTGAAGCAGCTTCGCGCCCCTTATGCTCGGATTCGAGTAGTCTCCAGCGATCAACCAAGCGATCCCGGTGAATGATGAACATCACGGACTTTCTTGTAATGGACGATGATGGAGATGAAACAAGGGCCGATCCCCCATGGCAGCAGCATTGCCTTTACGTGTTTTGATTGTGGGTCTCCGGTGGTGGCCGATGCCCCTGAGAACCAACGTGGGAGCGATGAGGATTGTCCCGCTGCCTGCCGCGGGGTGGTGTGGAGTACTTCCTCGATTTGAGATTGAACTCGAGGAAGCTGTATATCCACATAGTCTGATTGAGTGGCGGCAGAAGCGGTGCGAACCAAGGTTCGCACCCACCAGGATGGCAGTTCGCAACCGCCAGAACAGAAGACGGCCCGGGTTTTCCCGGGCCGTTCTGTTTCCATCTCACACCCGATCGATCACTCGATCGGCTGGTCCAGCATCAGCTGGCGCGCGAAGCGCACCGGCGGTGCGCCGTAGGACAGCATCTGGTCGTGATAGGCCTTCAGGTTGAACTTGTCACCCAGCTTGTCCTGCATCGCCTTGCGGGTGTCGAAGTGTTCCTGCGCACCGACGAAGTAGGTCGGCAGCTGTGCCGAGGTCAGCTGCGCGCGCACCCACTTGCCCGAGGCTTCGCTTTCCTGCTGGAAGGCGTCATGGGTCATCAGGTGCATCGCCTTCTCGCGATCCCAGTTGTCCACGTGCACACCCTGGTCGAGGATCGCGTTGGAGATGGTGCGCAGGTAGAACTTCAGCTGCACCAGGTGGAACAGCGGGTCGTTGTCGAGGTAACCCTGCTCCTGCATCATGCGCTCGGTGTAGACCGCCCAGCCTTCGGCGAACAGGCCCGAACGCAGCACCGCACGCAGGGTGGAGGGGAACTTGGCCGAGTGCCAGCCTTCCAGGTAATGGCCCGGAGTACCTTCGTGGATGCTCAGCAGGTGGATCATGCGCGAGTTGTACTCACGCAGGAACGAGTCGACCTGCTTATCGTTCCAGTCCTCCGGAATCGGCGACACGGCGTAGAAGGTCTTCAGGTTCTTGTCCAGCGGGCCCGGCGAATCGCAGTAGGCCACGGCCACGCCACGCTGGAATTCCGGCATCAGGATGATGTCCACCGGCGCGTCGGGCAGCGTCATCAGATCGTGCTCGCGCACGAATGCGGTGGACTGCTCAAGTGCGGCCTTGGCATCGTCGACGACCTTGTCGCGCGCCGGCTTGTCGGCGTAGGCCAGCTCCAGCGCGGCCTCGATCGCCTTCTGCTGCTGCTCGTCGGTCGGCTGTGCCGGCATCTCCGGTGCGTCCGGCTTGTCCTTCAGCACGGTCTGCGCGATGCCGTACATGTCTTCGCGCACGCGCTTGAGTTCGGCGCGTGCTCGCTCGCCGATCTCCTGGCGCGACAGCGACGAGTTCAGCGCGAATTTCAGCTTCTGGTCGTACTTTTCCGCACCGACGCGGAAGTCGCCCTTGGCGTTCGGCACCAGGGTCTTGTCCAGCCAGGTCTGCTGCTCGTCCACGGCCTTCTTCAGGCCGTCGATGGCGGCCTGCAGGCGCTGCTGGTCGGCCTGCGGCAGTTCACCGATGTGCGGGGTGATGAAGGTATCGACGATGCTCAGGATGCCCTTGTTCTGCTTGGCCACCGTCTCGGCATGGATCTTCGGCACACGGGCCGGATCCAGGTTCTCGCGGGCCTGGGCGAAGATCGCTGGCAGCTTTTCCATGCGTGCGGTGGCCGACTTCAGGCGTTCCGGCAGTGGCGCGAACTCACGCGCCATCAGGCCGTAGATCGCGCTGCCGGCGATGCCGTTGTACAGCTGCGGGTCCCACTTGCCGGACTGCAGCACTTCGGCGTTCCAGATTTCCGACTGCAGCTGGTTGCGCAGGATTGCCGCGTCCACCTGGTTCTCGCGGCCCAGCTTGGCCACCTCGATCTTGTCCAGCTCGCCCAGCAGCGCCTTGTAGGCGGCCAGGGTCTTCTGCTGGCCGGCGACGCTCAGGTCATCCAGCTCGCTGTCGTAGCGGTGGTCGCCGATCTGGGTGGCGCTGACCGGCGACAGCTGCATCCAGGTATCGAGGGCGCGCTTGGACAGATCGGCGAAGGCGGCATCGACCGCCGCGTCACCGGCCTGCTGGCTGCTGGCCGGGGTGGAACCGTTGGTCGGGGCGTCGGCCGGCTGGCAACCGGCGAGGGCGGCGACCAGGGCGAGGGCAAGAAGATGCGGGCGCATCGGCGTTCCTGTACGGGGTCAAACCCCGAGCATAGGGCCCCGGGGCTGCTTTGTCCCCGTGCCATAGGATTACCATGGGCGCCGACACGGACCCTCCAGCGGAGCGCAGGACATGGAATACCAGGGAAGCTGCCATTGCGGCAGGATCGCATTCACCGTACAGGCGCAGGCGCCGATCAGCGACGTCATCGACTGCAACTGCTCGATGTGCCGCCGCCGTGGCAGCCTGCTGTGGTTCGCCCCGCGCGAAGCGTTCCAGCTGAGCACCGATCCGGCGGACGTGGCCACCTACCACTTCAACAAGGCCCACATCGACCACCACCACTGCCGTGAATGCGGCATCGCTCCCTACAGCGAGGCGGTGGATCCGCGCAGCGGCACGCCGATGGTGGCGGTGAACGTGCGCTGCGTGCCTGCAGTGAATCTGGCCACGCTGGCGGTGACTTCCTACGACGGAGCCGCACTGTGAGGCCGGTGCGCGCGTGGACGCGCGTGGTGGTGATGCCGGTAATGCTGCTTGCATTGGCAGCTTGTGCCAAACACGGCGATGCAGCGGCCGATGCGGGCGCCAGTGCCGCCGAAGCTGCCGTCGCTTCGCCGGAAGGTGCATTCCTCGCCTACGAACACGACGTGCAGGTGCAGCTGGAAGCGGCGCAGATCGCACCACGCATCCAGCAGGTGGCGCAGGCCTGCCAGAGCGCGAAATTCGGCGATTGTGCGGTGCTGCAGGTCGACCAGCGCAGTGGCGAGCAGCCCAGCGGCGAGGTCAAGGTCCGCATCGCGCCGAAGGGCACAGAGCCGTTGATCGCGATGGCGGGTGAAGGCGGCACGCTGCAGTCGCGCAACACGCGCGCCGAGGATCTTGCACAGGAGGTGGCCGACACCGCATTGACCAAGGCGCGGCTGGAAAAGGAGCACGCGCGGCTGTTGTCCTACCAGGACCGCAAGGACCTGAAGATCGAGGACCTGATGGCAATCACCACGCGGCTGTCGGAGATCGAAGCGGGCGTCGAGCAGGCCAGCAAGGACGCCGCGCAGCAGCGCCGGCGCATCGATACCCAGCTGGTGACGATCCACTTCGATACGACGTCCGGCCAGCGCAGCCGCAGCGAGATCGGTGAGGCGCTGAGCGAGTCGGGCAGCATCCTCAGCACCAGTATTGCGTTCCTGATCCGCGCCGCGGCCGCGCTGCTGCCGGTGGCAGTGCTGGCCCTGATCGCAGCCTGGGGTGTGCGGGCGTGGTGGCGTCGCCGCCGTCGCAAGCTGTCGCCCAACCTCTGAGGTGGAGGTTGATGCCGGCACCCAGCCGGCATCACCCCTCGTCGGTCTCGTACTCGACGAACACATCCAGCTCCAGTGCCAGTTCCTGCACAGCATCGCGCACCTTCTGCGCGGTGCTTTCATTGCCGACTTCCACTTCCAGCTCGTGGATGCCCGGGCCGATGTCATCGGACAGCCCGGCCGAACTGGAATCGTCGTCGTCCATGTGCGGCATCAGGTCGTCGGTTT
Source organism: Stenotrophomonas maltophilia (assembly GCF_013464485.1). Lineage (GTDB taxonomy): Bacteria > Pseudomonadota > Gammaproteobacteria > Xanthomonadales > Xanthomonadaceae > Stenotrophomonas > Stenotrophomonas maltophilia_AW. Next base: position 34,309 of record NZ_RAUX01000036.1, read on the forward strand.
CCTCGACATGTTCGATGCCGTCCAGGCCGAGCAGCAGGTCGCTGATGGCGCGGGCGTCGTCTTCGGTTCCGGTGATGCGCAGTCGCAGCATGGCCATGGCATAGGTACGTTGTGGGGTTGCCTGCAGCCTAGCCAGCGTGAAGCAAAGAGCGGGTGAGGGCGCAGTCAGCCGCGTGTGGCCGGGCGGCCCAGCAGGCTGTCCGGCAGCGCGGGAATCGGCGTGCGCTCGTCCTGCGCCTGCTCAAGCAACCAGTCGATGAACAGGCGTGCCGCAGGGCTCGGCGGTTGTCCTTCGGCATGCACCACGTGATAGGCGTAGCGCGCCTTCAGCGCCGGGCCGGGCAATCGAACCACTTCGTAGCGCTGCAGGTAGGGCTGGGCGATGTGGGTACGCGCCAGCACCGCGCCCATGCCATATACCGCCGCGCGCATCGCATCGGTGCTGTCGGCGAAGGTGTGCATCGGTGGCAGCGGCGACGGTGGGCGCACGCCGGCGTGGCGGAACCAGTCGCGCCAGCCCTGCGGCGACAGGTCGGTCAGCAGTGGTAGCTCGGCGATGTGGGCCGGATCGTCCAGGGTTTCGACGCCGGCCAGCGCGGGTGAGGCCACCGGGAACAGATAGTCATCCATCAGATGCTGCGTGCGCAGGCCCGGCCATTGGCCCAGTCCGTAGCGGATGCCGACCTCCGGGCCGTTGTCGTCGTAGCGATCAAGCCCGCTGCTTGTGTGCAGTTCGATGCGGATGTGCGGATGGGCCTGGGTGAAGCGCGGCAGGCGTGGCAACAGCCAGCAGTAGGACAGCGAACGCAGCGTAGTGATCCGCAGCGGCACGCTGTCGGCATCCGGGTGCAGATGGTGGGCGACCGCGGCGACATCGGTGAATGCCGCACTGGCCGCGTCGGCCAGCTGCCTGCCCTCGGCAGTCAGGCGCACGCCACGGGCGTGGCGCAGGAACAGCCGGGTCTCCAGCACCTCCTCCAGACGACGCACATGGTGGCTGACCGCGCTGGCGGTCAGGTGCAGTTCCTGCGCGGCCTGGGCGAAGTTCTGGTGGCGTGCGGCGACCGCGAACACGGCCAGTGCGGGGAGCAGGGAAGGGCGTAGCTGCATATCCAGCCTCAAGCCATATTTGTGGCTGGCAGCGATACTACGCGCTTGTGCGGCGGGCGTCTGCGCCCGATCCTGTCCGCCTTGGCGAGGAATTGACGATGGACGGAGGCAAGGCATGAATGCGGTCCCACAGGCGGCCGAGCGCGACTGGCGCACGCCGCTGGAATTGACCCTGCTGGGCGCCATCTGGGGTTGCTCGTTCCTGTTCATGCGGGTGGCGGTGCCCTCGTTCGGCCCGTTCGCGTTGGTGGAGGTGCGGCTGGTGCTGGGCGCGCTGGTGCTGCTGCCGTTCCTGTGGCGTGCCCGCGCCCAGTTCCCGCCGCGTCGCTGGCTGTGGCTGGCGCCGATCGGGCTGATCAACTCGGCGCTGCCGTTTGTGCTGTTCGCCTATGCGGCAGAGCAGGCACCAGCCGCGATCGGGGCGATCTGCAATGCGATGACCGTGCTGTTCGCCGCGCTGATCGCCTTCCTGTTCTTCGGCGAGAAGATCGGCGTGCGCCGCGCCGGCGCCTTGCTGGTGGGATTTGCTGGCGTGGTGGTACTGGCCACGGCGAAAGTCTCGGGCCTCAGCATCGGCACCGCCGTGATCGCGGGTGCAGCGGCGTCGCTGCTGTATGGGCTGGGCGTCAATCTGGTGAAGCGTCACATGACCGGGTTGCCCTCGGCAGCGGCTGCGGCGGCGACGCTGTCGTGCGCCTCGCTGTGGATGCTGCCGATGGCGGTGAGCCACTGGCCGCAGGCGGCGATTCCGTTGAAGGCCTGGGGCGCAGCGATCGCCTTGGGCGTGGCCTGCACCGGCCTGGCGTTCCTCATGTTCTATCGCCTGATCGGCCGCATCGGCCCGTCACGCGCGTCGACGGTGACCTACCTGATTCCGCTGTTCGGCGCGGCGTTTGCGTGGTTGTTCCTGGGCGAGGCGGTGACGGTGCAGATGCTGATTGCCGGTGCGTTGATTCTGGGGAGCGTGGCGGTGAGTCAGAAGGGTTGAGGTGTTTTGCACGTGGCGCGTGCTGAAGGCGCTTCATTGTTCATGGGCGTTACTTTTCTTTGTACGCAAAGAAAAGTAACCAAAAGAAACGTTCCGCCGGTCACGAGCCGATGCTGCGCATCGGTGCCCTGCGCTCCTCGGCCCGTCGAGGGACGGCGCGGGAACTCGCTGCGCTCAGACACCCGCGCCTCTTCGCCCTCGCCGGACCTGCGGTGCTCGGCTCGCTCAAGGCGGACCCAGATCAAAGGCCACAGCTGCCCCCAGTAGATCCACGCCATGCGTGGATGCTTTTGCGGTTGATCTTGACCTTCCAGTCCGCCTTGAGCGAGCCGAGCATCGCAGGGGAATCAGGGGCGAAGAGGCGCCGATGTCTGAGCGCAGCGAGTTCGGCGCCGTCCCCTGATTCACCGAGAAGCGCAGGGGACCGGCGTGCGAAGCACGGCGGCTCGCGACCTGGCGGCGCGTTTCTTTTGGTTACTTTTCTTTGCGTACAAAGAAAAGTAACGCCCATGAACGATGAAGCGCCTTCAGCACGCGTAACGTGCGGAAACCATCACCGCACCGGCACCGGAACATTGCAAAGATCGATATGCCCCGCTGGGCGCTTGTAGAAATCATCCACGCGATTGCGCCGCGCCTCCACCGTATCGGCGAAGGTCTTCGAATCGGTGCGCAGCACCTGGATCGGCGTGCGCTCGGCCGCCGGCACATCGCTGGCGCGGCGGATCGACACGATCGGCGTGCGCAGCTTCGCGTCGGTGTAGAAGCCCATCGGCGCCGGTCCGCGCGGAATCGCGCTGAGCAGCTCCATGCCCTTCAGCACGCGGCCGACCAGGGTGATGTTGCGGTCCAGCTGGCGCGGTGACTGGCCGGTCACCACGTACAGTTCGGCACCGATGCTGCTGTCTTCCTCGTTGCTGCGGCCGGCGCCGAGCATGCCGTAGCAATGCGCCAGCCAGGCCTTGCCGGCCTGCGGGTCCTGGCCGACCGGGAAGCCGTCGACGAAGCCGGTCTGCGCGGCCCAGCCATCGCGGTCCGGCAGCACGTTCACCTTGAGACCGGCGCTGGCGCGTTCGAATTCGGCCGGCAGCTTGCGCGCGGCACTGCCGAACGGCTTGGCCCTGGCCGCGTCATCGGCGTCGGCGTCACCGAACTGCACCACGAAGTTGTCCTGCGACCGGTAGATGCTGGTGCCGTCCCAGAAATGCTCGTGGGCGAAGGTCTGGATGTTGGCCACATGGCGCGGGGCGAACTGCGGCGCCAGCTCGATGATCACCCGCCCGGCCGGCAGGTCCATGTACAGCAGGTTGGCCGGGTCCGGGGTGCGCCAGTCGCTGGCCGCCGAGGCATCGAGGATCTGCTGCGGGCTGCGATACGGGGCGGCAGCGCTGGCCAGCGAGGGCAGCAGGCAGGCCAGGGCGAGGGCGGTCAGTGCAAGGCGACGGCGGTGCGGCATGGGAACCCCGGAACATGAACGAGGGTTCGATTCTGCGTGAGCCGCGCAGCCGCGCCAACCGGCACGATGACTAACGACACATTCACTATACCTAACTTCGCACTACTGTGGACTTCAACGTAGTGGAGGGGCGGTCATGGTCGAAGACGATGTCCACCTGAAGAAGTTCCAGAAGGAGCTCAGCGCCGGAACGGTATCGCTGGCCCTGCTGGCGGTGCTGGCCCGGGCCGACGAGCCGCTGTACGGGTACCTGATTGCCAAGGAGCTGGAGCGGGTGGGTGAGGGCGTGCTGAGCGGCAAGCAGAGCGCGCTGTACCCGGTGCTGCGCAACCTGGAAGGGGCCGGGCTGCTGGAAAGCCATGTGGAGCCGTCCAGCAGCGGGCCGCCGCGGCGCTACTACCGCATCAATGATCGTGGCCTTCAGGTGCTGGCGCAGTGGCGCCAGGCCTGGCAGGCCACCCGCGATTCCGTCGATTCCGTGTTGGAGGGGGTACCGCAATGAACGACCCGAACCTGGCAGGCCGAACCCTGCCGACCACCATCCCGCAGTACCTGGCGCAGCTGCGCGCGGCGCTGGAAGGTGCCGACCCGGCGATGGTGCAGGACGCGCTGTACGACGCCGAGGAGTACCTCCGCTCGGAGCTGGCGGCACAGCCCGGCCGCAGCGAGGCCGAGGTGATCGCCGACGTGGCCGGCAGCTATGGCGCGCCGGACGAAGTCGCCGACATCTACCGCGAGACCGAAGTGACGGTGAACCGCGCGCTGCGCACGCCGCGTGCGGATACCGCGCCGATGCTGCGTGCGGCGGCCGAAGCCAGTGGCGTCGAACCGGCCGCACCGCCGCCGGCGCCGGTGCAACGCTCGCTGCTGGCGCGCTTTTTTGGCGTGGTGGCCGATCCGCATGCTTACGGCGCGCTGTTCTACATGCTGCTGTCGCTGGCCACCGGCATCTTCTTCTTCACCTGGGTGGTAACCGGCCTGTCATTGTCCCTGGGCCTGCTGATCCTGATCATCGGCATTCCGCTGACCGTGCTGTTCTTCGGCTCGGTACGCGGGCTGGCGCTGCTGGAAGGGCGATTGGTGGAAGCGCTGCTGGGCGAACGCATGCCGCGTCGTCCGCGTTACACCGACCGCAGCCGCACGTGGCTGCAGCGCATCGGTGACATGTTCACCGACGGCCGCACCTGGCTGACGCTGCTGTACTTCGTGCTGATGCTGCCGCTGGGCGTCGTCTACTTCACCATCGCGGTGACGTTGCTGTCGCTGTCACTGGGCCTGATATGGGCACCGGTGGCCGCGCTGTTCAGCGGTGACATTCCGGGCGTGTACGTCGACGGCGTGAACGTGCTGCCGATGGCCGCATCGCCGCTGGTGGGCGTCGTGATCGCGGCGGTGGGCGTGCTGCTGCTGCTGTTGACGATGCATCTGGCGCGCGGCATCGGCAAGCTGCATGGGTTGATCGCCAAGAACCTGCTGGTGCGGTTGTAAGCAGGGGCCGACGCTCTGGTTGGTGCCAACCTTGGTTGGCACGATCCATCAGCGCAGGGGCGCTTGGCGGACTTCGCTTTGGTAGGTGCCAACCTTGGTTGGCACAATCCATCAGATACCGGGATTCATGGTAGAGCGCCAACCAAGGTTGGCATCTACCAGAGCGTACCGACCATGGTCGGCACCCACCAAGGGCGAGTTACCCCACCTTTCGCCGCAGCGGGGTGACGTTGCTCTTCTTCTTCGTCGCCTTCACCGCCGGTGCTTCGGCATGCGCGGCGAAGAAGTCGCGCACCTTCGGGTACACCACTTCGCGCCAGCGACGGCCGCTGAAAATGCCGTAGTGGCCGGCACCTTCGACGATGAAATGCTCACGGCGGTCCGCAGTGATGCCGGTGCACAGCGCCTGCGCGGCTTCGGTCTGGCCGAGACCGGCGATATCGTCCAGCTCGCCTTCGATGCTCAGCAGCGCGGTATCACGGATCGCTGACGGATCGACCTTCTCGCCGTTGACCACCCACTCGCCACGCGGCAGCAGGAAGTCCTGGAACACCACGCGGATGGTGTCCAGGTAGTACTTGGCCGGCATGTCCAGCACTGCGTTGTACTCGTCGTAGAAACGACGGTGCGCGTCGGCATCTTCCAGGTCGCCCTTGACCAGGTCGGTGTAGAAATCCCAGTGCGAACTGAAGTGGCGGCTTGGGTTCATCGACAGGAAGCCGGCGTGCTGCAGGAAGCCCGGGTACACGCGACGGCCCACGCCGGGGTAGCTGGCCGGCACCGTGTGGATGACGTTGTTCTCGAACCACGACAGCGGGTTCTGCGTGGCCAGGTTGTTCACTGCGGTGGGGCTGCAGCGCGCATCGATCGGACCGCCCATCATCACCAGCGAGCGGGGCGTGGGCTCGCCACGGCTGGCCATCAGCGAAACCGCGGCCAGCACCGGTACGGTCGGCTGGCACACGCTGACCACGTGCAGGCGTTCGACGCCGAGGTGGCGGATGAATTCCTGGATGTAGGCGATGTAGTCGTCCAGGCCGAACTCGCCTTCGCTGGACGGCACCATGCGCGCGTCGACCCAGTCGGTGACGTACACGCGGTGGTCGCGCAGCAGCGTGCGCACGGTGTCGCGCAGCAGGGTGGCGTGGTGGCCGGACAACGGCGCAACGACCAGCACGAATGGCTGGTTGAGCATGGTATGCAGCTGGTCGGCTTCATTGCTGTGGCGCTTGAAGCGCAGCAGCTTGCAGAACGGCTTGCTCACTTCTTCGTGCACGACGATCGGCACGCGTTCGCCATCGACATCGATTTCGTTGATGCCCCATTCGGGCTTCTCGTAATCCTTGCCGATGCGATGGAAGAGTTCATTGACCGCCGCCAGGCGATCAGCGCCCGGCATCTGCGACCACCAGTGACCCTGGTTGGCGAAGAACCTGGCGTTGGCCTGGGCCTGGTGCACCCAGGGGGCGAGCAGGTTGCGGGTCAGTTCGTGCAGTTGATAGAGCATGACGACCGAATATGTATGGTCATATGTTGCCGCGCAGCATATCCCATCCCGGTGTCCCGCAGGTTAAGTTGACTGAAAATAATGAATCCGGATTCACATCCGTTCCAGCGCGGCCGCATCGCCTGCCAGAGCGGGGCCGAGCCAGCAGTGCGACCCAACCGGCAGCAGGCCGTGCCGGGCCAGCGTGCGGCGGTACCAGCGCGCCGGACGGGCCTGGAAGCCCTCGTGGTCGCCTTCGAACGCGTCCTCGGCGGCGAAGGTCTCCAGGAAGGCCACGCCGCCGGTCAGCTCGGCCACGCCGGCCAGGCCGGTGCGCAGCTCGCGGTCGGGCACATAGTGCATCACGTCCGAACACACCAGCAGGTCGACCGGGGCGCAGGGCCGCAGCCAGGCGAAGTCGCCGAAGGCGGCCAGGTTCAGGTTGCGGGTGCGGCCGTAGCGGCGCACAGCGTACTCGCTGCTGTCGAAGCCCAGGTATTCGACCTTCGGACGGAGCTTCAACAGCGGTGCGCGCCAGGCGCCTTCGCCGCAGCCGATGTCCAGCACGCTGCGGATCGGTCGTTCCAGGTAGTACTCGGCGCTGGCCACGGCCAGGGCGACCTTGCGCGCCAGGCGGGCGCTGCCACCGATGTCGGCACGGCGGTACCAGCGTTGGAAGTAGGCGGCGTCGTAGGTCTTGTCCATGGGGCGGTGCGCGATCGGGGAAAACGGCGCCTATCGTACGGTGTTGCGGCGCGCCATGCGTCGATGTGTCGCGGCGGCGGTGCGTGGGGCGCGGTGTTCACCGCGTGCGAGAATGGCCGCCCATCTACGCCAGCCGCTGGAGCGAGCGCATGCAGAGCTACTACTGGGTGAAAACCTTCCACATCGTGTTCGTGGTGGCGTGGATGGCCACGGTGTTCTACCTGCCGCGCATCCTGGTGAACCTGGCCGAGACCGCAGGCCAGCAGGCCGTGACCGAGCGCCTGCAGCTGATAGGCCTACGCCTGTACCGCTTCGGCCACTCGATGTTCGGCCTGGCATTCCTGCTCGGCCTGGTGCTGTGGCTGGGTTACAAGGTCATCCCGGATTTCCCGACCATGGTCGCGCCCGGTGGTGCCGGTTGGCTGCATGCCAAGCTGGGGCTGGTGGTGCTGCTGCTGGTGTACTTCAGCTGGATCGGCCGCCTGTTGAAGGGCGTGGCCAAGGGCAGGGCGCTGCCGTCGTCGCGCGCGCTGCGCTGGATCAACGAGATCCCGCTGCTGGCCTTCATTCCGATCGTGTGGCTGGTGCTGGCCAAGCCGTTCTGAGATCCAGGGCGTTCGAACAAAAAAGCCGGGCATCTGCCCGGCTCTTTTCTATCCGACGCCAGGTAGCGATCAGGCTGCCTCGTACGTGCCGTAGCTGCGCAGGCGGGTATAGCGCTGCTCCAGCAGCTGCTCGGTGGACAGCTTGTCCAGCGCGTCCAGTTCGTTCAGCAGCACGGCCTTCAGGCGCTTGGCCATCTGCGTCGGGTTGCGGTGGGCGCCGCCGGTGGGCTCGCGCACGACCTTGTCGACCAGGCCCAGGCTCTTCAGGCGCGGGGCGGTCAGGCCCAGCTGCTCGGCGGCATCCTTGGCCTTGCCGGCGTCCTTCCACAGGATCGAAGCGCAGCCTTCCGGGGTGATGGTCGAGTACACCGAGTACTCCAGCATCACGGTGCGGTCGCCCACGCCCAGCGCCAGCGCGCCGCCGGAGCCGCCTTCACCGATCACGGTGCAGATGATCGGCACCTTCAGTTCGGCCATCTCGATCAGGTTGCGCGCGATCGCTTCGGACTGGCCGCGCGATTCGGCGTCGATGCCCGGCCAGGCGCCGGCGGTGTCGATCAGGGTCAGCACCGGCAGGCCGAAGCGCTCGGCCATCTTCATCAGGCGCAGGGCCTTGCGGTAGCCCTCCGGCTTGGGCATGCCGAAGTTGCGCTTGATCTTTTCCTTGGTGTCGCGGCCCTTCTGGTGGCCGATCACCATCACCGCGCGGCCATTGATGCGGGCCAGGCCGCCCATGATGGCCTTGTCGTCGGCGAAGGCGCGGTCGCCGGCCAGTTCCTGGAACTCATCGCAGATGATGCGGATGTAGTCGGCGGTGTACGGGCGCGACGGGTGGCGGGCCAGCTGCAGCACCTGCCACGAGGTCAGGTTGCGGAAGATCTGCGCGGTGCGCATGCGCAGCTTGTCCTGCAGCGCGTGCACTTCCGCCTCGACATTGACCGCCGGCCCGGCACTGGCGTTGCGCAGTTCCTGGATCTTGGCTTCCAGGTCGGCGATGGGTTGCTCGAAGTCGAGGTAGTTCGGATTCATCGGAAGCCGTCGTGTAAAGAAGAGGGGAATTCTAGCCGAATGCGTGCAAACCACCCGTACGCCTTCGTCTGGAAGGCGACGGTAGCGCAGCCGGGCAAGGGGCGCCAGTCAGCCCAGGGCGTGGGCCGGCCTCAGCTCGCCCATGGCGGGCTGTAACGCACTTTCAGCGTTCGAACGGCCGGGTCGGCGCGCAGCGCCTCCATCAGCTTGGAATCGATGCGTACGGCGCTCTGCCCGGACACATCGAGCATGCCGGCGACGCCGCCCTGCGGCCCCTTCAGCAGCAGGTCCAGGCGCAGGGGGGTGCGGCCGGGGCGATGGCGGTCGAGCAGGGCGTCGATGCGCTCCCAGACCGGGCGCTGCTGGCGCAGGTCCAGGCGCAGCGACAGCCGCGTAGCGTAGTTGGCGCAGACCTCGTCGAAGTCCCAGCACTGGCGGATGCGCAGTGCGTAGCCGCCATTGAATTCGTCCTCGCGCAGGCCGCCCTTGACCACCAGGATGCGGTCCTTGGTCATCAGGTGGCCGAACTCGGCCATCGCGTCGGAGAACGCGCTGCACTCGACGCGGCCGCGCCCATCTTCCAGCTGGATGAAGATCTGGCTTTCGCCCTTGCGGCGCACGCCGACCACCTGGCCGGCCAGCACGGTCTGCACTTCGGGCCGCCAGCGCTTTTCGCCGCCGCCGCCGCCGCTGTTGGCGCTCCAGATCTTCTCCACCGCGCCCAGATCGTTGCCGACCAGGTCGCGCACATCGTCGCGCCACGGATCGAATGGATGGCCGCTGAGGTAGAAGCCAAGCGTGTCGCGCTCGCCGTTCAGGCGCTGCAGCAACGGCCATTCCTCTGCTTCGGGGAGGTCCAGCTGGATCGAGACGGTACTCGGGTCGGGCCCGCCGAACAGCGAGTTCTGGCCCGAGGCACGCTCGCGTGCCATCTGATCGGTGGCCTTGATCACTTCCGGCAGCTGCAGCATCAGCGAGGCACGGTTGCGACCGAGCTCGTCCAGCGCGCCACAGTTGATCATTGCTTCCAGCGTGCGCCGGTTGAGCTTGGCCGAGCCGACGCGAGTGCAGAAGTCGAGCAGGTCCGTGTACTCGCCGCCTTTCAGGCGCTCGTCCACCACCGCTTCGCAGGCGCCCTGGCCAACGCCCTTGATCGCGCCCAGACCGTACTGGATGGTGTCCGGCGTCACTGCTTCGAACATGAAGGCCGACTGGTTCACCTTCGGCGGCAGCACTGTCAGGCCGAGATTGCGTACTTCGTCGAGGAAGCCGACCACCTTGTCGGTGTTGTCCAGATCGGACGACAGCGTGGCCGCCATGAATTCGGCGGGATAGTGGCGCTTCAGCCATGCGGTCTGGTAGCTGACCAGCGCGTAGGCGGCGGCGTGCGACTTGTTGAAGCCGTAGCCGGCGAACTTCTCCATCAGGTCGAAGATCGCATCGGCCTTGGCTTCGTCCACGCCGTCCTTGGCCGCGCCTTCGCGGAAGATCTCGCGGTGCTTGGCCATTTCGGCCGGCACCTTCTTGCCCATCGCACGGCGCAGCAGGTCGGCGCCGCCCAGCGAGTAGCCGCCGACGATCTGCGCCATCTGCATCACCTGCTCCTGGTACACCATGATGCCGTAGGTGTCCTTCAGGATGGCTTCGGTGCGCGGATCGGGATAGATGATTTCTTCCTGGCCGTGCTTACGCGCGTTGAACGAAGGAATCAGGTCCATTGGGCCGGGGCGGTACAGCGACACCAGCGCAATCAGGTCTTCGAAACGGTCGGGGCGCGCGTCCTTCAGCAGGCGGCGCATGCCCGAGGATTCGAACTGGAACACCGCGCCGGTATTGCCGTTGGCGAAGATGTCCTTATAGGTGGGGGTGTCGTCGAGCGGGATCGCGGCGATGTCCACCGGCGGAATGCCGGCGCGCTCGTGGCGCTTGTTGATCGCCTTCACCGCCCAGTCGATGATGGTCAGCGTGCGCAGGCCGAGGAAGTCGAACTTCACCAGGCCGACTTCTTCCACGTCGTTCTTGTCGAACTGGGTGACCGGGTTCTTGCCGAGGCCGTTCTCGTCGTGTTCGGCGTACAGCGGGCAGAACTCGCTCAGCGGCTCGGGCCCGATCACCACGCCACCGGCATGCTTGCCGGCGTTGCGGGTCAGGTCTTCCAGCTGCAGCGCCAGATCGATCAGGTCGCGGACATCGTCCTCGGTCTCGTAGCGCTGGATCAGTTCGGCCGACGCCATTTCCGAGCTGGGGCCTTCCTTGCCCTTGCCCAGTGCATCCTTCAGGTGGATGCCGAGGATGTTCGGAATCAGCTTGGAGACGCCGTCGACCAGGCCGTACGGGAAGCCCAGCACGCGGCCGGAGTCGCGCACCACCGCCTTGGCGGCCATGGTGCCGTAAGTGATGATCTGGCTGACGCGCTCGCGCCCGTACTTGCGCGCGACGTAGTCGATCACCTCGTCGCGGCGGTCCATGCAGAAGTCGATGTCGAAGTCGGGCATCGACACGCGTTCCGGATTCAGGAACCGCTCGAACAGCAGGTTGTACGGCAGCGGGTCCAGATCGGTGATCTTCAGCGCCCACGCCACCAGCGAACCGGCACCCGAACCACGGCCGGGACCGATCGGGATGCCCTGGTTCTTGCCCCACTGGATGAAGTCGGCCACGATCAGGAAGTAGCCCGGGAAGCCCATCTTGATGATGGTGTTGAGCTCGAACTCCAGGCGCTCGAAGTACTCTTCGCGGGTCTTGCCCGGCGCCAGCGGATTCTTCTCCAGGCGCTCTTCCAGGCCATCGCGCGACATCTTCTGGATCCAGGTGTCCAGCGTCTCGTCGTCCGGCACCGGATAGTTGGGCAGGAAGTAGGTGCCCAGCCGCATCTCGATGTTGCAGCGCTCGGCCAGCGCCAGCGTATTGTCGATCGCATCAGGGATGTCGGCGAACAGCGCGCACATTTCCTCGGCCGACTTCAGGTACTGCTGGTCGCTGTACTCACGGGGGCGCTTGGGGTCATCCAGCACGCGGCCGGTGGAAATGCACACGCGCGCTTCGTGCGCGCTGAAGTCCGACGGCGACAGGAAGCGCACATCGTTGCTGGCCACCACCGGCAGGCCACGCTGGCCGGCCGCCATCAGCGCGAACTGGTTGAAGGTTTCCTCGCCCTCGCGGCCGGTACGGGTCAGTTCCAGGTGCAGGCCATCGCCGAACACGCGCTGCCAGTCGGCCAGTTGCTGCTCGGCCAGCTCATGCTTGCCGTCCAGTGCCAACCGCCCGGCCAGGCTCTGCCGCCCGGCCAATGCGAACAGGTTGGCGTTGCCGGACTTCAGCCAGTCCGGGTGGATGGCCACGCCGCCTTCAGGGCGATGGCCTTCCATCCAGGCGCGCGTCAGCAGCCGCGACAGGCTCAGGTAGCCCTCGCGATCGCGGCACAGCAGGGTCATCCGCCACGGGTCCTGGCCTTCCTCGGCGATCAGCACGTCGGCACCGGCGATCGGCTTGATGCCCACGCCTTCGGCGGCTTTGTAGAACTTGACCAGCGCGAACAGGTTGTTGAGGTCGGTCACCGCCAGCGCAGGCAGGCCGAGTTCCACCGAGCGCGACAGCAGGTTGGCCTGCTTGGCTTTCTTCGGGTCCGCCTGGTCCGGCTTGGCCGGCACACGGATGGTGGAGTCCGCCAGCGAGAACTCGGTGTGGACGTGGAGATGTACGAAGCGGGAGTTGGACATGCCGGACCAGGTTGGAGCGCGCGGGCCCCGGGTGCTGACGGGGGAATCGTCGCCGGGGTCGGGAAGCGCTGGAGTGCCCGGTCAGGGTAGCGAGGGCAGGGGGTGGCGACAAGGACTTGACGGTGGGCGATATCGCATTCGCGCTATCGCCCCCCACGGTTCGCAAGCGAACCGCGGGCCCCGTCTTACCACGCTCCCAGACCCCCGCGCCGTTGGCGCGTCCCCCTGACTCAGGGGGACTCTGCTCCAGACGGGTTGCGTGCGATGTTCAGGCAATCGCGGCGCTGGCCGGCGGCGCGGATTCCAGGCAGTCACGCACCGGCGCGAAACTGCGCCGGTGCTCGGCGCAGGGGCCATGCGCACGCAGCGCGGCCAGGTGCGCCGGGGTGCCGTAGCCCTTGTGCTGGTCGAAGCCATATTCAGGATGGCGCGCATGCAGATCCTGCATGTAGCGGTCGCGCGAGACCTTGGCCAGGATCGATGCGGCCATGATCGCGCGGTCGATGCCATCGCCGCCGATCAGCGCCTGCGCCGGCAGTACCAGGCCCTTGGGCACCACGTTGCCGTCGATGCGCGCGAAGCCGGCCACGTGGGCGACCGCGGCGACGACATCGCGCATGCCCTGCAGGGTGGCCTGGTAGATGTTCAGGCGGTCGATGGTATCCACGTCCACCAGCACCACGTGCCAGGCAAGGGCGCGCTCGATGATGCGGTCATGCAGCTGCTCGCGGCGCACCGCGGTGAGCTGCTTTGAATCGTCCAGGCCGTTGATGCGTGGCCGTGCCGGGTCGAACACCACCGCCGCCACCGCCACCGGCCCGGCGAGCGGACCACGGCCGGCCTCATCGACGCCGGCAACCAGGCGTTCCGGCTCGACCACCGCCGCACCGTCGAACAGGGCGAGGCTGGCCGCTGCGGCGTGTCGGCGGCTCATGCCTGGGCCTGGTCGCGCATCAGCAGTTCGCCGACCGCGTCCGCTGCACGTGCCGAGGCATTGCGGCGCAGGCGTTCGTGCAGGCGGGCGTAGGTGTCCTGCAGGTCGGTTACCCGTTGCGGGTGGTCGAACCACTGCTGGATGGCCGCGGCCAGCTTGTCCGGCGTGCAGTCGTGCTGCATCAGTTCCGGTGCCAGGTCCTGCCCGGCCAGGATGTTGGGCAGGGCGAAGCGGTCGACCTTGATCAGGCCGAATGCCTTGACCAGACGGTAGGTCAGTTCGTTGACACGGTAGCCGACCACCATCGGCCGCTTCACCAGCATCGCTTCCAGGGTCGCGGTACCGGACGCCAGCACCACCACGTCGGCGGCGATCATGGCGTTGCGGGCCTGGCCGTCGAGCACATGCGAGTACGCGACCGGCAGCGCCGAGCGCGACAGCTGCTCTTCGATCAGCCGCTTGCATGCAGGGTTGGCGGCAGGCACCACCACGTGCAGGCCGGGGATGCGCTCGGAGACCTGCCAGGCGGCTTCGAAGAACGGCTCGCCCAGGCGCGAGATTTCGCCCAGGCGGCTGCCCGGCAGCACCGCCAGCACCTTGGCCGAGGTCGGCAGGCCAAGCGCGGCGCGTGCTTCCTCGCGGTTGCCCTGCAGCGGAATGTCGTCAGCCATCGGATGGCCGACGAAGCGCGCGTCGATGCCGTGCTTGGCATAGATGGGCGGTTCCATCGGGAACAGGCACAGCACCAGGTCGGCGCTGCTGCCGATCTTCTCGGCACGCTTCTCACGCCAGGCCCAGACGGAGGGGCTGACGTAATGCACGGTGCGCACGCCACGCTGCTTCAGCCAGCGCTCGATGCCCAGGTTGAAGTCGGGGGCGTCGATGCCGATGAACACGTCCGGCTGCCAGTCCAGCGCACGCTGGCGGAACGCCGAGCGCAGCTTCAGCAGGCGCGGCAGATGGCGCAGTACTTCGGTCAGGCCCATCACCGCCAGCTCGCTGGCATCGTGCCAGGTCTGGCAGCCGGCGCTGCGCATGGCGTCGCCACCGATGCCGGCGAATTCGGCATTTGGGAAGCGCGCTTTCAGTTCGCGAACCAGGCCCGCACCGAGCAGATCGCCGGAGGCCTCACCGGCCACCAGTGCGATCCGCAACGGGCGCTCGCTGAGCACCCGCTGCGCGGGGACGCTGCCGGTCATCGAGGCCAGCGGAATCACAGCGGCGCCGGCCGGCGCCTGGCCGGTCGTGCTGCTCATCGCAGCAAGGGCCTCTCGGCGTGCTCGATGAAGTCCAGCATGGCCTTCACGTCATCGCTGTCACGCGCCTGTTCGGTCAGCTGCACCTTGGCTTCGGCCAGCGGCAGGCCCGCCACGTACAGGGTGCGGTAGGCACGCTTGATGGCGGAAATGCGCTCGGCATCGAAGCCGCGGCGCTTCAGGCCTTCGCTGTTGATGCCGCGCGGGCGGCCCAGCGAATCGGTGCCGACCATGGTGAACGGCGGAACGTCGCCATTGGTCAGCGCCCCCATGCCGAGGAAGGCATGTGCGCCGATCCGGCAGAACTGATGGGCACCGGCGAAGCCGCTGATGATCACGTAGTCGCCCACGGTCACGTGGCCGGCCAGGGTGGTGTTGTTGGAGAACACGCAGAAGTTGCCGACATGGCAGTCATGCGCCACGTGCGTGTAGGCCAGCATCCAGTTGTCGTCGCCGATGGTGGTGATGCCGCCGCCGCCGCCGGTGCCACGGTTCAGCGTGACGAACTCGCGGAACACGTTGCGGTCGCCGATCACCAGTTCGGTACGTTCGCCGGCAAACTTCTTGTCCTGCGGCTCGCCACCGACCGCCGCGTGGCCGATGAAGCGGTTGTCACGGCCGATCTTCGTCGGGCCGTGGATGCTGCAGTGGGGGCCGATCACCGTGCCGGCACCGATTTCCACATCGGCGTCGATCAGGGTGAACGCGCCCACCTGGACGTCATCGGCCAGGCGCGCGGCCGGGTCGATGACGGCGGTCGGGTGGATCCGCGGTGCGTTGTCAGTCATTCCTGCCTCCAGTGGATCAGCCCTTGGCGCCGGCACACATGACTTCGGCCGAGGCAACGACTTCACCGTTGACCTTGGCTTCGCCGTAGTACCAGCCCATGTTGCGGATCAGGCGCTTCATCTGCACATCCAGCATCAGCACATCGCCGGGAACGACCTGCTTGTTGAAGCGAGCGTTTTCCACCTTGACCATGTAGAACAGCTTGGACTGCGAGTCACGGCCGAGCGTGAGCTGGGTCATCACGCCACCGGCCTGCGCCAGCGCTTCGATGATCAGCACGCCGGGCATGATCGGGCGGCCCGGGAAGTGACCCTGGAAGAACGGCTCGTTGATGCTGACGTTCTTCTGCGCAAGGATGCGCTTGGCCTCGATGTCGAGCTCAAGCACCCGGTCTACCAGCAGGAACGGGTAGCGGTGCGGGAGCAGTTCCTGGATCTGGCAGACGTCGATCGGAAGCTGCAGCGTGTCGTTCATTCTTTCTCCTTGCCAGCAGCCAGGACGCGGCGAGCCAATGCGTCCAGCTGCTTGAAGCGCGCGGCGTTCTTGCGCCACGTGCGGTTGTCGGTCAACGGGGTGCCGGACGAGTACTCGCCCGGCTCATGGATGGAATTGCGGACCACCGACTTGCCGGTGATCACGACCTTGTCGCAGATCTCGAGGTGGCCGACCACGC
The DNA here is from genome assembly GCF_013464485.1 of Stenotrophomonas maltophilia. Classification (GTDB taxonomy): domain Bacteria; phylum Pseudomonadota; class Gammaproteobacteria; order Xanthomonadales; family Xanthomonadaceae; genus Stenotrophomonas; species Stenotrophomonas maltophilia_AW. Next base: position 50,547 of record NZ_RAUX01000036.1, read on the forward strand.
CGACGTGGCCGCCGAGCAGGCAGTAGCGGCCGATCTTGGCACTGCCGGCGATGCCCGTGCAGCCGGCGACGGCCGAGTGCGCGCCGATCTGCACGTTGTGCGCGATCTGCACCAGGTTGTCCAGGCGCACGTCTTCGTGCAGCACGGTATCTTCCAGCGCGCCACGGTCAACGCAGGTGTTGGCGCCGATTTCGCAATCGTCGCCGATGCGCACGCCGCCGAGCTGCGGCACCTTGATCCACTTGCCGGCGTCCATGGCCAGGCCGAAGCCATCGGCGCCGAGTACGGCGCCGGGATGCACGCGAACGCGCTTGCCGAGCTTGACCCGGGTGACCAGGGTGACCCGCGCGATCAGCTCGCAGCCGTTGTCCAGGCTGCAGTCTTCGCCGATCACGCTGCCGGTGCCGATGATGCAGTTCTCACCAACCACGCTGCGCGCCCCGATGGAGACGAAGGGACCGATATGGGCGCTGGCGGCGACCTGGGCGCTGGGATCGATGACGGCGCTGGGATGGATGCCCGGCGGGCGCGTCGGTGCGATGTCGAACAGCGCGGCGATCTTGGCGAAGGTGGTGTACGGGTCCTTGGCCACGAGCGCGGCGCCGGGGGCGGCCTCGGCGTCGTCGGCACGCAGGACCACCAGCGAGGCCTGGCTGTCGGCCAGCTGGGCGCGGTAGCGTGGATTGGCGAGGAAGGTCAGCTGGCCAGGACCGGCATGGGCGAGGGTGGCCACGCCATGGATGGCGGTGGCGGGGTCGCCATGGACCTGCAGGCCGAACTGCTCGGCGAGTTGCTGGGCGGTGTAGGTGGGAGTATTCACGGCGGGAGTTTAACGTGTGACGGCATTGCGGTCATGCGGGGGCGGTTTCATGGCGTCTGCCTGCTACCGGGCGGAGGCGACGGGTGGCTCTGGTCAGGACACGCAAGATCCCCTCCATGGTGCTCGGTGGCGCCATCCATGGCGCCAACGGTCCTGCCCAGGGCCACCCGCCGCCTCTGGACAGTTTCATGCGGGCGGCCAGTCCTCGAAACCCGTTTCCTGTAGAGCCGAGCCATGCTCGGCTCAATGCGTGTGAGCGCGGCAATCAACAGAAAACGAAAACGCCGGGCAGAGCCCGGCGCTTCGCACCCCGTCTGGTGGAGAGCCCCCCTTTGTTAAGGGGGGCGCGCCAGCGGCGCGGGGGATAGGTGAAATGCGTGGGCAATTCACCGGAGGTGGATCAGTTCTGAGGAACGACGTTCCTCAGAACTGGCCACCGAACGTGAATTGCAGCCGTTCGATCTTGTCATCGTCTTCCTTCTTCAGCGGGAAGGCGTAGCTGATCGAGATCGGGCCGACCGGAGCGCGCCACAGCAGGGCCACGCCGGTGGACACGCGCAGTTCGTTGGCCTTGAAGTTGTCCACGCCGTTGTAGACGTTGCCGAAGTCGACAAAGGCCGACACGCGTGCCGACGGGCTGTCGAACAGGCGCGGGAAGTAGGCTTCGACCGAACCGACGGTTTTCAGCGAACCACCCAGCGGCTGGCCTTCCGGATAGCCGTTGGTGACTTCGCGCGGGCCGAGGGTGTTGTCTTCGAAGCCACGCACCGAGTTGGTACCGCCGGCGTAGAAGTTCTCGAAGAACGGCAGGCCGCTGGCGGTTACCGTACGGGTGGTGCCGTCCGGGTTGGTCAGCGTGCGGGTGTAGTCGTTGCCATAGGCATCACCGTAGCCCACTTCTGCACGGGTATTGATCACCAGCGACGGCATGATCGGCCAGTACTTGCTGATCTGGTAGTTCAGCTTGTAGTACTCGATGGTCGAACCCGGTAGCGTGGTCTCCAGGCCGATGCGCTGGTAGGTACCGCGGGTCGGCATGAAGTAGTCGTTGCGTGAGTCGCGCGCCCAGCCCAGTTCGGTGCGCCAGGCGTGGAACGTGCGCTTGCCCACCGCATTGATGTAGTCGATGATCGACTGCGGGGTCGAACCCTGGTAGGTGGTGATCTGGTTGCTGTCGATGCCGAACATCAGCGAGACGGTATCGGTCTCGGTGATCGGCACGCCGAACACCACCTGCGCCGAACCATTGGTGCTGTTGTACTGCGCGGTATTGAAGTCGGAATAGTCCAGCTCGCGCCAGGACAGGTTGTAGCCCAGCGACACGCCGTCATCGGTGAAGTACGGGTTGGTGTAGCTGAAGCCATAGCGCTGCAGGTAGCTGCTGCGCGAGGCTTCGACCGAGACGCGGTTGCCGCCGCCCAGGAAGTTGTTCTGCGACAGCTGCACCGAGGTGGTCATGCCATAGGACTGGGAGTAGCCCAGGCCGAAGACGAAGCTGCCGGACGTGGTTTCCTTGACGTTGTAGACGACGTCGACCTGGTCGTTGCTGCCGCTGACGGCCGGGGTTTCCACGTCCACCGACTCGAAGTAGCCCAGACGCTGCAGGCGGATCTTTGAGCGGTCGATCGCGGCCTGCGAATACCAGCTGTTCTCGAACTGGCGCATTTCGCGACGCATCACTTCGTCGGAGGTGCGCGTGTTGCCACGGAACAGGATGCGACGCACCGACACGCGCGGGCCGGGCACGACCTGCATGTTGATCGCCACGGTCTGCTCGGGACGATTGGTGGTCGGAATCGGGTTCACCTTGGCGAACGCGTAGCCGATGTTGGACAGCGAGTTGGTGATGGTATCCGAGCTGAATTCCAGCAGTGCACGCGAGAACGTGTCGCCGGACTTCTGGATCACCATGCGCTCGACGTCTTCCTGCGGGAGGATGGTGTCGCCGCTGACCTTGATCTCAGAAATCTTGTACTGCGCACCCTCGGTCACGCCGGCGGTGAGGAACATGTCGCGCTTGTCGGGGCTGATCGACACCTGGGTCGAATCGATGCTGAAGTCGACATAGCCGCGGTCGAGGTACCAGGAGTTGAGCTTTTCCAGGTCGCCGGACAGCTTTTCCTTGGAGTACTGGTCGTCACGGCGGTACCACGACGCCCAGTTGTGCTCCTTGGACTCCCAGGTCTCCAGGATGTCCTTGCTCTCGAACTTCTCGGTGCCGACCAGGTTGACGTGACGGATCTTGGCCGCCTTGCCTTCCTTGATGGCGATCGCGATGTCCACGCGGTTGCGGTCCAGCGGGCTCACCGTCGGGGTGATCTCGACGTTGTACTTGCCGCGGTCGTTGTACTGGCGGCGCAGCTCCTGGGTCACGCGGTCCAGGCTCAGGCGATCGAAGGTGCCGCCCTCGGTCAGGCCGATGTCGGAAAGGCCCTTGAGCAGCTGCTCGGACTTGATGTCCTTGTTGCCGGTCACGGTCAGCTTGTTGATCGCCGGGCGTTCCTTGACGGTCACCACCAGGATGCTGCCCTGGCGGTCCAGCTGCACGTCCTCGAAGAAACCGGTCTTGTACAGGGCGCGGATGGTCTCGCCGACCTTGTTGTCGGTGACCGTCTCGCCACGCTCCACCGGCAGGTAGGTGAATACCGTGCCCGAGCTGATGCGCTGCAGGCCATCCACGCGGATGTCGCTGACAGTGAAGGGCTCGGCTGCCTGGGCCAGGGCGGGAGCGCCGGTGACGGCGGCGAGGGCGAGGGCCAGCAGGCGGCGATTGGGGAGTCGCGTCATGTCACGTCCGGTAGGAAGGTCGATTTCATTGGTGCGGGATGCCGACGCTGTAGACGGCAACAACGTGGAAAAGTTCATCGCGGGACCAGGCCGAGGATGTCGTTGTAGAACGCCAACCCCATCAGCCCGGCCAGCAACGCCAGGCCAATGTACTGGCCGGCGGCGATGGCACGCTCGCTCAGCGGGCTGCCCTTGACCAACTCGATAAGGTAATACAGCAGGTGGCCGCCGTCCAAGATCGGGATCGGCAGCAGGTTGATGATGCACAGGCTGAGTGACAGCAGGGCAAGGAACTGCAGGAACCAGTCGAGGCCGCGCTTGGCCGAGATGTTGGCCACGCGGGCGATGGTGACAGGCCCGGAAACGTTCTGCAGCGAAGCCTTGCCGGTGATGATGCGGCCCATCATGCCCAGCGAATCGGCAGCCAGGCGCCCGGTTTCGCGCACGGCCACGGTCACCGCGTCGAGCGGGCCGTAGCGCAGCAGGGTGTCATAGGGAGGGCTGAACGAGGTCGGGAACTGCACGCCGATCTGCCAGATCGGCCCGCCCTTGGAATCCTTGCCCTGGCGTGGGGTCACTTCAAGCGCTAGGCGCTCGCCGCCGCGCAGGACTTCGATCATGCCGGGGCCACCGGCGCGGCCGAGGGCCTGGATTTCCCCGATGACCTGATCGGCGCCGTCGATGCGCTGCCCGTCGATGGCCACAATCAGGTCACCCGGCTGCAGTTGCCCGGCCACGACCGAATCGGCGGTCAGCGACTCCACCTGGGCCGGCTGCAGCCATGACTGCCAGTACAGTCCGGCCAGCACCGGCACGCGCCGTTCATCAAAGCCGGGCGGCAGTTGCGACAGCGGCAGGGTCCGTACGCGTACCTGGTCGGTGGGGTCCAGTACCTCGAGCTTTACGTCGCGACGGTCCATCGCGGCGGCGGTCAATGCCATGCTGGCCTCGCCCAGGGTAACCACCGGGCGTTCGTCCACGCGCAGCACGCGATCGCCGCTGGACAGGCCGGCGCTGGCGGCGATGCCGGTGGCGCGGCCGACAGTGGGCGAGTAGTCCTGCTTGCCGATCACGAACATGGCCCACAGCAGCAGGATGCACAGCAGCAGGTTGGCGAGTGGTCCAGCGGCGACGATGGCAATGCGCTGCCACACCGTCTTGTGGTTGAAGGCCTGGCCACGCTCGTGCGGGTGTACTTCAACCTCGCGTTCGTCGAGGAACTTGACGTAGCCGCCCAGCGGGATGGCAGCGATGGCGAACTCGGTGCCGTGCCGGTCGCGGCGCGACCACAGGGGGCGGCCGAAGCCGACCGAGAAGCGCAGTACCTTGACCCCGCACAGGCGCCCCACCCAGTAGTGCCCGAACTCGTGGAAGGTGACCAGCAGCCCGAGGCTGACGATCATCCACCAGACCGATCCGATGAAGTCAGTCATGCAGGCTCACATTGGCGGGCAGGGGCGGCGTCGTCATGCTGGGCGAGGCGGTCGTTCAGGCGGCGGCGATGGTGTTCAGGGTCAGCTGGCGTGCCCGCTGGTCCGCGGACAACAGGACCTCCAGTGTATCGGCTGGCTGGGTCGGCAGTGTTGAAAGAGCGTTAGCAACCAGCGCCGGGATGGTCAGGAAACCGATCCGGCCCTGAAGAAACGCTGAAACCGCCTCCTCATTGGCGGCGTTCAGTACTGCCGGCGCGGTGCCACCGGCCTGCATCGCCTGCCAGGCCAGGGCCAGACAGGGGAAGGCATCGGTGTCCGGGGCCTCGAAATCCAGCCGGCCCTGGGCCAGCAGGTCCAGCCCGGCCACGCCCGATTCGATGCGCTGCGGCCAGCCCAGGCCAACGGCGAGGGTGGTGCGCATGTCCGGCAGGCCCATCTGTGCAAGGGTGGAACCGTCGACGAATTCAACCAGCGAATGGACCAGGCTCTGCGGGTGCACCAGCACCTCGATGCGCTCACCGGGGACGGCGAACAGGTGATGGGCCTCGATCACTTCCAGGCCCTTGTTCATCAACGTCGCCGAATCGACCGAGATCTTCGGGCCCATCGACCATTTTGGATGTGCAACAGCCTGGGCCGGGGTGACCTCGGCCAGCGCTGCGCGGCTGCGGCCGCGGAACGGGCCACCCGAGGCGGTCAGCAGGATGCGGCGCACACCCGCGCCGTCGGCACTGGCGTCGCGCGAGCGCAGGCACTGGAAGATCGCGCTGTGTTCGCTGTCGATCGGGATGATTTCGGCGCCGGCGCGCTCGGCGGTGCGGGTCAGCAGTTCGCCAGCCAGCACCAGGGATTCCTTGTTGGCCAGCAGGATGCGTTTGCCGGCGGCAGCGGCGGCCAGGGTGGAAGACAGCCCGGCCGCACCGACGATGGCGGCTACCACAGTGTCGCAGGCATCGCTGGCGGCCAGCTGGTCCAGCGCGGCATGGCCGGCATGGGGCTGTGTGGCCAGCCCTGCCTCGCGCAGGCCGTCGCGCAGCTCCGTGTACAACGACTCATCGGCGATCACCGCATGCGCAGGGCGATGCTCGCGGCACAGCGCCAGCAGCGCCTGCACCTGGCGGCCGGCGGCAAGCACGGTGGCCTGGTAGCGCTGCGGGTGGCGGGCGATCACGTCCAGCGTGGAGGCGCCAATCGAGCCGGTGGCGCCGAACACGGCGACCCGGCGCAGGTCTGCGACAGCATTCATGGTCAGAACCCGAAGATTTCCTTGCCCAGCGCGAACACCGGCACGGCGGCGAGGACGCCATCGACACGGTCGAGCACGCCACCATGGCCCGGAATCAGGTTGCCCGAGTCCTTGGCACCGGCGTGGCGCTTGATCAGGCTCTCGAACAGATCACCCAGCACCGAGGCGAACACCGCCACCACCGAGGTGATCAGCAGGCCCGGCAGCTGGCCGACGTCGATGCCGGCCAGCCAGCCCAGGCCCAGGGCCACGGCGACACCGGCCACCAGACCGCCGAACAGGCCTTCCCAGGTCTTGTTGGGGCTGATCCGCGGCGCCAGCTTGTGCTTGCCGAAATGGCGGCCGGCGAAGTAGGCGCCCGAATCGGCTGCCCAGACCAGCGCCAGCGCGGCCAGCAGCCACAGGTGCCCCTGCTGGCCCGGCGGATCACCGCCGGCGTGGATCAGCACCAGCGCGGCCCAGGCCGGGACGATGGCCAGGGTACCGGCCAGCATCTTCACGATGCGCGAGGGGGCTGATGGCTGTGCGCCGAAGTTGAAGAATCGCAGCCAGACCAGTGCGGCGAGCCACCAGGCCACACCGGCCAGCGTGGTGATCTGGAACAGGACCAGCGTACTGCCATCAGCCCACACCAGCAGCACCATCAGCAGCAGGTTCAGCACCAGCAGCACGGTGCGCGCGAGGGTGTCCTCGATGCCGGCCAGCTTCAGCCATTCCCACAGGCCGATCAGCAGCACGGCAGCGGCGGCAGCGGCCAGCCATTGCGTCGGCAGCAGCAGGATCGCGGCAATGGCGACCGGCGCCATGATCAGCGCGGCAAGGACTCGGGTCTTGGTCATGGGCTGGAAGTCTCGGTGGCCAGTGCGGCGATCTGGGCGCTGGTCAGGCCGAAACGGCGCTCGCGGCTGCCATAGGCGTCCAGCGCCTGCTGCAGCTGGCTGGCATCGAAGTCCGGCCACAGTGCCTCGGTGAACCACAGCTCGGTGTACGCCAGCTGCCACAACAGGAAATTACTGACGCGGGTATCGCCACCGGTGCGGATGAACAGATCCGGCGGCGGCAGGTCGGCCAGGGCCACCTGGCTGCCCAGCAGCGATTCGTCGATCTGTTCGGGCAGCAGGCGCCCTGCCGCGACTTCCGCGGCCAGCGCGCGCGCGGCACGGACGATGTCCTGGCGACCGCCGTAGCTGGCAGCGATCGACAGGGTCAGGGCAGTGTTGTCTGCAGTGCGCTGTTCGGCCAGCTGCATGCGGCTGACCAGTCCGGCACCGAAGCGTTCGCGCTCGCCGATGAAGCGCACGCGCACGCCGCGCCGATGCAGCTCGTCCACTTCGCGGTCGAGCGCGCCGAGGAACAGCTTCATCAACGCATCGACTTCTTCCTGTGGCCGGCCCCAGTTCTCGCTGGAAAACGCGAACAGGGTCAGCGCCGGAATGCCCAGTTCAAGGCAGCGCTCGATGGTACGGTTGACCGCGCGCGCGCCGGCACGATGGCCGATCACGCGTGGGCGACGGCGCTGCTGTGCCCAACGTCCATTGCCATCCATGATGATGGCAATGTGGCGGGGCAGGGCGGCCGGCAACGGAGGCGGGACTGAAGGCATCGACTTCAGACCGACAGCAGTTCTTTTTCCTTGTCGGCAACAACCTTGTCGACGTCCTTGATGTTGGCGTCGGTCAGCTTCTGGATGTCGTCTTCGCCGCGCTTCTTCTCGTCTTCGCTGATCGCCTTGTCCTTGACCAGCTTGGCGATTTCCTTGTTCGCATCCTGACGGATGTTGCGGATCGCGATCTTGGCGCCTTCGCCTTCCTTCTGCACCTGCTTGGCCAGCTCCTTGCGGCGCTCTTCGGTCGGCGGCGGCATGTTGATGCGGATCGCGGTGCCCAGGGTGTTCGGGGTGAACTCGGCGTTGTAGAGACCCTTTTCGATCTCCTTGATCATGCCCTTGTCGAACGGGGTGACCAGCAGCGAGTGGGCGTCGGCGTTGGAGATCGAGGCAACTTGGTTCAGCGGGGTGCTGGCATTGCCGTAGGCGCTCACCGTGACGCGGTCCAGCAGGGCCGGGGTGGCGCGCCCGGTGCGGATCGAGGTGAGGGTGTGCTTCAGAGCGTCGATGCTCTTGGCCATGCGCGTCTGCGCGTTGTTCTTGATGTCGTTGAGCATCGCCCGGTCCTGGGTGTAACTGGAATCGGGCGATTATAGGCGAATACGGGACGCTGCCGGGCCTGAATCGGCCCGGTTGTCGCCTCGCGCTCAGGCTCAGGCCGGGTCGCGGCCCTGGACCAGGGTGCCGATGTTCTCGCCGTTGAGGATCTTCAGCAGCTCGCCGGGCTGGCCCATGTCGAATACGCGCATCGGCAGATCGCTGTCGCGGGCCAGCGCGAAAGCGGCGGTATCCATCACTTCCAGGCCGCGGCGGATCACCTCGTCGTAGCTCAGGCTGTCGAAGCGGACTGCGTCGCTGTGCTTGTTCGGGTCCTTGTCGTACACGCCGTCGACCTTGGTAGCCTTCAGCAGCAGGTCGGCGCCGATCTCGATCGCGCGCAGGGCGGCGCCGGAGTCGGTGGTGAAGAACGGGCTGCCGACGCCGGCGGCGAAGATCACCAGCCGGCCCTTTTCCAGGTGGCGGATGGCGCGGCGGCGGATGTAGTCCTCGCACACATCGTTGATCTTGATCGCGCTCATCACGCGGGCCTTGGCGCCCAGCTTCTCCAGCGCGTCCTGCATGGCCAGGGCGTTGATGACCGTGGCCAGCATGCCCATCTGGTCGCCGGTGACGCGGTCCATGCCGCCAGCGGCAAGGCCGGCGCCGCGGAAGATGTTACCGCCGCCGATCACCAGCGCCACTTCGGCACCGGCCTGCTGGGCTTCGATGACCTCACGGGCCAGGCGGTTGATGATCTTCGGGTCGATGCCGTAGTCCTCATCTCCCATCAGCGCCTCCCCGGACAGTTTCAGAAGGATGCGGCGATAGGCGAGCTTGGACATGGGGACCTCGGGTGCGTGGAAATCGCGGGCGATTCTACGCGCATGCGGCGTCGGGCCAAAGTGTTTTGTGCACTGCGGCGCAAAATCCTGGCGTTTGCCCCGGTCACGCGGGGCGTTCCGTTCAGCCCAGCTCGGCGCTGGCAGTGGCTGACAGCTCGTCGTGGCCGAGGGCGCCCGGGGAGCGGGCGATCACCCGGTTGCGGCCGAGGTTCTTGGAGCGGTACAGCACGTCGTCGGCGGCGCGCAGCAGGTCCTGTACGTCGGCGAAGCGTTCGTACCCGCCCTGGGTGGCCACGCCGGCGGAGAAGGTGACGAACAACGGCCCTCCCTACAGTTCGGCCATCGGCGTGGCGACGATGTTGGCCAGCACCCGGCGGATCACGTCCAGAGCCACGCTTTCGCTGGTATTGGGCAGCAGGGCGACGAATTCCTCGCCGCCGAAGCGGGCCACGGTGTCACTGTTGCGCAGCTGGCCCTGCAGCTTGCCGGCAAAGGCGCGCAGCACCTCGTCGCCGGTCAGGTGGCCGTGGGCGTCATTGATCTTCTTGAAGTCGTCCAGGTCGATGAAGGCCACCGACAGGGGCCAGCCCTGGCGCCCGGCGCGCAGGAACTCCTGTTCCAGTACCGCTTCCAGCTGGCGGCGGTTGAGCACGCCGGTCAGGGCGTCGCGGTGGGCCTGGTCGGCCAGGCGCTTGGCCCGGGCTTCGAATTCGTCAGCGCGACGGCGTGCCTGATCGGCATCCTGCAGTTCGCGCAGGTTGCGCAGGGTAGCCAGTTCCTGGGCGTGGTCGATCAGCTCCCGCACCCGTGAGGGCGAGTTCAGGCCGGCCTCGAACAGGCTGGCAATGTCCGGCAGGGCCTCGCTGATGCGCGCCAGCACCTGGTCGAAACGCGCGCTGTCGAGCTCCAGGCGGTCATGCACCTGGTGCAGAGCGCGCTCGCGGGCGGCGTCGGCGTCATCATCCAGCCAGATGTCGGCGACAGCGCCGGACAGCTGCACGCAGGCCTGGAACGGCGAGTCGGCAGCGTCGTCGTCCTCGCTGTGGCTGATGCTCTCCACCAGATAGCGCGGCAGGCTCCATTGCTCGGCCACCCACGCGCCGACATCGGCGTGGCTGCAGCCGAGTGCGTCGCGCTCGCGGGCAACCAGATCCGTGTTGTCACGGGCTTCGCGCAGCAGCGGCAGGTAGCGCTCCGATTCGGCCTGGGCCAGGCACAGCACGCCCAGGTCCTGCAGCAGCCCGGCCAGCATCAGTTCCTCCAGCCGGCGCAGGCCACGGGCCTGGCCCAGCTGGCTGGCGGCCAGTGCGCTGAGGATGCTGCGTTTCCAGGCGCGCTGGCGCAGGTCGTGGTCGGCACCGGCGCCGCCGGTCAGGCCCTGGGTGACGGTGAAGCCAAGCGCGAGGCTGATCGTGGCGTTCAGGCCGAGCATGGTCAGCGCCTGGCCAAGGTTCTCGATCCGGCGGCGGCTGGCGTAAAGCGGCGAATTGGCGATGCGCAGCATGCGAGCACTCAGCGCCATGTCGATGGCGATGATGTCGGCGGCGGTGGCGATGTCCGCTTCCGGGTCCTGTGCCAGTTCGATGATGCGCAGGGCAATACCGGGCGGCGAAGGCAGGTTGCGGCAGAGCGCCAGGGCAGCTGTCAGCTCGGGAGGCATGTCGGGTCGTTCAATTCCATTGGGACAAGAATACCTAGGAATGCATCACAGTCCGCGATTTTCGTTCCTGCTAGGTGACTGTCGATTCCCTGCGCCGAGTATCGGCTTGATTGATGCGTAACGCAAAGGTACCGATGTGCGCACCAGTGATGCGCACCCACACGCCCGCCGGCATAAAAAAAGAGCCGCGGTTTCCCGCGGCTCTTTCTGGTCGTCTTACAGCCGGAAGGCTGGAATCAGACCTGCATCGCCTTGGCAACTTCGGCGGCGTAGTCTTCCACCACCTTCTCGATGCCTTCGCCGACGATCAGCAGCTTGAAGCCTGCCACGTCTGCGCCAGCGGCCTTGACCACCTGCTCGACGGTGGTGTCGCCCAGCACGTAGGTCTGGCCGTACAGGGTCACGTCGCTGACGATCTTGTTGATCTTGCCGCTGATGATCTTTTCCAGGATCTCGGCCGGCTTGGCCTTGTCCTTCTCGGACATCTTGGCCAGCTCGATTTCCTTTTCCTTCTCAACGAAGTCGGCCGGAACGTCCGATGCCTTGTTGTGCGGCGGCTTCAGGGCAGCCACGTGCATGGCCAGGCCACGGGCCAGTTCGACGTCGCCGCCGACCAGATCGACCAGCACGCCGACCTTGCCGTTGGTGTGGACGTAGGCGCCGATGGTGTTGTTGCCGTCAACCTTCACCATGCGACGGATCTGGATGTTCTCACCCAGGGTCTGCACGGCGGTGGCGCGGGCTTCTTCAACGGTGCGGCCGTCGGCCAGCTTGGCAGCCTTCACGGCTTCGACGTCGTCGGCGCCCGATGCCAGGGCAGCGGCGGCGACAGCGTTGACGAAGGACTTGAAGTTGTCGTCGTTGGCGACGAAGTCGGTTTCCGAGTTGACTTCGACCAGCACGGCCTTGCCGCCGTCCTGGGCCAGGCCCAGGCGGCCTTCGGCGGCCACGCGGTCAGCCTTCTTGTCGGCCTTGGCAGCGCCGGACTTGCGCATGGCTTCAGCAGCAGCGTCGATGTCGCCGTTGGCTTCGGTGAGCGCCTTCTTGCATTCCATCATGCCGGCGCCGGTGCGCTCGCGCAGTTCCTTGACCAGGGAAGCAGTGATTTCCACGGGATTACCTCACGAAAGAAAGGGGTTGGGCCGGCATGGTGGCCGGCCCGTGTGACACGGTCCTGTCACGCGCCGAAGGCTGCGCGCAGGGAGGGTGGACGCCGGGCGTCCACCCCGGGGCCTGGATCAGGCCTGGGCGTCGTCGCCCTTCTTGGCAGCCTTCTTGGCCGGAGCGCGGCGGGCCGGCTTCTCTTCGCCTTCAGCAGCGGCTTCGGCGAACTCTTCCTCACGCACCGAGGCGGCGTGCGGAGCAGCAGCCTTGCCTTCCAGCACGGCGTCGGCAGCAGCGCGGGCGTACAGCTGCACGGCGCGGATGGCGTCGTCGTTGCCCGGGATGGCGTAATCAACCAGTTCCGGGTTGTAGTTGGTGTCGACCACGGCGATGACCGGGATGCCCAGCTTCTTGGCTTCCTTGATCGCGATGTCTTCGTGGCCGATGTCGATCACGAAGATGGCGTCCGGCAGGCGGTTCATGTCCTTGATGCCGCCCAGCGAGGCTTCCAGCTTGTCGCGCTCGCGACGCAGGCCCAGCACTTCGTGCTTGACCAGCTTTTCGAAGGTGCCGTCGGTTTCGCCGGCTTCCAGTTCCTTCAGGCGGGCAACCGACTGCTTGACGGTACGGAAGTTGGTCAGGGTGCCGCCCAGCCAACGCTGGTTCATGAACGGCATACCGCAACGCTCGGCTTCTTCACGGATGGTTTCGCGGGCGCTGCGCTTGGTGCCCAGGAACAGGACGGTGCCGCGCTTCTGGGCCACCGACGAGATGAAGTTCATCGCGTCGTTGAACAGCGGGACGGTCTTTTCCAGGTTGATGATGTGGATCTTGCCGCGGGCGCCGAAGATGTACGGGGCCATCTTCGGGTTCCAGTAGCGGGTCTGGTGGCCGAAGTGGACGCCGGCTTCCAGCATCTGACGCATGGTGACCTGGGGCATTGCAATACTCCTGATATGGAACCAGCGATTCCGCCCGCGGGGATAGGTATGCGGGACGCGTGGAAGCGCGATCGGTTCCGGGGTTGGGCTTCCCTGTTGCCTCCGTGGCCGAACTCCTTGCGGAGCACCCCGGCACGGATGGGGGCAGCAGGTGTGGATTCACCGGTGACGTCCGGTGTGGACGGCTTCCCGCGCACGCAGGCTGCAGGAATCCGGTCGATTATAGCCCGCTCGGCGCGTTGGCTGCAATTGCCGGGTCCGGTGCGGTCAGATCGACCACGCGGCCATCCTGCAGCCTGGCCTGGAAACGGCCACCGGCATAGCCCTCCGCTCGGGCGGGCAGGGGCCAGCGGCGCTCACGGCCGGCCAGCAGATAGCCGGCCAGGCCCGGCAGCAGCAGGGTGCGCCGGCCGTCGCTGGTGATGTAGGCGAGATCGTTCAGGCGTGCGTGCAGGGTACCGGTGTTGCTCAGTCGCAGGAAGGTATGTGACTGGCCGGGTTCGATCCCTGCATGCAGCCGCGGCTGGGTCATCGGTATGGCGTGCCCGCGGAACAACGGCAGCGAGTACCGCTGCAGGCCTGGCGTAGTGGGGGCCAGCACGACCCGGTAGGCCTGTTCGCCGGCAACGGATGCCGGTTGACGAGGCAGCAGCCAGATGCGCTGGCGGACGCCGGGCGGGATGTCGAGCCGGGTGGGGCTGGCGAGAATCTGGTCGGTGGCGCGAAGCAGTTCGGCGTCCACCTGCTGTTCCCACACCAGCATCTGCACCTGGCCCTGCCAGCGGCCGGGGCCGGGGTTGAAGACCCACAGTTCACTGCGTCCGCCCTCCGCAGGCAGCTGCAGGGTCGTCGGCAGCAGGTCCAGCGCGGCAGCGGGCAGCGCCAGCAGCAGCACCAGCAGGGTCAGTAGTGCGCGCATCAGTAGATGACGGTCACGGCCGATGCCGGGGCTTCGTCCTGGACAGGCGGCGCGAGCTCGCGGATCTGCGGGGGAAGCTGCGGTGCATCGCTGCGCTGGTGCGGCGCCGGGCAGTGATTGCTGCCCGGCGCATCGCCGCAGCCCTCGACCACGGTCAGCCGGATCTGCAGGGATGTGCTGCCGGGATCGGCCCACGCGGGCGTACTGGCGACCAGCATCGCCCCGATCAGAAGTGCGCGAACCACCTGCCATCCACCGTGCTGTAGGACCCGTTGCGCGGTATCGGCAGGATGCGCCGGAACTGTAGCGTCGACTGTCAGTCGACTGCTCCTGGCGCAAGCGTGATGCGCGCATCCACGCATGGCGTGGATCTAGCGAACCCACCCCGGTGGCTGCCGACCGTTGGTCGGCACGCAGATCAGTAGGTGATCGTCACCTGCACCAGGTCACTGTAGGTGCCCGCCGGCGGTTGGCCGGTGACTGGCGGCACCCGGCCATGGATCGTCAGCTGCTGTGCGCTTCCCGTACCGGTGCCGCCAACGGTATCCACCGTCAGGGTGTTGCCCCAGCGCTGGGTGCGCGCGGCATCACGGTACAACTCGTAGGTAAGGTAGTAGGTGCTGCCGCCGATGGTGGTGGCCATGCGCCGTGTGTTGGTGGCGGTGGGGTTGTTCTGGCCGTTGTTGAGGCTGACCTGGTAGGCGGTGTTCTTCAGGCAGGTCAGGGTCAGCGTGGCGGTCTGGTCGATGTTGGCGGGGATGCCGCCGGTGACGCTGCCGAAGTTCATGTTGGTGGTGACGTAGCTGCCGCACTGCGGCAGCACGTTGGCTGTCGCAGTGAAGCTGAACGCGTTGCTGGCGCTGTTGGTACCGGTGGCCCCACCGTTGCAGGTCGCCGGCACGGTGGCATTGCCGAGCAGGACTTCGTTCCAGGCCCAGGTCAGCACGACGTTGGCGCCGTTGAAGGTGCTGCTGTATGCCCCCGACGCCAGCACCTGGTTGGCAGGAATCTGCGCGAACAGCTGGGTTACCTGTGCACCGCTGCCGCCGGTCAGCAGTGGCACGTTGTAGGTCATGGTCAGCTCCTGCGCCGGTGGCGTGCCGCGCGGGGCCAGGCCGGTCACCTGGCTGAAGCTGGAGGTGTTGTAGAGCTGGAAGTTCATGCTGTCATTGGTGGTGGTTTTCAACGTTCGCCAGCTGGAACTGCTGCCGCCGCCACTGCCGGCACCGATGCCCACGCACACCCGCACGCCGGTGGTGGCCAGCAGGCTCAGCGCAGCGGTGGTGCAGGTCACCGTGATGTTGAGCGTGCCGGAGGTCGCCCCGGGCGCGTTGCTGTTGACGTTGCCGAACGGTAGCGTCGGGTTGGCGACGGCGGTGCAGACCGCGGTTGCGCGCGCCGGAGCCGCCACCAGCAGGCCGGCGATCAGCAGAAGTCCAGACAGCAGCGCCCTCATGGCGCCACCTCCGGGACACATCGCAGCGGTGCCGGTTTCGGCCGCGCGCCAGCGGCCACCACCTTGGGCGGGTCCGGCACCTTCGCCCTGCACTGGCCGCGGCTGGTGGTGATGTACAACGTGCTGCCGGTGGCCACGTCCTCCAGATAGAGCAGGCCGTCATAGCCCACCGTGGTCTGGCGGCCATCGGGCAGCTGCACCTCGCTTCCCACTTCCAGCGGCTGCCCATCCATCGCCAGCATCGCCAGGCTCAGCGAGGGCCGCGAACGCAGTTGGAAGGTGACACGGGTGCCGGCGCGCTGGCGTGGCGTCACCCAGTCTTCGATGCGGTCGGCGCGCATGTCTTCGGGCAGGTCGAGGGTGTCGATCGAGACCCGGTTGCGCTGCCAGGACAGCAGCGGGCTGACCAGCAGCAGGCCGCGATCGTCGGTCACGCCGATCAGCCGGTTCTCCAGCCGCACCGGCACGCCGCCCACGCCGTTGGTGCTGATCACCGCGAACGCGTCGGAGACCTCGCGGGTTGCGAAGGCATGCCCGCCCATCCACACCAGGCTGCCGCTGGCGCTGGCGTAGGCATGGTTCAGGCCGCCCTGGCGCGAGGCGCCAAGCGAATAGCGACCGACGTTGTTGAGGATGCCGACTTCGGCGAGGCCGCCGGTGCCATCCTCGCCGTGGCGGACCTGTGCGCGCCAGCCGATGCCGCCGGCGCTGCCGTCGCCGGGCACCGGCTGGGTGACATCGGCCACCCAGCTCTGGCTGTCGCCGTTGCGCTGGCTGGACAGGCTGGCCTGGCGGTTGTTGCCCAGGCTGGCGGTGACCGAGAGGTAGACGCTGCGGTCATCGCTCTCGTCCAGGTTCTGGTTCACCGACAGGTAGGCCGACCAGCGTTGGCTCCAGCTGCGCGACCAGAACAGGCTGGCGTAGCGGTTGTCCTCGCCGTCGGGATAGCGCAGGCGCAGGTAGCTGGCGCTGAGTGTGCCCAGCCGCAGCAGATCGGCGCCGACCGTGGCCTGTTCGCTGATGCTCGGCGGCAGGTTGCCCTGCAGCGCGCCCAGGTCGCGGTAGTCGCCGTGGCTGCGCACGCTGCGCAGGTTGAAGTTGAAGTGGCGGTTGTTCCAGCTGTAACCCAGTGCCCATTGCCCGCCCTGCAGGCCGTGATGGTCGCTGCGCGCATAGGCGGCGTTGAACACGCCCGCTCCGCCGAGCAGCCACCAGCCGCCGATGCCGGCCTGGACCAGGCCACCACCGCCTTCGGCATGGGCTTCACCGGTAAAGGTGTCGCTGACGCCGCCGCGCCAGCTGGCACTGGCCACGGTGCGGTCGTCGTAGGCGAAGGAGCGCTGGCCGAAATCCTCACGCAGGCGGCCAACGCCGACCGACCAGTCCGACAGGCCTTTGGCCAGCAGTTGCTGCGTGCCGTAGAAGCTGAAATCCAGTGTCTGCATACGGCCGAAGGCATCGGTGACCACCACCTGCGCGCTGCCGGTGCCGCTGATGCCGGGCTGCGCGGCCAGCTGGAACGGTCCGACCGGTACCTGGCCGCTGTACTGGCGCAGGCCGTCGACATACAGCTCGACGGTGGACGGTACCACCGCCTGGCCGAGGAAGCTGGGGGTGGGTGTCAGCACGCGATAGGGCTGCAATCCGTAATTGCGGCCGATCTGCAGGCCACCCAGGCGCACGGGCCGGGTCCAGTCCACGAAGCCGCTGTAGAAGTCGCCGACGTCCAGGGTCATCGCCCGGTCGGGGAAGTCCAGGCTCCACCGGGTGTCCAGGCGCACGCTTTCGCCACGCCAGCGGTGATCACCGGGTTGCTGGTAGCGGCGGCTGACCGCGGTGTTCTCGAAGGTGCCGTTGCCGATGCCGAACAGGCGCAGCTCCGAGCTGAGGCTGATGTTGCCGAGCGTATCCACGCGGCTGCCATACACGTCGTAGTTGAACAGCAGGCCCGGCGAGGCGGTTCCGGCCGGTGCGCGTGTCTGTGGGCGGCTGAGCACCGTGGTCGGCAGGGTCAGCTGGTCCAGCGGCACGTCCAGGGCCAGGGTCTGCATGTGCGCGTCGTAACGCACCACCGCCCCGCTGATCTGGTCCAGATAGACCGGTGCATCACCGCTGGCATTGAAGCCGAGCTGGCGCAGAACCTCGGGACTGGCCTGCAGCCGGCCGCGGGATTCGGTGAACGGCAGCAGGCCACGTGGGGTGCTGTTGAGTGAAACGTCCAGATACAGCGTCTGGCTGGCGGTCAATGGCGTCGGCGGCGGCAGGAGCGCGTCGGCCGAGACACCCGAGGCATCGGCAGGGCCGGTGGCTGCCAGCCCGGCCACATCGGCGGCCCCGGTTGCCGCAGGAGCCAGGGCAGCAAGCAGTGCGCCCATCAACGCCTCAGCGGGCCGGTGGGGGCGACAGTGGCGTCTGTTCCGACTCGCCATTGAGCTTGGCCGTGATCTGGTCGTTGTCGCGGTCGATGGCCGTGCGCTCGATCGGCCAGCGCATCACCTGACCGGGCAGCACGTAACCCAGCAGCCCGGGATGCACGATGCGCGGGCGCTGGGCGCTGCCCAGCGCGAGGTCGGCGATCTGCGCGTAGCTGTTGCCGGAATTGGTCACTTCGACGCCATTGCGGCCGTCCGCCAGCTGCACGAGGCGGGCCTGCAGCCGAGCGGCCAGTTTCCCGGACGAGGGCTGAACGAACACCGGAATCGAATAGCGCAGCACGAACTGCATGCCTTCGGCCCGGGTGGCCAGATCGGGCACCTCGTCGACGATCAACCGGTAGTACTGCTGCGCCGGCGGTGGTTCCCTGTCCGGGCGCATCACCCGCACCAGCTGCTGCTGCCCGGCCGCCAGCTCCTGCATTGGTGGCGTGGCCAGCAGTTCATCGGTGGGCAGCAACTGCTCCTGGCCGTCCTGCTGCACCCAGCGGAACACCCGCACCTGCAGCCGGACCGGCGAGGTCCCGCTGTTGGTCAGCCACAGTTCGCCGGCACGCTGGCGGGCTTCCAGCTGCACGCTGGTGGGGGCGACCTGCAGGCTGGTGGCGCCGGCGGTGGCGGCGATCAGCAGGCACAGGGCGAGCAACGCCACGCCGGTGGCGCGCCACGGGCGGGGTCCGGCCATGCGGGCGCGCTCCATCAATAGGTGATCGTGGCGGTAACCGTATCCAGATAGTTACCGGTGGCCGGGTTGTTGGTGCTCAGATTCAGGATCTGGCCGTAGACGATGTAGGGCACGGCCAGGCCGGTGCCGATGCCGGCCTGGGTGTTGGTGCCGGTGGTGGCGCCCCAGACCAGCGTGTGCGCGGCATCCTGGTAGAGCTGGTAGCCGACATAGTTGTTGGCTGTCACCGCCGCATTGGTGTTCTTCATCCGGCGGGTGGTGACATCGTTGGCGGTGCTGGCATTGGCGCCGGCATTCAGGGAAATCGTGTACGGGGTCAGGGCCGAGCACTGCGCGGTGACCGTGCCCTGGCCCAGTGTTGGCGTGGCGGTCGTGGAGGCTGCGGTACCGAAGTCGACGTTGGTGGCGGCTGCGGCAGTGATGGTGCAGGCCTTGGTGACCACCAGTGTGACGTTGAAGGTGGTGGTGTCGGCCGCCAGGGCTTGGCTGGACAGCAGGCCCCCGGCCAAGGCCCAGGCGAGCGGAGAACGAAGCGCGGATCGCATGGACAACCTCCCTGACCCGTAGGTCCGTTGAACAAGGCGAAGGCGGCACGTTCGGCACCGCTTCGGCGACAGTGGCACCAGCTTAGGTAGCGTAAGTGTCTGTAATCCGTGATAAACAGGGAGTCGAAAGGGGGTAGGGCGTCACGCTTTCACTTTCCTTGCCGGAACCGTGCATGCCCCGGATCGTCAGTTGGGTGGCGTTCGTTCAGATTGTGGCTGGATCGGCGATAATGGGTGCCATGAGCGTGAATCTGAAAACCCCGCAGGAAATCGAGATGATGCGCATCGCCGGCCGTCTGGCCAGCGAAGTGCTCGACATCGTCACCCCCCACGTCAAGCCCGGTGTCACCACCGAGGAACTGGACCGCATCTGCCACGACCACATCGTGAACGTGCAGGGCGCGATTCCGGCCAACGTCGGCTACCGCGGCTTCCCGAAGACCGTGTGCACCTCGGTCAACAATGTCATCTGCCACGGCATTCCCAGCGAAGGGAAGGTGCTCAAGGATGGCGACATCGTCAACATCGACGTCACCGTCATCAAGGATGGCTGGCACGGCGATACCAGCCGCATGTACTTCGTCGGCACCCCGTCGGTGATGGCGCGCCGCCTGGTGGAAACCACCTACGAAGCGATGTGGCGCGGCATCCGTGCCGTGCGCCCGGGCGCCACCCTGGGCGATATCGGCCATGCCATCCAGAGCTATGCCGAGGGCGAGCGTTTCAGCGTGGTGCGCGAGTACTGCGGCCACGGTATCGGCAAGGTCTACCACGACGAACCGCAGGTGGTGCATTACGGCCGTCCGGGCCAGGGCCTGGTGCTGCAGCCTGGCATGACCTTCACCATCGAGCCGATGATCAACGAGGGCACCCGCTACAACAAGGTGCTGCCGGATGGCTGGACCGTGGTGACCAAGGACCGCAAGCTGTCGGCGCAGTGGGAGCACATGATCGCGGTCACCGAGACCGGCGTGGACGTGCTGACCCTGTCGCCGGGCGAGTCGCAGGTCGCCTGAGGATGCTGCCGGCGAGTTCGCTGCTGGTCACGCCGGCCGCGTCGCTCAACGACCCGGACTGGGCTGCTGCGGCGCGCCTGGCGCTGCAGCAGGCCGATGCACGCCTGTACCGCCGCTTCGACCAGGGCGACAGTATCGAGCGCCTGCTGGCGCTGCGCGCGCGCGCTGCCGATCATCTGATCCGCCTGGCCTGGCAGCGTTGCCTGCCGGCCGACAGTGGGCTGTCGTTGTTCGCAGTGGGGGGCTATGGTCGCGGTGAACTGTTCCCGCGATCGGATATCGACCTGCTGGTGTTCGGCGATCCGCCGGCACAGTTGGCTCACGAATCCGCATTGGCGCGCCTGTTCGCCCTGCTGTGGGACTGCGGGCTGGCGGTCAGCCATGCGGTGCGTTCGGCGCCGCAGTGCCGCGAGGCGGCGGCAGACCAGACGGTGATGACTGCGCTGATCGAGGCGCGCCCGATCCTGGCCGATGACGAGGCCCGCCGCGCGCTGCGCGAGGCGATGGACGACCGCGAACTGTGGCCTGCACGCAATTTCTTTCTGGCCAAGCTGGAAGAGCTGCGCAACCGCCACCAGCGTTTCGGCGATACCGCCGACAACCTGGAGCCGGACCTGAAGGATGGCCCCGGTGGCCTGCGCGACCTCAATACGCTGGGCTGGATGGCACTGCGTGCCTTCGGCGTGCGTGACCTGGAGGCGCTGGTCGGGCTCGGTCATCTGGGCGCTGACGAAGCGGCGGCGCTGAAGCGCGAACGTGCGGTGCTGGCGCGGCTGCGCTTCGGCCTGCATCTGGTCGCGCGTCGCCCGGAGGAACGCCTGCGTTTCGATTACCAGAAAACCCTGGCTGCACGCCTGGGCTTTGAAGACGACGCCGAGAATCTCGGTGTCGAGAAGATGATGCAGGGCTTCTACCGTGCCGCGCTGGTGGTGCGCCGGATCAGCGATCGACTGCTGCAGCGTTTCGAGGAGCAGTTCGATGGCGAGGCGCATCCGGAACCGTTGACCGTGGGCTTTTCCCTGCGCCGTGGTTATCTGGCGGCCAATGATCCCGACTGGCCGCGCGGCGATATCGGCCAGGTATTCGCGCTGTTCTCAAGCTGGGCCAACAACCCGCAGGTGCGTGGCCTGCATTCGTTGACCGCGCGTGCGCTGGCCGAAGCGCTGCCTCTGCTGCCGGCCTACGACCAGGCCGACGCCGATGCGCGCGAGCAGTTCCTGGCGCTGCTGCGCGGCCAGCGCCCGGTCGATACGCTCTCGCGCATGGCGCGGCTGGGCGTGCTTGGCCAGTGGATTCCCGCGTTCGCCCAGGTCAGCGGGCGCATGCAGTTCGACCTGTTCCATGTCTACACCGTTGACCAGCACACGCTGATGGTCCTGCGCAACATCGGCCTGTTCGCCAGCAGCCGTGCCGACGAGCGTTTCTCCATCGCGCATGAAGTGTGGCCGCGCCTGCGCAAGCCGGAGCTGCTGCTGCTGGCGGGCCTGTTCCATGACATCGCCAAGGGCCGCGGTGGCGATCACTCCGAACTGGGCGCCGTCGACGCGCGCGCGTTCTGCCAGGCACACGGGCTGAGTACGTCCGACACTGAACTGGTGGCGTGGCTGGTCGAGCAGCACCTGCGCATGTCGGTGACCGCGCAGAAACAGGACATCGCCGACCCGGTGGTGATCCATCGCTTCGCCACCCTGGTCGGCAGCCGCGATCGACTTGACTACCTGTACCTGCTGACCTGTGCCGATATCGCCGGCACCAGCCCGAAGCTTTGGAACGCGTGGAAGGATCGCCTGTTGGCGGACCTCTACTTCGCGACCCGGCGCGCGCTGCGCGAGGGGCTGGAGCATCCGGTACCGGCTGCCGAGCGCGTGGCCGAGGCACGTGACAGCGTGCGCGCACTGGTGCGCGAGCAGGGCTACGACGATGCCACCATCGACCGCCAGTTCGCGGTGATGCCTGATGAGAGCTTCATCCGCCTGCGCCCGGAGCAGCTGGCCTGGCAGGCTGCCGCGCTGGTACCGGTGAAGCAGGGCCAGGCGCTGGTGAAGGTGCGCCGGATCAGTGTCGATGACCCTGCGCTGGAAGTGTTCGTACACTCACCCGACCGCGACGGCCTGTTCGCCGCGATCGTGATGACGCTGGATCGCAAAGGCTACGGCATCCACCGCGCGCGCGTGCTGGACGGTCCGTCCGACACCATCTTCGATACCTTTGAAGTGAACCCGGCCGATACCTTCGCCGATGGCAGCAGCGTCAACCTGGAAGCGGCATTGCGTGAAGCGCTCAGCGGCGACCTGACCCGGCTGCGACCCTCGCGCCGGGTGGTGCCACGGCAGCTGCGCCACTTCCGCTTCGCCCCCCGCATCGAGTTCCGCGATGAGCCCGGTGCGACCCGTTTTGCCCTGGTCGCACCCGACCGCCCCGGCCTGCTGGCCGACGTGGCATTCGTGCTGCGCAATCAGGGCCTGCGCGTGCATGATGCGCGCATTGCCACGTTCGGCGAACGCGCCGAAGACACCTTCGTGATCAGTGACGAACACGACCTCCCCCTGACTGAACCTGCCCGGCAGCAGCTGCATGACGCGATGCTGGCCTGCCTGGACCCTGATCGAAACGCCGGAGACCCCGCCTGATGGCCACCAAGCCCGTGAAGAAGACCGCCGCGACCCCCAAGAGCGCAGCGGCCCGGAAACCTGCTGCTGCCGCACCGGCCGCGAAGAAGACCACCGCGCCAAAAAAGGCCGCTGCGGTGAAGGCCCCGGCGAAGAAGGCGGTGGCGGTGAAGCGTGCTGTGAAGAAGCCGGCTCCGGCCAAGAGCGCCGAAGCCGTCCGCGCCGAAGCCATCGCCCGCAAGTCGCTGCGCAAGCCGTCGGCACCGGGCGTGGAAGAACTGAAGTTCGGCATCGAGAGCGCGTTCGAGCGCCGCGCCACGCTGACCCTGCACGAACTGGAAGGTTCGACCAAGCCGCTGGTCAATCGCGTGATCGATGGCCTGGAAAGCGGCGAATTCCGCGTTGCCGAACCAGACGGTCACGGTGGCTGGAAGGTCAACGAGTGGCTGAAGAAGGCGGTGCTGCTGTACTTCCGCGTCAATGACATGGCGGTGGTCGATGCGCGCCCGGCGCCGTTCTGGGACAAGGTCGAATCGCGCTTCGCCGGTTATGACGAAGCGAAGTTCCGCCGCGGCGGCGTGCGCGTGGTGCCGGGCGCGATTGCCCGCCGTGGCACGTACTTCGGCAAGGACGTGGTGCTGATGCCGAGCTTCACCAACATCGGCGCCTATGTCGGCGAAGGCACCATGGTCGATACCTGGGCCACCGTCGGTTCCTGCGCGCAGATCGGCCAGCACTGCCACCTGTCCGGCGGCGCTGGCATCGGCGGCGTGCTGGAACCGCTGCAGGCCAGCCCGACCATCATTGAAGACCACTGCTTCATCGGTGCGCGTTCGGAAGTGGTGGAAGGCGTGGTGGTCGGCCACCACAGCGTGATCGGCATGGGCGTGTTCCTCAGCCAGAGCACCCGCATCTACAACCGCGCCACCGGTGAGATCAGCTACGGCTACATTCCGCCGTACAGCGTGGTGGTATCCGGCTCGCTGCCGAGCAAGGACGGCACCCACTCGCTGTACTGCGCGGTGATCGTCAAGCAGGTCGATGCCAAGACCCGCAGCAAGACCAGCGTCAACGACCTGCTGCGCGGCCTGGCCGACTGAAGGTGACGGCGCCGGAGGACCTGGCGCAGTCCGCGATCTACCGGCATCCGTCCGACACCCCGTTCGGACGGATGCTGCCGCGCCTGCTGCACGCACCACGCTGGAACCGGCTGCGTCGCGCGCTGTCGCGGCGCTGGCCCATGCCCGCGCTGGTCAGCGACGTGCGCGACGTGGTCTATGTCAGCTGGTGGGTCGATGTGCGCCATGCGCCGCCACCGCCACCGGGCCATCACTACGTAGTGCATGCGGGGCGCACGCCGTACACCATCCTCAGCTACCGTCACGGGCACTTCGGGCCCGCGCTGGCCGGGCCGCTGCGCGCGCTGATGCCGTCGCCACTGCAGAGCAACTGGCGCTGGTACCTGCGCCGTGATGACGATCCGGATGGAACGCCGGTGGTGCTGTTCGACCGCAACGTGATGGACCGGTTGGCCTTCGTGGCCGGCGCGCGTGCGTTCAGCGATGCCATGCAGCCGCACCTGTCCGCGCGTTTCGCGCATGTGCTGGACGCCGACGGCAATGGCCACATGCGGATCGAAGTCGGGCAGGGCAGTGCGCCCGCGCTTCGGCTGCAGTGGGAGGCCGCTGAGGGCTGGCGGCAGGACGCGTGGCCGGGGGCCTTCGATGACCACCAGGCCCTGCTGCGCTTCCTGACCTGCCAGGACGAGGCCATCGCCCGCACCTGCGACCGGTACTGGGCCAGCACGCGTATCGCGCTGCCGGTGGCCGTCGACACCTTGCAGCCGCTGCGCCTGTCGGGCGAACTGCAGTGCCCGCGCCTGCAGGCGATGGGCGTGGCGCTTGAATCGGGCCTGGCCTTCCGCTTGCCGAGGGTGCCGTTCCGGGTCGTGTCCGAGCGCCTGTTGTGAGATTCTGGCCCTCTGTTTTCCAGCATCACAGATGGCCATGAGCACCACTGTCTACGGTTTGAAGAACTGCGATACCTGCAAGAAGGCGACCAAGTGGCTGGACCGCTTCGGCGTGCCGTACACCTTCGTCGACTACCGCGACAACAAGCCGAGTCCAGAGACGCTGCTGGAATGGGCCGCGCAGCTGGGCGGCCTGGCGGCGATGGTCAACAGGTCCTCCACCACCTGGCGCCAGCTGCCGGACAACCGCAAGGCGGCCGAGTCCGATGCCGAATGGAAGCTGCTGCTGCGCGAGTACCCGCAGTTGATCAAGCGCCCGCTGGTGGTTACTGCCGATGGTACGGTCAGCCAGGGTTTCACTGACAACGGCTTCAAGGCACGCTTCGGCGTGGGCGGCGCATGAGCGCCGTCCTCGACCTGACCTGCGAGCTGATCGCGCGGCCTTCGGTGACACCGGATGATGCCGGCTGCCAGGCGCTGCTGGCAGCACGCCTGAAGCAGGCAGGGTTCCACTGCGATCACCTGCGCCTGGGCGAGGTCGACAACCTGTGGGCGACCCATGGCCAGGGCGCACCGGTGCTGGTCCTGTTGGGCCATACCGACGTGGTGCCAACCGGCCCGCGCGAAGCTTGGACCAGCGACCCATTCACCCCACAGATCCGCGATGGCGTGCTGTACGGGCGCGGTGCCGCCGACATGAAAGGCAGCGTGGCCGCGTTCGTGGTCGCCGCCGAGCAGTTCGTCGCCGCGCATCCCGATCACCCTGGCACGCTGGCGGTATTGCTGACCAGCGACGAGGAGGGCGATGCCATCGATGGCGTGCGCCACGTTGCACGCCTGTTCACCGCACGCGGGCAGCGAATCGACTGGTGCATCACCGGTGAGCCGTCGTCGACCGCGACGCTGGGCGACCTGCTGCGGGTCGGGCGCCGCGGCAGCCTGTCGGCCAGGCTGCGCGTGCAGGGCGTGCAGGGGCATGTGGCGTATCCGGAGAAAGCGCGCAACCCGATCCACCAGATGGCACCCGCACTGGCCGAACTGACTGCGCGACGCTGGGACGATGGCTACGAGAGTTTCCCGCCGACCAGCCTGCAGGTCTCCAACATCCACGCTGGTACCGGTGCCAACAACGTCATTCCCGGCGAGCTCGAAGTGGATTTCAACATCCGCTACAACCCGCACTGGGATGCATCGAAGCTGGAAGCGGAGATCACCGCGCTGCTCGACCGGCACGGCCTGCAGTACACGTTGAAGTGGCATCGCAGCGGCGAGCCGTTCTACACCCCGGAAGGCACGCTGCGCGCCACCGCGCGTGCGGTGCTGGCCGAACACCTCGGCCGTGCGCCGGAAGAGAGCACCGGCGGCGGTACCTCCGATGCGCGCTTCATCGCACCGTTGGGCGCGCAGTGCATCGAAGTGGGACCGGTCAACGCCAGCATCCACCAGGTGGATGAGAACGTGCGCGTGGATGATCTGGAAGCGTTGCCGGGGCTGTACCTGCGCCTGGTGGAACGGCTGCTGGCGTGAACCTGCGACGGTGGGTGCCGACCGTTGGTCGGCGCGCCCTCTCGCCTGGGCTGTTTTCCTGTAGAGCCGAGCCATGCTCGGCTGGCTTTTCCCGGCAKAAGCAGCCGAGCWTGGCTCGGCTCTACTATTCCGAAAAGAGGAAGAACGGCGGCTCGACTGCCTTCTTCCAGTAGCTCGGCGTCGCCAGGTAGAAGTGCTGCGCCCCGGCCATGGCAAACCAGTTGGCCGCCGCCTCGGTGTCCTTCTCCACGCCCGGCGCACTCCGCCCCAGCAGCAGCCCGGCAAAGTACTGGCCGAACACGTTGCCCTGTTCCCCGGCACGCTGGTACAGCTGCAACGCACGTGCGGGATCGCGTGGCAGGCCCACGCCGCGTTCCAGCAGCGCGCCCAGATCCACCTGCGCTTCGGCATCGCCACGCACCGCGCGACGCTGGATGCGCGCAACCAGCGGATGCACCGTGTCGCCCTGTGCAGCTACCGCTTCCGGCAGGCGTGACGAACTGCTCGGATAACGCGTGTAGATCATCGCGCGCAGGTCCCAGCGCAGCGCCTGTTGTGCGTCGCCACGCTGGCGATAGGCTTTGGCGAGCGCGTGGAACGCGTAGGGATTACCGTGGTTGGCCGCCGCCAGATACGCGCGTTCGCCGCGTCGCCATGACGCGCGCAGCACCGGTGCCGGGTTGATATGGGGGCTGTCGGCATGGCGCAGCGTGCCGGAGATCCAGATCCGGCCCAGCGCCTCTTCCGCCCTGGTGTTGTGGAAGGTCCAGGGGGCGATCACTGCGGCACGTTCGTAGTAGGCGATGGCACGCGGATCGTTGAAGCGCTCGAAGGTTTCTGCGGTTTCCCAGGCCCCCTCGAAGCTGCCGTCGGTTCCTCGTTGCTCCATCGCCTGTTGCTGGGCCGGCGGCAGCGTGGAGGTGGGGGGCAGGGTCCGGCACGCGGCCAGGCCCAGGCAGAGCAGGGCGGTCAGCGCCCCGATGCGTACATTGCGCTGTTGCATTCCTGTAACACGTTCAGGGCGGGCCATTATGCGCTCCCCGGGTGGTTGCCAACGCAACGGTTGCACCGCGCCGGAAACCCGGGTAGGGTCGACCCCATGTCGATCCGCCTGGCCACCGCCGTCAACAACAACAACCGCAATAATCTGCGCGCGAATAATCGTGCGCGGCCGATGCGGGACTGCGCTCTGGGTAGATAGGTAGATAGACAGCAACACACGCCCGGACACCAGAAAACCCGCATCGGCCGATGCGGGTTTTTTTGTGCCCGGGCGTCGCCTTTCCGGGCCTGGATGGCCGGTCGAACACCTTCCCCTCGTGAAATTCCCCAACAGGAGCTCCGCCATGTGTTCGATCTTCGGAATCTTCGGCCTGCAGGCCGGTGACGATCTTCCCGCCCTGCGCCGTCACGCGCTGGAACTGTCGCAGCGCCAGCGCCACCGTGGCCCGGACTGGAGCGGCGTGTACCTGGACGAAGGCGCACTGCTGGTCCACGAGCGGCTGGCCATCGTCGATCCGGCCGGCGGCTCGCAACCGCTGCTGTCGGCCGACGGCCAGCTGGCGCTGGCGGTGAACGGCGAAATCTACAACCATCAGCAACTGAAGGCCGCGCTGACCACCGCCTACGACTTCCAGACCGGCTCGGACTGCGAGGTGATCAACGCGCTGTACCGCCAGGGCGGATCGCCGGTGCAGTGGCTCGAGCAGCTCAACGGCATCTTCGCCTTCGCACTGTGGGACCGTGACAGCGGCCGCGTGCTGGTGGCACGCGACCCGATCGGCGTGGTGCCGCTGTACTGGGGCCACGATGTACAGGGGCGCCTGCGGGTGGCCTCGGAGATGAAGGCGCTGGTCGATTCCTGCGCCGATGTCGCGCAGTTCCCGCCGGGCCACTATTTCGACAGTGCCAGCGGCGAGCTGGTGCGCTACTACCGGCAGCCGTGGCGTGAGTACGCGGATGTGCAGGGCCGCCAGGCCGACCTGGCTGAGCTTCGCCAAGCCTTCGAACATGCGGTGGAGCGCCAGTTGATGAGCGACGTGCCGTACGGCGTGCTGCTGTCCGGCGGCCTGGATTCATCGCTGGTGGCCGCGGTGGCCGCACGCTACGCACGCCGCCGCATCGAAGATGGCGGCCAGACCGAAGCCTGGTGGCCGCGCCTGCATTCGTTCGCGATCGGCCTGAAGGGCTCGCCCGATCTGGCCGCTGCCGCAGTCGCTGCCGAAGCGCTGGGCACGGTGCACCATGGCTTCGAGTACACCTTCGAAGAAGGCCTGGACGTGCTGCCGGAGGTGATCCGCCACATCGAAACCTACGACGTCACCACTATCCGCGCGTCGACGCCGATGTTCCTGCTGGCGCGGCGGATCAAGGCGATGGGCGTGAAGATGGTGCTGTCCGGTGAAGGCAGCGATGAGATCTTCGGCGGCTACCTGTACTTCCACAAGGCACCGGATGCGCGCGAATTCCACGATGAGCTGGTGCGCAAGCTCGACGCGCTGCACAACTACGACTGTCTGCGCGCCAACAAGTCGATGATGGCGTGGGGCGTGGAGCCGCGTGTACCGTTCCTGGATCGCGAGTTCCTCGACGTGGCGATGCGCTTCGACGCCGCGCACAAGATGGTCGGCGCTGGCTTCGGCGGCCGTCGCATCGAGAAGGCGGTGCTGCGCGAGGCGTTCGATGGCTACCTGCCGGACAGTATCCTGTGGCGGCAGAAGGAGCAGTTCAGCGATGGCGTCGGCTACGGCTGGATCGATGGGCTGAAGGCGCATGCCGAAGCGCAGGTGAGCGACCGTGTGCTGGCGGCGGCCGACAAGCGCTTCCCGCACAACCCGCCGCAGACCAAGGAGGCGTACTACTACCGGCACCTGTTCGAGCAGTTCTTCCCGAGTCGTGCCGCCGCCGAGACGGTGCCGGGCGGCAAGTCGATCGCCTGTTCCTCGCCGGCGGCGATTGCCTGGGATGCCAGCTTCGCGGCGGCAGCAGACCCCTCCGGTCGCGCGATTGCCGGCGTGCACGAACAAGCCCTGGCCTGACCCGACAAAAAGGGGACGGAGGGGATTAAGTCGTTTGTGCCTCAAACGACTTAATCCCCTCCGTCCCCTTTTTGCGACGTATCATCGCCCCCCTGCACATTGGGGAATGTTCATGGACGTACCGCGCGGGAGTCAGGCGCCGCCGATGAAGTGGGGCTGGCGCTATCTGGCCTGGGCCGGACTACCTCTGCTGGCCGGCGTGCTGCTGGCCCGCTATGCCGGGCCCGACATGCCGCAGGCGGTTGCCCGTGCCACCGTCGCCACCGAAGGCAATTGGGCACAGCATCTGGCCTCGCCGCTGGGCCTGTTCATGCTGCAGCTGCTGGTGTTGTTGCTGGTAGCCAAGGGGGCGGGTGCATTGCTGAAGTGGCTGGGCCAGCCGGCGGTGATTGGTGAGATGGCGGCCGGCCTGATGATGGGCCCGTTGGTGCTGGGTAGCTTGATGCCGCAGCTGCATGGGGCGCTGTTCCCGGCCAGTTCGATGGGGCCGCTGGGAATGCTCAGCCAGCTGGGTGTGCTGATGTTCCTGCTGGTGGCCGGTGCCGAGCTGGATCTGGCTGCCCTTCGCGGGCGTCGCCGTTTTGCATTCACGGTCAGTCATGCCGGCATCGCGGTGCCATTCGTGCTGGGTGTCGCCCTGGCAGTCTGGCTGTACCCCCAACACGGCCCGCAGGGCGTAGGCTTTACTGCATTCGCACTGTTCGTCGGCATCTCGATGAGCATCACCGCGTTCCCGGTTCTGCTGCGCATCCTCGCAGACCGCGGCATCACCCAGAGCCCGCTGGGGCAGACGGCGATCGCCTGCGCTGCACTCGGCGATGCCACCGCGTGGTGCCTGCTGGCACTGATCGTGGCCGCGGCCCAGGCCAGTGGTTGGCTGCCGGCCAGCCTCAACCTGCTGTGCGTGGTTGCGTTCGTGGCGCTGATGCTGGGGCTGGTGAAGCCCTGGTTTGCCCGCCAGCAGATTGCCGCGGGCCGCGAAGGGCGTTGGCTGCTCGGCATCCTGCTGTTGTCGCTGGCCAGCGCGCTGGTGACCGAGATGCTTGGCATCCATGCCCTGTTCGGTGCATTCGCTGCGGGCGTCGCGGTCTCGTCCAACGTGCAGCTACGTGAGCTGCTGATGGCCCGGGTCGAGCCGTTCGCGGTGACCCTGCTGCTGCCGCTGTTCTTCGCCATGACCGGCCTGCGCATGCGTGCCGATGCGCTGCAGGCCAGCGATATCGTGCTGTGCGTGGTGGTGATCGTGGTGGCCACGGTCGGCAAGCTGCTGGGCACCTTCAGTGCCGCGCGCAGCGCAGGCATGCCATCGCGTGAAGCGTGGCGGCTGGGTGCGCTGATGAATACCCGTGGCCTGATGGAGCTGATCGTGCTGAACCTGGGCTACGAGCTCGGCCTGCTCGGCGACCGGTTGTTCGCAGTGCTGGTGATCATGGCACTGGTGACTACGGCGATGACCGGGCCACTGCTGAACCTGATCGAGCGGCGGAGGGGCTGACCCGGTAGCGCAGCGCGGGCATTCTGTAGAGCCGAGCCCATGCTCGGCTCCGCGCCAGACGCAGTCGAGCATGGGCTCGGCTCTACAGCGTGCAGCGCACCCTCGGGCATGTGGGTGCCGCCGTCAGCGCGCCGGCACCAGCGTCATGGTGTGCTGCGCCTTGCCTGGCAGGAACGGCGTCGGCCGCCCGTGCACCCAGTCTTCGTGGCCGGCGCCCCAGTAGGGCGACAACGGATGCCCGCTCTGGCCGCCGGGCATGTGTACGATGCCGTCGGCCTCGTGACCCGGTGAAACCACCATGCGTTCGGAGGCTCCGAAGTTGGGTGTCTGCACGCGCGGCATGTCACGGTCGCCGGGCAGCTGGTCGGCGGGCATGCACAACCAGCGCTTGGCGATGCCAGGCAGCGCGCGGGCGACGGGGTGGCAGAGTGCTGCGGTGTTGCGCTCGCCCCAGCTGCGCTGGTCAAGAGGACCTTGCTGGGAGAGTGCGTTTTCAGTGCGGCGTGCCGCGTCGATCAGCAGCGCATCCCAGCTGTCGAAGGCCGGTGGCAACAAGTTGGCCGGCCGCTGCTCAAGCATCGGCCAGGCCACGCCTTCCAGTTGCGGCAGACGCGGCTCCAGGTAGTCATCGCCGAGTCGTGCATGCGCCGGACCCAGCAGCGCTTCGGACAGCGTATCCATCACCTGGGTGCGGAACCCGCGCACGACCCGGTAGCTGACCGAGTCGGCCGAGGCGCGCCCGCCCCATTGGTGGCTGACCGCCTGCAACCGCTTCAGTGCCGGATCGTCGCTGCGTTCGATGACGTCGTGCAGCAGTGCCCACCAGCGCTGCAGGAACACCGCGCGGTCGTCCAGCTGGATCGCCAGCAGGTCGTGTTCGTCGAAACGCTCCTGGGTTGCCAGCAGGTCGCGGATCTGGCGTGCACGGGCACCGAGGTCGTAGCCGCCGTTGCCGACATTGGCCAGTGCTTCACCGTCGAGAACGCGGCCGTTGGCGGTCCACAGGCGATGGTTGGGGGGATCGATCAATGCAGGCGAGGCATCGCTGCGGATCGGCCACGGTGCGCAGTCCTGGTTGCTGGCGGCCGTGAAGCCGGCCGGCGCACAGCCGGGGCCTCGGTCGGGGCGGGCGCCGATCAGGCGCCAGGCGATGCGTCCGCTGCGGTCGCCGACCACCAGGTTCTGCGCGGGAATGCCGGCACGGTCGGCGAAGTGCAGTGCACCGTCCAGGTCACCGGCGCGGGCCAGATCAGCGAAATCCAGGCGTACGGCGCCGGGCAGGTGTGCGACCCAGCGCAGGGCATCGCCACTGCCATCGGCATGGGTGTGCAGGATCGGCCCCCAGGCGGTTTCGCGTACCGGGAACAGCACGTCGGCCTGGCCGGCCACCGCAATGCGTTCTTCGTGCACGGTCACCGTGGCGTTGGCCGGTTCCGTGCGGTAGTCCGCCGTGTCGATGTAGCTGTTGGTGAAGCCCCAGGCGACGTGGCCGTTGCTGCCGACGATCACCGCCGGCAGGCCAGGGAGCGAGAAGCCAGTGACGTCGACCTGGCCGCCGGCGGCCTGCGGGTCCGGATAGCGCAGGCGCACCCGGAACCACAGCCCCGGCGCACGCAGGCCCAGGTGCATGTCGTCGGCAACGATCGCGCGGCCGTCCGCGGTGAGTGCGCCGGCCACCGCGAAGTTGTTGCTGCCGATGACGTCCGCCTCCTCCTGCTCGGTGCCCGGCTTTCCCTTCAATGTGCGCAGATCGAGCTGGCTGGCATCGGGCAGAATCGCATTGCCGGTGGCTTCGCCAAACAGCGGTGCATCCCATTCGGTGCCGTCGTGGGCAATCAGCGCGTACAGCGCCGGCGGCACCACCGCACGGATGCGGCTGAGGGCAAGCTCGGTCTGGTTGTTCGGGTCCTGCAGGTCGGCGTACATGGCCAGCCCGGCCAGCACGCTGTCGCTGGCCTGCCACGGTTGCGGTGACTGCCGCAGCAGCAGGTAGGCCCATGGCCGCACGGAGAGATCGGTAAGGCCTTCGTTGACGCCATCCACATAGGCGCGCACGACCGCGCCGTTGTCGCCCAGCGCGGTATCCAGATGCGCCTCGGTGCGGGCGCGCAGGCGGTGCACGCGCATGCGCTTGTCAGCTTCAATGGCCTTCGGCCCGAACAATGCCGACAGCTCGCCGGCGGCACTGCGGCGCATCAGGTCCATCTCGAAATAGCGTTCCTGCGCATGCACATGGCCGAGTGCGCGCATCGCGTCGGCCTGACTGCCGGCAGTGATGGTGACCACCCCCAGCGCATCGCGCTCGATGGTGACCGGCTTGGCCAGGCCCGGCAGCGCATGCTCGCCGTCCAGGTCGGCCAGGCTGCCGCGCAGCAGCAGCCACAGGGCCAGTGCGGTGACCAGCACGATGGCGACCAACACACCCAGCACCCAACGCCATGTACGTCGCATCGCACGTCCTTTCCGAACTCGTGGGCCGATTGTAGCCGCAGGCGCAACTGCGACTGATTCCGATTAGATCACCGTATTTTGAAATGCGGCACCCTATGCCACATCGATTCACAGGAGCCCCCCATGAAAGGCAACCCGGACGTCATCGCCTGCCTGAAGGAACTGCTGCGCGGCGAGCTTGCTGCCCGCGACCAGTACTTCATCCATTCCCGCCGCTACGAGGACCAGGGCCTGTTCGCGCTGTACGAACGCCTGAACCACGAGATGGAAGAGGAAACCCAGCACGCCGACGCGCTGCTGCGCCGCATCCTGTTCCTCGGCGGCGACCCGGACATGCGCCCGCATGCCACCGAGCCCGGCAAGACCGTGGAAGAGATGCTGCAGAAGGATCTCGATACTGAATACGCCGTTCGGAACAATCTGGCTGCCGGCATGAAGCTGTGCGAGGAGAACGGCGACTACGTGAGCCGCGACATCCTGCTGGCACAGCTGAAGGACACCGAGGAAGACCACGCCTGGTGGCTGGAGCAGCAGCTGGGCCTGATCAAGCGCATCGGCCTGGAGCTGTACCAGCTGAGCAAGATCGACGGCAACGGCGCCCCGGCGCACTGAGCTGGCGGCGCTCGACTGACTGGTAGAGCCGACTGTTGGTCGGCTGCTTTTCGGTAGAGCAGCCGACTAACAGTCGGCTCTACCAGGAGCAAAAGAGCAGCTGACTGACAGTCGGCTCTACCAGGAGCAAAAGAGCAGCCGACTAACAGTCGGCTCTACCAGGAGCAAAAGAGCAGCTGACTGACAGTCGGCTCTACCAGGAGCAAAAGAGCAGCCGACTAACAGTCGGCTCTACCAGGAGCAAAAGAGCAGCTGACTSACAGTCGGCTCTACCAGGAGCAAAAGAGCAGCCGACTAACAGTCGGCTCTACCAGGAGCAAAAGAGCAGCTGACTGACAGTCGGCTCTACCAGGAGCAAAAGAGCAGCCGACTAACAGTCGGCTCTACCAGGAGCAAAAGAGCAGCTGACTGACAGTCGGCTCTACCAGGAGCAAAAGAGCAGCCGACTGACAGTCGGCTCTACCGGAAGCACAACGTTCTGTCGCCCGCCAGCACTGGAGCACCGCCAGCCAGCCTTCGCCCGCCAGCTGCTCCACCGCCCGCCAGCCGACAACGAAAAAGCCGGGGATTGCCCCGGCTTTTTCGTGTCTGATCCCCGGCAAGGCGTGTCAACCAAGGTTGACACCCACCAGGAGCAAGGCCCCAGCCTTTATTCCACCGACAGCCCTTCCACTTTCTGCCAGCCGCGCGGCAGCAGGTGGCCGCGGGTGGCGCGGGCGCCGAGGTAGGCGTCGAGCTCGTTGAACTTCAGCCCCATCGTGCGCTGCCCGCTGCGTACCTGCAGGGTCTGCCCCGGGCTGATCGCCACGATGGCGACCACGCGTTCGGTGGCGAGCTTGGCCTTCGGGATCTCGATGATCTTGTTGCCCTTGCCCTTGTCCAGTTCCGGCAGGTCGTTGGCGGCGATCGCCAGCAGGTTGCCCGAACTGGTCACCGCCACGATGCGGTCGGTGGCCACGTTGGCGAGCACCGACGGTGTCAGCACCGACGAGCCGGACGACAGGTTCAGCATCGCCTTGCCGGCCTTGTTGCGACCGATCAGGTTCTCGAAGCGGGTGACAAAGCCATAGCCATGACTGGAGGCCAGCACGAAGCGGGTGTCCGGCTCGGCACTGGCAAGGGTCACGAAGCTGGTACCCGGTGCCGGCGAGAAGCGGCCGGTCAGCGGTTCACCGTTGCCGCGTGCCGAAGGCAGGGTGTGCACCGGCGTCGAGTAGGCGCGGCCCTCGCTGTCGAGGAACGCGACCTGCTGGGTGCTGCGCGCACGCACCGCACCCTGCAGGGCATCACCGTCGCGGTAGGAGAGGGCGGACGCATCGACGTCGTGGCCCTTGGCGGCACGGATCCAGCCCTTCTCCGACAGCACCACGGTCATCGGCTCGCTCGGCACCAGCTCGGTCTCGTCGATGGCCTGCGCAGCCTGGCGCTGCACCAGCGGCGAGCGGCGTGCGTCGCCGAACTTCTTGGCGTCGGCGGTCAGTTCGTCGCGGATCAGCTTCTTCAGCTTGGCCTTGCTGTCGAGGATGCCGAGGATCTTCTCGCGCTCCTTGGCCAGCTCGTCCTGCTCGCCACGGATCTTCATCTCCTCCAGGCGGGCCAGCTGCTTCAGCTTGGTTTCCAGGATGTACTCGGCCTGGTCGTCGGACAGGCCGAAGCGCGCGATCAGCGCCGCCTTCGGTTCGTCCTCGGTACGGATGATGTGGATCACCTCGTCCAGGTTGAGGAAGGCAACCAGCAGGCCTTCCAGCAGGTGCAGGCGGCGCTCGACCTTCTGCAGGCGGTGCTGCAGGCGGCGGGTGACGGTGTTGCTGCGGAAGGTCAGCCATTCGCTGAGCAGCATCTTCAGGTTCTTCACCTGCGGACGGCCGTCCAGCCCGATCACGTTGAGGTTGACGCGGTAGCTGCGCTCCATGTCCGTGGTCGCGAACAGGTGGCCCATCAGCTGCTCGGCGTCGACGCGGTTGGAACGCGGCACCAGCACCACGCGCACCGGGTTGGCGTGGTCGGACTCATCGCGGATGTCTTCCAGCCACGGCAGCTTCTTGGCGCGCATCTGCGCGGCGATCTGCTCGATCACCTTCGACGGCGACACCTGGAACGGCAGCGCCGTCACCACGATGTTGTTGGCCTCCTTGGTGAAGGTCGCACGTGCACGCACGCTGCCGTTGCCGGTCTCGTACATGGTCCGCAGATCGTTGGCCGCGGTGATGATCTCGGCGCTGGACGGGTAGTCCGGGCCCTGCACGTGCTCGCACAGGTCGCGCACGGTGGCCTCGGGGTTGTCCAGCAGGTGCAGCAGCGCGCTGACGATCTCGTTGAGGTTGTGCGGCGGCACGTCGGTGGCCATGCCCACGGCGATGCCGGTGGTGCCGTTGAGCAGCAGGTGCGGCAGGCGCGCCGGCATCCAGGTTGGTTCCTGCAGGGTGCCGTCGAAGTTCGGCGCCCAGTCGGTGGTGCCCTGGCCCAGCTCGCCCAGCAGCACTTCGGCGATCGGGGTCAGCTTGGATTCGGTGTAACGCATCGCGGCGAACGACTTCGGGTCGTCGCTGGAGCCGAAGTTGCCCTGGCCCTCGATCAGCGGGTAGCGGTACGAGAACGGCTGTGCCATCAGCACCAGCGCTTCGTAGCACGCGCTGTCGCCGTGCGGGTGGTACTTACCGATCACGTCACCGACGGTGCGCGCGGACTTCTTCGGCTTGGACGCGGCATTCAGGCCCAGCTCGCTCATCGAATAGATGATGCGGCGCTGCACCGGCTTCAGGCCGTCGCCGATGAACGGCAGGGCGCGGTCCAGGACCACGTACATCGAGTAGTCGAGGTAGGCGCGTTCGGCGTACTCGCGCAGCGGCAGTTGTTCGAATCCGTGGAACACGGGGCGGGCAAGTTCGGTCATGCGGCGTTGTTACCTGTTGTCGGGAGGCGGCGACGGCGGTCGCCGCTCGCAATCCTGTGATTATCCGGATGCGGCGGGGGATGCCAAGCCGCGCGCAGGGTCCAGCCCGGTTTCCAGGCCGTGTCCGGCCCGTGCCAGGTAGCGCCCCGGCGGCAGGCCGAAGTGGCGGCGGAACACGGTGACGAAGGCGCTGGCGCTGCTGAAGCCCAGCGCATGGGCGATGTCGGCCACGCTGCGTCCGTCGGTCAACTGGCGCAGGGCTTCGGCCAGGCGCGCCTGCTGTCGCCACTGGGCGAAGCTGAGCGTGGTCTCGTCGCGGAAGTGGCGGGTCAGGCTGCGCGGCGACAGCCCGGCCCAATGCGCCCATTCGGCCAGGCTGCGCTCGTCGGAGGGATCGGCCAGCAACTGCGAGGCGATCTTCAGCAGGCGCCGGTCGTGCGGCATCGGCAGATGCATGCGCTGGCGCGGCGCAGTGCGGATCTCATCCAGCAGCACCTCGATGATGTGCTGGCGCTCGGGCGTGGTGTCGTAGCCCAGCGGCCATTCGCAGATGCGGTCGGCCAGCGCCTGCGCCAGCTTGGACAGCCCCAGCACGCAGGGATCGGCGGGCAGGGTGGCACAGGCCGGCGCGGCCAGTGCCATGCCCCAGCCGCGCAGCGGGCCGTCGAGGGTGACCGTATGCGGCTCCAGTGGAGGCATCCAGCCGGCCGAGCCCGGCGCCAGTGACCACGTTCCGTGCGAGGTACGGGTGGTCAGCAGGCCGCGCTCGACACAGATCAGCTGCGCACGCTGATGGTGGTGCCAGTCCACTTCACGGACCAGGCCCAAGGGGCTGTCGAAGCGAAAAGCGACAACCGGTGGCCCGTCATTGCGCTCGAACCAATCCAGCGCGTCGTCGCGCAACAACCGCTTGGAAGGGGGGATTTCTGCCTTGTTCATCATATCCGCTGGCTGAAATGTGTCATCCATTGGCTGAATTGTACTACCGGGCCACCTGACCAGATCATTAAGGTAGGCGCCTTCATTGATCCAGCCCGCTGCTGCAACACAGCATTCGATGCTAGATCGAATATTTCCATTGAGAAATATTTTTTTTGGAAGAGAATGCTCCCCCATGATCTGTCCTGCAACCACTCCCCCCAGCTTCGGCCTGCTGCTGCGCCAGGTGCGCGACGGCCTGGTCCGGCAACTCGACGCGTCCATGGCCGAAGAAGACCTCGGGATCGGCTTCACCCATTACATCGGGCTGAAGGTGCTTTCCAACATGGCGCCGTGCACGGCCAACGAACTGGCCCAGGCCATCGACCAGGTGCCCAGTGCGGTCACCCGCCTGCTGGACAAGCTGGAGGCACTGGGCTGCGTCCGCCGCGAACCGCATGCCCAGGACCGGCGCGCGCTGCAGATTGTGCTGACCGATGAAGGCCGCGCGCTGTGGGCGCGGCTGAAGCTGCGTGGCGACGCGGTGATGGATTACGCGCTGCGTGATCTTTCCGCCGACGAGCGCACGCTGCTGCTGTCCCTCCTTACCCGAATC
The DNA here is from genome assembly GCF_013464485.1 of Stenotrophomonas maltophilia. Lineage (GTDB taxonomy): Bacteria > Pseudomonadota > Gammaproteobacteria > Xanthomonadales > Xanthomonadaceae > Stenotrophomonas > Stenotrophomonas maltophilia_AW. Next base: position 88,707 of record NZ_RAUX01000036.1, read on the forward strand.
CGCGATTCCCTGACGACCCCATGAACCCGATCCCGCATTCCACTCTCCGCCGGTCCGGGCGCGCGCTGCTGGTGTCAGCGCTGGCCCTGGCCCTGGCCGCCTGCGCCAGCAGCCGTGGCCTCAACCCGCAGGGCCACGTGCTCGATGTGGACAGCCTGCACAGCGAACGCACCCTGGCCGACACCGACCTGAGCGCCACCGGCTTCCCGGCGCAGGACTGGTGGAAGGCACTGGGCGATGCGCAGCTGGACGCCCTGGTTGCCGAAGGCCTGGCCGGTCACCCGAGCCTGGATGCCGCCGACGCGCGCCTGCGCCAGGCCCAGTCGCAGGTGGGTACCGCACGCGCCGATCGGCTGCCAAGCCTGTCGGTGTCCGGTGGCTATACCGGCCTGCGCCTGCCCGAGTCGATGGCCGGCAGCGAGATGGGTGGCCATTACGCTGGCAGCAGCCAGGTCGCGTTTGATTTCAGCTATGGCGTGGACCTGTGGGGCGGCAAGCGCGCTGCCTGGGAAGCGGCCGTGGACGGCGCCCATGCCGCCACTGTCGAAGCCCAGGCTGCACGCCTGAACCTGTCCACCGGCATCACCCAGGCCTATGCCGACCTGGCGTATGCATGGCAGCTCAATGACGTGGCCGAAGAAGAGCTGGGCCGCTCGCAGAAGTCGCTGGAACTGACCCGCCAGCGCCGCAGCGCCGGCATCGACAGTGATCTGCAGGTGCGCCAGGCCGAGGCCCGCGTGCCCGCCGCGCAGCAGCAGGTGCAGGCCGCGCAGCAGCGCATCGATGCGGCCCGCACCGCGCTGGCCGCGCTGGTCGGCAAGGGTCCGGACCGTGGCCTGTCGATCCAGCGCCCGCAGGCGTTGAATCCGATGGCGCTGCAGCTGCCCGGCGTGCTGCCCAGCGAACTGTTGGGTCGTCGCCCGGACATCGTTGCCGCGCGCTGGCGCGTGGAAGCGGCCGACAAGCAGATCAAGGTCGCCAGGACCAAGTTCTACCCGAGCTTCAACCTGACTGCACTGGCTGGCGTCGTCGCACCGAACGTGGGCGATCTGCTGAAAAGCAGTTCGACCTTCGCCTACATCGGACCGGCGCTGAGCCTGCCGATCTTCGAAGGCGGCAAGCTGCGCGCCAACCTGGCCAACACCGATGCGCAGTACGACCTGGCGGTGGCCAACTACAACCAGACCGTGCTCGATGCACTGCGCGACGTGGCCGACCAGGTCAACGCGGTGCGTTCGCTGGCACAGCAGGCGCATTCGCAGCAGCAGGCGGTGGATACCGCACGTTCGGCCTTCGACCTGGCCCAGCAGCGCTACCGCGCCGGCATCGGCAGCTACCTGGACGTGCTGACCGCGCAGTCCACCCTGCTGCAGTCGCAGCAGCAGCTGGCCGGCCTGCAGTCGCAGCAGGTGCAGACCTCGGTGCGCTTGAGCAAGGCGCTGGGCGGTGGTTTCCAGCCCTCTGACGCCGACCGCGCACCGATCGCCTCCCATTCCGATTCCTCGCATTCCTGAAGACTTCCGCCATGAGCCAGACCCAAGACACTGCGGCCCCGGCCGCCCCCAACCGCCGCGGCAACCTGCTGCGCGGCCTGTTCGTGATCGTCGTGCTGCTGCTTGCCGCACTGGCGCTGTGGTACTTCATGTTCGGCCGTTGGTTCGAAGAGACCGACGACGCCTACGTGCAGGGCAACCAGGTGCAGATCACCCCGCTGGTGGCCGGTACCGTGGTCGCCATCAACGCCGATGACGGCATGCGCGTGGAGCGCGGCCAGCTGCTTGTGCAGCTGGACCCGTCCGACACGTCGGTGGCGCTGCAGCAGGCCGAAGCCAACCTGGCCAAGACGGTGCGCCAGACCCGTGGCCTGTACCGCAGCGTGGAAGGCGCACAGGCGGATTTGAACGCCCGCCAGGTGACCCTGAAGCGCGTGCGCGACGATTTCGCCCGCCGCAAGGATCTGGCCGCCACCGGCGCCATTTCCAATGAAGAACTGGCCCACGCCCGTGACGAGCTGGCCGCTGCCGAAGCCGCCGTGGCCGGTTCGCGCGAGACCGTCGAGCGCAACCGCGCGCTGGTCGACGACACCGTGATCGCCACCCAGCCGGACGTGCAGGCGGCGGCCGCGCAGCTGCGCCAGGCCTTCCTCAACAACGCCCGCGCCGGCATCGTTGCGCCGGTCACCGGTTACGTCGCCCGTCGTTCGGTGCAGGTTGGCCAGCGCGTGCAGCCGGGCAATGCCCTGATGGCGGTGGTGCCGACCGAGCAGATGTGGGTCGAGGCCAACTTCAAGGAAACCCAGCTGCGCCACATGCGCCTGGGCCAGGAAGTTGAGCTGAAGTCGGACCTGTACGCCGGTGACGTGAAGTACAAGGGCCGCGTCCAGAGCCTGGGCCTGGGCACCGGCTCGGCGTTCTCGCTGCTGCCGGCGCAGAATGCCAGCGGCAACTGGATCAAGATCGTTCAGCGCGTGCCGGTACGCATCGCCATTGATGCCAAGCAGCTGGCCGAACATCCGCTGCGCATCGGCCTGTCGATGAAGGCCGAAGTGAGCCTGCGCGACCAGAAGGGCGAAGTGCTGCCGAGCACCCCGGCCAAGGGCACGGTGTTCGACACCGACGTGTATGCCAAGCAGCTGCATGATGCCGACGAGGTGATCCACACGATCATCCAGGGCAACCTGCCGCAGCAGGCGAAGGTGGGCTGAGGTCGCCATGTCCGCACAAGCTCCAGCCGCGCCCGGTGCTCCGGGCGCCCCGGCGGCGCCGGGTGCGGCCTCCGGGTTCCTGCCGCCCAGCGTCGCCCTGTGCACCGTGGGCCTGGCGATGGCGTCGTTCATGCAGGTGCTCGACACCACCATCGCCAACGTCTCGCTGCCGACCATCGCCGGTAACCTCGGCGCCAGTTCGCAGCAGGCGACCTGGGTCATCACCTCGTTCGCGGTCAGCACGGCCATCGCGCTGCCGCTGACCGGCTGGCTCAGCCGCCGCTTCGGCGAACGCAAGCTGTTTGTCTGGGCCACGCTGGCCTTCGTCATCACCTCGCTGCTGTGCGGCCTGGCGCAGAGCATGGGCATGCTGGTGCTGTCGCGTGCGCTGCAGGGTTTCGTGGCCGGCCCGATGTACCCGATCACGCAGTCGTTGCTGGTCTCGATCTATCCACGGGAGAAACGCGGGCAGGCACTGGCGCTGCTGGCGATGATCACGGTGGTGGCGCCGATCTGCGGCCCGATTCTCGGTGGCTGGATCACCGACAACTACAGCTGGGAATGGATCTTCCTGATCAATGTGCCGCTGGGCATCTTCGCTGCGCTCGTTGTGGGTAACCAGCTGAAGGGGCGCCCGGAGCACATCGAGAAGCCGAAGATGGACTACGTCGGCCTGGTTACCCTGGTGATCGGTGTCGGTGCGCTGCAGCTGGTGCTCGATCTGGGCAACGATGAGGACTGGTTCTCGTCGATGAAGATCGTGGTGCTGGCGTGTGTGGCCGTGGTCACGCTGACGGTGTTCCTGATCTGGGAACTGACTGACAAGGATCCGATCGTCGACCTGAAGCTGTTCCGGCACCGCAACTTCCGCGCCGGTACGTTGGCGATGGTGGTGGCCTATGCGGCGTTCTTCAGCGTGGCCCTGCTGATTCCGCAGTGGCTGCAGCGTGACATGGGCTACACCGCGATCTGGGCAGGCCTGGCGACGGCGCCGATCGGCATCCTGCCGGTGATCATGACCCCGTTCGTGGGCAAGTACGCTTCGCGCTTCGACATGCGGATGCTGGCCACGGTCGCGTTCATCGTGTTGTCGATGACCAGCTTCCTGCGTTCGAACTTCAACCTGCAGGTGGACTACATGCACGTGGCCGGCGTACAGCTGATCATGGGCATCGGCGTCGCACTGTTCTTCATGCCGGTGCTGCAGATCCTGCTGTCGGACCTGGATGGTCGCGAGATTGCGGCCGGCTCCGGCCTGGCTACCTTCCTGCGTACGCTGGGTGGCAGCTTCGCGGCGTCGCTGACGACGTGGCTGTGGGCGCGGCGAACCCAGGTGCACCATGCCGACCTGACCGAGCACATCTCGGCCTATCAGCCGGGCATGCAGGACCAGGTGACGGCGATGGGGCAGGGCGACCTGCAACATGGTGCGGCGGTATTGAACAACATGATCAACCACCAGGCATCGCAGATGGGCTTCAACGACATCTTCTTCCTGCTGGGCTGGATCTTCCTGGCGATCATCGCGTTCCTGTGGCTGGCCAAGCCGCCGTTTGGGGCAGGCGCGGGTGCGGCCGCCGGTGGCGGACACTGAAACTCCCTGGAAACACGTGCTGTATTTTGACCCCGCCGCAAGGCGGGGTTTTTGTTTGTGCGTTCCGGGGTGCCCTGCATGGGAATGGCATTGTCGATGCGAACCCCGGAAACGAAAAAACCCGCTTTCGCGGGCTTGATCATCTTGAGTCGTGGTGCCCAGGAGAGGACTCGAACCTCCACGGTTTTACCCGCTAGTACCTGAAACTAGTGCGTCTACCAATTCCGCC
>NZ_RAUX01000037.1 GCF_013464485.1 Stenotrophomonas maltophilia
CACGACCGCAGTGCGATCAATCGCCGCCCTGGTCAGCGTTGGCGGCGCAGCTGAAGCTCTTGCGCTTGTCCACCAGGCGGCCCATCAGACGGTCGCTCAGCGGCAGCGCATCGCCATTGAGGCGCCAGTCGTAGATCACGCTGAAGGCCAGCACGCGGGCGACGTACTCGCGGGTTTCCTTGTAGCTGATGGTCTCGATCCACAGGTCCGGATCAAAGCCCGGGCGCTGGCCCTGCCAGCGCGCGGTTGGGGTCGGGCCGGCGTTGTAGGCGGCGATGGTCACGTACGGCAGGCCGTCGTACTTGTTCATCAGCTGGCGCAGGTAGGCGGTACCGATGGCGATGTTGGTGTCCGGGTCGTACAGGCTGTCGGCGCCGCCGTAGCCGGTCAGGCCGATCGACTTGGCCACGCCGGCACCGGTGGCCGGCAGCACCTGCATCAGGCCCATGGCGTTGGCAGGCGAGCGCGCGCGCGGGGTGAAGGTGCTCTCGGCGCGGATCTCTGCCGCCACCCAGGCCGGATCGATCGCGTTGCGTGCCGATTCGCGGCGGATGGTGGCGTCGTGGTGCAGCGGGAAACGCAGGTCGTACAGGCGCTGTTCCTGCGGCTGCTTGCCGAGTGCGAACACGGCGCGGTCGAACCAGCCATTGTCCTGCGCCACGCGAACGGCGAGGCGGCGCTGGGTGTCATCGAAGCGCGATAGCGCGCTGTTCCATTCGGCCACGGCCCAGCCGGCGCGATCGATCTGGTACAGCGCCATCGCGCGCTGGATGGCTGGGTCGCGCGCGATCACCGCTTGTGCCTGCGTGCTGTCGTTCGGCTTCCACGGGCACAGCGTGTAGCCCTGCTGCAGTTTGTCGGCGGCGAGGAAACCATGGAAGGTCGGTGCGCGCGCGGCCTCGCGGAACAGCGGCTGCGCCTGTTGGGCCTGGCCGGTCTTCTCCAGCATGCGGCCTTCGAAGTAGCGCCAGCGCGGGTCGCTGCGCTGCTTGCTGCCCATCTTGCGGATCGCGGTCAGCGCCGCCGGCCAGTCACCGCGCGACATCGCTTCGCGCACGCGCCACTCGTGCAGGCGTTCGTCGTACGCCGATTCCGGCACCGCGTTGAGGCGTCGCGCCGAATCCGGAAGATAGGAAGCGACCGTCCACAGTGCGATCTGGTACAGCACCTGGCCCTGCTGCTCGGCACTCAGGCCCAGTGCCTGCGCGTACTGCGGCAGCTGCTGTTCGGTGGCGCCGGGATCGGCCTTGGCCAGCTTGGCCAGGCCATCGGTGGCGATGCGCCGGCTGCGCTCGTTGCGCGGCCAGTTCAACGCGCTGGCGTTGGGCTTGTCGACAAAGGCAGCGTAGTTGTTGGCCAGTGCCAGGTCGGTGGCGGGCAGGCCACGTGCGGCGCTGCGCATCACAGCGGGTTGCTGGGCGTCGGCGGCAGCGTCGATGCGTTCCCAGCGCAGGGCGTCGCTCAGGCCACCCTGTGCCTGCAGCACGGCGAAAACGGCATCACAGCCGTCCGGCAGCGACTTGCCGTTCTTGCGCCACAGATCCTGCGCTTCACTGATCCACTGCGGATCAACCTTGCCGGTCACCTGCCGTGCGGTCAGCTGCGCACAGCGCAGCCCGGCGTTGTCGGTGGGCGCCCAGTTGGCGAGCAGGGTGGGCCAGTCCTGGCGGCGTGCGACCGAGGGCAGCCACACGCTGCGGAAGGTGGTGGCCACGGCTTGGCCGTCGTAGCGCTTGAGGAAGGCCTGGGCCTGCGCGGTATCGACGGTGTCGATGTTGCGGCGCAGGTTGGCGTACTCCAGCCAGCCGTAAGCCGGATGGCGGCTGAGTGCAGCGGCCTGGCCGGGATCGAACTGGCCGCGTTCGGCGGCAGCGATCGCGGCCTTCAGCTGCGCGTTCTGGGCGTCGAGGGACTGGGCATTGGCGCAGCCGATCAGCAGCGTGGTGGCCAAGGGCAGCAGGGACAGGGCGGTCGAAGAGCGTCGGATCATGGCGGGAAGCATAGCGGGCAATGGCTGAATTCAGTTTCGCATTGCGTGCACGCGATGGGTCGGCAACGGCAGCTGAATGCTCGTGCTGCAGGCACTGCCTCGCGAGCCTGCGGGCGACGTAGTGTCGAGCTTGGGCGAACGGCCCGGCTGCAGGGAGCGGCACATGGCGTTCAGTAGCGCAGGAAGAAGCGGCCCGCTGGCGGACATCAATGTCACGCCACTGGTGGATGTGATGCTGGTGCTGTTGATCATCTTCATCGTGACCGCGCCGATCGTGGCCCGGCCGATAGCCGTGCAGTTGCCACAGGCCACCGATCGCGTGGTCGACCGTCCCGAACCGCCACCGCCGATCGAGCTGCGCCTGGACGCTGCCAACCAGCTCAGCTGGAATGGTCAGCCGATGGTGATCAGTGAGCTGCAGGCGCGCCTGCAGGCACAGGCGGGCGAACATGCCGGCAACCTGCCGGAGCTGCGTATCGCCACCGATCCGGCGGCCGAGTACGAGGGCATGGCGCGGATACTGGCTGCGGCCGAGGCAACTGGAATGCAGCGCATCGCGTTCGCCAGATAGCGCGTTCTCTACCGCCGCTCATGTGGGCCCGTGCGGCATGGGCGGCGGGCAGGGGGGGCAGCGCTGCAGTCGTAGTTCGTGCGTCCCCGGTGAAGGCGGAAGCCATATCAACATCTGTGATCGCGATGCTGGCGGTGGCGAAAAGAGCGCAGTTGTCTGGTCGCACCAAGGGTCGGCAAGCGCACTTGCCTGAAGGGTACGGATACCTGTGCGTGCTGTCGCAGCCGGCATTCAGGCGATCGGCTGTGAACAGTATCGTCCGGTCATGATCGGCAGCTATCCGACGTAATCGGCTCTCAATTGCGTCAATTCCGCGTGAAAGAGTGTCGATCATCACGCCGCGACTTTTACCACTTGTTTACAAAGGAGACGGCGCCGCCATGCAGGGAGGGAGTGCGGCGGCCCATGTCCCGACATTCCTTTGGAGAGAGAGCGAATGAATCACCTGCACCACCGCCCCTTGGCGGTCGCCGTCGCGCTGTGCGTGATGACCCTGGCACCGTTGGGTGCCGCTGCACAATCCACCACCAACCTGGATGCGGTGGAGGTCACCGGTACCCGCATCAAGCGCGCTGAAGTCGAAGGCCAGGTGCCGATCCAGACACTGACCCGTGGCGACATCGAACGCACCGGCCTGACCTCGATCGGCGAGGTGCTGCAGCAGCTCACCGGTTCCGGTTCGGCCCTCAATGCCAAGTTCAACTCGTCCGGCAACTTCGGCTTCCCCCCCGATGGCAGCGGCGTAGGTGCGGGTTCGGCGCAGGTGGACCTGCGTCATCTGGGCGCCAAGCGCGTGCTGGTGCTGGTCGATGGCATCCGCTGGGTCAATGAGTCGTCCGCATCCGGCGTGGGCTCTGCCACCGATCTCAACACCATTCCGCTGGCCATCGTCGAGCGCATCGAGGTGCTGGAAGACGGCGCATCGTCGCTGTACGGTTCCGATGCCATCGCCGGCGTGGTCAACATCATTACCCGCCGTGACTTCGATGGCGGCCAGGTAACCCTGAACTACGGCGAGTACAGCAAGGGCGACGGCACGCAGAAGGGCGTGGACCTGGCCTGGGGCAAGAGTGGCGATCGTTTCAGCCTGTTCCTGGGTGCCAGCTGGACCAAGCAGGACCCGGTATTCGCCAAGGACCGTGAACAGTCGCGCTTCCCGATTCCCGGCACCGGGCTGGCGTTCGGCAGCGGCGGCATTCCGCAGGGCCGTTTCATGTTCACCGACCCGAACACCGGTGCGGTGCAGAACATCGTGCCCAATACCGGTGTGAGCAACCCGCGCTACGACGGCAGTGCCGGATGCGCGCGCACCGATGACTATCACTGCTTCACCAGCGCCGACCGGTTCAATTTCGCCGAGTACAACATGGTGCTGACACCGTCGGAGCGTAAGGGCCTGTTCGGTCAGTTCCGCTTCGACATCACCGACAACGTGCAGTGGTACGTCAAGGCACTGGGCAACCGACGTGAGTCGACCAACCAGGCCGGCCCGGAACCGCTGTTCTTCGGCCCCGATGGCGCCACCGGCAATCCGCTGGCCGACAACATCACCGTGTCCGCCCTCAATCCGTACAACCCGTTCGGCTTCGACCTGGTCTCCGGCGACAACATGAGCCTGATCGGCCGCCGCCCGGTGGAAGGCGGTGCGCGCGTGTTCAAGCAGGAGGTGGACACCACCTACTTCGCTACCGGCCTGGTGGGGGACTTCCACGCTGCCGACCGCAGCTGGTACTGGGACGTCAACGGCATGTACAGCAAGAACAAGGCCGAACAGACCAACTACGGCAGCTACGACATCTACAAGGTGAACATGGCGCTGGGCGATCCGGCGGTGTGTGCGGCCACCCCGGGCTGCGTGCCGCTGAACATCTTCGGTGGCGTCGGTTCGATCACTCCGGACATGCTGAAGTGGATCCAGCCGGTGGTACGTGATCGCAGCCAGAACGAACTGAGCCTGTTCACCGCCAACCTGTCCAGCGAGCTGTTCTCGCTGCCGGCCGGCCCGGTGTCCTTCGCCACCGGCTTCGAGTACCGCAAGTACAAGGGCTCGTACCAGCCGGATCCGTTGACGGTGATCGGCCACTACAACGGCGTGCCGTCGCAGCCGACTTCGGGTTCCTATGACGTTAACGAGGCCTACCTGGAGCTGAGCGTGCCGATCTTCGCCGACTCTTCGTTCGGCAAGAAGCTGGATCTGAGCCTGGCAGGGCGCTATTCGGACTACTCCACCTTCGGCGGCGAGTTCACGCCCAAGTATGGCCTGCGCTGGCAGGTGACTGACGACTTCGTGCTGCGCACCACCTACGCTGAGGGCTTCCGCGCGCCGTCGATCGGTGAGTTGTACGGCTCGGCCGCGCGTGCCGACCTGCAGTTGTTCGATCCTTGCTCGGTGGGCCTGGGCGGTACGCCGCCGCGTGGCAGCGCGGCCAACTGTGCCGCGCTGGGTGTGCCGGCCGGCTTCCAGCAGGCCAACTCGCAGATTTCGGTGACCACCGGCGGCAACCGCGACCTGGATCCGGAGCGCTCGCGCAGCTTCAGCGCCGGCTTTGTGTGGAGCCCGTGGTTCGGCAACAACACGTCGTGGTCGGAACGCTTCGATGTGGAAGTGACCTTCTACCGCCACGCCATCGACGGTGCGATCCAGGCGATCAACGCACAGACCCAGCTGGACCTGTGCGTGGATACGCTGGATCCGATCTACTGCGATGGCATCACCCGTGCCAGCACCGGTGCGGTCAGCAGCTTCAACAACCGCTTGACCAATCTGGGCTCGATCAAGACCGATGGTTGGGACGTGGATCTGTTCTGGACGTTGCCACAGAGCTCGATCGGCCAGTTCAAGCTGGGCTGGAAGAACACCTTCGTGGGTCGCTACGAAGCCACCGGTGCAGCAGGCCAGAAGCAGCCGCAGGAGCCGGGCGTGGAAGTGGCCGACAGCTCGATTCCGGAATGGACCAGCAATGCCAGCATCGGATGGACGCTGGACCGTTGGAGCGCCAACTGGACCGTGCGGCACATCTCCGAGCTGACCGAGAACTGCGGCGATGCTGCGGCCTTCCCGGTGTGCAGCAACCAGGCTGCGGGCACCAACACGCTGTCGGCCACCACCTTCCATGACATGCAGGTGGGCTACAAGATCGACTGGATGAAGGGGCTGCAGCTGACCGCCGGCCTGAACAACGTGTTCGACAAGGATCCGCCGATCTGCCTGTCGTGCTCGTTGAACGGCTACGACGCCTCGACCTACGACATCCCGCGTGGCCGTTACTGGTACCTGCGCGCGGATCTACGGTTCTGATGTGACGGTGGCAGCGCCGGCCAGTTCCGGCGCTGCCTTGCTGTTGTAGAGCCGAGCCCACGCTCGGCTGATTCTCTGAGCCGAGCATGGGCTCGGCTCTACAAGTGCGGGGCGATCGTGCCCCGCGCCTGCTCAGAACGACCAGGTGAAGGTCAGCGAGCCGTTGCGGCCATCGCCGTACGCACCGTAGCCGGTGATCTGCGAGTAGTACTTCTTGTCCAGCAGGTTGTTGAGGTTGGCCTGCACGCTGAACTCCGGCGAGATGCGGTAGCGCACGAAGGCACTGACCAGTGCGTAACCTTCCTGCTCGAAGCGGCCCACCACCGGCGCAGCGTAGTAGATGCGGTTCTGCCAGTTGGCACCGCCACCGATGGTCAGTTCCTGCAGCGACTGCGGGGTGTAGCTGGTGAACAGCTTCAGTGCGGTCTGCGGCAGGTTGGTGTTGATGTCGGCGCCATTGATGTCCTTGGCCACATAGCGCGAAGCACCGAAGGTCGCGTTCCAGCCGGGTGCCAGTTCGCCGTTCACTTCGAACTCGAAGCCACGGCTGACGGTGCCGCGTGCGGCGATCGAGGCGAACTCACCCGGGCGGCCGATGATCGGCTCGCTGGTGACCTGGGCGACGTTGTCCTGCTCGATGCGGAACACCGCCAGCGAGGCATTCAGGCGGTTGTCGAACCAGGCACCCTTGACGCCCACCTCGTAGCTCTTGCCGTCGACCGGATCGAGATAGCGGTCGTTGCGGTCGCGGGCGGTCTGCGGCTGGAAGATCTCAGTGTAGCTGGCGTACGCGGAGTAGGTGTCGTTGATGTCATACACCAGGCCGGCGTACGGGGTGGTCACCTTGTGTTCGCGGTCGTCGTTCTCGCCTTCGCTCTTCCAGTTGGTGTAGCGCGCACCGAGGATCAGCTTCAGCGGATCAGCCAGCGACAAACGGGTGGCGGCATAGCCGGCCTTCTGGGTGATGGTGCCCTGGCTGGCCAGCGCCAGCGGGTTCCAGTTCGGCTGGGCAATGTTGCCGGTCCAGTCGAGATAGGAGCTGAAGGGATTCCAGCCGGTGCCGGGGCCGCCCATCTGGAAGTCACCGTAGTTGGCGAATTCGCGTTTGTTGTAGCTCAGGCCGGCCATGAACTGGTGCTCGCGGCCGAACAGCTGGAACGGACCGTCGATGTAGCCATCGATGCCATCGACCTTGCGCTCGGTGTTGTAGAAGCCGGCCATCGGCGTGACGCCGGTGCCTGTGGTCTTGTCGAACGCGGTGTAGGACGGATAGAACAACTTGTCATCGGCGTTGGTGCGGTCGTGGGTGGCGCCGATCCTGAACTTCCAGCCGTTGCTGAAGGCGTGCTGCAGGGTGGCGAACGCGCGCTTGCTGGTGGTGTCCCAGTAGGTCCAGTCCGGCGACGGATTGAACGAGGTCGGGTAATTCGTCGGACTGCCATCGGCGTACCACATCGGGAAGCCACCCCAGGTGGCGCCATTGGCGCGCTTCTGCTGGTAGTCGTAGCCCACGCTCAGCTGCGTGTCCGGGGTCAGGTCGGCGTCGATGACCGCATAGCCCAGCGTCTTGCGCTGGTTGTAGCGGTCCATCTGGCCGTCGGTGTCCAGGTAGCTGCCGATCACGCGGCCGCGCACGGTGCCGCTGGCGTTCAGCGCGCTGCCCACGTCAACGGTGGTGCGGGTACGGCCCCAGCTGCCGACGTTCACCGACACGCTGCCAGCCAGTTCGGCACTGTCGGCGTGCTTGCGGATCAGGTTCACCGATGCGGACGGATTGCCGGCACCACTGAGCAGGCCGGTGGCACCACGCACCACTTCAACGCGGTCGTACAGCGCCAGGTCCAGGCCGGAATCACCGTAGCTCCAGTTCTGCACCATCTGCGTGGGCAGGCCATCGAACTGGTAGGCATCGATGTAGAAACCGCGCGCGTAGAACTCGGTGCGCTCGCTGTCGGATTGGGTGCTGGTCACGCCGGTGGTGTTGGCCAGCACGTCGATGATGTCGTCCAGGTTCTGATCTTCGATGCGCTGGTGGCTGATGATGCTGACCGACTGCGGGATCTCGCGCGGGGCCAGGTCGAAGCGGGTACCAGCCGAGGTACGGCGCACCGAATAGCCTTCTGCGCGTTCACCCTTCACCACCACCTTGTCGAGGGTGGTCGGATCGGCGGCGGTTTCGGCGAAAGCGGCCGGGACCACGGCGCAGAGAACGGCGAGCACGGCGACGGACAGCCGTTGCGGCTGCGGGGTACGGAAGGCGGAACGGGTCATGGGGGTCCTGGGCAAGCACGCGCGATCGGCCGGCATCCAGGAGGCGAGGCGCTACGGGTAGGGAGGGGCGGGCAGGCCGTCCTGGCGCTACCGGAAACGAAAGAAATGGTAATACGAACTATTCCTATTTACAAATCGTGAACGAATCGACCCAGTGACCCGGGCGCGGTCTGGGTCAGCGCAGCAGCGGAAGTGGATCGCGCGCGCCGTCGGTGCCGTAGATGCCCCAGTGCAGGTGCGGCGGCGTGCCCTTGGCGTTGCCGCTGTCGCCGACATGCCCGAGCAGATCGCCGCGCTGTACCACCTGGCCGCGTGCCAGGCCGTCGGCCCAGTCGTCCAGGTGGGCGTAGTAGTAGCGTTCGCGCGCCGGCCCGATCACCCAGACCTGGCGCCCGCCGAGCCCGCGTTCGCTGACATCCGCGACGACACCGGCCGTGGCGCTGCGCACCGGTGTGCCACGCCTGGCGAAGATGTCGATGCCGGCGTGGGAGCGGTCACGGCCGCGCGGAGCGCCGAACGTATCGGCGATCTGCCGGGGACGGACGCCCTCCACCGGCACCGGAAGTTCGGTGGCCGGCGGCATCCGCGAGAGTGCCCACAGCATCTTCGGCGCGGCCGCCCATGGGCTGTTCCACAGCATCAACGCGGCAACGAGGGCAATGGCCAGCCACAGGCCGCGCAGCAACCAGCGGCGCAGGCGACGGGCGGGGGACGGCGTTGTGCTCATGGTTCTCGATTGTAGAGTCGAGCCATGCTCGACTGCTGTTGCCCTGCGGTCCCAAAGCCATCGAGCATGGCTCGACGCTACGGCACCGGCAGCAGCGGCACCTCGAAACTCCGCTTCAGCGTCCCCAGTGCCACCGATGTGCGGAAGCGCTCGATGTTGTCATCGCCGCCGAACAACCGCTCGGTGATCGCCTCGTACTCTTCCATCGACGCGGCCGAAAGCAGCAGCAGGAAATCGCCGTCGCCGGTGATCGAATAGCACTGCTGTACCGCCGGGTCCTCCTGCACGCGGCGCTTGAACGGCGCCACGCGTTCGCGCTGCTCGCTGACCACGCGCACCTCGACGATGATGGTCAGCGGCCGCCCGACCTTGGCTGCGGCGACCACCGCCACGTTGGCCGCGATCACGCCGCTGTCCTGCAGGCGCTTGATGCGGCGCTGCACAGCCGGGGTGGACAGGTGTACGGCCTCGGCGATTTCGCGCTGCGGCAGGGTGTTGTCCCGCTGCAGGAGGTCGAGGATGGCGCGGTCGAAACTGTCGAGCACGGGAGCGATGGCCATGGCGAGCAGAAGTTGCACGAACAGGCTGTCAATTGAGCCAAGTGCTCGGCGCCGACGCAATAGACTTTGCGCATGCAGACCTCACGACTTGCGCCGATGTTGCCGGCGCTGGCGGTGCTCGGCTCGGTCACCTCGCTGGCCATCGGCACTTCCTACGCAAAACACCTGTTCCCGCTGATCGGTGCGCAGGGCACGAGCGCGCTGCGCGTGGGCTTTTCCGCGCTGTTGCTGCTGCTGTTCTGGCGACCATGGCGCTGGAAGACCAGCCGCCCGGATGCCATCACCATCCTGCGCTACGGGCTCACCCTGGGCCTGATGAACCTGCTGTTCTACATGGCCCTGCGCACCATTCCCTTCGGCATCGCGGTGGCCATCGAGTTCACCGGGCCGCTGACGGTGGCGATGCTGTCATCACGACGTCCGATCGATTTCCTCTGGGTGGGCTGCGCGGCGGTGGGGCTGCTGTTGCTGCTGCCAATCGGCGGTGGCCCCGCGCTGGACCCGGCCGGTGTGCTGTACGCGATGGGCGCGGCGGCGTGCTGGGGCCTGTACATCGTGTTCGGCAAGCGTGCCGGCCATCTGCACGCCGGGCATTCGGTCTCGCTGGGGCTGCTGGCGGCATCCCTGGTGGTGGTGCCGGTGGGCGTGGTGCATGCAGGCGCCGCGCTGCTCGACCCGAAAATCCTGGTGGCCGGCCTGCTGGTGGCGCTGGTCTCCAGCGCCATTCCGATGTCGTTGGAGATGATGGCGCTCAAGCGCCTGCCGAAGGAGACGTTCGGCATTCTGATCAGCATGGAACCGGCGGTGGCCGCGTTGTGGGCGATGCTGCTGCTGCACGAGCACCTGCATGGACTGCAGTGGCTGGCGATCGGATGCACGGTACTGGCCTCGGTGGGCAGCACGATGACGGCAAGGCGGTTGAAGGTGCCGGTGGTGCAGGCCGGGTAGCGGCGAATAGCGTACAGACCAGCGGTCCGCACCCGCCAGAGCGGCGTGCCAACGAAGGTTGGCACCTACCAGGAGCGGTCAGCGCAGGGCGTCAGCCGGGACGTCGATTGCCATCGCCAGGGCGAGGTGATCGGAGAACGCGGCCGGTACGGCTTCCACGCTGCGGGTCTGCAGGCCACTGCTGACCAGGATGTGGTCGATGGCGCGGTCAGGGCGCCAGCTGGGGAAGGTCGGCACGATGCAGCCGGGGGGCTGCAGCCGGGTCTTCTGGTACAGCACCTGCATTTCCGGGCGTTCGGCCAGGCAGTTGAAGTCACCCATCAGCACGGCATTGGGATGGTCGGACAGCAGTTCGGCGATGAAGCCCAGCTGCGACATCCGCGAGCCGGCGCCCAGCGACAGATGGGCCACCGCCACCGCCAGGCCATCGGCACCGTCGCCGAACTTGGCCAGCAGCACGCCGCGCCCGCCGATGCGGCCGGGCAGGGCGTGATCCTGCACTTCCACCGGTTCCAGCTTGCTCAGCAGGCCGTTGGCGCTGGAGGCGACCCCGCCCATGCGCCGGTTCGGTTGGTGGCTCCAGTAATTGAAGCCGGCGCGCTGGGCCAGGTAGTGGGTCTGGTTGGTGAAGCCTGAGCGCAGGCTACCCGGGTCGGCTTCCTGCAGGCCGACGATGTCATGTTCGCGCGCCAGGCTGGCGATCGCGTCAAGGCTGCTGCGCTTGCGACCCGCCGGCAGCGCATGTGACCAGCTGCGGGTCACATAGTCGCTGTAGCGGCGGGTACTTGAGCCGGCCTGGATGTTGGCCGTCAGCAAGCGCAGGGTCCGTGTACGGGGGGAATTCACGGCCGGGAACAACTTCCTTTGGATCAGTGAGCCTGGGCCGCACCGCGCTCGCGGGCGATCAGGTGGTCGGCAATGCGCAGCATGTCCGGGAAGCTCTTGCCCTTCACCAGGTACTTGCCGTTGACGATGATCGACGGGGTGCCGCTGATCTGGCTGCGCTGGGCGAACTGCTTGGCCGAGTTGGTCTTGGCATTCACTGCGAAGCTGCCCATGGTGGCGGCGAACTGCTTCGGATCCACGCCGTAGGCGCCGTAGAACTTGGCGATGTCGTCAACCGAATCGGTGCCGCGCTCGCCCTTCAGGGTCTTCTGCGAGTGGATGGCGGCGTACAGGGCTTCGTGGGTCTTCTCCTGCACGCCCAGGGTCTGCGCTGCGTAGAAGGCACGGGCGTAGTTGTCCCAGGTGCCGCCGAACATGGCCGGCACGTAGACGAAGTTCACGTCGCTCGGCAGGCCGGCCTTCCACGGGCCGACCAGCGGCTGGAACGCAGCGCAGGCCGGGCAGACGTAGCCGAAGATCTCGGTCACTTCGATCTTGCCGGCGGCCGGCTGGAACGGCTGGCCGTTCGGGATCACCTGGTAGTCGGCGCCTTCCACCGGGGCCGGGCCGGTCAGTGCGGCGGTGGTCGGGGCCGGTGCAGCGGCCGGGGCAGCCTCAGCCGCGGCCTTCTCGCCTTCGGCTGCGGCCGGGGCGGCGCCTTCGGTACCTGCGGCCGGAGCGGCCGGTTCGGTGGTCGCCGGAGCTGCAGCCGGTTCGGCCGCGGCTGCGGTGGTGTTGGTGCTGCCGTCGTCGGCCTTGCAGGCAGCCAGGATCGGCAGCAGCGCTGCGAGGGCGAGGGCGTAACGGATCTTCATGGAAACGTCTCCAGCATCTGGAATGGTGGGGCCGGCGTCATGCGCCGGCCAGGGGGAAATGATGACATGCGGCGGCGACAGCGCCGTGTCTGTGGTGGGTGTTGGTTCAGCGGCCGCGGGCGGCGCGGGCCTGGGCGATCAGCGCCGAGGCGATGCGCAGCTGGTCGTCGAAGCTGTCGCCACGGACCAGGTACTGGCCGTTGATGATCAGCGCCGGGGTCCCGGGGATCTTGGTGCGCTGGGCGAACGCGCGGGCGGCATCGACCTTCTTCTGTACGGCATCGCCGCGCAGGGCCAGCAGGTAACGGTCCGGGGTCACGCCGTAGGCCTTGTAGAAGGTGGCGAGCTCATCGGCCGAGATGTTCTGCATCGGCAGCGAGCCGTCCTGGTGCAGGGCCTTGAACACGGCGCCATGGCTGCGCTTGGCCACGCCGACTTCGTCGGCGGCGTAGTAGGCCAGGGCCCAGGCGTCCCAGGCGCCGCCGAAGGCCGCCGGAACCGGGGTGAAGCGCACGTCGGCCGGCAGCTTGGCTGCCCAGGCTTCCAGCTGCGGTTCGAAACGGGCGCAGTGCGGGCAGGTGTAGCCGAAGACCTCGACCACCTCGATCTTGCCGGCCAGCGGCTGGAACGGGCCCGGCTGGGCGATGCGCTCGTAGTCTTTGCCCTCGACCAGCGGGGCATTGGCGGGGGTGGCGGCGCAGGCTACCAGCGGCAGCAGCACCAGCACAGACAACAGCAGGCGGGAAATCAACCTCATCGACACGCATCTCCGTTGAAAAAAGCAACGCCGGCGCGGTCGCCGGCGTGAAGGAAACATACCGCAGGCGCGGGCCGGCGTGGCGACCCGGGCCGACCAGTGGTGGTCAGGGGGCGGCAGCCGGTTGTGCCGGCGTGGTGGCAGCGGCCACGTCGTCGGCCTTGTTGTGCAGGCCCTGCAGGTAGCTCGACAGCGCCTGCACCTCCTGTTCGCTCAGCTTCTGCGCAACCGCAGCCATGATCTGGAAGTGCGCCTTGTCGGTCTCGTTGGTCTGGCCGGCCTGGTATTCCTGCAGGCGGCGCGCGACATAGCTGGCGTGCTGGCCACCGATGTGCGGATAGGCCGGGCCAGGATTGCCGGCACCGCTGGGGCCGTGGCAGGCCATGCAGGCTGGCAGGCCGCGCTTGGCGTCACCGCCACGGTACAGCTGCTGGCCGATCTCGTAGAACTTCATGCCCTTGTAGGGGCCATCGGTGACCGCCGTGTCATCGGCGATGCCGGCGGTGGCCTTCTGCGTGGCAAAGAACGCGCCGATGTCGCGCATGTCCTGCGGGGTGAGGTTCTGCACGAACGGCACCATCGCCACCGCCGCGCCGGAACTGCGCTGGCCGTTGGCGATCAGGGCCATCTGCTGGGCCACGTAGCGTTCGCTCTGGCCGGCGATGGACGGGTACATCTCCACCGTGGAATTGCCGTCGGCGCCATGGCAGGCCGCGCAGGCCGAGGCCTTGGTCTGGCCGGCCTTGGCATCGCCCCAGTGGGTCTTGCTGAAATCCACTTCCAGCGAGGCGGTGTTGATCGGCCCGTTGTCGGGCAGCGGGGTCAGCGTGGTCTGCGCGAACGCAGCAGCAGCAACGACTACAGCAGTGGCAAGGGCGGATACGGCAAGAACGCGAGCGTGGCGCATGCTAAAGCTCCGTATGGACCGGGCCGGGCGGTGGCCGCCGGCATCGCCCGGATTATCAACGCCGTTTCCGCACACGGTCAACGCAGCAGTGCAGCAAAATGCCCGCAAAGGCCGCCGGCACGGGCGCGCGGCGCCGCAACATGCGATCCTAGGCACATGTCATTGCTCATCGAACGCGCCCGTTACCACCTTTCGGCCCACAACGTGCGGCAGCTGCCGCCCGATGAAGGGGCCGAAGTGGCCTTTGCCGGCCGCTCCAACGCCGGCAAGTCCAGTGCGCTCAACGCGCTGACCCGCCAGAACGCGCTGGCCCGTGTCTCCAAGACCCCTGGCCGCACCCAGCAGCTGGTGTTCTTCCAGATCACCCCGGAAGCGCATCTGGTCGACCTGCCCGGTTACGGCTACGCCAAGGTGCCGCTGGACCTGCAGGCGCACTGGCAGGCCTTCATCGACCGGTATTTCCGCACCCGCGAAGCCCTGAAGGGCCTGGTGGTGGTGATGGACATCCGTCACCCGCTGAAGGACTACGACCGGCAGATGCTGTCCTATGCCGTGCAGCGCGGCATGCCGGCGCACGCGCTGTTGACCAAGGCCGACAAGCTCAGCCGCAGCCAGCAGATGCAGACGCTGCAGAAGGTGCGCAAGGAGCTCCACTCGGCCTACGGTGACAGTGTCAGCGTGCAGGTTTTCTCCGGTGAGGACCGCACCGGTGTGGACGAAGCCCGCGCCGTGATCGGCGGCTGGCTGGGGCTGGAATAAGGCTTCCGGTTTTCCTGTAGAGCCGAGCCCACGCTCGGCTGCCGCGCGCAGCGCGGCCAGGCTCCGGTAGCCGAGCATGGGCTCGGCTCTACACGGGTCATTTCAACGGCGAATACTCCGCCGGCACCCAGGCGTATGCCTGTCCTTCGCCACGCACGTGGCCCAGGCCGGGGAACGGCAGGTGCGCGCCGGCCACCCACCAACCGTTGGCAGTGGCCTGCTGCAACAGGCCGCGACGGCTGGCGGTGGCGGCCTTGCGGTCCGAATCCGCCTCGAACGCCGCTTCCGGATGCGCGAACTGCACCGCGTGGAAATGCAGCACATCGCCCCACACCAGCAGTGATTCGCCCTGGCTTTCGAACCGGTAGGAGACATGGCCGGGGGTATGGCCACGGGTATCCATCGCCACCACGCCGCCGGGCAGGGCATCGCCGGGCTTGAAGGTGCGCAGCTGCCCACTGGCCTGGTACGGCGCCGCTGCATTGCGCGCCAACGGGAACGCGAAGCGCACGCCCTTTGGCGCGCTGTCCTCGCTGGCCGGGTCCAGCCAGTAATCGGCATCGGACTTGGACAGCCACACTGTGGCATTCGGGTAGGCCGGCCTGCCTTGCGCGTCGAGCACACCGCACAGGTGGTCCGGATGGGCATGGGTGAGCAGCACGTCGTCCATCTCGGCCGGATCGACGCCAGAGGCACGCAGGTTGTCCAGCACCTGGCCCAGGCCGGGGCCGAAGCATTGCGCGGTGCCGGTATCGACCAGGGTCAGATGGTTGCCCTGGCGTACCAGGAAAGCGTTGATCGCGGTCTGCAGGCCTTTCTTGTCTTCGGGTACGTAGCGGCCTTCCAGCAGGCGGCTGACCAGCGTGGGCGGCACGTCCACCACTTCTTGCCGGCCCAGCGCGACCACGCCATCGAACAGGGCGGTGACCTGCAGCGCACCGATGCGTTGGTGGTAGACACCGGGCACCTGCTGGGTGGGCGCGGGCGAGGTGGCCTCGGCCAGCGCGGTCAGCGGCAGGGAGGACAGTGCCAGCAGCAGGGCGGTGCGCAGGGGCAGGTGGCGCAGGGTCATGGCGGTTCTCGGTGGATGACGGGCGGTTCCGTTGTCCGATAGCGTGCCGTGGCCGGCGTGTGTGCGGCGCTCAAAGCAGTGCGTGGAATGCTCAGGGAAGGGGGGGGTTGTCTGCAGGGCTGCGCCCTGCACCCGCAGAGGCAACGGCAACGGCCGAAGCAACAGCAACAGCCGAAGCAACAGCAACAGCAACAGCCGAGGCAACAGCAACAGCGGGCTATCCGTGGGATGGCGGGGTGGGTCCGGTTGCGGGGGCCGCTGCAAGTACGTCCATGTAAGCTCGGTCGCCGCATCCATGCGGCTCACGCCCCCGCAACCGGACCCACCCCGCCTTCGACAGTTTTCTGCGATCTGTTGGAACGACGTATTGCCCTGGTGGGGGTCGACCTTGGTCGACACAGTAGATCCACGCAATGCGTGGATGATTCATTCGATATCTGACAGAAAAATCGTGTCGACCAAGGTCGACACCTACCAACAGCCGCGGAGATCTGTCAGAGGCGGGGTGGTGTGGGTGGGCAGGACCGTTGGCGCCATGGATGGCGCCATCGAGCCCCCATGGATGGGTTTACGGCGTGTCCTGCCCACCCACACCGCCCCGCCTTCCCTCGGATAGCCGCTGTTGCTGTTGCTGTTGCTTCGGCCGTTGCCGTTGCCTCTGCGGGTGCAGGGCGCAGCCCTGCCGAACCCCTTCAAATGTCTGTGGGAGCCAGTCCGTACTGCTCGGCGAAGCGCTTGCTGAAACTCGCCGCAGACCGATAGCCCGCGCGTGCGGCCACGGTCTTCAACGGCAGGTCCGTGGTGTAGAGCAGCTGCATGCCATGCGCCAGCCGTGCCTCGGTGAGCAGCTGGCGCAGGCTGGTGTCCTCGGCGGCAAGTCGGCGGCGCAGGGTTGCGCCGCTCAGCGCGAACTGTTCCTCGACATCGCGCGATTGCCAGTCGCGTGCGGGTTCGGCTGCGATGCGGTCGCGGATCTGTTCGCCCAGGCTCGGAGCCTGCGGCAGCAGCAGGTTGCCGTGGCCCTGCCTGCACAGGGTCAGTACCAGCGAGGCCAGCGCCAATCGCGCTTCGCTGTAACGTCCATCCTGCAGTGACTGCCGCCATTGACGCAGCACTGCACCGTGTTCGATCAACGGCAACCGCGCCATCGCCGGGCCAGCGCTGGGAAGCGTTTCGCTCCACAGCGTACGCGCGGCCGTGAGCACCTCGGCACACAGCGGCACGATGGCGCTGAGGTAGCGGCCGCTGCCGGGATCAGGAGTGTTGACCACATCAATGCGGCAGCGCTGGGTCAGCAGCAGGATGTCGCCGGGCACGAATGCCAGTGACTGGTGTGCGGTACGCACTTGTTTGCGGCCTTCCAGCAGGATCGCGAACTGCGGTTGCGGAATCTCCACCGAACTGGCGCCGTGCTCGCGGCGTGCAGTGATGCAGGCATAGCCTTCGGCGCGTTCGCAGCCAGCCAGGCTGGCCATCTCGGCCAGCAGCGCGGTGGCCGGCGGCAGCATGCTGGTCATGGCACGTGGGCACCGAGCAGGCGGCCGACACCGGCTGCCGCGGCCATCGCCAACGCGCCCCAGAACAGCACCCGGATCGCGCCGCGTGTCGGCGGTGCGCCGCCGGCCTGGGCCGCCATCGCACCGGTCACGCACAGGCCGAGCAGGGTACTGGCCGTGGTCATCACCGCGACCTTGTCCGCCGGCGCAAGCAGTGCAGTGATTACCGGCAGCGCGGCGCCGCAAGTGAACGCTCCGGCCGAGGCCAGGGCAGCCTGCAACGGGCGCGCACGCAGGGTATCGGTGATGCCCAGTTCGTCGCGGGCGTGGGCGCCCAGTGCGTCATGGGCAGTCAGCTGCTGGGCCACCTGTCGCGCCAGTGCCGGGTCCAGGCCCCGGTGGCGGTAGATCGCGGCCAGCTCTTCCAGCTCGCTGTGCGGATCTTCGTGCAGTTCGCGCTTCTCCATCGCCAGATCGGCCTTTTCGGTGTCGCCCTGGGTCTGCACCGAGACGTACTCGCCGGCGGCCATCGACATCGCGCCGGCCACGGTGCCGGCCACGCCCGTGGCGAGGATGGTACTGGCCGAGGCACCACTGGCGGCCACGCCCACGACCAGGCCGGCCACCGAAACGATGCCGTCGTTGGCCCCCAGCACAGCGGCGCGCAGCCAGCCGACGCGCTCGGAGCGGTGCAGTTCGGGGTGTCGTGAATGGCGGCTCATGACCTTGAGTGTACGAGGGTCAAGAGGGCGTCGATAGGATGCTGAAACCCGTCACCGTCGCATGACGCAACGGGGGGCCACGCTATAGTGCGCCCTTGCGATGAAAGGCCCCGGGCCCCACATCCCCTGCCACTGTCCAGCGAGCCTTCCCCTTGTCGAGCCCCAGCCACGTCGCCGATACCCCCATTACCGACCGCTCGCAGCTGGTGGAGGTGATCGCCTCCGGCGAGAAGCCCCGTGCGCAGTGGCGCATTGGTACCGAGCACGAGAAGTTCGGATTCCGCCTGGACGACCTGCGGCCACCGACCTTCGAGGGCGAGCGTGGCATCGAAGCGCTGCTCAATGGCCTGGTCCGCTTCGGCTGGGAGCCGGTGCAGGAGAACGGCAACACCATCGCCCTGCTGCGCGATGGGGCCTCGGTGACGCTGGAGCCCGCCGGTCAGTTGGAACTGTCCGGAGCGGCGCTGGAGACCATCCACCAGACCTGCGTGGAGACCGGCACCCATCTGAATGAAGTGGCGCAGGTGGCCGGTGAGCTGCAGCTGGGCTTCCTCGGCATGGGCTTCCAGCCCAAGTGGAAGCGCGACGAGATGCCGTGGATGCCGAAGGGCCGCTACAAGATCATGCGCGCGTACATGCCCAAGGTCGGTTCGCTGGGCCTGGACATGATGACCCGCACCTGCACGGTGCAGGTGAACCTGGACTACGCCACCGAAGCGGACATGGTGAAGAAGTTCCGCGTATCGCTGGCGCTGCAACCGATCGCCACTGCGCTGTTCGCCGATTCGCCGTTCACCGAAGGCAAGCCGAATGGCTACCTGAGCTATCGCTCGCATATCTGGACCGACACCGATGCTGACCGCACCGGCATGCTCGACTTCGTGTTCGAGGATGGCTTCGGTTACGAGCGCTATGTCGATTACCTGCTCGACGTGCCGATGTACTTCTCCTACCGCGATGGCATCTACCACGACGCCAGCGGGCAGAGCTTCCGCGATTTCATGCAGGGCAAGCTGCCGGTGCTGCCGGGTGCGCTGCCGACGCTGCGCGACTGGTCGGACCACATGACCACTGCGTTCCCGGAAGTGCGCCTGAAGAAGTACCTGGAAATGCGTGGTGCCGACGGTGGCCCGTGGAGCCGCCTGTGCGCGCTGCCGGCGTTCTGGGTCGGCCTGCTGTACGACGACACCGCGCTGGATGCCGCCTGGGACCTGGTGCGTGACTTCACCCTGGCCGAGCGCCATGCACTGCGCGACGGCGTGCCGAAGCACGCGATGAACCTGCCGTTCCGCAACGGCACGGTGCGCGACCTGGCCCGCGAAGCAGTGAAGATTTCCGTTGAAGGCCTCAAGCGCCGCGCGGCGCGCAATGCCGACGGCCAGGACGAGAGCAAGTTCCTGGACGTGCTGCAGGAGATCGTCGAGTCCGGCCTGACCCCGGCCGAGCGCAAGCTGGCGCTGTTCCATGGCCGCTGGCACGGCGATGTGGATCCGGTGTTCCGCGAGTTCGCGTATTGAGCCTGTTCCGGCAGGTGCCAACCCGGGTCGGCACCTGCTGCTGCATCACCAACCCCGCGCTGCGAACAGGCGCGAGTAGATGCTTCGCACCACGTCCTGCTTGCTGCGGTTGTAGGCCTGCGCGTTGTCATTGCCCTGGAGGGCGGCCTGCTTGGCCTGCGCGTAGCGGAGGCGGTCATCTTCATGGCTGCGCAGCCAATCGCGGAACAACCGATGGCGGATGTGTTCGGCGCAATCGGGGGCGAACACGTGCAGGTTTACCCGTGGCTCATCCAGGCGCAGCATGCGGTGCTGGTACCACGAAGGTTCGCGGATGGTGAGCACGTAGCCCAGTGCCTGCAGCGGTGGCAGCCACGCCGCTTCGTCGGCGGGATCGGCAACCAGCAGGTCGATGTCCAGTACCGGTTTGGCCGGCAGGCCTGGCACCGCGGTGGAGCCGACGTGTTCAATGCCCAGCGCGATGTTGCCTAATGCCGCCTGCAGCTGCGTGCGCTGCTGGTCGAACTGATCGGCCCACAGCGCGGACCAGGGCACCACCTGCAGCACTTCCGGCTGCGGTGCGCCGAGAACCCAGGGATTCTCGTCAGGGTCGCCATCGGCAAAGGTAGTGATTGCGGTGGGGTCTGGTGAGATATCGGACATGCCTGCCATGGTGCCATACCCGGCCTTGATGTCAGCCCGGCTTGCCGTCGCGCCGTGGGCTCAGGTAGATCCAGCCCAGCCACGCCACCCACGGTGCCAAGGCCAGCAACCAGCCGATGGCAGCGGCGAAATGCCACGCATAGGCGTCGGGCATCAGCTCGGCAATGATGCGCATGAACGCCACCGCCTGCAGCGCGACGAACGCGAACCAGGCCACTGCCGGCATCACCAGCGGTCGCCCGGAATGCCCCTGGGTGACCCGGGTCACCATCGCCACCAGCAGGCTGCCGAACAGCCCCACTGCGAGTGCGTGCAGCGGTGCGCGGCCGAGCAGTTGCGAATAGCCCAGCAGCTGACCCACGTCCTGCAGCAGATACAGCGCGAAGCTGATCGGC
The DNA here is from genome assembly GCF_013464485.1 of Stenotrophomonas maltophilia. GTDB lineage: Bacteria > Pseudomonadota > Gammaproteobacteria > Xanthomonadales > Xanthomonadaceae > Stenotrophomonas > Stenotrophomonas maltophilia_AW. The sequence goes on from NZ_RAUX01000037.1 coordinate 20,333, forward strand.
AGCCACGCCAGCGCCAGGAACAGGGCGGCAAGCAGGCCCGGCATCGGCCCGCGTGGCCACCAGTGCCAGAGCGCCTGCAGCGACAACAGCAGCAGCGGCGCATCGGGCAGCCACAGCAGGTGGTCGACCTGCAACGCGCTCAACAGCAGGCGCAGCATCAGCAGCGCCCACATCGCGGCCAGCCAGCGCAGCGGCCGCCATGGCATGTAGCCGTCCACCACGTTGTTGGCGAAGAACGGGATCATCCGGTGGGCGACGGTGAGGTAGACCGGCAGCAGCAGGCCGAAGGTGCCGAGTGCCACCGTGACCGGCATCAGCGTGGCGTGGCCGCGTACCACCGCCATGAACAGCAGCAGCCCCAGCCAGCCCAGCAGCAGTGCGGCATAGCAGGCGCGCGCATGCCAGTTGCGGTTGGGGCCAGCGGCCTTGAGCACACGCCCCAGCACGATCAGTCCGGTGCTCCAGCCGGACAGTGCCAGCAGCAGGCCGTGCCATAGCCCGGGTGTCCAACCGCAGGCGGCGGCAATCAGCAGCGCCTGCCCGCCAAACAGGCCGATGCCGACCGGCGCATAGCGGCTGCGTGGCAGCTCGGGCTGCCCCATCCAGCGCGGGAACACGGTGAGCAGGAAGCCGAAGATGAAACTGGGCAGCACCAGGTACTGCATCAGCAGCGCGTGCAGCCAGGCCGGTGGCAGTGACGGTGGCTGCGGCGTCCACAGCCCGCGCAGAGCGCCCAGCCACAACGCCCACCACAGCATCGCCAGCAGCAGGTTGCTGGCGCCGATGAAGAACAGCAGCCGGTGCGGCGCACGCATCAGCATCGCAGGGGAGGGCAGCCGGGCCATGCGGGGAGTCTGCGCGGGGGCGGTGGCCGCTTCCTTGACCTTCGTCATGCCCAACGCACGACCCAAAAAAGAAACCCCGGCAGTGCCGGGGTTCTTCGTTCACACTCGCCGATCGATCAGGCGGCGTTCTTCATCGTCGCCATGTCGATCACGAAGCGGTAGCGCACATCGTTCTTCGCCATGCGTTCCCAGGCTTCGTTGACGTTCTTGATGTCGATCATCTCGACATCGCTGACGATGCCGTGCTCGGCACAGAAGTCCATCATTTCCTGGGTTTCGGCCATTCCGCCGATGGCCGAGCCGGTCAGGTGCTTGCGGCCGAAGATCACGCTGCCGCCGGTCAGCGGCGGGTCCAGTTCGGTCAGCACACCGACCAGGCACATGGTGGCCTCGCGCTTGAGCAGGCCCATGTACGGGTTGGTGTCATGGCCGACCGGGATGGTGTTGAGCAGGAAGTCGAAGCTGCCGGCGTGCGCCTTCATCTGCGCGGCATCGCGCGAGACCAGCACTTCATCGGCGCCCAGGCGCTTGGCGTCAGCACCCTTTTCCGGCGTGGTGGTGATCATCACCACGTGCGCGCCGAGCGCCTTGGCGAACTTCACGCCCATGTGGCCGAGGCCACCGAGGCCGATAACGCCGACCTTCTGGCCCGGGCCGACCTTCCAGTGGCGCAGCGGCGACCAGGTGGTGATGCCGGCGCACAGCAGCGGCGCGGCGGCCTTCAGGTCGAGGGTGTCGGACACCTTCACCACGAAGCGCTGCTCGACCACCACGTGGTCGGAATAGCCGCCGTAGGTCGGCGCACCGCTTTCGCGTTCACGGCCGTTGTAGGTCCAGGTCGCGCCTTCGGCGCAGTACTGCTCCAGGTCGTGCTCGCAGGCGTCGCAGTGGCGGCAGGAGTCGACCATGCAGCCGACGCCGGCGTGGTCGCCCACCTTGAAGCGGGTGACGTTGCTGCCGACCTCGGTCACGCGGCCGATGATCTCGTGGCCCGGCACCATCGGGTAGATCGAGCCACCCCAGTCGTCGCGGGCCTGGTGCAGGTCGGAGTGGCAGATGCCGCTGTAGAGGATCTCGATGCGCACGTCGTCCGGGCCGACCGCGCGGCGTTCGAACTCGTACGGAATCAGCGGGTCGGTATGTGAATGGGCGGCGTAACCACGGGCGAGGGACATGGGGAATCCTTGGCAGGGTTTGTCGAAAGGCGTTTTACAATACGCCCCGTTCCCAGCGGCAAGAAGCGCGGATATCGGCATGATTCATCAAGTAGAACTGCACAATCATGGCCACTGACAACCTGACCCACCTGGCCGCGTTCGCCGCGGTAGCCCGTCATCGCAGTTTCCGCCGTGCCGGTGCCGAGCTGGCGCTGTCGACCTCGGCGGTGAGCTATGCAATCCGCGCGCTGGAGGAACGGCTGGGGGTGGGCCTGTTCCATCGCACCACCCGCAGCGTGGCCCTGACCGAGGCCGGGCAGCGCCTGCTGGAGCGCCTGCAGCCGGCGCTGGGCCAGGTGCATGACGCGCTGGAAGAGATGAACCAGTTCCGCGCCGCCCCGGCCGGCCTGCTGCGCATCAACGCCACCCGCGCGGCGGTGTCGACCCAGCTGGGACCGCGGCTGGCGCGCTTCCTGCGCGCCCATCCGGACGTGCGGGTGGAGCTGACCGAGAACGATGGCCTGGTCGACATCGTTGCCGAGGGCTACGACGCCGGCGTGCGCCTGCACGAGTTCGTGCCCGAGGACATGGTGGCGGTGCCGATGGGGCCGCCACTGCGCGGGCTGATTGTCGGCTCGCCGGACTACCTGCAGCGACACCCGGCACCACAGCATCCGCGGGACCTGGCGGCACACGAATGCATCCGCTTCCGCTTCGCCAGCGGGCATCTATACAAGTGGCAGTTCGAGCGCGGTGGGCAGGCGCTGGAGATCGACGTGCCTGGACGGCTGACGCTGGGCGAGCAGGGCACCGTGGTTGGCGCGGTACTCGATGGCATCGGCCTGGCCTACGTGCTGGAAGACACGGCAAGGCCGTACATTGATTCGGGGCAGATGGTGGCGGTGCTGGAAGACTGGAGCGAACCGTTCGCGGGTTTCGCGCTGTACTACCCGAAGCAGCGGCAGATGCCCGGTGCGCTGCGTGCGTTCGTGGATATGCTGCGCGCGTGAGATGCGGTGGGTTATGCAGTGCTGACCAACGGTCGGCACCCATCACACCCACGACGAGCACTCATTCCACCAGCGCGTCATACCCCAGCCCGACAAACTGCATCAGGCAGAAGCCATGCCCGAACGGATCGGCCAGCACGGCGATGCGCCCCCAGCGGCGCTCGCACACCGGCTGTTCCAGTGTTGCCCCAGCAGTGACCGCGCGCGCCAGTGCGATCTCGATGTCGTCCACGACCCAGTCCAGGTGCAGCGGTGTCCAGTGGCGCTCGTAGTCGCGTACGTTGCCGTCTTTGGTGGCGGGAACACCGCTGTCATTCTGCAGCAGATACAGCGGTGCAGGGCCACCCAGAAGTTCCACTGCGCCAGCGCCGAGCCGACGGCCGATGTGCAGGCCGAAGGCTTCGATATAGAACGTTTCAGCGACGACGAGGTCGGGGACGTCCAGATTGACGATGAAGGGAATGGCGGGAGATTCCATGGCCATGATCGGCAGCAACGGGTGACCTGCAGTCTAGCCCCGCCACCACGTGCCGCCGGTTCATCTCCGGCATGGATTCGGGCATGCTGGGCGCCCTCTGTCGACAAGGACATCCATGAGCGCGCTATCTGAGATCGAACACGCCACCGGCCAGTCGTTTCCCCCCTTGTTCAAGCAGTTGCATGCAACGGGTCGGTTGAGCTGGGGCAGCCCCCATCCGGAATGGTCCGAAGTGGTGTTCCCGACACTCCAGGCCGATCCGCCGGTGCTGCTGTACGCCCAGGACTACGAGCCGCTGGAACACAATGAGCTGTTGGAGGCGTGGCAGGAGCTGACTGCCGAGGACCACTACAACCCGCTGCGCGATGACCTGAAACTGCTGCCGTTCGCGCGTACCGGCGCGGGGGACAGCTACTGCTTCTGGAGCAATGCGCCCGGTGCTGCCGATCCGCCGGTCGTGCTGGTGTGGCATGACGATGATCGTGCCGATGTCCTGGCCGCCAATTACCAGGATTTCCTGTTCCGCAAGATGGTTGAAGCGGTTGCCGAATATGAGCCGCCTTATTCGCTGCTTTCGAACGGCGACCTGGCTGACAATCTGCAGCGCTTCCTGCAGGCCCACCAGTCCGTCCTGCGCGACGACCAGTACACCGCATTGCAGCGGCTGTTCGCGCGCGTTGACGATATTGAAGAAGGAAACATCAGCGACGACGACGCGCAGTCCCTCGTCGCCGAAGTGATCGGCTTCGAACGGTTGGACGAATCGTTCGCCTACGTGCGCGGAGACGCTTGAAGCACCGGGGATCGGAGCGCAGCCACCGGCCGCGCTCCGGCCCCCACGGGTCAGACGGCAGCCGGATAATCCAGATAGCCCTCCTTGCCGCCACCGTAGTAGGTGGTGCGGTCAGGCGTGGCCAGTGCGATACCCCGCTGCAGACGCTCCACCAAGTCCGGATTGGCGATGAACGGCTGGCCAAACGCAGCCAGGTCGATGGTGCCGGCCTCGACCAACTCCAGCGCACGTTCGCGGGTCATCCCCCCCGCCAGGATCAGTGTGCCGCCATAGGCCTGCCTGAACTGCTGCAGGAAGCCGTCGCCCAGCACCGATTCACCGTGCCGCAGGTTGTCGTTGAGATGCACATAGGCCAGCCCGCGCATGCCCAGTTCTTTGGCCAGGTACAGGTAACTGGCCTCGTTCTCCGGGTAGGCAGGCATGTCGAAGACCTGGCTGTTCGGCGCCAGACGCACGCCGACCCGGTGTGCGCCGATGCGTGCGGTCATCGCATCGACGGTCTCCAGGATCAGCCGCGCGCGGTTGGCCAGCGAACCGCCGTAGGCATCCTGACGATCGTTGATGTGCGGATTGAGGAACTGCTCGAACAGGTAGCCGTTGGCGGCATGCAGTTCGATGCCATCGAAGCCGGCAGCGATGGCATTTTCCGCACCACGAACGAAGTCGCCGACGATGCCGGGCACTTCATCGGTGCGCAGCGCGCGCGGCGGAGTGGGGTGGGCAGGGCCGCGGCTGCCATCGTCCAGGTAGACGAACGCGAAGCTCCTGGGGTCATGGGCCACCGCCCGCGCACTGGCGCTCACCGGCTGGCCGCCATCGGGCTGCAACGACTGATGCGACATGCGGCCCACGTGCCAGAGCTGGGCGAAGATCGTGCCCTGCTCGGCATGCACGGCATCGGTGACGATCTTCCAGCCGGCCACCTGCTCGGCCGACCAGACGCCCGGCACGTCAATGTAGCCCTGGCCCTGCGGCGAGACCGGCGTGCCTTCGCTGATGATCAGGCCGGCGCTGGCACGCTGCCGGTAGTACTGCGCGGTGAGGTCGTTGGCGACCGTGCCAGGGTTGCGGGCACGGGTCATCGGAGCCATCGCGATGCGGTTGCGCAGGGCGGTGCCTGCCAGGTCGAACGGGCGGAACAGGGCGGCGGTCATGTTGGTCATCTCGGTGCGGGGAGGGGGGCGACGGTGGCGCCATGTGCACAGGATGGAGTTGACATGCGGACGCATAAAGCGCTTCGATTTCCCATGATGCGGGATAATTTGTCCCCAATGAGGTGAGAAGATGCTGCCGCTGGAATCCTTGAATGGCCTTGTGACCTTCGTTACCACGGCGCGCTCGGGCAGCTTCACTGAAGCTGCCGACGCGCTGGGCATCTCGCGCTCGGCCGTGGGCAAATCCATCGCCCGGCTCGAAGCCCGGTTGGGGGTGCGCCTGTTCCACCGCACCACCCGACGCATCGCGCTGACCACCGACGGCGAGGCCTACTACGCATCGTGTGCGGCAGCGCTGGATGAAATTTCAGCTGCCGAAGCCTGCCTGGGCTCGGCCGGCCTGCCCAGCGGGCGGCTTCGCATCGACATGCCCTCGTCGTTCGGGCGTCTGGCGGTGCTGCCTGCACTGTTGCGGATGTGCCGGCAGTACCCGGACCTGCAGTTGACGATGACATTCACTGATCACTTCGTCGATCCGATCGAAGAAGGCATCGACCTGCTGATCCGCTTCGGTGGATTGCACCAGGCTGAGCATCTCGTCGCGCGGCGGCTTGGGCGCCAGCGCCTGGTCACCTGCGCATCGCCGGCGTACCTGCAGGCGTACGGCGTGCCACAACGCGTGGAGGAACTGGCGGAGCACCGGGGCATTGTTGGCTTCCGTCACGGCCAGCCAGTGGCGTGGCGGATCGGCAATGGCCAGGGGGAAGGAACGTTCTTCCCGAACGCGACCTACCAACTCAACGATGGCGATGCGGTGATCGAAGCGGCCATCGTCGGGCTCGGTATCTGCCAGATGCCCATTTCACTGGTTCGCCGTCATCTGGAGTCCGGCGTGCTGCAATCGGTACTGGACGAACACATGCAGCGGCACATCGACATCCACGCGCTGTGGCCGCCGACGCGCCACCTGCGGCCGAAGGTACGCTTCGTGGTCGACGAGCTGACCCGCTTGGCAGCAGAGGGGCTGTTCGACTGAGTCCCCGGGATTGAGTTCGGAGATCTGGCGTATATACTATCCCCCAGTATAGTTCCGAGGTGGCGCCGCCATGCCGCACTCCCCCGAAGAGAAGAAGAAGGTCCTGGCCCGCGTGCGCCGCATCCGCGGCCAGTGCGACGCGCTGGACCGCGCGCTGGAAGCCGGTGCCGACTGCGGGCCGGTGCTGCAGCAGATCGCGGCCATCCGTGGCGCGGTCAACGGCCTGATGTCCGAGGTGATGGAAGCCCATCTGCGCGAGGAGTTCGGGCAGCCGGCAGCCTCCGACGAACAACGTGCCGAACGCGTGCGCGACATGAGCGCATTGATCCGCTCGTACCTGAAATAAGCAACGACGCCACATCGCGGCGATCGTCCTGCCATCCCATTCCCGCCTGATTTTGGAGAAGCACCATGAAGTCCCGTGCCGCCGTCGCCTTTGGTCCCGGCCAGCCGCTGCAGATCGTCGAGATCGACGTCGCCCCGCCGAAGGCTGGCGAAGTGCTGGTGAAGATCACCCACACCGGTGTCTGCCACACCGATGCCTTCACCCTGTCCGGCGATGACCCGGAAGGCCTGTTCCCGGTGGTGCTGGGCCATGAAGGCGCCGGCATCGTGGTGGAAGTGGGCGAGGGCGTGACCAGCGTGAAGCCGGGCGACCACGTCATTCCGCTGTACACCGCCGAGTGCGGCGAATGCCTGTTCTGCAAGAGCGGCAAGACCAACCTGTGCGTGTCGGTGCGCGCTACCCAGGGCAAGGGCGTGATGCCCGACGGCACCAGCCGCTTCAGCTACAACGGCGAACCGATCTACCACTACATGGGCTGCTCGACCTTCAGCGAGTACACCGTGGTGGCCGAGGTGTCGCTGGCGAAGATCAACCCGGAAGCGAACCCGGAACACGTCTGCCTGCTGGGCTGCGGCGTGACCACCGGCATCGGCGCGGTGCACAACACCGCCAAGGTGCAGGAAGGCGACAGCGTGGCCGTGTTCGGCCTGGGCGGCATCGGCCTGGCGGTCATCCAGGGTGCCCGCCAGGCCAAGGCCGGCCGCATCATCGCGGTGGACACCAACCCGTCCAAGTTCGAGCTGGCGCGCGAATTCGGCGCCACCGACTGCATCAACCCGAAGGACTTCGACAAGCCGATCCAGCAGGTCATCGTGGAAATGACCACCTGGGGCGTGGACCACAGCTTCGAGTGCATCGGCAACACCAGCGTGATGCGTGCGGCGCTGGAATGCGCGCACCGCGGCTGGGGCCAGAGCGTGGTGATCGGCGTGGCCGGCGCGGGTCAGGAAATCTCCACGCGTCCGTTCCAGCTGGTGACCGGCCGCAAGTGGATGGGCACCGCCTTCGGCGGCGTGAAGGGCCGCAGCCAGCTGCCGGGCATGGTGGAGGACGCGATGAAGGGCGATATCGAACTGGCCCCGTTCGTCACCCACACCATGGACCTGGACAAGATCAACGAAGCCTTCGACCTGATGCACGAAGGCAAGTCGATCCGTTCGGTCGTCCACTACTGAACCACGCCAGGCGGCAGGCCGCGCGCCTGCCGCCACCGGGAGCACTCCATGGAACGCATTGAACACCGTGCCTGCTTCGGCGGCTGGCAGGACGTCTACCGCCATCATTCGGCCTCGCTGGGCTGCGACATGCAGTTCGCTGTATACCTGCCGCCGCAGGCTGCCACGCAGAAGCTGCCGGTGCTGTACTGGCTGAGCGGCCTGACCTGCACCGAGCAGAATTTCATCACCAAGGCCGGCGCACAACGCTACGCGGCCGAGCACGGGGTGATCATCGTCGTGCCCGATACCAGTCCACGCGGTGATGATGTGGCCGACGCCGAGGGCTACGACCTGGGCAAGGGTGCAGGCTTCTATCTCAATGCCACCGAACAGCCGTGGGCGAAGCACTACCGCATGCACGACTACGTGGTACAGGAGCTGTCGGCACTGATCGAGGCGAATTTCCCGGCTACCGATGCGCGTGGCATCAGCGGCCACTCGATGGGCGGTCACGGCGCGCTGGTGATCGCGCTGCGCAACCCGGGGCGCTACCGCAGCGTGTCGGCGTTCTCGCCGATCGTTGCCCCCAGCCACGTGCCGTGGGGGCAGAAGGCCTTCCACGCCTACCTGGGCGACAACCCCGTGGACTGGGCGCAGTGGGATGCCAGCGAGCTGGTCGCCGTGGCCCGTGAGCGCCTGCCGTTGCTGGTCGACCAGGGCGAGGCGGACGAATTCCTGCAGACCCAGCTGCAGCCGCAGCGCCTGCAGCAGGCCTGCGATGCCGTCGGCCACCCGCTGACCCTGCGCCTGCAGCCGGGCTACGACCACAGCTACTACTTCATCGCCAGCTTCATCGGCGAGCACGTCACCCACCACGCCCGCGCCCTGCACGCCTGAGGGCTTTCCGGTAGTGCCGGCCGCCGGCCGGCAACCTGCAGCCCTGTGATCCCCTGCGATTGCCGGCCAGCGGCCGSCACTACCGTGGCGGTGCACGCGGAGCACCGTCTTGCCGTAGTGGATCACGCCGCTGTGGCGCGGGCAGGGCTATGGTACGCCCATACGGCCTTGCGGATCGGGGGATGCATGCCGGTAGTGCTGGCGCTGCTGTATGTGCTGTGCCACGGCTTGGTCGTGGCCCTGTGGCCGGGCCCCGCCGGTGCGGGTTCCTTCGTGTTCCTGACCGGCGCGCCGCTGCTGGCGGCCATGGCCTGCCTGTGGCGGGCGCGCCGCGACCGCGCTGCACTGGGCTGGCGCGCCACTGCGCTGGCGTTGCTGCTGTGGGCGGGTGGCATGGCCTTCAACATGATTGATTCGCTGGGCGCGGGCCGCGCTGATGTTACGCCGCAGGCCAGCCTGCTCCTCTACGTGCTGTACGGCGTGCCGTTGGTGTTCATCCTGGCCCGTGCGCGGCGTGAGCGGATGAGCATCAGCCTGATCGACGCGGCCATGGCCGCGCTGCTGGGCGTGCTGTTCTTCGTGCACACCCAGTCGTTCGCCAGCCGCATCGATGTCGACGATCACGCGATGGCCAACATGCAGCGCATGTTCGATATCCAGAACCTGTGCATCGCGGTGTTCGCCGTAGTGCGCTGGCTGGTCGGCGACGTTCCGGAGCGGCGCAACTTCTTCCGCGCGCTGGCGATGTACGCCGTCGTCTATCTGCTGGTGGCGTACTACATCAACCACTACACCGCGGAGCAGTCGTTCGGCGCCTACAACGATCTGCTGATCGACCTGCCGTTCCTGCTGCTGGCGTTGCTGGCAATCAGCCAGGCGCCCGCGCCGACGTTCGTGATGCATCCGCGGTTGGCGCGAACCGTGCAGGCGGCCGGCCCGATGATCCTGCCGTTGCTGCTGCTGGTGGTCGGTACCCTGGTGGTCGATCATGCGCGGCCGCTGGCGGTCACCGGTTTCGTGGTCGCAACGCTGGGTTTCGGCGTGCGCAGCATCCTGCTGCAGGTGGACCTGATGGAGCGGCAGGCATCGCTGGACCAGCTGGCGCGGCAGGATGGCCTGACCGGTGTTGCCAATCGTCGCGAGTTCGATGCACTGCTGTTGGCGGAATGGAACCGCGCGCGACGCGGCGGCAGCGAGCTGGGCCTGCTGTTGCTGGACATCGATCATTTCAAGGTCTTCAACGACCGTTACGGTCATCCTGCCGGCGACCGTTGCCTGCAGGCGGTGGCCGCGATCCTGAAGGCAACGGCCGGCCGCGCGGGCGACAGTGTCGCCCGCTATGGTGGCGAGGAATTTGCGGTGATTGTGTCTGGAAGCGCGCTGTCGGGGGTGCTGGCGCTGGCTGAACGCCTGCGCGAGGCGGTGGAGGCGCTGCCGCTGCCGGAAGGATCGGTCAGCATCAGCATCGGTGTGGGCTACCTGCACCCGCCGGCGATGGCCAGCGCCGACCAGCTGCTGGCAGATGCCGATGCCGGCCTGTATGCGGCCAAGCGTGCTGGCCGCAACCAGGTGATCCTGCACGCGCACGTGCTTGATGACGAAGGCAGCACGCATGGCACGATGGATTGCTGAGGGCGACGCGTGATCAGTCCCGACGCGGAACAGCGTACATGGGGGGCGGATGGTTCATCGCTGCCGCAGCCATCCGGTGGGATCGAGCAGCCTCAGCCCGACCGGTGACAACGAGCGCTGCCGCAATGGCAGGTTTGCTGCCTGCACCGCGACCGCGCAGCGGGCCAGTTGCTGGCGCAACGGGGCCAGCGTGTCGTCTTCGCGCGGCCGCGCATGCCGCCATTGTGCGATGCGCAACAGGCAGACCAGCAGATCCAGCTCGCTGGCGGCAATGAAGGGTGACCCGGCCGGTAGCAGATCAATCGGGGCGGCGGGCGAGGCCAGCAGCGGCAGCAGGTTGATGAACGCATCGCAGCCTTCAGGATCAAGGCCGAGGCCGCTCAGCTGTGCGAGTCCATCGGCCATGAGATCGGGCTCACGCAGCTGGCGTATCGCCGCCAGCAGCGCCTGCTCGCCACGGCCGAACTGGCGGCCGAAGGCACGGTAGCTGACCCGGGTGGGAAACAAGGGGGAACGGGAGGCCATGGCAGCTAGGGTTGTGGGTCGCGGGTTTCCACCAGCACGGGGCAGGGGGCGTGATCGATGGTCCATTGCCCGATCGAGGGTTCGAACAGGCGCTCCAGTCGGGACAGGTGGCGGTGGCCGATCACGATCAGGTCGCACTTCAGGCGCCTGGCCTGGTCGCTGATGACTTCGCCGGGGTCGCCGGAGGGGATCTGCGCGATGGCATCGACGCCGCGCTCGCGCAGTTCGGCCAGGGCTTCGGCCAGCACCGCCTCGGCGCGGGAGCGCTGGCGGGCGGCTTCCGGGTACTCGATGCGGTCGGCTTCGCTGGCATCGGCGGCCAGCGCGAATTCGGGGTCGAGCACGCACAGCAGGTGCAGGCGGCTGCGGGGGCCGGCAATGGCTGCGGCCAGGTCCAGCACGCGTGCGTGCTGGGGGCCACCGTCCAGGGCGACCAGCAGGGTATTGAACATGGATGTCTCCTTGGCAGACCGGGGATGGTCGCCGATGTCACTGCGCGCACCCATGCCGTGCGCGGCAGTCAATGAATGCGTAAAACGCAATCCACTGTGGTTACAAGTGTCGTAGAGTCATCTGATTTACTGGAGACTGTCATGCCCCTGCCGGACCTGAACCTGTTGCTGGCACTGGACGTGCTGATTGACGAATGCAGCGTGGCAGCCGCCGCGCGGCGGATGAACCTGAGCGCGCCGGCGATGAGCCGTACCTTGGGCCGGATCCGCACCGCGCTGGGCGACCCGGTGCTGGTGCGTGCCGGCCGCGGTCTGGCCCCCACGCCCCGCGCGCTGCAGCTGCGTGAGCAGGTCCGCGATGTGATCGAGCAGGCCCACCGTGTGTTCAACGCCGGTCGCGAGATCGACCTGCGCACCCTGGAGCGCACCTTCAATGTCCGCGCCAATGATGTCTTCATCGGTGGATTCGGGGGACGCCTGCGTGAACTGTTCCGCCAGCAGGCGCCGCGCGCGGTACTGCGCTTCGTGCCCGAGGGCGATACCGACGACGACGCGATGGCGCAGGGCCGGATCGACCTGTACATCAGCACCGCCGGCAAGCATGCACCCGATACCAAGGTGCAGAACCTGTTCAGTACCTCGTTCATGGGCGCCGCGCGCGAAGATCATCCGTTGTTCGATGAGGAGATCAGCGCCGAGCGTTTTGCTGCCTGCGACCACATCGCGGTGTCGCGGCGGGGGCTGCCGCGTGGCCCGATCGATGACGACCTGGCCACGCTGGGCCTGCAGCGGCGGGTGGCGCTGATCAGCCCGACCTTCCACGGCGCGATCTTCGCTGCCGCCGAGTCGGACCTGATCCTGCCGCAGATGCCGAGCGTGATGCTGGAGCGGATCGTCAGCATGCGCCTGCCGCTGCGCCTGTTCCCGCTGCCGATCCCGGTGCGCACCGCCGCCATCGTGCAGGCCTGGCACCCGCGGCTGGACAACGATGCTGCGCACCAGTGGCTGCGGCGCTCGATCAAGACCATGTGCGAAAGCGCAGGGGAGGCTCCGCGCTGACACTTTCATGCGTGCGCGTGACGCACGCCTGGGATGCGGGCTGCGCCATTTTTCGCAGGGTGCCAGCTCCCTAGACTGCGCTCCCCGGAGTTTCACTAAGCGCATTCCAATGACCCCCAACATGCCGTGCACTGCACGGATCGGTGCCCGGCGATGAGTACGCCGGCCGCCGCTGTCCCGGCCGCTGCTGCGCCCCGTCCTGCCGCCGCCCCCGGGCTCGACCGCCGCGTTCTGGTCGGCCTGTGTGGCGTGCTGCTGGCGGTGCTGGTGTCGGGCTTCAACGAGAACATCACCAAGGTCGCCCTGGCCGACATCCGCGGTGCGATGGGTTTCAGCGTCGATGACGGCAGCTGGATCGTCGCCCTCTACAGCGCGATGTCGGTCAGCGCGATGGCCTTCGCCCCGTGGTGTGCCGCCACCTTCTCGCTGCGCCGCTTCGCGCTGGCGATGATCGGTGGCTTCATGGTGCTGGGCGTGCTCTGCCCGCTTGCCCCGAACCTGCAGGTGTTCCTGCTGCTGCGCGCGCTGCAGGGGCTGTGTGGTGGTGCGCTGCCGCCGCTGCTGATGAGCGTGGCACTGCGCTTCCTGCCGCCCGGCATCAAGCTGTATGGTCTGGCGGGCTACGCGTTGACCGCTACCTTCGGCCCGAGCATGGGCACGCCGCTGGCCGCGTTCTGGGTCGAGCAGGTGGGCTGGCACTGGGCGTTCTGGCAGATCGTGCCGTACTGCCTGGCCGCCATGGCGATGGTCAGCTGGGGCCTGCCACAGGACCCGCTGCGGCTCGAACGCTTCGCCCAGTTCGATACGGTCGGCCTGCTGCTCGGCCTGCCGGCGCTGGTGCTGCTGGTGCTGGGCCTGGTGCAGGGCCCGCGCCTGAACTGGTTCGACTCGCCGATGATCACCCTGATGATCGGTGGCGGCGCCGGTCTGATGGTGCTGTTCATGATCAATGAATGGTTCCACCCGCTGCCGTTCTTCAAGCTGCAGCTGCTGGCCAACCGCAACCTCAGCTACTCGCTGGTGACGCTGGGCGGCGTGCTGTTCGTGCTACTGGCGGTGATCTCGATTCCCTCCGGATTCCTGGCCAGCGTGCAGGGCTACCGGCCATTGCAGACCGCACCGATGCTGCTGTGGGTGGCGCTGCCACAGGTGATCGCGCTGCCGCTGGTGGCGGCGCTGCTGAACATCCGCGCGGTGGATTGCCGCTGGGTGCAGGCCACCGGCCTGGCGATGCTGGCCCTGGCCTGCTGGCTGGGCTCGCACCTGGACGTGGCCTGGATCCGTGACAACTTCCTGTGGGTGCAGCTGCTGCAGGTGTTCGCACAACCCATGGCAGTGCTGCCGCTGCTGATGCTGGCCACCGGCGGCCTTGCGCCGCAGGACGGCCCGTTCGCCTCGGCGTGGTTCAACACGGTCAAGGGTTTCGCTGCGGTGCTCGCCAGCGGCGTACTGGATGCCGTCGCCCAGGGCCGCCGCCACTTCCATTCCACCGTGCTGGTCGACCGCCTGGGCGAGCAACCGTGGCTGGCCGATGGCCCGCAGCTCGGCGCGCGCCTGCATGCACAGGTGCAGGCGCTGACCTCGGCCGACCTGTACTGGGTGGTCGCGCTGGTGGCGCTGGCCTTCATTCCCCTCATTGCCTGGATGCCCACCCGCATCCACCCGCCACGTGCCGTGGCCTGAACCTTTCGCAGGAACCCCTCATGACGATCAATCGAACCACTCTCCACACCGGCCTGGGCCTGGGCGTACTGGCCCTGGCCATCGGCGCCTGGCTGCTGCTGCGAGACTCTGGCCACCAGAGCACCAACAATGCGTACGTCGTGGCCGACTACACCCTGGTGGCTCCGAAGATTCCCGGCTTCGTCAGTGCCGTGGACGTGGAGGACAACCAGTCGGTGAAGGCCGGAGACGTGCTGGCCCGCATCGACGACCGTGACTACCAGGTGGCGCTGCAGGCGGCCCGTGCCGACCTTGCCAACGCCCGCGCACAGCTCGCCAACGCACAGGCCGCACTGGCCCAGCAGGATTCGCTGATCGAGCAGGCCAGGGCCAGTGTTGATGTCAGCCGTTCCGAACTGACCCTGGCCAGTGCCGACCAGCAGCGCTACCGCGAACTGGCCCGTGACGGCGCCGGAACCGTACAGAACGCGCAGCAGGCGCAGTCCAAGCAGGCCGTGGCCAGTGCCCACCTGCAGCAGGGCCAGGCGGCGCTGTCGACCGCGCGCCAGCGCACCGACATCCTGACCGCCGGTGTGCAGGCTGCGCAGGCCGCGGTGCAACGCGCGGAAGCGGCGCAGGCCCGCGCCGAACTGGATCTGTCGCACACCGTGCTGCGTGCACCGATCGACGGCATGGTCGGTCGTCGTGCAGTGCGCGTAGGTGCCTACCTGACCCCGGGCACCCCGGTGGCCGCGGTGGTGCCGCTGAAGCGTGCCTTCGTGGTCGCCAACTTCCAGGAAACACAGATGACCCGCATGCAGGCCGGCCAGCAGGTCGAACTGAAGGTGGACGTGTTCCCGGGCAAGCCACTGCGCGGGCACATCGACAGCATCGCGCCGGCCACCGGCGTCACCTTCGCCGCCGTGGCACCGGAGAACGCCACCGGCAACTTCACCAAGGTGGTGCAGCGCATTCCGGTGAAGATCGTGCTGGAGCCGGGTCAGCCGCTGCTGGACCAGCTGCGTGCCGGCATGTCGGTGGAAGCCAGTGTCGACCTGGGCAGCCGTGCACGCGCGCAGAGCGTGCAGCACAGTCCGGGCCATGCGGCCGGGGAGGGTGCATGAGCGCAGTCACCTTGTTCCGCACCTTCGTTGCGGCCAGCCTGTGCACGGCCCTGGCTGCCTGCACGATGGGCCCGGACTTCGTGCGCCCACAGGCGGAACTGCCCAGTCACTGGCAGGGCGAGGCCGTCGCCGGCAATGCCATCGACCAGGACGCCGCCTGGTGGGCTGGTTTCGACGACCCGTTGCTGGGCCAGCTGGCCAGCCAGGTGCTGGAGGCCAACCTGGACCTGCAGCTGGCGGCCAACCGCGTGCAGCAGAGCCGCGCCGCGCGTGGCATCACCGCTGCTGACCGTCTTCCGAGCGTCGGTGCCAGCGTCAGTGGTACGCGTGCACGCAACAGCGAGGTGGGCTTGAACGATCCGTCCGGCAACGGCGGTCGTGATGACTATGGGCTGTTCCAGGCCGGCATCGGCCTGAGCTGGGAACTGGATCTGTGGGGGCGCGTGCGCCGCCAGGTGGAAGCCGCCGATGCACGCGTGCAGATGGCCGAGGAGGACGCCCATGCGGTGCGCATCGCGCTGCTGGCGGAAACCGCGCGTGACTACCTGCAGCTGCGTGCAACGCGGCAGTTGCTGGCGATCACCGAGGATAACCTCAGCATCGCCCACGACATCAAGCGCCTGACGGAAGCACGCCAACGCCAGGGCGTTGCAAGCACGCTTCAGGTGTCCAGTGCGGCGGCGCAGGTGGCATCGCT
Source organism: Stenotrophomonas maltophilia (assembly GCF_013464485.1). GTDB lineage: Bacteria > Pseudomonadota > Gammaproteobacteria > Xanthomonadales > Xanthomonadaceae > Stenotrophomonas > Stenotrophomonas maltophilia_AW. The sequence continues at coordinate 36,357 of NZ_RAUX01000037.1, forward strand.
GCAGGCACGCATCGCGCCATTGCGGCATCGTGAATCGCAGTTGCGCAATGCACTGGCGTTCCTGCTGGCGCAGCCTCCGCAGGCACTGGATGCGCAGCTGCAGAATGCACGCCGTGACTGGCCCGCACTGCCGGCCGTTGCGGTGGGGCTGCCCAGCGAACTGGCCGAGCGTCGCCCGGACATCCGCCGTGCCGAAGCGGCATTGCATGCCGCAACGGCGGGCATCGGCGTGGCCAAGGCCAGTTTCCTGCCGCGCATCACCTTGAACGGCGACGCAGGCTTCCAGGCCAAGCAACTGGATGATCTGGATGGCTGGAACGCACATCGCTTCAGCATCGGGCCGTCGATCAGTCTGCCGATCTTCCAGGGCGGCCGGCTGAAGGCCAGCCTCGCGTTGAGCAAGCTGCAGCAGCAACAGTCGTCGCTGCATTTCCAGCGCACGGTGCTGCAGGCCTGGCATGAAGTGGACGACGCCATCGATGGCTACGCCGCCGAACAGCAGCGCACCGTGCAGCTGCACGTGTCGGTGGACGAAAGCGAGACCGCGCTGGGTGCGGCGCGCCGGCAGTACCAGGCCGGCGTTGTCGACATGCTGGACGTGCTGACCACCCAGCGCATCGCACTGGACAACCAGGCCGCGCTGGCCAACAGCCAGGCCACGGCCGCGATCGCACGGGTGGAGCTGTACCGCGCGCTGGGTGGCGGCTGGTAGGGAAATTGAAACGCCGGGCCATGCCCGGCGGCTCGTCGGTAGTTGCCAACCTTGGTTGGCAGCATTTCTCAGAGGCGCCAACCAAGGTTGGCGCCTACCAGAGCGTGGCCTCAACGCACGTCGCGCAGTTCCCAATGGTGGCCGGCCAGCAGGCGCAGGCGCTGCTTGAAGACGTCGCTGTCGATGCGGGTGGTGGCCACCAGGTTGATGCGCAGGTCCTTCTGCTCGCCGGTCACGGTGGCCTCCGGGTCGGTCACGCCCCACTGCGGTTCCACCGCATCCGGGTCGGGCTGCTTGGCCTTCCAGCGCTCGAACAGCGTGCCGTGGCGCAGGGCGTCCTGCAGCTCTTCGGCGAAACCGGCGGCGCCCTGCGAATGGAAGGACAGGTCAGGGTCGTTGCCGCGGGCCCTGGACGGGTCGGGCAGGCTGATGTGGTACTGCGCAGGCATGGAGTTCTCCTTGATGTGCGGGAAGACTGACACAACCGCGGTGGAATCGATGTGCAGATCCGCGCGGCGATGGGGCCTCACTCAAACCGATGCGGCCCATCGGCAAAGCCCACGGTGACCGCGCCCTTGCCGACATTGACCATGCCGGTCAGGCTCATCACCGATTCGTACACGGCCACGCCATGGCTGGCGCAGACTTCTTTCAGCGGTGCATAGCCGGGCAGGGTGCGCAGCTCGTCCAGTTCCCCGCCGTAGCTGACGCACACGGTCGGTGTCATCAACCCGGCGCGCACGCGCTGGCCGACCACCGCGAACAGTTTCTGCACCGCATTGTCGAAGCCCTTGATCTTGGCGACCGGTCCGGTCTCGCCACGGTAGCCATGCAGCACCGGCTTGATGTCCAGTGCGCTGCCCAGTGCGGCACTGAGCAGGCCGACACTGCGGTCGCCCTTGTGCCGTGCGCGCGCACGCATGTAGTAGAGGTCACGGGTGACCATGTAGCCATGCACGTTGCCGGCCAGTTCCTCCAGCCGTTCGCGGATCTGCTGCACGCTGGCGTTGCTGTCGCGCAGGCGCACCGCTTCCACCGCGGTCACCGCCTGGGCAGCGAACAGGTTCTGTGTATCGAGTACGCGCAGTGCGAAAGGTGAGTTGTAGCCCGCCGCCTGCCGAACCGGCTTGTAGTCGTTGAGGATGGCGAAGCTGGCCTGCAGCGCGTTGTCGTGGATCGGGCTGCGGGTCTTGGTGATGGTCATGCAGAACACGTGGTCGTAATCGATCACCAGCTGCTGCAGGAACAGGTCGCGGATCTGGTTGACGCTGAAGGGGATGGTTTCCGCTTCAGCGCCATGCTCAGCCACGTGCGCGTGCAGGAAGCTCAACGTGGCTTGCTCATCGCGGTGATCGGCCAGCACCGCTTCGCCGATGCGGACGGTGATCGGCAGCAGCACGATGTTGTGCTCGGCAATGAAGTCCTGCGGCAGATCGCAGGCCGAGTCGACGACGATTCCGATGCGCATCCGCGGCTCCCCCTCCAGGGCGGTTGTAGGTTCGGAAACGTGAAATCTATCTCAAATCCTGGTCCGGCGCGCGAGGGAAACGCGCCACGCCCTGTTCAGCGACTGCGCTGCACCGCCACCGGCAGTTCGGCCAGGCGCTGCCATTCGGGTTGCCGCAGCAGGCCAGGATCGGCCAGCACTGCCGCCATCAACGGGTGGGTGTCGTTGCCCCAGAACAGCTCTCCATCAATGGCCAAGGTTGGCACGCCGAAGACGCCGGCGGCGATCGCGGCCTCGGTGTTGCGCCGCAGTTGCTCCTTCACCGCCGGATCGGCAATGGCAGCCGCGACATCCTCGATGCCCAGCTGTGCGCCCGGTTCGCGCAGGGCCTCGGCGCTGTCACCGGCGCGGCCCTCGCGCCAGATCCAGTCGAACAGCACGTCCACCGCCTGCGTGCCGGCGCCGGCGGCCAGGCACAGGCGCAGCGCCGACAACGGGTTGAACGGATGACCGGGCGGAAAGCGCAGCGGCGTGCCCTCGGTCTGCGCGGTCCACAGCAGCTGGCGATACATGAAGCGCCGTTTTGCGGGTATTTCCGCCGGTCCAAGATTGCCCAGATGATGCAGCACCGCACCGAAGGCGATCGGCACGGTCTGGATCTGCGCGAACTGTGGCAGTTGCTTCAGCTTCTGCCAGTGCAGGTAGGAGTAAGGCGAAACAAAGTCGAAGTACCAGCGCAGCGTCGCCATCGGTGTGTCCTCGTGTGCGGTCAGGGCTGCGCGTTGCGCTGCAGGTAGCGGTCGCGCAGTTCGGTCTGGCGCGAGCGCATCGGCATTGCACGGCCGCCCAGCCAGACCTGCTCGGCATAGTGCGCCACGTCCAGCGGATCGCCCTCCCACAGCACCAGGTCGGCACGCTTGCCGGGCTCGATGCTGCCGATCTGGTCGGCCACCCCGAACGCCTGTGCGGGCACCCGGGTCAGCCCGGCCAGGCCATCGGCCCACGGCAGACCGTTGGCCACCGCGTTGCCGGCCAGCTGGCGCATCTTGCGCGCGTTGTGGGTGGCGTCGCCGCGCTGCACGAACGACACCGGTACGCCTGCGTGCTGCAGCCGCGCTGCGTTTTCCAGCGTGGCGCCGATCTGGTCGAAGCTGGCCGGCAGGTTGGCCAGCACGTCGACGAACACCGGCACGTGCGCAGCGGCCAGCTCCGGCGCCACCTGCCACGCTTCGCTGGCACCGGCGATGGCGATCTTCACCTTCTCGCGGGCGGCCCAGCGCAGCAACTGGCGGATATCGGCGGCGCGATCCACCTCCACCACGATGCGGCCCTGGCCGGCCAGGTAGCGGCTGAGCGTGCGGCGCCCGGCCGGCGTCAGCAGTGCGTGCGGCGAGTCCGCAGCGACCTGTCCGCGTGCCTCGTCGATCATCTGCTGCAGCAGCATCCATTGCGCGGCACGCGAATGCCCGGTCAGCTCGGAGGCCGCTGCGCCGATGCGCAGGAACAGGGCGCGCGGGCCGATCGGGTCGGCGCTGCCGTCCAGCCGCATCACGCCGCCCTGGCCCGCCACGAAACCACCGCCGGTGGCAGCGCCCAACGCAGTGAAGCCGATGCCTTCCAGGCGCGTGACCGGAATCAGCACCGAGGCCGGGTTGTAGGCGAGGGTGACGTCGAATTCCGGGCGCAGCGGCTGCTCACCGAGCTTCAACGAACTGTCCACCGTGCTCGATTCACCCGAGACCTCTTCGATGCCGGTCTCGGTGATGCCCCCGAACAGGGCGGGGGTCAGCGGCCGGCCATTGGCTTCGACCACAGTCGCTCCGGCCGGCGCCGACAGGCCGGGGCCGACCGCGCGGATGACGCCGCCCTGGACCAGCACATCGGCGTTCTGCAGGCTGCCGCGCGCGCTGGCGGTGTGCACCGTGGCATTGCGCACCAGCAGATCCTGCGCCGATGCGGATGCGGACATGCAGGCCAGCACGATGACAGTAGCGCCGAGCCATGCTCGGCCGCCCTTCGCTGCAGACTGCGCCAACTGCTTGAGCACCACCATCAGCGCACCTCCTGGCCAAGCTGGAAATCGGAACGTGGCGTCGTCGCCGGTGCACTGCGGTCGTACAGGCGGCGTCCGTCGATGAAGACCTGCTCAGCCAGTGCGTACGAACTGAAGGGGTTGCCGTTCCACACCACTACATCGGCCATCTTGCCGGCTTCCAGGGTGCCGGTCTGGCCCTCGATGCCCAGCGCCTTGGCGGCGTTGGCGGTCATCCAGGTGATGGCGTGCTCGGGCGTGATCTCCGGCATGCGCGCGCGGCGCGCGGATGCCATTACCTTGGCCGCTTCCTGGTTCAGGCGCTGGATGCCTTCGGGCGAATCGGAATGGACGATGGCGCAGCTGTTCTTCGGTCGGTCGACCAGCGCGATGTTCTCGGGAATGCCGTCGAAGGCCTCCATCTTGAAGCCCCACCAGTCGGTCCACAGCGCACCACAGACGCCGTCGGCGGCCAGCCGGTCGGCCAGCTTGTAGGCCTCCACGCCGTGGTGGAAAGCGGCCACCTTGAAGCCGAATTCCTTGGCCAGATCGAGCATGGTGGCCATCTCGTCGGCGCGGTAGCAGTGGATGTGCACGCGGATGTCGCCTTCGATCGCGCCGGCCAGCGTGTCCAGCTTGAGATCGCGCTTGCCGCCGGCATCACCGGCGCTGTCGCCCTTGTCGCTGCCGAACCAGCCCTTGCGCTTGGCCGGCTTGGGTTTGTTCTTGGCGATGTAGTCGGCGGCATCAATGAAGGCCGCGCGGTAGCCGGCCACGTTGCCCATCCGCGTGGCCGGGGTCACGCCCTTGCCTTCGCCGTAGACCCGCTTGGGGTTCTCGCCGCAGGCCATTTTCAGCCCCCACGGTGCGCCGGGAAACTTCATCGCCTGGTAGGTGATGGCCGGTACGTTCTTCAGGGTCACGCCACGGCCACCGACCAGGTTGGCCGAGCCCGGCAGCACCTGCATGCTGGTCACGCCGCCGGCCAGCGCGGTAGCGAAGCCCGGGTCCTGCGGCCACACCGAGTGTTCGGCCCAGACGTTGGCGGTGACCGGCGCGGTCATCTCGTTGCCGTCGCTGTGCGCGCCGACGCCGGGGCTGGGGTACACGCCCAGGTGCGAGTGCACGTCGATCAGGCCGGGGGTGACCCATTTGCCATGCGCATCGATGCGGGTGATACCGGCATCGGCCTGCAGCTGGGGACCGACGGCAGCAATACGGCCATCGCGCAGCAGCACGTCGGCGTTGTCCAGGCGTTGGCCGGTGCCGGTCAGCACGGTAGCGTTCTGGATCAGTACCGGCGCATCGGGATGGGCCTGGTAGGTGCTGGGGTAGGGGTCGGCGACGAAGCGCGAGGCGCCCACCGCAGGAGCCGTGCTCAATGAAAGCAGCGCCAGGGCCACCCCGGCGCGCAACAACGTCGATGCCATGCAGTTCCCCTTGCGGCTTGGTCCAACCGCCGAAGCTAGCCGGGTAGCCGCCAGCTTGCCAAGTGACCTTCTTCACAGGCTGGACGTCGCCATCTCGACGGCACCGCCCTGCTGGCCGAAAATACCCGGTCCCCGCCGTACCGGACCGCCCATGAAGAGCAAGCAGGAAATCGTCGACAACTGGCTGCCGCGCTATACCGGCGTGCCCCTGGACCAGTTCGGCCAGCACATCCTGCTGACCAACTTCGGCGGCTACCTGCACACCTTTTCCGAGCTGACCGGTGCGCCCGTCATCGGCCTGGACCGGCCGATGGCCAGCGCCACGATCGACGGCATCACCATGATCAACTTCGGCATGGGCAGCCCCAATGCCGCGATCATCATGGACCTGCTGTCGGCGGTGATGCCCAAGGCGGTGCTGTTCCTGGGCAAGTGCGGTGGCCTCAAGCGCAAGAACCAGCTGGGCGACCTGGTGCTGCCGATCGCTGCGATCCGGGGCGAGGGTACCTCGGGCGATTACCTGCCGCCGGAAGTACCGGCGTTGCCGGCGTTCGCGCTGCAGCGTGCGGTCTCGACCATGATCCGCGACCTCGGCCACGACTACTGGACGGGTACGGTCTACACCACCAACCGCCGGGTCTGGGAACACGATGAGGCCTTCAAGGAGCGGCTGCGGGCGATGCGCTGCATGGCCATCGACATGGAGACGGCCACGGTGTTCGCCGCCGGCTTTGCCAACCACATCCCCAGTGGCGCGCTGCTGCTGGTCTCGGACCAGCCGATGATCCCTGACGGGGTCAAGACCGAGGCCTCCGATGCCAAGGTCAGCTCCCAGTTCGTGGAAAACCATATCCAGATCGGTATCGAGGCGCTTAAGCTTATCCGGCGCAACGGCAAGTCGGTCCGCCACCTGCGCTTTGACGAATGATGATGAAGGCCGGGCGCGGGGCGTCCGGGCCTGGGAGTAGGTGATGGACGTTGCCGCGCAAGTGGTGGAATTCTGGAAGGAGGCGGGCCCTGCGAAGTGGTTCGCCCGCGACGACGCGTTCGACGCGCAGTTCCGCCAGTTGTTCCTGGATGAGCATTTCGCCGCTGCTTCGCGCGCGCGCGAGCATTGGCTGGGCAGTGCCGAAGGGGCGCTGGCCCTGATGTTGCTGCTGGACCAGTTCCCGCGCAACTGCTTCCGGGGCACTGCCCATTCCTATGCCACCGATGGCCTGGCGCGGCACTACGCCATGCGCGCGATCGAGGAAGGGCTGGACCTGCAGCTGGTCCCCAAGCTGCGTGCTTTCATCTACCTGCCGTTCGAGCACTCCGAGGATCCGTTGGACCAGGATCGTTCGGTAGCGATGTTCGACGTGCTGGGTGACAAGGAATACCTGCAGTACGCCGAACTGCACCGCGACATCATCCGTCGCTTCGGCCGTTTCCCGCACCGCAACGCCGTGCTCGGTCGTTTCCCCACGGCAGAAGAGCTGGATTACCTGGCCGAAGGCGGGTTTGCCGGATAAGAAAAAGGGGACGGACGGAATTAAGTCGTTTATGCCACAAACGACTTAATTCCGTCCGTCCCCTTTTTCAGTGCCGATCAGTACTTCGGCACGCCGTTGTCCACGTCTTCAGACCAGGCATTGATGCCGCCGGTGACGTTGAACACCTTGGTGAAGCCCAGTGCACGGAACTGCTCGGCAGCCTGTGCGCTGCGGCCGCCGTGGTGGCACAGGAAGGCCAGCGCGGTGTCCTTGGGCAGGGCTTCCAGGTCGGCACGGCCGTTGCCGTCGAAGCTCCTGAACGGTACGCCGACCGCTGCGATGGCGCGTTCGTCGGCCGGGCGCACGTCCACCAGGGTGATGTTGCCGGCACGCACCAGGTCGTCGGCATCACGCACGCTGATTTCCTGCACCGGCTTGGGCGCGTTCGGGTTGTCGATCGCCAGGCCCTTGCCGCGGATGTCGTCCACCCAGTCGATGGTGATGCCGTTGGCGCGGCGCGCGCTGGCCAGGTCGAACTGCACGCGCAGGCCGTTGGACTCGGCCGCGATCGCGCCTTCATCGTGCGGGGCCAGCTGGAAGTTCGGCTGGAAGCCGGCGTCGATGCTCAGCTGCAGGGCGGCGCCGGGGGCGTCGGCCAGCGCGCCCTTGAGCATTTCCACGGCGGCCGGGGTGACGGTGATGCTCGGCGGGGTGCGGTCCGGTGCGGCCAGGCCCAGCACGCTGCTCAGCTCGCCGCTGGCGGCCATCTGCAGCACGATGTCGCTGCCGCCGACCAGCTCGCCGTCGATGTACAGCTGCGGGATGGTCGGCCAGTCGCCGTAGGCCTTGATGCCTTCACGGATTTCCTGATCGGCCAGCACGTTGACGTGGGCGAACTCAACGCCGAGGTCCTGCAGGGCGCCCACGGCCTTTGCCGAGAAACCACACTGCGGCATGGACGGCTGGCCCTTCATGAACAGCACGACGCGGTTGGCGTTGAGAATGGATTCGATGCGCGAACGCAGAGCGGGATCGAGGGACATGGACGTCGGGTTTCCGGGAATTCGAATCATCAATTCTAACCCCCATGGCATCATGGGGGATGAGCAACGCAGGAACATTGCATCGCATCCCGGCCCGCCCCTGGCGCTGGCTGCCCTGGCTGGTGGCGTCGCAGCTGGCCGTGATCCTGGTCTGGGCGCTGGCGGGCTGGCAGTGGGGCCTGCCGCTGATGGTGGTCAGCCACGCAGTGTTCATGGTGCCGGTGTTCCTGCCCAACAGCCGCTTCTATGCGCCGGTGCTGAGCCGGCTGCCGGAGGCCGGCAACACGGTATGGCTGACCATCGATGACGGCCCCGGCCCGGAAACCCGCGCCGTGCTCGACCTGCTGGACCGCCACCAGGCGCGCGCCACCTTCTTCCTGGTGGGGGAACGTGCGCTGGCACAGCCGGAACTGGTGACCGAGATCCTGCGCCGTGGCCACGACCTGGGCAATCACAGCCACAGCCATCCGCAGGCACGCTTCTGGCGGCTGGGCCCGGCCGCGATGCGTGCCGAGATCGAAGGCTGCCAGCACGCGCTGCAGTCCCTGGGTGGCCATCCAGTGCGCTGGTACCGCTCGGTGGTGGGCATGACCAATCCGTTCGTGGCGCCGGTGTTGAAGGCCCAGGGCCTGCTGCGCGTGGGCTGGAGTGCCCGTGGCTACGACGGCGTCGGCTGCACGCCGGAGGGCGTGCTGGCGCGGCTGCTGCCCGACCTGCGCCCCGGCGCCATCGTGCTGCTGCATGAAGGCGCCGCCCACGGTCACAACCTGGCGATCATCGAGCGCGTGCTGCAGGCGCTGGACGAGCGCGGCTTGAAGGCGCAACTGCCGGCCTCGTAGTGCCGGACTCGCTCCGCATGGAGCAGCCGAGCGTGGGCTCGGCTCTACAGGGGCAGGCGATCATCCTGTAGCGCCCGAGCCGATGCTCGGGCGGCGGTGCGCAGCACCGGAAAACGTCGGAGAGCAGCCGAGCGTGGGCTCGGCTCTACAGGGGCAGGCGATCATCCTGTAGCGCCCGAGCCGATGCTCGGGCGGCGGTGCGCAGCACCGGAAAACGTCGGAGAGCAGCCGAGCGTGGGCTCGGCTCTACAGGGGCAGGCGATCATCCTGTAGCGCCCGAGCCGATGCTCGGGCGGCGGTGCGCAGCACCGGAAAACGTCGGAGAGCAGCCGAGCGTGGGCTCGGCTCTACAGGGGCAGGCGATCATCCTGTAGCGCCCGAGCCGATGCTCGGGCGGCGGTGCGCAGCACCGGAAAGCGTCGGAGAGCAGCCGAGCGTGGGCTCGGCTCTACACCTCAGGGCGTTCGGCCACCAGCAGCCAGCTGTTGAACGGCGTGCGCCCATGCAGCGGCCGGGGGGCGGTTGCCTGCAATCCCGCTTCGGCAAGCGTGGTCTGCAGCACCTCTGGATCGGGGTAGTGGCGCGGCCGCGTGCCCATCCAGCCGACCAGCCAGGCAAGCCGGTCCGCCACCCGGGTAGTGCGGTCGCGGCCATCGCCGGTGGCCAGCGGCGTGCGCAGCAACAGGCAGCCGCCGGGGGCCACCCGCGCACTGGCCGCGCGCAGCAGTGCCTGCTGTGGGCCCGCATCCAGGTACTGCAGCACGTCCAGCAGCAGGACGTGCCCGGCCTGCGCCGGCAGTGGTGCCTGCACGTCCACACAGTCGAAGCGCACGTCATGCAGCTCGGCGGCGGCGCGTTGCGCGCGGGCGATCTTGCCGGCATCCACGTCCACGCCCAGGTAGCGCTGGGTGCCGCCGCGCTGGCGCAGTACATGGGCGAACAGGCCCAGCCCGCAGCCGAGGTCCAGCACCGGCTGCCCGTCGTCAGGCAGATGCTGCATCACGCCGTCGTACAGCGGATCGCTGCCGAGCTTGCCGCGGGTGTAGTAGTAGTCGCGGCGGCTGCCCCAGGCCTTCGCCGGGCGGAACGCTTCGGCGATCAAGCGGGCCTGCGGGGCCGTCAGGGGAGTGCAGGGCAGGGGCGTGCCGTTCCGTGGCGTGCCATCCATCGTCTCAGTCCGTGCCGCCAAGCAGATGCGCGGCAACCGGCAGCGCGCGCGCGCTCCACAGCGCGTACATCCGTGCTGAAGGATGCAGGCCGTCCTCGGCGATCATCGTCGGGTCTTCGCCCTGCGCGCGGCTGATGTCGGTGATGTCGACGAAGGCCACACCGTGCCGGGTACTGATCACCTCGGCGGCGGCATTGAACTCGTCGGTCTCGATCTCGATCGCGGCCAGGTCGCGGCCACTGCCGGCGCCGAACGGGGTGGCACCCCAATCGGGGAAGGACAGCACCAGCACGCGGCCGGCATCACCGTCGGCGAAGCCGATCGCACGTTCCAGCAGGGCCTGGAACTGGCTGCGGTACTCGTCCAGCGGGCGCCCGCGGTACTGGTTGTTGACGCCGATCAGCAGGCTGACGAAATCGAACGGACCCTGCGGTGCGGTCGCGTCGATACCCGCGTGGAGTTCGTCGGTCGTCCAGCCGGTGGTCGCAATGGTCTGCGGGTCGGACAGGTCGATGCCCTGCGCACGCAGCGCGGCGGCCAGCTGGTGCGGCCAGCGGCCTTGAAACGCAACCGCTTCACCAATGGTGTACGAGTCGCCCAGCGCCAGGTAGGACAACGCCACGGCTCAGGCCACCGAGCGGCGCGGCTTCATCGGCACGACCTTGGTCGCGTCCTCGGCACGGCGCGCCAGCACGCGGTCGATGCGGGCGAACACATCGCGCATCACCGAGGCTTCCGGCATCAGGGTCACGCGGAAGTGATGGCGGTAGGGCACGTTGAAGCTTGAGCCCGGCACCACCAGCACGCCTTCGTTGTTCATCAGGTCCAGCGCGAAGGTGTGGTCGTCGAAGCCCTTCGCAGCGGCACCAACCACGGCCGGGAACGCATACAGCGCGCCGGCCGGCGCGACCAGCGACAGGTGCTCGCTGGCTTCGCAGGCCTCGATCACCGCGCGGCGGGTTTCATACAGGCGGCCGCCTGGCGTGCACAGCTCGGAGATGGTGTCCGGACCGTTCACCGCCGCCTCGATGGCGTACTGGCCCGGCACGTTGGCGCACAGGCGCAGCGCGCCCAACAGGTCCAGCGCGGCGCGGAAGTCACCCAGGCGGGCATCGTCGCCGCTGAGATGGGCCCAGCCCACGCGCCAGCCGCAGGCCCGGTGCACTTTGCTCAGGCCGCTGAAGGTCAGGCACGGATGGTCGCCGGCCAGCGGCGCGACCGGCTGGAACACCGCATCGTCGTACAGGATCTGGTCGTAGATCTCATCGACCAGCAGCAGCAGGTTGTGGCGGCGCGCGATCTCCACCACGCGCTCCAGCAGTTCGCGCGGGTAGCTGGCGCCGCTGGGATTGTTCGGATTGATCAGCACGATGGCGCGGGTGCGCGAAGAGACCAGCGTCTCGATCTCGCTCGGGTCTGGCTGGAAGCCGTTCTCCGGCGCGCAGCGGTAGTACACCGGGCGGCCATCGTTGAGGATGGTCGAAGCCGACCACAGCGGGTAGTCGGGCGAGGGCACCAGCACTTCATCGCCCGGGTTGAGCAGCGCACGCAGCGACAGGTCGATCAGCTCGCTGACGCCGTTGCCGAGGAAGACGCGGTCCGGGTGTGCATCGGGCGCGCCACGACGGGCGTAGTAGCTGGCGATGGCTTCGCGCGCCACCGGCAGGCCCTGCTGGTGGGTGTAGGGGTCGGTGCGGCCCATGTCGTCGGCGATCGCGTGCTGCAGGTGCTCGGGCGCGCGGAAACCGAAAGCGCCCGGATTGCCGATGTTGAGCTTGATCAGCTTGCGGCCCTGCGCCTCCAGTTCCCGGGCTCGCCGCGCCAGTTCTCCGCGGATTTCGTAGCGCACTTCGGAAAGGCGCTCGCGGATGGCCAGGGGCTTGGGCGAGGTGGTGGACATGGGAGCTGGGCCGTCAAATGGCATGGGGCTTCCATCCTACCGGAATTGCTGCACTGCATGGCAAGGGCGCAGGGCTTGCCGTTGTTGGGCTGGCAGGGCATCGGCACGGGTAGAATGGTGGCGATGACCCAGACCCCCGATTTCACCGCCCTGCAGACCATCGGCTGGCCCTGGCCGGGCCCGGCGCAGCAGGCCGACTGGCAGGCCGCGATGGCCGCACACCCGCAGGCCCGCCCGGCACGGGTGATCGAACAGCACCGCACCCACTACGTGGTGGCCGATGGTCCGGACGCCTCGATCAAGGCCGAATCGCTGCCGGAATGGCAACGCCCACGCTTCCCCAGCCATGAACGGCCGGCGGTGGGTGACTGGGTGCTGCTCGATGGCATCCGCATCGTCGCGCTGCTGCCGCGGCGTACCGCGATCAAGCGCGGTGCGGCCGGCGAGCATTACCACCAGCAGGTGATCGCAGCAAACATCGATACGGTGTTCATCGTCTGCGGCCTGGATGCCGACTTCAATCCGAGGCGCATCGAACGCTACCTGCTGCTGGTCGGCGGTGGTGGTGCCGAGCCGGTGGTGGTGCTGACCAAGGCTGACCAGACCGAGTACAGCGAAGACGCGCTGGCGGTGCTGGAAGAGCTGGAGATGCAGGGCATCGCCCTGCATGCGATCAACGGCCTGGATGCCGACAGCGTTGCCGTGCTGCAACCGTGGCTGGGCCCGGGCCGCACCGTGGTGCTGGTGGGCTCGTCCGGTGCCGGCAAGTCCACGTTGACCAACACCCTGCTCGGCGAGCAGCGGATGAAGACCAACGCGGTGCGTGCCAACGATTCGCGCGGCCGCCACACCACCACCCATCGTGCGCTGATGCCGCTGCCGACCGGCGCCTGCCTGATCGACACCCCCGGCATGCGCGAGCTGAAGCCGACCGGTGAAGAGACGCTGTCCGAAGGCGGCTTCGCCGATATCGAAGCGCTGGCCGCACAGTGCCGCTTCAACGACTGCAAGCACCAGCAGGAACCGGGCTGTGCCGTGCGTGCAGCGATCGAGGCAGGTGAGATCGAAGAGAGCCGCCTGCTGAACTACTTCAAGCTGAAGGACGAAGTGGCCGCCGCTGCTGCCAAGCTGGCCGTGCGCCAGGCTGAGACCGCGCAGGAGCGCGGCGGCAGGAAGGGCAAGGGCCAGCAGTTCCGCCCGGCCGGCAAGCCGCGTAGGCGCTGATCCCGTAGTACCGGAAACCTGCTCCTGGTGGGTGCCAACCTTGGTTGGCACGGAGGTGTCCAAAGCCCGCCTTCGGTGGATGCCAACCAAGGTTGGCACCCACCAAAGCAAGGGCAGGGCGCTATAGTCCGCCCATGGAACCGACCGCGACGCTGGACCGTGACGTGGCCCACCATGCAGCGCTCGATGCGCGCCTGGTCGAGGCCGTGGGGGGCATCCGCCTGCTGGGCCTGACCAGCTGGCCGGCAACGCTGCAGGCACCCTTCCTGGACAGCGTGGCGCGCGGCCAGCCGGTGCTCCCCAAGGTCGACTATCCGCGGTTGGATTTCAGCGAAGAGCGCCGCGCGCTGGCTGCGATCTCTGCGGACTGTGACGACAGCCATCCGCTGGGCCACTACGTGCGTCAGTCGGCGCAGAGCTGGGACCTGGCCGCACAGCTGCTGGAAGGTCTGGGAACCGCGGCGGTCGATACCTGTTCGGTGCAGCTGTTCGGCGCGCCCGAGCAGCCGTTGCCAGGCAATGGCCCGAGCACGCGCGAAGCGGCGCGTCACTTCATCCAGATTGCTGCCGAACTCGATCACGAACTGCTGGCGCCGGAAGAGCAGGTGCCGGTCTCGGCCATTGCCCTGCAGCTGCAGCTGCAGAATGACCTGGATGCGTTCTTCGAATCGCGCATCATCCAGGTGCAGCTGGATCCGGAGCTGGTGTCCAAGGCCGCTGCCGGCCCGACCCGCATCCGCCTGCGCACCAGTGCGCGCTTCAGCGCCTACGACCGCGCGCAGCTGTTCCACCACGAAGCGCTGGTGCATTCGCTGACCGCATTGAATGGCCGCGAACAGCCAGTGCTGCCCAGCCTGGCGTTGTCGTCGCCACGGGTGACCGCGACCCAGGAAGGATTGGCGACGTTTGCCGAGCAGATCACTGGCAGCATCGACATCGAGCGCCTGAAGCGCATCAGCCTGCGTACCGAAGCGATTGCGATGGCGCGCGAAGGTGCCGACTTCATCGAGGTGTTCCGTTACTTCTGCGATGCCGGGCAGAACGCCGAGGAGAGCTTCGCTTCGGCACAACGCGTGTTCCGTGGGGTACCGCCGAGTGGCGGCCTGGCCTTTACCAAGGACACGGTGTACCTGCGCGGCCTGGTGTCGGTGCACACGTTCTTCCGCCACATGCTGGCCGAGGATCGCCTGCAGGTCTGCCGTTGGTTGTTCGCGGGCAAGATGAGTCTGACCGACGCGATTGCGTTCGCGCCGTTGTTCGATGCGGGGGTGCTGAAGCCGCCGCGCTGGCTGCCGCACTGGATGAGCCGGGCGAACGGCCTGGCCGGCATGCTGGCGTTCTCGCTGTTCGCCAACCGGATACGGATGGACCAGCTGGCGCCGGAATGAAAGGCGTTGGCGGCCCCTCCAGCGCCTGCCTGCTATCGGTGGGGAGGAGGCGGGGCACCCTGGCCAGGACACGCAAAAGCCCCTCCATGGTGCTCGATGGCGCCATCCATGGCGCCAACGGTCCTGGCCAGGGGGCCCCGCCTCCTCCAGACAGATTCCTGCGGGCGCGGTAGCAGGTCCACCAGAGGGATTGCGCTTGAAAAGCAAAGAGCCGGGCAATGCCCGGCTCTTTGCTTCTGCTCTTCTTTGCCCTCCGCACCGTGGCGCGGGAAACCGTCGAGCAGAGTTGGATGGGCCGGCGCAGGACCGTTGGCGCCATGGATGGCGCCATCGAGCCCCCATGGATGGGTTCACGGCGTGTCCTGCGCCGGCCCATCCGGCCCTGCCCCCCGACGACAATCAAGACGCCGCGGGGCAACGCTTCTGACTTAGAACTCCGCCGCCACCGTCATGAACAGCTGGCGCGGCGCGCTCGCATGGATCGCATACCGCGTGCCCTTCGGATCGGTCGGTGCGAACGAACTCAGCTGGCCCGCATAGCGCTTGTTGGTCAGGTTGGTCGCATTCAACGACACCCGCACGTTGCGCAGGCCCAGGCCCTGGCCGAAGTCGTAGCCCGCACCGGCGTCGAAGGTGGTCACGCCCGGTACCGACTGGTCGTTGGTGTAGGTGTAGTAGCGCTTGCCGGTGTACTTGGCACGCAGGCTGGCGAAGAAGCCATCGCGGTTCCAGCTGATCTCGCTGGAGGCCATGCGCTGCGGCGTATCCACCGTGATCTTGCCGGCCACCGGCACGATTGCGCCGCCCGAGGTGTAGTCATCCTCGTAGGTGGTCTTGTTCCAGGACAGCGCGTTGTACCACTGCAGTCCGTCGATCGGCTTGAGGATGAACGTCAGCTCGGCACCGTGGCTCTTCACCGAACCGACGTTGATGAAGCGCGTCACGCACTCCGGGCGCGTGCCCACTTCGATGCTCGAACACGGGTTCAGCGACAGCAGGCGGTTGTCGAACTTGACGTTGTACGCGGCGATCGAGGCCTGGTACTTCTCACCGAAGGTGCGGAAGCCGGCTTCCAGGCTCTTCGACTTCTCCGGCTCCAGCCCGGCGCTGGCCGCGAACGATTCCGGCGACACCTGCAGCGGGCCACCGCTGCCACCACCGACGAACGCGGCGATGTTCTCGGCGTACGAGGCGAACAGCTCGTTGTTGGCGTTGAGCTTGAAGCCCAGGCCTACCTGCGGCAGCACCGATTCCTTGGCGGTCAGCGTACCCGAAGCGATGCTGGTTTCCACACCCGGCTTGGCGGTGGCGCGCATGCGGGTGTTCGGGCTCTTGATGCCGACGTCCACGGTCAGGCGCTGATCGAGGAAGCGCATGCGGTCCTGCACGTAGAACTGGCGCGTGCGGATGTCGAAGTCCTGGTTGAACAACAGGCGGTCCGGGTTCTTCAGGTACAGGTCGTCCAGGAACGGGCCGCTGATGTAGTAGAAGTTGCGCGAGACGTTATGGTCGTTCTGCTCGTACCACAGGCCGGCTTCCAGCTCGTGGATGCCCACCGTCCACGACAGCGCGGCGGTCAGGCCATCGCGGTTGATCGTGTAATTGGTGCTGCGGATGGAGATCGGCAGCATCTTGTCGGTGCCCGGGTAGGACGGCTGGCCCGGTGCCCACCAGTGGCCCTGGCCACGGTTGTCATGATGGTAGGCCAGCAGCTTCAGGCGCCCCTGCTCACCCAGGCGCAGGTCGGCATCAACCGAATACAGGTTGTCGTCGCGCAGCGCTCGGCTCTGGTAGTAGGCATCGTCGATGCTGTTGACACCGCCACTGAACGCACACCGCGCTTTGTTGAAGGTGCCCGGCGCGCAGTACGCGGCCGCCACGGCGCGGTCCCAGTCCGGCGCATAGATGTTCCAGTCGTAACCCAGGCCGCGTGCCAGCATGTCCTTGGACAGGTAGGCGTAGTTGGCCTGGCTGGCGCGCGAGGTGGCCACGAAGGCACCGAAGCGGTGATCGCCCACGTTCCACACCGCCTTGGCGTTGAACTGGCGGGTGGTCTGGTTCTGGTACGGCGCGGCCCACATGTCCTGGTCCTGGTGCACGCCAGAGACATAGGCCGAGAAGCCGTTGATGTCACCGGTATCCACGCGCAGGTAGCCGCGGCGCTGGTTGTTGTCACCCACGGTGACGCTGGCGCGTCCACCGAACTCGGTGGACGGATCCATCGAGAAGTACTGGATGGTGCCACCCAGGTTGCTGGTCGAGGCAACACCGAGCGAACCGATGCCCTGCGAAAGTTCGGCGCCGGCCAGGTTCTCGGCGATGATCGCGCGGGCGATGCTCAGGCCGTTGTAGTTGCCGTAGCTGTTGTCGCCCAGCGGAATGCCATCAAGCGTGTAACCCAGGCGGCTCTTGTCGAAGCCGCGCAGGCTGATGGTCTGCGATTCTTCGTTGGCGCCGAAGGCATCGTTGGACTGCACCGACACGCCCGGCAGGCGGTCGAGGATCTTCTGGCCACTGGTGCCCGGCGGCAGCACCTGCTTGTCGACGGCGGTAATGCGCTGTACCTGGCGGGTCTCGCCCTGGCCGATCACGGAGACGGTATCCAGCGTCTGCGCGCTCAGTGCGGCTTCGGTGCTGGCGTTGGCGCCGGTGTCGGCCACGGTGGCGGCATGTGCGCTGGCGGCGGAGAGCGCGATCGCCACGGCGATCGTCAGGTGTCGGGTCTGCATGGTGGTCCGTTGCATTGGGGGTGGTCACCGGCACGCGTGCGCGGTGCATGGCCACTATGCGAACGGAACATGAAACCTTCTTTACGAAAAACCAACGAACGGTGCAGGGCAGTGGTGCGTGTCCTGCAACATGTTCGTCATGGTGGTAGGCCGGTGGGAATCAGAAGCGCTCCCCAGGCCAGCTCAATTTGAGCTGGTCCATGCAGTCGCGGTCATGTTCGGAGAATGAGAACCCGATCTGGATGCCGTTCACTACTGTGCCCAACACCGTCGACTCGTCCAGGCTATGCCCTGACGGCACGGAAAGGACATTGAAGTCGGGGTAGCGACGACCCATCTGCTTTCGCGAGATGCAGGCGCCGCTCAGCCGCAGCGTAATGCCTTTGATGATTCGCCCCGACGCGTCGGTGTAGATCTGGCCAGAGGGCCCCTTGATCCTCCCAGCGACCACGAATGGCGCCAGATCGATGGTGGCGCTGTCGCCCCGGCCCATTCTTGCTTCCGAACGCGAGCCGGCCGGAGCCAGGGGTGATAGCTGCGCGACAAGGTCAGAGCGTGCCAGCTGCAAGGACCAGCGCTCCACGAGCCGCCAGGTTGCATCCGCCTCTTCCGCAGTGGCAGCAGGTGGGGTGGCCGCCAGTGGCGGGGTGGCGACCACGAGAAGCGCAATCAGCAATGCACGCATGCCAACCTCCTTGATCCGCGATTCCGGCCGTTCATCCATCGGGCTCGGCGAGCGTTGGCAGGTATAGCACCGGTTCTGCCGATGTATCGGGCAATACGTCCCGAAAATGCAGAAACAAAAAGGGGCCGGATCCCCCTCGCAAGCGAAGGTTCACCGGCCCCGCGCACTCCGTGGGGGAGGCGGTCCACGCCTTGCGTGGAGACGGGCTCAACCCATGTACAGGCCACCGTTGACCGGATAGTCGGCGCCGGTCACATACGAGGCTTCATCCGAGGCCAGCCAGGCGCACAGGCCGGCCACTTCCTCGGGGCGGCCGAGGCGGCGCACCGGCACCGAAGCCGCCAGCCGGTCCAGCACATCCGGCGGGAAGCTGCTGATCGCCTGGCTGGCGATGTAGCCGGGCGAGAGCGTGTTGACGGTGACCCCGCGCGAGGCGACTTCGGCGGCCAGTGCGCGGCTGAAACCGTGCATCGCGGCTTTGGCGGTGGCGTAGTTCACCTGGCCGATCTGGCCTTTGTGGGCGCTGACCGAGCCGATGTTGATGATGCGGCCCCAGCCCCGCGTGGCCATGCCATCGACCACCTGCTTGGTCAGGTTGAACAGCGAATTGAGGTTGGAGGCGATCACCGCGTTCCAGTCTTCCACCGTCATCTGCCGGAACAGCAGATCACGGCTGCCACCGGAATTGTTGACCAGCACGTCCACCTCGCCGACCTCGGCACGCACCTTGGCGAACGCGGCGCTGGTCGAAGCCCAGTCGGTGGCGTTGCCTTCGGAGGCGATGAAGTCAAAGCCCTGTTCGCGCTGCTCGCGCAGCCAGTTGGCCTTGCGCGGTGAGTTCGGCGCGCAGCCGGCAACCACGGTGTGGCCGCTGCGGGCCAGGCTCTGGCAGATGGCAGTGCCGACACTGCCCATTCCACTGGTGACGTAAGCGATTCGAAGCGTCATTGCAGAAGGCTCCTTGGCAAAGGGTCAGGCGGCGAGGGGATACAGGCCGAACAGCAGGCTGCCGATCATCAGCAGCATCGAGATGGCGATGGCCCACTTCAGGGTGAACTTCTGGTGGTCGGCGAATTCGACCTTGGCCAGGCCCACCAGCAGGTAGGTGGACGGCACCAGCGGGCTGAGCAGGTGCACCGGCTGCCCGGCCAGCGAGGCGCGCGCCATTTCCACCGGGGTAATGCCATAGTTGCTGGCCGCCTCGGACAGGATCGGCAGCACGCCGAAGTAGAACGCGTCGTTGGACATGAAGAAGGTGAACGGCATCGACGCCACGGCGGTGATCACCGCCAGGTACGGGCCCCACGATTCCGGAATCACCGCCAGGAAGCTGTGCGACATCGCCTCCACCATGCCGGTGTTGTTGAGGATGCCGGTGAAGATGCCTGCGGCGAAGATCAGCGACACCACCGACAGCACGTTGCCGGCGTGGTTGACCACACGGCGGCGCTGTTCGGCCAGGTTCGGGTAGTTGATCACCAGCGCGATGGCGAAGCCGACCATGAACAGCACCGGCATCGGCAGCACGCCGATGATCAGCGCGGTCATCAGCGCCACGGTCAGCGCCAGATTCACCCACAGCAGCTTCGGGCGCTTGATGTCTTCGGCATCTTCCACGGTCGGCAGCGCATTGCTGTCGTCGGACACGCTGCTGTCCATCCAGCTGCCGCCCTTGGGCAGGGTCACCACGCCGAGGCGGCGGCGTTCCTTCAGGCCCAGGTACCAGGCCAGCAGCAGCACGCCGGCACAGGCGATCACCATCGACGGGATCAGCGGCACGAACACGTCGGCCGGGTCCACGTGCAGCGCGGTGGCCGCGCGTGCGGTCGGGCCGCCCCACGGGGTCAGGTTCATCACACCGCCGGCAAGGATGGTCACGCAGGTCATGTTCAGCGCGTTCATACCCAGCCGCTGGTACAGCGGCAGCATCGCCGAGACGGTGATCATGTAGGTGGTCGAGCCATCACCGTCGAGCGAGATCAGCATCGCCAGCACCGCGGTGCCAAACACGATCTTCATCGGATCGCCCTTGACGAAACGCAGGATCACCCGCACCAGCGGATCGAACAGGCCGGCGTCGATCATCACCCCGAAGTAGAGGATGGCGAACATCAGCATCACACCGGTCGGCGCGATCTTCTTGATGCCCTCCAGCATCATCTCGTCGATGCCGGCGCCGAAGCCTCCGATCAGCGCGAACAGGATGGGGATGGTGATCAGGGCGACCAGTGGCGACAGGCGCTTGCTCATGATCAAGTACATGAACGTAATGACCATGCCAAAGCCGAGGATGCTCAGCATCATCTGCGGACTCCTTGCGAAAACAGGACGTGGGGACGTGGAAGGGGCCCGGGCGGCATGCCCGGGGTATCAGGCTTAGAAGTCGTACTGCAGGCGCCCGGTGACCGCGCGCGTGCGGTCCACCGTCATCCCGGCCAGGCGGTCGCGGTTACGGCTTTCGATCACGTTGAGCATGAAGCGCAGGTTGTCGCGCAGGTACCAGTTGCCGCCCAGGGTCCAGGCTTCGGTGCTGCCGCGGCGCAGGTCCGGCGCACCATCCAGGTGCTGTGCGCCCCACATCTGGTCATAGCGCAGCGCCACTTCGAAGGCACCGGCCTTGTGGCGGATGTCCTTGACCCGTGCGAAGCGGCCGGTCTTGCGATCGTATGCGCGGCTTTCACCGGTGACGAACCAGCTGAGCATGCCGTAGGCGGACATCACATCACCCCGCTGGGCGCCGTCGTCGAAGGTGGCACCGCTGAATTCACCCTGCCAGGACAGTGGGCCGCGCACCTGCGCGTATTCCAGCGACCACTTGTTGACGTCGGTATCGCGGCCGGCAGAGAAATCGACCAGGGTCAGGCGGCTTTCGTCGGACAGGTGGCCGGCCGGGCGCGGGCGGATCTTCAGGCCCGGGGTACCATTGCTGCCGGGGTTGTCGTAGGCCTCGCGGGCCAGCGACAGACCCAGGTGCAGCACGTCGCCGTCGCTGGGCGCGGGCGCCCAGGTGACGCGGCCACCGGCGGCCCGGCCCTTCACCTGCCAGGCGTCGATGCTTTCCAGGCTGTAGACGCTGGCCGCCCAGGTGAAATCACCCGGATTGGCCTGCCAGGACGCACCCAGGCGGTACAGCGGCGCCAGCGTGGTTCCTGCGTTGCCGCGCTCCAGGAAGCTGCCGTAGTTGGAGCTGGTGCGGTCATCCAGCGAGAAGTACTGCTTGAACTGGCCGACGGTGAGCTTGCCGGCCTTGCCGAAGCGGCGTGCCAGGTACACGTCCTTGGCCTCGACGCGGTCGCCGGAGAAATCGGCTTCCAGCTTGTAGTCGACCACGAAGAACTTGCCGGACACGTCAACCCACGCGCGGCGGATTTCGGTGTCGTCCTTGTTCGGGGTGCCGCGGTTGTCGTTGTCGAAGGTGGCGAAGTCCAGGTGCAGGCGGCCACCCAGGGTGGCGGTGACCGGACGGTCGTCTTCGGCAGCGAAGGCTGGCGCCGACAGGGCAGCCAGCGCCATCATGGCGGCAGGACGCCGCCAGGCAAACGTGAATTCCACAAACCCTCCCAGGTGCGCGCCAGGCGCGCGGCAATCGTGGGCACCGGACGGTGCGCGGCCGCAGTCTGGGTCGTCGTAGCTGTCATCGTCCTGTCAGCAATTTGTGCGGTGCAGCGTAAATGGACGCCGGGCCACGCCCGGCGGGCGGACCCGGCACCATGCGGTAGCATTCGTTTCCCCTCCCACCCCCGTGCCCATGCGCCTGCTGCTGGTCGAAGACAACCCGGATCTGGCCGATGCGATCATCCGTCGCATGCGTCGCAGTGGCCATGCCGTGGACTGGCAGGCCGACGGCCTGGCTGCCGCCAGCGTGCTGCGCTACCAGAACTTCGACCTGGTGGTGCTGGATATCGGCCTGCCCAAGCTCGATGGCCTGCGCGTGCTGGCCGGCATGCGCGAGCGCGGCGACAGCACGCCGGTGTTGATGCTGACCGCACGCGATGGCATCGAAGACCGTGTGCAGGCGCTGGATGTCGGCGCCGACGACTACCTGGGCAAACCGTTCGATTTCCGCGAGTTCGAAGCGCGCTGCCGCGTGCTGCTGCGGCGTGCGCGTGGCCAGGCCAGCGAAGTGGTGCAGATCGGTGGCTTCCAGTTCGACAACGCGGCGCACCGGGTCAGTCTCGACGGTGAACCGATCGAACTGCCCAACCGCGAGTACCGGCTGCTGGAGATCCTGGTCGGCCGCCTCGGCCAGGTGGTCGGCAAGGACGAAATCGGCAACGGCCTGTTCGGCTTCGACGACGAAGCCGGCCCGAATGCAATCGAGCTGTATGTGGGTCGCCTGAGAAAGAAGCTGGCAGGCGCACCGCTGCGCATCACCACGGTGCGCGGCGTTGGCTACCTGCTGGAAACCAGTGATGACAGCGCCGACGCCGATGGCTGACGCGCGTACCGCGAATGCCGCACCGGGCTCGCTGCGGCGCACGCTGCTGCTCTACCTCGGCGCGTTGCTGGCGGTGTTCGCGGTGGCCCTGCTGTTTGCCGCGCGCGGCTATGGCCAGCGCGCCGCCAACCGTTCCTACGATCACCTGCTGGTGTCCTCGGCGTTGTCCATTGCCGATTCGGTGGCCCTGGTCGATGGCCAATGGCAGGTCGATCTGCCTTATGCCGCGTTGGACCTGCTGGCGATGGCCCCGGAAGACCGTGTGTTCTATCGGGTGGCCGACAGCCGCGGCAACCTGATCACCGGCTACGGCGACCTGCCGCCGCCGCCGCGCCGGCCCGGCACGCAACCGCAGCTGTTTGATGCGGCGTACAGCGGCGAGACCGTGCGCTTCGTGGTGGTCGGCCGCAGTTTCGCAGCCGCCTCGGCGCAGGGGGAGGTACAGGTGCAGGTCGGCCAGACCCGGCGAGCGCGCGAAGCGGTCGCGCAGGACATGGTCAACCGTGCATTGCTGGCGATCGGTGTGCTGTCCGGCCTGCTGCTGGCGCTGGTGGCCTTTGGCGTGCATCGCGCGTTCCGGCCACTGGTGCGGGTGGAGCGCGAGCTGTCGCGGCGCGAACCGTCCGACCTGAAACCGCTGGATGCGCGCGTGCCGCGCGAGATGGACCAGATGGTAGCGGCGTTGAACCGCTTCATGGAGCGCCTGTCCAGCAGCAACGAGACGCTGCGAGCGTTCATGGCCGAGGCCGCGCATCAGATGCGCACGCCGCTGGCGGCGCTGCGCGCGCAGGCACAGCTGGCGCTGGATGATGACGATCCGGAAGACATGCGACGCAGCCTGCAGGCGATCGAGCGCAATGCCACCCACATGAGCCGGTTGTTGAACCAGCTGCTCAGCGATGCCAGCGTGATCCATCGCTCGCATCTGCAGCGCTTTGCGGCGGTGGACCTGGCCGAGACTGTGCACCAGGCCCTGCATGAAGCCCTGCCGCAGGCCGGCCCAGCACCGCGCGTGCAACTTGCGATGACCGCCGAGCCGGTTCAGGTGCACGGCGACGCGCTGCTGCTGCGCGAGGCGATCAAGAACCTGGTCGACAACGCACTGAAGTACGGCGGCGAGGGCCCGTTGCAGATCGCGCTGACCGTGGAAGGCGGTCAGGCAGTGCTGACCATTGCCGACCATGGCGCAGGCATCGCGCCTGCTGATGCCGAACGCGTGTTCGAGCGCTTCGCCCGTGGCGAAGGCGCGCCGTCCGGCGGCGCCGGGCTCGGCCTGGCCATCGTCAAGCGCGTGGTCGACAGCCATGGCGGTCGCATCGACCTCAGCAACCGCCCGCAAGGCGGGCTGATCGCCACCATCCGCCTGCCCCGGAGCAGTTCATGATCCGTGTGTTCGCCACTGCCCTGGCCCTGTTGCTGGCCCTGCCGGCGCTGGCAGCACCCGGCGAGGTGCGCCGATTCCCGGCACAGGGAAAAACCACCGCGCAGCTGCGCATCCACGGCACCACCGACATCGAAGTGTTCGCGGTGGTGATCGCCGACTACCAGCGCCTGCATCCCGGCACCGAGGTGGTGTACGAAGACATCATCACCCAGGACCTGTACGCGCGTTACCTGCACGACCGCGGTGGACCGGCATCGCCGGACCTGCTGATCTCCAGCGGCATGGACCTGCAGACCAAACTGGTCAACGACGGCCACGCGCTGCCGCATCGTTCGGCGCAGACCGCTGCGCTACCAGCCTGGGCGCAGTGGCGCAGCGAGGCCTTCGGCATCAGCTACGAGCCGGTGGTGATGGTCTACAACACCCGCGCACTGTCGGCTGCGAAGGTGCCGCATACGCGTCGGCAACTGCTGGACCGGCTGCGCGCCGAAGGCGCCCCCCTGCGCGGCAGGGTCGGCACCTATGACATCGAGCGCAGCAGCGTCGGCTACCTGCTGTCTACCCAGGATGCGCAGCGTGGCAGCATCGCTGGCGCGTTGCTGGGCGCGCTGGGCGACAACGACGTGGTGCGCGAAGAGCGCACCGGTGTTCTGCTGGACAAGGTTGCCAGCGGACAGCTGTCGCTGGTCTACAACGTGCTCGGCTCCTACGCGCAGGCGCGCATCGACGCGGGTGCCCCGCTGGCGATTGTGGAGCCCGAGGACTACACGCTGGTGGTGCTGCGTACCGCGGTGATTCCAGGCACCGGCCCACACCCGGAAGAAGCCCGACGCTTCCTCGACTACCTGTTGTCACCGCGTGGCCAGCAGGTGCTGTCGCGCGAGGCGCGGCTGATGCCGATCGTGACCGGCAATGCACGTGGCGACGATGCGCCCGGCCGCAGCCGCCGCCCGATCCAGCTGGGTCCGGGCCTGCTGGTGTATCTGGATGCACTCAAGCGCCGTCAGTTCCTCGATGCCTGGCGCAGCAGCGTGGAGCCGGCAGGGCGCTGATGCTCTGGTTGCGTCGGGCCATGCCCGGCAGACGCGGTTTGCTGCCCGTACAATGGCGGCATGAGCGAATACACCATTCTGATCGCCGATGACCACCCGCTGCTGCGTTCGGCGGTGGTGCAGTCATTGCGGCAGAGCCTGCCGCTGGCGCAGGTGCGCGAGGTCGCCAGCGCCGATGCGCTTGCCGCCGCGCTCGACGCGCATCCGGATGTGGACTTGGTGCTGCTCGACCTGACCATGCCTGGTGCGCACGGTTTCTCCGCGCTGCTGCACGTGCGCGGCTCGCACCCGGACATTCCGGTGGTGATCCTCTCGTCCAACGATCATCCGCGGGTGATCCGCCGCGCCCAGCAGTTCGGCGCGGCCGGTTTCATCCCGAAGTCTGCGCCGGCCGAGACCATCGGCGAAGCCGTGCAGGCGGTGCTCGATGGTGGCCTGTGGTTCCCGGCGATGGCCGCCGAGCGTTCGGAGGCCGATGCGTTGCTTGCCAGCCGCCTGGCGCAACTGACCCCGCAGCAGTTTCGCGTGCTGCTGTGCCTGGCCGATGGGCTGCTCAACAAGCAGATCGCCTACACGCTGGGGCTGGCGGAAAACACGGTGAAGGTGCATGTCACCGCGATCCTGAAGAAACTCGAGTGCCATAGCCGCACCCAGGCAGCGGTGCTGGTGAAGGCGCTGGAGCCGGAAGGCGACGCCGGCGCCGGGCTGTAGTTTCCCGCCAACGGCGCAGCCCCTCGTGGGAGGGTAGAGGTAGAGTCGACTGTTAGTCGACTTGTGCCGTGGCTGGCCGGGTGGGTAGCGCGGACACCCCGCACTACACACCCACCCGGCCGCTGACAGATTCCGATGGTCTGCCACCCACGGATAAGAAAAAGAAGATCAAAAGCAAAAGCAGCCTGGCAGGCCGCCTTTTGTAGAGCCGAGCCCACGCTCGGCTGCTTTCCGGCCGGTCCTCGAAGCCGAGCATGGGCTCGGCTCTACACGAGCAAGCGCAGCGCAGCGGCCCGCTTTTGATCTTCTTTTTCTTCTCCGTGGGTGGACGCGCACGGAACTTGTCCGTGGCCGGGTAGATGGGCTGCGCAGGGGCGTGAGCCGCATGGATGCGGCGACCGAGCTTACAGGGATGTACTTGCAGCGTCCCCTGCGCAGCCCATCTACCCGGCCCCACCGATGAGCTGCTTTGCGCGACCACCCACGAGGGGCTGCGCCGTTGGCTGGAAACTACCCGCGATGGCGGATCAGCAACTGACTCATCAGCGCCCGCAGCGCCGGTGGCTTCACCGGCTTGGCCATCATCCCCCAGCCGCGCTCGGCGGCCATCTCGCGCAGCCCGGCATCGCGCTCTGCAGTCACCAGCACCACCGGCGGGCGCGCCTTCCACAGCGCCGCCAAGGTCTCATACAACACCGGCCCGTGGTGATCACCCATGCGCACATCCAGCAGCACCAGCTCCGGCACCGTTTCGACACTGGCCAGCTGCAGCGCGGCCTGCGGGCCATCGGCCAGCATCACCTCGCAGCCCCAGCGTTCCAGCAGCGCGCGGCTGGCCGCGCAGACGTGCGGATCGTCGTCGATCACCCACACCCGGCGCCCGCGCAGCGGATTGTCTGCGGCCGGTTCCTGCACCAGCACCGGCGCGGGTGCCGTAGCAGGAATCGCGCTGGCCTCGCCCAACGGTACGCCCACCGCGAACACGCTGCCCTGGCCCAGCTGCGAGCGCAGCCGGATCGGATGGCCAAGCAGGCGGCCGATGCGGTCGACGATGGCCAAGCCGAGACCAGCGCCCCGTTGCTGGCCGTCGTGCAGGCGGCGGAATTCCTCGAAGATTTCGCCCTGCAAGGCGTCCGGAATGCCCGGGCCCTGGTCATGCACTTCGATCCACAGCAGTCCGTCGCGGCGGCGGCAGCCGAGCAGCACGCGGCCGCGCTCGCTGTAGCGCAGTGCGTTGGACAGGAAGTTCTGCAGGATGCGGCGCAGCAGTGCTTCATCGCTGACCACCACTGCAGCGGTATCGATCCAGTCGACCACCAGCCCTCGTGACTGCGCGGCGATACCGAACTCGCGCGCCAGCGTCTGCAGCAGCGGGCCCAGCCGGAACGCCTGCACACGGGTGGGCAGGCTGCCTGATTCCAGCCGCGCGATGTCGAGCAGGCTGTTGAGGATCGCGTCCTGCGCGGCCAATGCGGCATCGATATGGTCGCTGGTCTGCTGCTGTGCGGGATCGCTCAGTTTGCCGCGAAGTACCGAGACGAACATGCGCGCGGCGTTGAGCGGCTGCAGCAGGTCGTGCACCGCCGAGGCGACGAAGCGGGTCTTGTAGCGGTTGGCCTGCTCGGCTTCGCGGCGTGCTTCGTCCAGGTCATGGGTGCGCTCGGCGATGCGGTGCTCCAGCGCATCGGCCAGAGAACGCAGTTCGCGAGCAGCGTTCTTGTAGCTGGTGATGTCGGCATAGCTGGTGACGAAGCCGCCGTCGGGCAATGGATTGCCACGGATCTCCAGCACCGTGCCGTCATCCTTCTCGCTTTCGCGCATGTGCGGGCGGCCGCTGCGCAGGTGGTTCAGGCGACGCTCGATGGCCTCGTCGACTGGGCCGGGTCCGAGCAGGCCACGGCGTGCGTTGAAGCGGAACAGTTCCTCGATCGGCCGGCCCACGCGCACCAGGTCTGCCGGGAACCGGAACAGTTCCAGATAGCGTGCATTCCATGCCACCAGCCGCAGTTCGCGGTCGATCACCACCACGCCCTGCGGCAGGTGCGCCAGGCTGCGGCTGAGGCCGCTGTCAGCGTCGGTTGCAGCCTGCAGCAGGCCATCCTGTGCGGTGCGCAGTTCCTGCGCATGCTGCTTGAGCAGGGTTTCCAGCTCGCGGCGACTGCGCAGGCGGTGCTTGGCCAGGCGCCGGCGCTGCTGCACGAACAGCACCAGGAAGCCCAGTGCAAGCCACGCAGCACCGCCGGTGAGCGCGGCCGCGCGACCGGCAGAAGTGGCTGCACTGGCATCGTGCAGCAGATGCAGGTTCCAGTCTTCGGCAGGCAGCGCCAGGCTCTGCCACAGCATCGGCTGCGGCAATGCGGGGTCCAGCAGGCGCACCATGCGTCCGCCGTCGGGCAGCACGTCCTCGGTACGCGCGCGC
The DNA here is from genome assembly GCF_013464485.1 of Stenotrophomonas maltophilia. Taxonomy (GTDB): domain Bacteria; phylum Pseudomonadota; class Gammaproteobacteria; order Xanthomonadales; family Xanthomonadaceae; genus Stenotrophomonas; species Stenotrophomonas maltophilia_AW. Next base: position 64,430 of record NZ_RAUX01000037.1, read on the forward strand.
AATGGCTGCAGCGCGCGGTCGGCGTACTGGCGGGCGTCGAGCATCTCGCGGCGCTCATCGGCACCCAGCGGCCGCAGCAGCCGGTAACGCCACGCATCGCGGTTGGCCAGGAACACCACGTCGTGGTCGTCGCTGGCCAGCACCACGTCGGGGCTGCTCAGCCATTCCTGTTCCAGTGCGGACAGCTCGACCTTGATCACCACCACGCCCAGGCGCTGGCCATGTTCCTCGATAGCCTGCGACAGGTAGTAGCCGGGCACGCCGGTGGTCATGCCGATGCCGTAGAAGCGGCCACGGCCCTGGGCCAGGGCCTGGCGGTAATAGGGCCGGTAGCTGTAGTTCTCGCCGACATTGGTGGTCGGCTGGTCCCAGTTGCTGGCGGCCACCGCCACGCCGTCGTGGCCGACCAGGGTCAGGGTCGAGGCGCGGGTGACCTCATTGGCGCGTTGCAGCTTGAGGTTCAGCCGCTGCCGTTCGGTGGGCGAGGGCGGCACGCGCAGCGCGTGCAGCAGGTCCGGGTCCAGTGCCAGCACCTGCGGCAACGTGCCGAAGCGGTCGATGCGCTGCTGCAGGCCCTGGCCATACAACTGCAGCTGGCGTTGCACCTGGCTGCTTTCGTCACCCAGGGCACGCCGCCAGGCATAGTGGCCGGCGACAATCGCGCACAGCACGGTGCCACCGACCATCACCGCGATGGTCAGCAACAGCATCCGGTGGCGGCTGAGCCAGTACATGGCGGCAGTCTACGCAGGGCCGGCGGGCGKGGCATGCACGCCCGCCGGGGCCTGACGTGGAAGGGGTCAGAAGTGCATCTGCGCGCGCAGTTCGAAGATCTCCGGCGTGCTGTGCACACCGCGACGGCTGGCGTCGACCTTCACATAGTTGGCCTGGAACTTGAAGTGGCTGGTCAGGTACCAGTTCGCGCCCAGGGTCAGGTCGTGCTGGCGGCCACCGAGGATGTTGCCGTCATCCAGGTCCAGGCGGCTGTAGCGGGCCACGAGTTCCACTGCGCCGTAGTCATGCGCCGGCTTGATGTTGGCCACGGCACCGGCGTTGTACGGGCGCGACTCGCCGGTCAGCACCCAGCTGGCCATCGCGTACTGGCCGCTGCCGGTGTAATCCGGCTTGCCGTCATGGCGGGTGACCGTGGCGCGCAGGGCTTCGGCCTGCAGCGAGAACGGGCCGCGGATCCAGATGCCTTCCAGGCCGGTGCGACGGATTTGATCGGCGGTGACCAGGGCACCGGAATCGACGTAGCGGATATCGGTCAGGCCGGCCTCCGGGCGTGCGCGCAGCCGCGCGCTGGCCTCGTGGTGCACGTCGCGGCCATCGCTGTAGCCGCGCGGATTTTCCTGCGAATAGGCCACGCCCAGGTGGATCACGTCACCCGGCGCCTTCACCGGGGTCCACACCGCACGCACCGCCTGGGTGGTGCCGGGGTTGTCACCCTGCAGATCCTTGCCGCCATAGGCGCCGGCCTGCAGCAGGTACTGCGGGCGCTCCAGCACCCACTCCACGCCGGTGCGGCGGCCTGCGTAGAAGGCCTGCACGGGCAGCGCGGTTTCCAGGAAACTGCCGGCGCGCGAGGAGGTGTTGGCGTCCAGGCCGACCGGGGTCTTCATGTAACCGAAGCGGAAACGACCCACGTCGCGGCCGAAGAAGGCCTTGCTCTCGAAGCGAACGAACACGTCCAGCCAGGTGTCGGCCTGGAAGTCGTAGTACACCATCGCGTCATAGACGCCCTTCTTCTTCAGCGTCGCACCGAATTCCTTGCGACGCACGGCGTCGTCGTCCTCAAGGCCGCTGCCCGAGGAGAAATCGTTGTAGTCGTAGGCGATGTTGGCGGTGGCGGCCAACTCGGTGCCGTCGCCGAAGGCGTACTTGGTCGGCCAGTTGTCGAAATCGGCAGCCGAAGCGAAGGCGGGAAGCGCGGCCAGCGACAGGGCCAGCAAGGTGGGAATCGGGCGCATGTTGGGTGCGGCTCTCTCAGATTGCGTGTGGACAGGACAACAACGGCCGCAAGGGCCGGAACTTTCGCAATGACGCGCCCGGCCGTTCAGCTCGGGCCACCGGCCTCCCCGTGATCGGGCGGTGCAGCGCCAGTGTAGGCATCGCGGCCACCTGAACCGGGGGGCTAGTACCAATAGGTTATCTGCGCCAGCGTGCCCGGCGCGTACAAAGGCGTCCATTGGTCGCACCCCCTGCGCGTGCTGCACAGGGCCTGCGGTCAGTTTCCACGGTAACGGTTCCCGTGCAGTCCCGGGGCCGTACGTGCCTGAAAATGCCCCTTCCGGAGTCCGCCATGCACATCCCGACCGCAGCACCGGTGCCTGCAAAGCCGTTGCCGATCTATCGCCAGCTGTACTTCCAGGTGATCGTGGCGATCGTCCTGGGCGCCATCCTCGGCCACTACGAACCGTTGATCGGCGAGAAGATGAAGCCGCTCGGCGATGCCTTCATCAACCTGGTGAAGATGATCATCGCACCGGTGATCTTCCTGACCATCGTCACCGGCATCGCCGGCATGACCCACCTGCGCACGGTGGGCCGCGTATTCGCCAAGGCGATGGCGTACTTCCTGTTCTTCTCCACGCTGGCGCTGATCGTCGGCATGATCGTGGCGCACGTGGTGCAGCCCGGCGCCGGCATGAACATCAACCCGGCCGAGCTGGACCAGACCGCGGTGCACAGCTACGTCGAGAAGTCGCATGACCTGACCCTGGTCGGCTTCCTGATGGACATCATCCCGAAGACGCTGCTCAGCGCGTTCGTCGATGGCAACATCCTGCAGGTGCTGTTCGTGGCCGTGCTGTTCGGCATCGCGCTGGCATCGGTGGGCGAGAAGGGCAAGCCGATCGTGAACTTCCTGGAGGCGCTGGTCGCCCCGGTGTTCAAGCTGGTCCACATCCTGATGAAGGCCGCGCCGATCGGTGCCTTCGGCGCAATCGCCTTCACCATCGGCAAGTACGGCGTTGGCTCGCTGATCAACCTGGCCTGGCTGGTGGGTTCGTTCTACCTCACCGCCTTCCTGTTCGTGGCGGTCATCCTGGGCCTGGTCTGCCGCCTGTGCGGCTTCTCGGTGTTCAAGCTGGCGCGCTACCTGAAGGCCGAACTGCTGCTGGTGCTGGGCACCTCCTCGTCGGAGTCGGCGCTGCCGTCGCTGATGGAGAAGATGGAACGCGCCGGCTGCAGCAAGTCGGTGGTGGGCCTGGTGGTCCCGACCGGCTACTCGTTCAACCTGGACGGCACCAACATCTACATGACCCTGGCGGCGCTGTTCATCGCCCAGGCCACCAACACCGAACTGACCCTGGGCCATCAGATTGCCCTGCTGCTGGTCGCCATGCTCAGCTCCAAGGGCGCGGCCGGCGTCACCGGCGCCGGCTTCATCACCCTGGCCGCCACCCTGGCCGTGGTGCCGGAGGTGCCGGTGGCCGGCATGGCGCTGATCCTGGGCGTGGACCGCTTCATGAGCGAATGCCGCTCGCTGACCAACTTCATCGGCAATGCCGTGGCCACCGTGGTGGTCTCGCGCTGGGAGGGGGCGCTGGACCGCAACCGCCTGAAGCTGGCGCTGGATGGCCGCGAAAGCGAACTGCCGCCGCTGATCGATGCCGTGCCCGAGGCGCTGCCGGCCAGGGGCTGATCCAGGTGTGTGGTACCGCGGGGCCGATCACGACAGTGGTACGGCCCCGCGGCGTTTCAAGGCGTCCCATGGCTGTCATGGGACGCACCGAAGCTGGTGTCGCGGTACCGTCGCATACGGCACGGAATTGTGCGGTCGCAGCATGCCTGCGACAGGATAGCGACAGGTCCAGACGCTCCAACGGGGGTATCATCCCCTGTCCCTTCTGCCCATTCATGTAACCCACATCGATGTCCAACGAAGATTTCAAACAGGCCGCCCTCGATTACCACCGGATGTCCCCGCCGGGAAAGATCAAGGTTTCCGCTACCAAGCCCATGCTGACCCAGCGCGACCTGTCGCTGGCGTATTCGCCGGGCGTGGCGTACGCCTGTGAAGCGATCAAGGCCGACCCGCAGCAGGCCAGCGAGCTGACCGCCCGTGGCAACCTGGTGGCGGTGATCTCCAACGGCACCGCGGTGCTGGGCCTGGGCAACATCGGCGCGCTGGCCGGCAAGCCGGTGATGGAAGGCAAGGGTGTGCTGTTCCAGAAGTTCGCCGGCATCGATGTGTTCGACATCGAAGTGGATGAAACCGACCCGGACAAGCTGGTCGACATCATCGCCTCGCTGGAGCCGACTTTCGGCGGCATCAACCTGGAAGACATCAAGGCGCCGGAATGCTTCGTGGTCGAGCGCAAGCTGCGCGAGCGCATGAAGATCCCGGTGTTCCATGACGACCAGCACGGCACGGCGATCATCGTCGGCGCAGCGGTGCTCAACGCCATGGCGATCACCGGCAAGAAGATCGAGGAAGTGAAGCTGGCGACCACGGGCATGGGCGCGGCCGGCATTTCCTGCGTGAACATGCTGGTGCAGCTGGGCCTGAAGCCGGAGAACATCCTGGCCTTCGACCGCGAGGGCGTGATCCACACCGGTCGTACCGACCTGGACCCGGAAAAGCAGCGCTATGCGCGCGACACCGACAAGCGCACCCTGGCCGAGATCGTCGACGGCGCGGACATCTTCCTGGGCCTGTCGGCGCCGGGCATCCTGACCGCCGACATGGTCAAGACCATGGCGCCGGATCCGGTGATCTTCGCGCTGGCCAACCCGACTCCGGAAATCATGCCGGAACTGGCGCGCGCCGCCCGTCCGGACGCGATCATCGGCACCGGCCGTTCGGATTACCCGAACCAGGTCAACAACGTGCTGTGCTTCCCGTACCTGTTCCGTGGTGCGCTGGACGTGGGCGCGACCGCGATCAACGAGGAAATGAAGATCGCCTGCGTGCGCGCCATCGCGGCGCTGGCGCGTCGTGCGGCCACCGACATGGGTTCGGCCTATGGCGGCGAGACCCCGAGCTTCGGTCGTGAATACCTGATCCCGCGCCCGTTCGACCGCCGCCTGCTGGTGGAGCTGTCGGCCGCCGTGGCCCAGGCCGCGATGGACTCGGGCGTGGCCTCGCGCCCGATCGACGACATGGGCGCTTACCGCGACAAGCTGGCCCAGTTCGTCTACCGCACCAGCCTGATGATGAAGCCGGTCTACGACCGCGCGCGCAGCGACAAGCAGCGCGTTGTGTATGCCGAGGGCGAAGAGGAAGTGGTGCTGCAGGCGGTGCAGAACGTGGTCGATGACGGCCTGGCGCACCCGATCCTGATCGGCCGCCCGGAAGTGATCGAGTCGCGCATCGAGCGCCTCGGCCTGCGCCTGAAGATCGGCGAGAACGTTGAAGTCACCAACATCAACGACGACCCGCGCTTCAACGAGTACTGGCAGTACTACCACGGCCTGACCGGCCGCCGTGGCGTGACCGTGGCCGCGGCGAAGAACCTGATGCGTTCGCGCCCGACCCTGATCGCTGCAGTGATGGTGGCCCGTGGCGAAGCCGATGCGATGCTGACCGGCATCGTCGGCCGTTTCCACAAGAAGCTGGGCTACGTGCGCAGCGTGCTGCCGCTGGAGCCGAAGGTCACCTCGACCTCGGCGATGACCGGCGTGATCAACCAGCAGGGCGTGTTCTTCTTCGTCGATACCCACGTGCAGGAAGACCCGACCGCCGAGCAGCTGTGCGAAGCGACCCTGCAGGCGGCCTACCGCATGAAGCTGTTCGGCATCGAGCCGAAGGTGGCGCTGCTGTCGCACTCCAACTTCGGCAGCCACGATTCGAAGGACGCGCTGAAGATGCGCCAGGTGCGCGAGCTGCTGCTCAAGCGCAACCCGCGTCTGAACGTGGACGGCGAAATGCAGGGTGACACCGCATGGGACGAAGCGCTGCGCCAGAAGCTGCTGCCGGGCTCGACCCTGCAGGGTCGCGCCAACCTGTTCGTGCTGCCGAACCTGGAAGCGGCCAACATCGCCTACAACCTGGTGCGTGTGTTCACCGACGGCGTGGCGATCGGCCCGATCCTGATGGGCGTGAACAAGCCGGTGCATATCCTGACCACCAGCGCGACCTCGCGCAGGATCCTGAACATGACCGCCATTGCGGCGGTGGATGCGCAGATCCGCAAGCAGCTGGAAGCGGAAAAGAAGGCGTAAGCCTTCTTTCCGATTCCAGCTGCAGAAGCGCGCCCCCCGGGGCGCGTTTCTGTTTCCGCAAAGCGGAAACGGGTAGTGCCGGCCGCTGGCCGGCAACCGCAATCATGTCCACCGCCACTGCAGCCGGCCAGCGGCCGGCTCTACCGCCCGCCGGCCTGTGCCACACGCGCTACGCCGCCCGGTCATGTCCCTGCAACGCCTTTGCGGCCCAATACGCCCACGCGGCCCGGCCGTGGGAAGGGACCGGACCGGCCTTCCCACCCTGGGCCCGACCAACTTTTCATGGGCGAGGGTGTCATGCGCAATCGAGTGACGCGGCGGTACTTCCAGCAGCTGTTCGCGCTCTACGCCGGCTTCGTGCGGTCGCGCTGAGGCGTAGAAGGCAGCGAGGTAGAGTCGACCGTTGGTCGACTATCGCGCGAAGCGCGGGGTTTTCGGTGGCTGAATCAAGGGCAGTCGACTAACAGTCGACTCTACCCAGTCGCCCCGATATCCAGTCGACCACCCAGTCAGTGCCGCTTGCCGCGCCGTGCCGGCGCCGGCGGCGGTGCGTCCGAACGCGGCTTGGCGTACTGCGCCCACAACGCTGGCAGTGCCTTGCCGGTGTGCTTCTGCCACAGCGCCGGTGCATAGCGGCCATCGCGCAGGGCCTTGTCCAGTGCCAGCACCAGGCCCGGGTGTTCGGCGTCGGCCCACTTCAGGAACGCACCGGTGACACGGTAGCCGCTGTCGACGTTCTGCCCCTTCTCGACCTTGCCGGGCAATGCCCAGCCGGCGGCGGCGTTATCCATGCCATAGCGGTCGCGGGCGTAGTCGGCGATGCCTTCCACCAGCCAGCCCGGCACCCGTGCATCGCCATAGCCGGGATACCCCTGCACGATGTGCATCGCCTCGTGGGTGACCAGGTCGATGTCGTTCGGGTGCTGCGCCAGCCAACCCGGATTGATGGTGATCGTCGCTGCCTGGTCCTTGTCGCCGACGAAGGCGATGCCGGTGTAGGCCGGATCGATCACGATGCGCACCATTGACGGCGCAGCGGGATGGAAGTCCGCACGTTCGCGCAGGTACGCGAAGAAGAACGTATCGATCACCCGCTTGCGCTGCGGTGCGGCCAGGGCGCCACGGGCGTCCTGGTAGTTCAGCGTCACGCCGTCGCGGGTCAGCTGCGTATCGAACGCCTGGGTCTGGCCGAAGCTTGAGAAGGACAGGGCAACAAGGGCCAGAGGCAATAGACGGAAGCGCATGCAGCTCATTGTACGGTGCCGGCCGCCAGCAGTTCGATCTCCGCCAGCGGCAGCCGTGCCGGTGCCGCCAGGCGCAGGCGGTACTCGCTGTAACGACCGGGTTTGGCGATGCGGAACGGACGGGTCTGGCGGGCGGATTCGAAGTCTTCGCCGCTGCGCTGGTCGAGCACGGCCCAGCTGCCGCCGCCGTTGCGCGCCTCCAGCGTCCACTCACCGCCCTGGATGCGGCCGTCACCGCTGGTCAGCGTGTACATCGTCGGGGTGCCCTCGGCCAGGCCGGTCAGCGCGATGGTTGCACCGGCGCCCAGACCCACCGTGGTGCCGGCATCGTCATCGACCAGCGCGGGCAGGGCACGGCCATCGGCCAGCGTCGCCTTCGTGCCGCTGCCGAGCAGGTCGTGCAGCAGCTGCGGGTGCTGGCCGCGCGCGGTCAACGAGCGCGGCACATCGTCCACGCCGCTGCCCCAGCGCGAGGGGCGGGGTCCCATCACGAAGTCGAGGGTCGCGCCCTTGGCGATCAGGTCGTGCGGCACCCAGGTCTTCGTCCACGGCGTACCGTTGATCTTCAGCGACTGCACGTAGACGTTCTCACGCGAGTTGTTGGCCGCGTTCACGGTCAGCACCGCACCACCCTGCAGCTCCACCCGTGCATGCTCGAATGCCGGCGAGCCGATCACGTACTCCGGGGCGCCCATGCGCAGCGGGTACAGGCCCAGCGAGGCCAGTACGTACCATGCCGAGGTTTCACCGTTGTCCTCATCGCCCGGGTAGCCCTGGCCGATCTCGCTGCCGACGTACAACCGCGACAGGATCTCGCGCACGTGCTGCTGGGTCTTCCACGGCTGCCCGGCGTACAGGTACATCCACGGGATGTGGTGCGCCGGCTGGTTGCTGTGCGCATACATGCCCATGCGCACGTCGCGCGCTTCGGTCATCTCGTGGATGGTACCGCCGTAGGAGCCGGCCAGTGCCGGGTCCGCGGTTTCCGGCGTGGCGAAGAAGGTATCCAGCTTCGCCGCCAGCTTTTCGCGGCCGCCATACAACGCGGCCAGGCCTTCACCGTCGTGCGCGGCGGTGAACGCGAACGTCCAGCCGTTGGATTCGGTGTAGTCGTGGCCCCACACGCGCGGATCGTAGGCCTTTGCGTCCACGCGCCAGCGACCATCGGCCTTGCGGCCCTGGAAGAAGCCTGCCGCCGGATCGAACATCGTCGCGTAGCTGGCGGCGCGATGGCGGAAGTAGTCGGCCTCGGTGCTGTAGCGCTCGCGTGCGGCGGGCGCGGTCGCGCGCTTGGCCAGGGCATCGGCCATGTTGGCGATGCCAAAGTCATTGAGTGCGCCTTCCATCGTCCACGACATGCCTTCGTGCACGTCGGCACTGGCATAGCCGCGGAAGGTCGAACGGTTCATGCCCTTGCGGCCGACATGGCGGTCCGGCGGCACCACGGTCGCGTTCTTCAGCGCGGCGGCATAGGCCTCGGCCGGATCGAAACCGCCGACGCCCTTCAGCCATGCATCGGCGAAGGCCACATCGGAGCTGGTGCCGACCATCAGATCGGCGTAGCCCGGCGACGACCAGCGTGCGATCCAGCCGCCGGCGCGGTACTGCTCGATGAAGCCCTGCACCAGCTGCCCGGCATCGTCGGGCGTGAACAGCGCATAGGCCGGCCAGGTGGTGCGGAAGGTGTCCCAGAAGCCGTTGTTGACGAATACCTTGCCGTCGCGCACGGCGGCATAGCTGCGGGTCGCGCTGCCCTCGGTGTTGTCATCGCTGGCGCTGGCCTGGTTGGCGTAGCGCCATTCCGGTGCGGCGGCGCTGCCCACGTTCTCATGGCCGGAATTGGGGTACAGGAACAGCCGGTACAGGCTGGAGTACAGCGTGGTCTTCTGGTCGTCGCTGGCATCGCCGATGTCGAAACGGGCCAGGCGCGCATCCCATGCATCCTGCGCACGGCCGGACACGCTTTCCAGCGTGTCGGCCGCGGCGATTTCCAGTGCCAGGTTGTGCCGCGCCTGCTCCACCGAGATCAACGACGTGGCGATGCGCATGGTCACCCGCCGGTCGCTGCCGGCATCGAACTTGATGTAACCGGTCGGGCGGCCGGTGTTGAGGCGCCCACTGCTGCGCCAGGGCTTGTCGAAGCTGGCGACCACGTACATGCGACTGGCGCCGTTGGACAGGCCGCTGCGCGTGTCGGTATAGCCGGACAGCGTCTGCGTGGCGGCGTCCAGAGTCAGGCCGCCGCGTGCATCGACATTGTCGAACAGCAGGTTGGCGTCGCCGCCCTCTGGGAAGTCGAAGCGGAACAACGCCGCATGATCGGTTGGCGCGATCGATGCTGCGACGCCGTTGTCGAAGCGCACGTCGTAGCGGTAAGGGCGGGCGCTCTCGTGGCTGCGGTCGAACGGCAAGGCACGCTTGCGGCGATCAGCCTCCGGCACGCCACGGCTGGCCGAGGGCATCACCTGGAAGGTCTGGCGGTCGCCCATCCACGGGCTGGGCTGATGGCTCAGCGCAAGCGCCTGCAGCTGCGGGCGGTTCTGTGCGTCGTTCTGTTCGTTCCAGCGGTACAGCCAGTTCAGTGCGCCGGCATCGGTCACCGGGGTCCAGAAGTTGAAGCCGTGCGGCACCGCGGTGGCCGGGAAATTGTTGCCGCGCGAGAAGGTGCCGTTGGCCTGGGTGCCACGGGTGGTCAGCACCCAGTCGGAGACGCGCGCTGGCTGCTGACGTGGCACTGTGTCCAGGCGCACGTCATCGATCCAGCCGGAGACCGCTGCACCGTCGGTACTGGCCACTTCCAGTTCGATCGCGACCACGCGGCGGCCCTTCAGCGTGGGCACGTCGCCCAGCCGCACCGCCTTGCGCGCCCATTGCTGTGGATACAGCGTCTTCGACGCGCCCTGCGCGCGTGCGCCCACGGCCACGCCATGCTGGTCGCGCGCAGCGCTGGCCGAAATGCGGCTGCCATCGTCCAGCCGCAGGTCCAGCGAGACATAGGTCGAGGCGACGGTGTCCTTGCCGACGATTTCCGGAAGCACCAGCCACGACAGAGTGGTGTCGGCCTCGATGGGCAGGTCGGTGCTGAACAGTTCGCGCCGCGCGCTGCCGCCTCCGCTGCTGTAGCGCAGTGCATGCAGGCCGCTGTAGCCCGCATTGCGCTTGGCGGCGTAAGGCGCCGCAGGGCCGTTGCCGATCGTGACCTGCAGTGCACCTGCGGCCTGCGACGGGGCAGGTTCGCCGGGCTCGAACGAGGTCTGCAGTCCCTGTGCCAGCACCGGCATCGCGGTAGTCGCACAGGCCAGGGCCAGGGCGAGCGGAAGCAGAGCGCGGCGAGGATCGGACAGGGTCATGCAAGGGTCTCCCGGAAGGGCAGGCGGCGGGCAGAACCCGCATCGGCGGACACCACGGACAGCATCGCTCCGCCCGCCGGGGTGGCAGTGGGAGAGGCGATGCCGGTCCGGTGGGGGCGGGCCATGCGATCGGGTCGGATTTGGGGCAGGTCGGTTCACGACCTGGCCCGATCCTGCAACAGCCGTGGCAACCTGACAAGTGCCATTTAGTTCGATCCAAATGCGGAAAATACTGTTGTCGGCGGTTTCCCGGCGTGAACCTGCTGGTTCGGTCAGGAATTTCCAGTGGCACCCCATCCGGAGGTGGCGTGCAAGGTCGCAGGGAATCGGTCCGGTACGCGTAAAGACCCGTTGCGGCGCAATGTCGGGGCGGCCCGGATGCTAGAATCACAGGCCTCGCAACCCGTTCATCGACATCCGCCATGAGCCATACCGCCACTGCGCCCGCCAACGCCGAGAAGCGCTACACCGTGCACCGCAGCGATCTGCCGCTGAGCTGCCCGACCCCGGAAATGGCGCTGTGGAACTCGCATCCGCGCGTGTACCTGCCGATCGAAGACGAGCCCAATGGCGAAGCGCAGTGCCCGTACTGCGGTTCCGTGTTCGTGCTGGCCGACTAAGCGGCTGCCCCTTCGATGCGCCGATTGACCGTGGTGCAGTTGCTGCCGGCGCTGCACTCCGGCGGTGTCGAGCGCTCGACCCTGGAAATCGCTGCGGCGCTGGTCGCTGCCGGCCATCGTGCGCTGGTGGTCTCCGCCGGTGGCCGCCTGGTGCAGCCGCTGCTCGATAGCGGTGCCGAGCACCTCACCCTCGACATCGGCCGCAAATCGCTGCTGACCCTGCGCCACCTGCCGACCCTGCGCCGCCTGTTTGCCGAGGTGGGCGCGGACATCGTGCATGCCCGCTCGCGCCTGCCGGCCTGGCTGGGCCTGTACGCGATCCGTGCCATGCCCGCCGCGCAGCGCCCGCACTGGGTGACCACCGTGCACGGGCTGAATTCGCCCAGCCGCTACAGCGCAGTGATGACCAGTGGTGAACGCGTGATCTGCGTGTCCAACACCGTGCGCGATTACGTGCAGCGGCACTACCCGACCGTGCCGGAAGAGAAGCTGCAGGTGATTCCGCGTGGCGTCGACGTCGCCCAGTTCCCGCGGGTGGCGCGCGCCGACCGCCGGCCACGACTGGCGCTGGCAGCCGACTACCCGTGGCTGGCGCAGGTTGAGGGCCCGCTGCTGCTGTTGCCGGGGCGGGGCACCCGCCTGAAGGGCCACGCACATGCGCTGCAGCTGCTGGCCGATGTGCGCACCGCCGGTGTACCGGCGCAGCTGTGGATGCTGGGCACCGATGAACCCGGTCGCGAAGCCTACGTGGCTGACCTGCGCCTGCAGGCGGCGGCATTGGGTGTGGCCGGCGCGGTGCAGATCAGTACGCCGACCGCGCGCATCGCCCAGGCCTACGCGGCCAGCGACCTGGTGCTGCAGCTGTCGGACAAGCCCGAAGCGTTCGGCCGTACGGTGGTCGAGGCGCTGTCCGTGGGTCGCCCGGTGCTGGGCTGGGACCACGGTGGCGTCGGTGAGCTGCTTCGGCAGCTGCAACCCGCAGGTGCCGTGCCGCTCGGCGATGCGCACGCACTGGGTGAACGTGCGCTGGCCCTGCTGGCCCAGCCGCCGTCCTTGTCGACCCGCATCCCGTTTACCCTGCAGGCCATGCAGCGTGACACCCTCCGCCTCTATGCCGACCTCGCCGGCTGATCCTGCCGTTGTCGTGCGCGACGACCGCGCCGGGCGCTGGGCGCCCTGGTGGGTGCTGGCGTACGTGGCGATGTGGCCGTTGCCGGGCATCGCCGAAACCGTGTTGGGCCTGGGGGCGCTGTACGCCGCGGCGCGCATGGTGATGCGCCGCCTGCAACGCCGCCCGCATCTGTTGAGCACGGCAGCCTGGGCACTGACCTCGATCCTGTTCCTCGGCTACTGGCTGCCGCAGGCGTTTTCCGCGTTCGATGCGATCGATCCGGCGGCGTCGTGGACCAAGGCGGCCGCAGGCCTGCGCTATCTGCCCTTCATGTGGCTGGTGGCGATCGCGGTGGCCACACCGGAACGGCGACGGCTGACCTTCGTTGGCCTCGCGCTGATCACCGGCGCCTGGACGTTGGATGCACTGGTGCAGGCCGTGGCCGGTACCAGCCCATGGTTCTGGTCACTGGAGCACCTGAAGCTGGCAGTGAGCGGCCATGCACTGTGCCCGGCCGAGGAGGCCGCCGTGGCCGATCGGCTCAGTGGCGCCCTGGGACCCTGCAACCTGAAGTTCGGCCAGGTGCTGGCCAGCCTGTCGCCGTTCCTGTTGCTGCCGGTGGCACGCCGCTTCGGCAACGTCGGCTGGCTGCTTGCGGCTGCGGCGCTGGGCAGCGTGCTGCTGCTGGCCGGTTCGCGCGCCTCGTGGATCACCTTCGCGCTGGTGCTGGCCTACAGCGGCATGCGCCAGTTCGGCTGGAAACGGCTGCTGCTGCTGACGCTGGTCGCTGTGATCGGCGCGGGCGCGCTGACCGCCAGCGTGCCGCAGCTGCGCGAACGCTTCGCACGCACGGCGATGGCTTGGGATGAGGGCGAGCGGGGGGTCGACGAGGCATTGTCCGGGCGCGCGCGGATCTGGGAAGCCGCGGCGTGCATGATCGAGGAACACCCGATCAACGGTGTCGGCGCACGTGGCTTCCGCGACGCCTATCCGGCCTGTGTAGCAGAGGAGGGGCCCGCGGTGTGGGGCAACGCCCCGGCGTTGCACGCGCACCAGATCGTTCTGGAAATTCTCGCCGAGACCGGTGTGATCGGCCTGCTGCTGTGGCTGGCGGCAGTTGCCCAGGCCTGGCGTGCATGGCGCTATGCACCGGTGGCCGCGCGTGACCGGGCCCGCCCGGCGATGCTGGCGCTGGCGGTCACCGTGTTCCCGCTCAACACCCACCTGGCTTTCTATTCGGCGTTCTGGGGTGGCCTGACCGTGCTGCTGGCGGCGCTGTTCGCCGGCAGCCTGCTGGCGCGGGACGCGGATGACACACCGGCGGTGACGTAACGGAACATCCACGCATGGCGTGGGTCACCGAACGAACGCCGCCGTAGTAGATCCACGCCATGCGTGGATGAAGCCAACCCGGCCCCGCGTTACTTGTAAAAATCGCTCCGCCCGCCCGGCTGGCGCTTGAAACGGCGGTGAATCCACAGGTACTGGTCGGGCGCCTCGCGCACCATCTCTTCGATGGCCTGGTTGACCCGCGTGGTATCGGCTTCCACATCCTCGCTGGGGAAGTTCTCCAGCGGTGCGCCGATCTTCAGGAAGTACCTCCCGCCTTCACGGCGATGGAAGTACGGAATCACCGCGCAGCCGGTCATCCGCGCCAGCTGGTGGGTGGCGGTGATGGTCGAGGCGGTGTGTCCGAAGAAGGGCACGAAGACGGTGTCCTTGCCACGCATGTCCTGGTCCGGCGCATACCAGAGGAAGCCACCCTTCTTCAGGTGGCGCACGGTGGCGCGGATGTCTTCGTTGGCGAACATCGCCTTCGCATAGCGCAGGCGGCCGAACTTCACCGCCCACTCGTACACCGGGTTCTTGTGCTTGCGGTACATGCCGGACAGGTCGACGTAGTCGCACAGCAGGCGTCCGCACATCTCCAGGGTCATGAAGTGGCCGGATACCAGCAGTACGCCGCGGCCCTCGGCCTGCATCTGCCGCAGATGCTCGAGGCCTTCGATCTTCACCTGCGGGCGGATGCGGTCGATGCTGCCCCACCACGCGCGGACGCACTCGAGCACGCCCACGCCCAGCGCATCGAAGCTGTCGCGCACCAGACGCTGGCGCCAGGCTTCGTCCTTCTCCGGGAAGCACAACTTCAGGTTGACCTCGGCGGCGCGACGGCGGCTGCCGAGCAGGCGCCAGCTGATCCAGCCGACGCCACGGCCGAGCGCACGCTGCAGCATCCACGGCAGGCGGGCGAGGGCGAAGGCGCCGAACATGGCGGCGAACATCGGCCAGTTGCGGGGATCGCGCAGCGACGGGCGGATGGCGGTGGTGGCATCGGACATTGCCCCATTCTACCAACCCGGCCGCGTGTCTTTCCCGGGGGGCTCCCGTATCCTTGCCGCATGCGCAAAGACCCTGTCGAATGGATCCTGCGCGGCCTGTACTCGGCCGTGCTCTATCTTCTTCTGCCGATTACCGTGTACCACCTGGTCTGGCGCGGCTTCCGGGTCCGTGAGTACTTCCGGCGCTGGGATGAGCGCTATGCCTCGTATCCGCAGCCGACCGGCCAGCCGCGGGTCTGGCTGCACGCGGTCTCGGTCGGCGAGGTCAATGCTGCCGCTCCGCTGGTGAATGCCCTTCGCAAGCAGCGCCCGGACATCCGCTGGGTCATCACCACCATCACCCCGACCGGTTCGGAGCGTGTTCGCGCGCTGTGGGGAGATGCGCTCGACCATGTCTACCTGCCATATGACGTGCCGGGCAGCGTCAACCGCTTCCTCGGCCACTTCCAGCCCAGCCTGGCGCTGATCCTGGAAACCGAACTATGGCCGAACATGCTGTTCGGCTGTCGGGACCGCCGCATCCCGGTCTATATCCTCAACGCCCGCCTGTCGGCACGTTCGTTGCGCGGTTACCGGTTGCTCGCGGCGCTGATTCGACGTGCCCTGCGCACGGTCACCTGCGTGGCTGCGCAGTCGCAGGACGACGCCGATCGCTTCGTGCAGCTGGGCGCTGCGCCGGAGCAGGTACAGGCTCTGGGCAACCTGAAGTTCGATATCGCGACACCGGAGGTGCAGGACTTCGTCGCGCAGTTCCATGCCCGCGTACCGGCCGCAAGCCCTGTGTGGATCGCTGCCAGTACCCATGACGGTGAGGAGCAGGCGGTGATCGACCTGCATCGCCACCTGCGCAGGCAGCACCCCGATCTGCTGCTGCTGTGGGCTCCGCGCCATCCTGAGCGCTTCCCGAAAGTGGAGGCGTTGGCGCGCGAGCAGGGCTGGAACGTGGCCACACGGCGTGCAAAGCAGTGGCCGGAGTCGGGCACCGACGTGTTCGTCATCGACACCCTCGGCGAACTGATGCCGTTCTATGCGTGTGCGCAGGTGGCGTTCGTCGGCGGCAGCCTGCAGCCGATCGGCGGCCACAACCTGCTGGAACCGGCCGCGATGGGCACGGCCGCGGTGACCGGCCCGCACCTGCACAATTTCTCTGAAATCTCACGTCGCATGCGCGAAGCCGGCGCACTGCTGATCGGCGAGGATGCGCAGGCCGTCGGCGACCTGCTGCAGCATCTGCTTGATGACGCGCAGGCTCGCGAGGACATGGCGAGGGCCGGCTGCACGCTGGTCAGCAACGGCCGCGGTGCATTGCAGCGCACGCTGGCGCTGGTCGCGCCGCATCTGCCCCCGCCGCGCAGCTGAGTCGGGTCGAAGTAACGGACCGACGCCGTGCTGACGGGCTGACGTGATCAGCTGCTTCAATTCTGCTTAGCGATCGGGGCGCTGTCGCGCTCGGACCGTCGGCGCATCTGCCAATGTGTTTGTGGTCACATCGCGGCACCTACGGCTTGGAATCCGATACCGCTCATTGGCACAGGCTGCCAGCCTGCTGTCGACCGCGCTTGGGCGGATATCAAGAGGACTTGCAATGGACAGCGACTATCGCCACGGCCAGGATGCCGAGCTGGGAATGGATCACTTCGCGATGATGGCGATGGCCCTGTTGCTGGGCGGCAGCGTGACTGCGCTGATCGGCGAGTACACTTCTTCCCTGGCGGGACCGGCCATCGTGCTGAGCCTGGCGCTGGCTGCGCTGGGGACACTGCCGATGCTGTACTGCCTACGTGTTATGAACCTGCATGTCCCGACTGCCGATGGCCTGCTTGGCATGCTGCTGGCCGGCTGGGGCCGGGCACCCGCGCGCCTGATGGGGGCGGCACTGCTGCTGGAACTGGTTGTGGCCAGCATCGGTGCGGCGCAGTCCCTGGCCCGTCATGCGCGTGCCGTACTTGCCAGCCGCAGCATCGAAGCTGGCGATGGGATGCCGGAGCCGCTGATGGCTGCTGCCGGCCTGGCGTTGCTGGGCGGGATCGTGCTGCTGCCGTCGCGCCGCGTGGCGCTTTCGGTCTGCGCGCTGTTGACGGTGAAGATCGGCGTGGGGTTGTTGTTGCTGGCTCTGGCGGCACGGCATGTGCACTACGCGAACTGGGTTCCGTGGCTGCCGGACGCGACGGCCCCTTATCGTTTCGGAGTTGGTGGCGTGCTGGCGGCCAGCGTGCCGTTGCTGGGCATGTATGCCGGTGCCGGGCTGGCGCTGGGGGTTCCTGGCATGGGCCGGCAGGCGCGCGCCCGGTCGCCGCAGCTGCTGGCGGTCGCACTGCTGTCGGGCATGCTGTTGCTGATGGTGCTGGCCGCGTTGCAGGCCGGCCTGGTCGGGTTTCCTTCATTGGCTGGCGGGCAGCCCTTGCCGGTGGCATTGCAGCGCCACCCGCAGCTGCAGTGGGTGCTGCCGCTGCTGCCTCTGGCGAGTGTGGCCGGCCTGGCCGCGCTGATGCTGGTGTTGTTGTCGCTGGCTGCACGCCTGGCGGCCCAGCTGTGGCCTGCGGCCCGCGACGAAGTGCCTGGGCTGCGGATGCGGCTGATGGCGGTCGTCGTAATTCTGCCGGCGGCGCTGCTGGCGCTTGTGTTGCCGATGGGAGGCCTGCCGGTGCTGCCAGGTCCGGTAACGCTGCTGGTGATGGCGGCCTTGAGCCTGGCTGCGCTGCGTGTAGGCCGGCCGGTGCCTGGTGCACTACCGGTGCTGGCGCCGCTGGCCGCTGCGCTGTGCGTGTTGGCTGCTGCCGAGCGGATGCGAGCCTGGCCGGGCTGACATTCAGGCCCA
Organism: Stenotrophomonas maltophilia; assembly: GCF_013464485.1. Lineage (GTDB taxonomy): Bacteria > Pseudomonadota > Gammaproteobacteria > Xanthomonadales > Xanthomonadaceae > Stenotrophomonas > Stenotrophomonas maltophilia_AW. The sequence continues at coordinate 82,080 of NZ_RAUX01000037.1, forward strand.
CGCGGCACGCGGGTGCGTCGGCATGCACCGCCTACGAAAAAGCCACCCGTGCGGGTGGCTTTTTCATGTCAGGCTGGGCGACGGCTCAGTGCGTGGTCGTCGCCGGGTTGCCTGCGTCCTGGGTCAGCAGGCGGTTCACGTCCTGCAGCTCGGCCACGTCCAGTGCGCCCAGCGACTGGCTCAACAGCAGGCGGTTCTGCAGGAACGTATAGCGCGCATTGGCGTAATCCAGCTGCGCCGAGAACAGGATGCGCTGGTTCTGGATCACGTCCAGCACGGTACGGGTACCGACTTCCAGGCCGACCTGCGACGCGTCGTACGCGCTCTGCGCCGAGACCACCGCCAGGCGGCGGGCTTCCACTTCGCTGATGCCCTGCACCAGGGTCTGGTAGGCATTGCGGGTGTTGCGGTCCAGGGCGCGTTTCTGCTGCTCGTAGCCGTCCTGGGCGATGTCACGCTGGGCCAGCGCCTGGCGCACGTTGGACTGGGTGGCGCCGCCGGCGAAGATCGGCACGTTCAGGGTCAGGCCGATGCTGTTGGTGCGGGCATCGGGGGACAACGAGCCGGAGCCGGTGCTGTCACCCCAGGTGGCGGACTTGCCCCAGCTACCGCCCAGCGACAGGGTCGGATAATGACCACCACGGGCGGCCTGCACGCCGGCTTCGGCCGCGCTGACCTTCAGTTCCTGCGCCTTCAGCGCCGGATTCTGGTTGGTGGCCTGGTGCACCAGCTCGTCGATGTTGCCGCGGTTGGCCGGCACTTCCGGGCGGAAGTCCGCCGGCAGGCCGCGCAGGTTGACCACCGGCTGGCCGGTCAGTTCGGTCAGCGCCTGGTAGTTATCGGCCAGGGTGTTCTGCGCAACGATGGTGTTGGCGCGCGCCTGGTCGTACTGGGCGCGGGCTTCGTGCACGTCGGTGATCGGCGCCAGGCCCACTTCCAGGCGCTTGTCGGCGAAGTCGAACTGCTTCTTCGCGGCCGCTTCATTGGTCTGTGCGGCGTTCAGCGATTCGATCGCCACCAGCACGTTGAAGTAGGCCGCCGAGGTGCGCACGATCAGGCTGTCGTTGGCCGAATCGAGGGTGAAGTCCGCCGCCTTGCTCAGCTCGCGCTGCGAGCGCAGGTTGTTGATCTGGGTCCAGTTGAACAGCGTCTGGCTGCCATCGATCGTGTAATTGCGGCGCTTGCTGGTGAACGAGCCGGAGTTGATGTCGGCGTTCGGCTCGCTGCGCGTGCGGTTCAGCGTGGCCTGGCCGTTGATCTGCGGCAGCAGGGCGGCGCGCGCCTGCACGGCGCCTTCCTTGTCGACCAGCCGGGTCGATTCGGCGGCGGACAGCTGCGGATCGCCGTTGCGCGCCATTTCGTAGACCTGCAGCAGGTCGGCGGCATGGGCGGACAACGGCAGCAGGGCAGTGGCCAGCGCAACAGCGAGGGATCGGCGGATCATTGCGGCTTCCTTGGACTCAGAGGTGGAACTGGGGTGCCGGGGCGGCACCACGCAGGTAATCGATATCGGTCTCGAACAGGGACTCGGTGCTGCCGTCAGCCTTGACCAGCAGGGCCTCCATCGCCGGCGAGCGGCCGTGGATCACGAACAGGCGACCACCCGGACGCAGCCACGAGGCGAACTGTGACGGCACCACGTCGACGGCACCAGTGACACAGATCACGTCAAAGCGGCGTTCGGTCTGCCAGGACAGGGCGTCGGCCACTTCCACGCGGACGTTGGTGCCCAGGCCGGAGGCGTCCAGGCGGGCACGCGCGGCAGCGGCCAGCTCCGGGTCGATCTCCAGGCTCAGCACGTCGCGCGCCAGCGCGCCGATGCAGGCGGCCAGGAAGCCGCTGCCGGTGCCGATTTCCAGCACTTCGTCACCCGGCTGCAGATCCAGCGCCTGCAGGGTACGGCCCTCGATGACCGGCTTCATCATCTTCTGGCCATGGCCGATCGGCAGTTCGACATCGGCGTAGGCCAGCGCCCGGTGTGCATCGGCGACAAAGGCCTCGCGCGGCAGGCGGGCCAGGACGTCGAGCACCTTGATGTCCAGCACGTCCCAGGGACGGATCTGCTGTTCCACCATCAGTTCGCGGGCGTGGGCGTAATCAATCGTCATGAGGTTCAAATCCAGCGCAGTGGGCCGGCCATTTTACCGGTGCCGGAGGCCGGCGGCGCGCCCAGAGCATCAGCTGCCGGGTGGCCGGGGTCGCAGTGCCGGAAGTCATCGCGACCTCCGGTTCGTTCAGTTTTGGTTATTCAGCCGTCCCGGCCCCTCGCGGCGCATAGGCGCGCAGGAAGAAGTCGATGCTGGCGGTCACATGGGCAAGAGGGTCGCATTCCACCGGTGACAGTGGCATGCCGCACATCATATGCATGTGCACTTCGCCCTTCACCAGGGTCAGGAACTGCTGGCCTGCCAGGTAGTAGTCGGAGATGTCCAGCTCGCCGCGTTCCCCGCGCGCGCGCAGGAAGTCGGCCAGGGCCTCGCAGGTACGCTCCGGACCGGCCTGCCAGAACAGCTCGCGCAGGCGTTCGTCGGTCTCCGGCGCCATCATCATGCGCTGGATCGAGATCGCCGCGTCGGAGGTGATCAGTTCGAAGAAGGCCAGGCCGATGCCGATCAGCTGGTCGCGCAGCGGGCCGTCCGTGTCGGCCACGAACAGCGCGTCGGGCAGCATTTCAATGCACTTGGACTGCACAGCCTCGGAGAACAGGGTCTCCTTGTCGCCGAAGTGGCTGTACACAGTCAGCTTCGAGACGCCCGCCTGAGCAGCGATGGTGTCCATGCTCACGCCGGTATAGCCCTGTTCGATGAACAGTGCCTTGGCTGCTTCAAGGATCGCCGCGCGCTTGCCGAGGTCCTTGGGACGCCCGGGTCCGGCGGCCTTGGCAGCGGGCTTGGCCGACGGCTTGCGGGAAGTGGGAGAACTCATCGCAACAATACTAGACCAAGCGGTTCGATATTTATACTATACCGGTCGGTTTATTAAATTGGGCCGGCAGTCGCGGCTCCCCCTTGTTGGACCCTGTGTTTTCAGGACCTTGACCGATGAAGATCGTGCGCTGGATGGGCGGTATGGTGTGGGTGGCTGCGTTGGCAGCCTGTTCGGGACAGGAACAGGCGCCGCAGGCGGCCGTGCCGGTACTGGTGGTTCATCCCGGCGAACAGGCCGGACAGGCGCCGGCGGCGTTCCCGGGCACGGTGCGCGCCCGCCAGGAAAGCCCGCTGTCGTTCCGCGTCGGCGGCAACCTGGTCAAGCGTCATGTCGATGCCGGCCAGCGGGTGAAGGAGGGCGACGTACTGGCCGAACTGGACGTGGCCGACTTCGCGCTGCAGGCGCGTGCCTCGCAGGCGCAGCTGGCGGCGGCCGAAGCCGACCTGGTGCGCGCCCGTGACGATCTCAAGCGCTACCAGGTGCTGGCCGACCAGCAACTGGTCAGCCGCTCGCAGCTGGACCAGCAGTCCGCAGCGTTCAAGGCTGCGCAGGGCCAGGCCAATGCCGCCCGCGCCAACCTCGATGTGCTGCGCAATCAGGCCGACTACGCACAGCTGCGCGCACCGGCTGACGGCGTGATCGCCAGCCGTGAGGCCGAGGCCGGGCAGGTGGTGTCGGCCGGTCAGACCATCTTCAACCTGGCCGCCGATGGTGGCCGCGAAGTGCTGATCGACCTGCCTGAAGCCACCATCCGCGACTACGCGGTCGGCCAGCCGGTCGAGGTGGAACTGTGGAACCGTCCGGGCCAGCGCCTGCCGGGCACGATCCGCGAGATTGCTGCCGCCGCCGATCCGCAGGCGCGAACCTATGCCACCCGCGTCAGCCTGGCCGCCGATGCGCTGGCCGATGTCGAACTGGGCCAGAGTGCACGCGTCTACAGCAGCGCCGGCCGCCACGGCACCCTGCAGCTGCCGCTGGGCGCGCTGCAGCGCGGTGCCAACGGTGTCGCCAGCGTGTGGGTGGTTGATCCGGCCAACAGCACGCTGAAGGCCGCATCGGTGACCACCGGAGCCTATGGCAGCGAATCGGTGCCGGTGCTGTCTGGCGTGGGTGCCGGTGACTGGGTGGTTGCTGCCGGTGGGCACTTGCTGCGCGCCGGCCAGCCGGTGATCGCGGTGGACCGGCAGAACCGCCCGGTGCTGAAGCCGGCCGCGCCGGCCGCTGCCGCCAAGGCCAAGGAGTAAGCCGGTGCGCCGCTTCAATCTCTCCGAGTGGGCGCTGGCCAATCGCCCGCTGGTGCTGTTTGCGATGCTCGCCTTCGCCCTGATCGGCGCATGGTCGTACAAGCATCTGGGCCAGTCCGAAGACCCGCCGTTCACCTTCAAGGCGATGGTGGTGCGCACGCTGTGGCCGGGCGCCACCGCCGAGCAGGTCTCGCGGCAGGTGACCGAGCCGATCGAGAAGGCGCTGATGAACACCGGCGAGTACGAGTTCATCCGCTCGTACTCGCGCCCGGGCGAATCGCAGGTGATCTTCATGGCCCGCGACAGCCTGCGTTCCAAGCAGATTCCGGACCTGTGGTACCAGGTGCGCAAGCGCGTGGGCGATATCCGCGCGACGCTGCCGCGCGAGATCGTCGGCCCGTTCTTCAACGATGAGTTCGGCGACACCTACGGCAACATCTATGCGCTGACCGGCAAGGGCTTCGACTATGCGGTGATGCGTGACTACGCCGACCGCATCCAGCTGGAACTGCAGCGCGTGCCCGATGTCGGCAAGATCGACCTGGTCGGCCTGCAGGACGAGAAGGTGTGGATCGAGCTGTCCAACACCCGGCTGGCCACGCTGGGCGTGTCGATGCAGCAGGTGCAGCAGGCACTGGCCGACCAGAATGCGGTGACCGGCACCAGCTTCTTCGAGACCGCCACCGATCGCGTGCAGCTGCGCGTGACTGGCCAGTTCAACGATATCGAAGCGATCCGCCAGTTCCCGATCCGCGCCGGTGAGCGCACCGTGCACCTGGGCGACATCGCCGAGGTCAAGCGCGGCTTCGCCGATCCGGCGTCGCCGAAGATGCGCTTCATGGGCGAAGAGGCGATCGGCCTGGCGGTGGCGATGAAGGATGGCGGTGACATCCTCAAACTGGGCGCCAACCTGGATGCCGAGTTCGAACGCCTGCAGAAGACCCTGCCGGCCGGCATGCAGCTGCGCAAGGTGTCTGACCAGCCGCAGTCGGTGGAAGAGTCGGTCGGCGAGTTCGTGCAGGTGCTGACCGAGGCGGTGGTGATCGTGCTGCTGGTCAGCTTCTTCTCGCTGGGCCTGCGAACGGGCCTGGTGGTCGGCGTGACCATCCCGCTGGTGCTGGCGATGACGTTCTTCGTCATGCACTACTTCGACATCGGCCTGCACAAGATCTCGCTGGGCGCGCTGGTGCTGGCGCTGGGCCTGCTGGTGGACGATGCGATCATCGCGGTGGAGATGATGGCCACCAAGATGGAGCAGGGCTATGACCGCCTGCGTGCGGCCAGCTTCGCCTGGGAGTCGACCGCGTTCCCGATGCTGACCGGTACCCTGATCACCGCGGCCGGCTTCCTGCCGATCGCCACGGCGGCCTCGAGCACTGGTGAATACACCCGCTCGCTGTTCCAGGTGGTGACCATCGCGCTGGTGGTGTCGTGGATCGCAGCGGTGCTGTTCATCCCGTACCTGGGCGACAAGATGCTGCCGGACCTGTTCAATCCGCAGCCGCCGAAGCCGGGCAGCCTCTCCGCGCGCTGGCATGCCAAGCGCCAGCAGTGGGCCGACCGCTACCCTGCGATGGCCAACCTGATCGCGCCGCCGCAGCACGGGCATGACCATGATCCGTACCAGCGCCCGTTCTACCGCAGCTTCCGCCGCTTCCTCGATACCTGCCTGCGCCGACGCTGGTGGGTGATCGCCGCGACCATCGCGTTGTTCATCGGTTCGCTGATGCTGTTCCGCTTCGTGCCACAGCAGTTCTTCCCGGATTCGACCCGGCCGGAACTGATGGTGGACATCGAGCTGGCCGAAGGCGCGTCGCTGCGTTCGACCCAGGCCCAGGCCGAGAAGCTGGAGAAACTGCTGTCCAGCCGCGAGGGCATCGCCAACTACGTGTCCTACGTGGGCACCGGTTCGCCGCGCTTCTACCTGCCGTTGGACCAGCAGCTGCCGGCGACCAATTTCGCCCAGTTCGTGGTGCTGGCAAAGGACATCAAGTCGCGCGAAAGCACCCGCGACTGGCTGCTGCATGAGGTGATCCCGAAGTTCCCTGACGTGCAGATGCGCGTGACCCGCCTGGAGAACGGCCCGCCGGTCGGTTATCCGGTGCAGATGCGTATTTCCGGCGAGCACATCGAGAAGGTGCAGGCGATCGCGCGCCAGGTCGAGGCCAAGGTGCGTGGGAATCCGCACGTGATGAACGTCAACCTGGACTGGAGCGAGCCGAGCAAAGTGGTGCGGCTGGTGATCGACCAGGAGCGTGCCCGCGCGCTGGGCGTGAGCAGTGCCCAGGTCAGCCAGTTCCTGTCCAGTTCGCTGGCCGGGCAGTCGGTGAGCGTGTACCGCGAAGGCAATCGCCAGATCGAGATGCTGCTGCGTGGCCCGGCCGATGAGCGCAATCAGCTGGAGCTGCTGTCGAGCCTGTCGATGCCGACTGCCAACGGCGGCAGCATCACGCTGTCGCAGGTGGCGACGATGGAGTACGGCTTCGAGGACGGCATCATCTGGCACCGCAACCGCCTGCCGACGGTCACCGTGCGTGCCGACATCAGCGATGGCATGCAGCCGCTGGACGTGGTGCACCAGATCCTGCCGACGCTGGACGGCATCCGTGCCGAGCTGCCCAGCGGCTACCTGCTGGAAACTGGCGGCACCGTGGAGGATTCGGCCCGTGGCCAGAACTCGATCAAGGCCGGCATGCCACTGTTCCTGGTGGTGGTGGCCACGCTGCTGATGCTGCAGCTGCGCAGCTTCTCGCGCGCGGCGATGGTGCTGGTGACCGCGCCACTGGGCATCATCGGCGCGACGTTGTTCCTGCTGCTGTTCCGCGCGCCGTTCGGCTTCGTGGCACTGCTGGGCACGATCGCGCTGGCCGGCATGATCATGCGCAACTCGGTGATCCTGATCGACCAGATCCAGCAGGACATCGATGCCGGGCATGACCGCTGGCATTCGATCATCGATGCCACGGTGCGCCGTTTCCGCCCGATCGTGCTGACTGCGCTTGCGGCCGTGCTGGCGATGATTCCGCTGTCGCGCAGCGCGTTCTACGGCTCGATGGCGATCTCGATCATGGGCGGCCTGATCGTGGGCACGGTGCTGACCCTGGTGTTCCTCCCGGCGCTGTATGCTGCGTGGTTCCGGGTGAAGCCGGACGAATCCGGGGCATAACGCCCCGGGTTCTACGGCCACCGCCTCTGGCAGGTGCCAACCTTGGTTGGCACGGATGCATGCATCCACGCATGGCGTGGATCTACCGCAATTGCAGACCGGTTCGCAGCACAGGCAACAACCACTCGATGAACACCTGCACACGCTGCGCGCGGTGCTGCCGATGCGGTAGCAGCAGGGTCACCGGCAACGGCTGCGCTACGTACTGCGGCATCACTTCCACCAGTTCGCCGGATTGCAGTTCGGCCTGCACGTCGTAACGCGGAATCTGCAGCAATCCCAGCCCGGCCACGCAGCACGCGATCGACGCTTCTGCACTGTTCACCCGCACCCAGCCGGCCATCGGCAATGTGCGTAGCTGCGGGCCCTCCCGCCACTCCCACGGTTCCACCCGCGCGGTGGTCGGCGAGGCGTAGTTCACGGCACGGTGCTGCTGCAGGTCGGCAGGCTGCTGCGGCATGCCGTGTTCACGCAGGTACGCCGGTGCGGCAACGTTGACGAAGTCGAGCTGGCCCAGCGCGCGCGCAATCAGGCTGGAATCACCCAGTTGGCCGACCCTCAGCACGGCATCGCAGCCGTCTTCGATCAGGTTCACCGCGCGGTCGGTCATGCCCAGGTCCACTTCCACCTGCGGGTAGTGGGCGAAAAAGTCGGGCAGGGCCGGGGCGATGACGCGGCGGCCGATGCGGCTGGGCACGTCGATCTTCAGCAGGCCCACCGGTTGCGCATCGTCCTGCCGGAACAGCGTTTCGGCGTCCTCGACTTCGGCGATCAGGCGCAGGCAGCGCGCATGGAACACATCGCCGTCGTGGGTGGTGGAGACGCGGCGGGTCGAGCGCTGCAGCAGGCGGGTGCCGAGCCGCTGCTCCAGTTCGGCCACCGCCGCCGATACCGTTGAGCGGGGCAGGCCGAGCTGGTCGGCGGCGCGGGTAAAGCTGGCGCACTCCACCACCCGGGTGAAGATGCGGAAGCGATCGATCCGATCCATTGTTCGCTGGCTCTGGAAAGTTAAGTCAATGTGGCGGGCTTTATCCGCCTTTTCTGCACGATATCGTCGTCAGGGCAGGGTTGCCACCCCGGGCAGCCCCCTCCCGAGATCGAAGCCATGACCGACCATTCCCTCATGGGCAAGACCGTGCTGATCGCCGGTGGCGCCAAGAACCTGGGTGGGCTGATCGCCCGCGACTTTGCCGCACAAGGTGCCAAGGCCATCGTGGTGCACTACAACAGTGCCGCCAGCCACGCCGACGCCGAAGCCACCGTTGCTGCGGTGCAGGCCGCGGGCAGCAAGGCGGTGGCCCTGCAGGGCGACCTGACGTCGGCCGCAGCGATGGAGCGCTTGTTCGCCGACGCCGTGGCAGCGGTCGGTCGCCCTGACATCGCCATCAACACGGTCGGCAAGGTACTGAAGAAGCCACTGGTGGACATCAGCGAAGCGGAGTACGACGAGATGAGCGCGGTCAACGCCAAGGCGGCGTTCTTCTTCCTCAAGGAAGCCGGCCGCCACGTCAATGACGGTGGTCGCATCTGCACCCTGGTCACCTCGCTGCTGGGTGCGTTCACGCCGTTCTATTCCAGCTATGCCGGTACCAAGGCGCCGGTCGAGCACTTCACCCGCGCGGCGTCGAAGGAGTTCGGCGAGCGCGGCATCTCGGTGACCGCGATCGGGCCGGGCCCGATGGACACGCCGTTCTTCTACCCGGCCGAGAGTGCCGATGCGCAGGCGTATCACAAGACTGCTGCGGCGCTGTCGGCATTCACCCGCACCGGCCTGACCGACATCGCCGACATCGTGCCGTGGATCCGCTTCCTGGTGACCGACGGCTGGTGGATGACCGGGCAGACGATTCTGGTCAATGGTGGGTACACCACCAAGTAAGGCAGCCACGCATGGCGTGGCTCTACCATCCTGGTAGGTGCCAACCTTGGTTGGCACGGGCTGCGGCATCCGCGCATGGCGTGGATCTACCGCTTCGGTAGGTACCAACCTTGGTTGGCACGGGTTTGGGCATCTACGCATGGCGTGGATCTACCGGTAGAGCCACCCCATGGGTGGCTGCGCGCAATATCCGAAGAAGGCCGGATCAGGCCAGCTTGGCCAGCACCGCGTCGGTGGCGGCTGCCGTGCTCACGGCCTGGCCTTTTGCGGCCAGGTCGGCGGTGAACACGCCGTCGTCCAGCACCGCATGCACGGCTGCTTCGACGGCGGCGGCTTCCGCTTCCAGCCCCAGCGAATGGCGCAGCAGCATCGCCGCGCTGAAGATCGTCGCGTAGGGGTTGGCGATGCCCTTGCCGGCGATGTCCGGCGCCGAGCCATGGATGGGTTCGTAGATGCCCACCGCGCCCGGCTCACCCAGCGAGGCCGACGGCAGCAGGCCCAGCGAACCCGCCAGCATCGAGGCCTCATCGGTGAGGATGTCGCCGAACATGTTCTCGGTCACGATCACGTCGTACTCGCGCGGCTTGGCCAGCAGGTGCATGGCCATCGAGTCGACCAGCTGGTGCTCCAGCGCAACGTCCGGGAATTCCTCGCGGCCGATGCGCGCGGCCACGTCACGCCACAGGCGCGAGGTCTCCAGCACGTTGGCCTTGTCCACCGAGGTGACCTTGCCGCGACGCTGCTGCGCCAGGCGGAAGGCACTGCGCAGCACGCGCTCGATTTCGGCCACGGTGTAGCGGCACAGGTCGCTGGCGCTGTCGGCGTCGCGGGTCTTGTCGCCGAAGTAGATGCCGCCGGTCAGTTCGCGCACCACCACGAAGTCCACGCCCTGCAGCAGCTCGGCTTTGATCGGCGAAGCATGCAGCGCGGCTTCGTGGGTGCGCACCGGGCGCAGGTTGGCGTACAGGCCCAGCGCCTTGCGGATCGCCAGCAGGCCCTGTTCGGGGCGCACCTTGGCGTTCGGGTCGGACCACTTCGGACCACCGACCGCGCCCAGCAGCACCGCATTGGCGGCCTGGCAGGCGGCCAGCGTCGAGGCAGGCAGCGGTTCGCCATGGCGGTCGATGGCGGCGCCACCGATATCGTGCTCGCTGAAGGTGAAGGTGTGGTTGAAGCGGTCGGCGACGGACTTCAGGACGGCGACTGCCGCGGCGGCCACTTCCGGGCCGATGCCATCACCGGGCAGGACAACAATATCAGCGTGCATGCTCACTCTCGTAACGTTCGATTTCAGGGACACGGCCCAACAGATACCCCAACTGATCGACACCTTCCAGCAGGCAGGTCTGCGAGAAGCCGTCCAGCGGGAAGGAATAGACGCGGCCATCGGGGGTGCGCAGCTCGCGCGCGGCTACGTCGATGGTCAGCTCATCGTCCGGGCGCTGCATCAGCACCTGCACGTCGGCCTCGTCCAGCACGATCGGCAGCAGGCCGTTCTTCAGCGAATTGCCACGGAAGATGTCGGCGATCTCGCTGCTGACGATGGCGCGCAGGCCGAGGTCGGTCAGCGCCCACGGTGCATGCTCGCGCGAGGAGCCGCAGCCGAAGTTGCGGCCGGCCAGCAGGATGCTGCGGCCGGCGTTGTGGGGCTGGTTGAAGGCAAAGTCGGCCACCGGCGAACCATCGGCCTGCCAGCGCCAGTCATTGAAGGCGTTGCGGCCCAGGCCGGCACGTTCGGTGGTGGACAGGAACCGCGCCGGAATGATCTGGTCGGTGTCGATGTTGGTTTGGCGCAGCACCACGCTGGCCGAGGTCAGAGTGCGGAAACCGGCCATCACGCCACCTCCTGTGCAAACAGTTCGCGGGTATCGGCAACGTGCCCGTTCACGGCGGCCCACGCCGCGCTCATCGGCGACGCCAGCAGCGTGCGCGAACCGGGGCCCTGGCGGCCCTCGAAATTGCGGTTGCTGGTGCTCACCGCCAGCTGCCCGGGCGCGACCAGATCACCGTTCATGGCGATGCACATCGAGCAGCCCGGCTCGCGCCATTCGGCACCGGCCGCGCGCACGATTTCGTGGATGCCTTCGGCCTCGGCCTCGCGCTTGACGATCTCCGAGCCCGGTACCACCAGCATGCGTACCCGTTCGGCGACATGACGGCCACGCAGCACCTGCGCCACTTCGCGCATGTCGCTCAGGCGACCATTGGTACACGAACCGACGAACACCACGTCCACCGGCGTACCGGCCAGCGCCTTGCCCGCTTGGAAGTGCATGTAGTCCAGGCCCTTCTGTGCGGCGGCATCGTTGGCGGCGGGTATCGGTGCATCCACTGCGATGGCGGTGCCCGGATGCGTGCCCCAGGTCAGGGTCGGGCGGATGTCGGCGGCGTCGATGTGCACTTCGCTGTCGAAGCGTGCGCCGTCATCACTGCGCAGCTGCTGCCAGCGTGCGACGGCGGCGTCGAACTCGGCACCCTTGGGGCCACGCGGGGTACTGGCCACGAAGTCGAAGGTGACCTGGTCCGGCGCCACCATGCCGGCACGCGCGCCGGCTTCGATCGACATGTTGCACAGGGTCATGCGCTGTTCCATGTCCATCGCTTCGATGGTGCTGCCACGGAACTCGATCACGTGGCCGGTGCCGCCATTGACGCCGATCACGCCGATGATGTGCAGGACCACATCCTTGGCGCCGACACCGGGCGCCAGCGCGCCATCGACGGTGATCGCAAACGTCTTGGCCTTGCGCTGCAGCAGGCACTGCGTGGCCAGCACGTGGCCGACTTCGCTGGTGCCGATGCCGAACGCCAGCGAGCCGAAGGCACCGTGGGTAGAGGTATGGCTGTCGCCGCAGACGATGGTCATGCCCGGCTGGGTGAAGCCTTGTTCCGGCGCGATCACGTGGACAATGCCGCGGTTGTCCGACGCCATGTCGAACAGCTCGATGCCGTGCTCGGCGCAGTTGCGTGCCAGCGTGGCGACCTGTGCTTCGGAGGCGGCGCTGGCGTAGGGCAGCGTGCCGTCGGCGGCGGCCGGCAGTGTCGGCGTGGAGTGGTCCATCGTCGCTTTGGTGCGGTCCGGCCGGCGTGGCGACAGGCCGCGTTCACGCAGCTCGGTGAAAGCCTGCGGTGAGGTCACCTCGTGGATCAGGTGCAGGTCGATGTACAGCACGGCGGGCGCGCTGTCGGATTCGGGAACCACCACGTGGGCGTCCCACAGTTTGTCGTACAGGGTGCGGGGTGCAGAAGTCATGCGTGTGCCTGGCAGAAGTACGAAGGTGCGGACATCGGGAAAGATAGCGAAAAGGTCATGTCAGCGGCGGCGGGCGAGAACCCGCAGCCGCACGTAGTCGGCCAGCGGCTGGCCGGTGGCGTTGCGCGGCAGATCGGCCAGCAGTGCAGCGGCGGCGTCGCGCACAGTGGCGCGGGCCTCGCTGGGCAGGTCATCCAGCAGCGGCGCGGCGAAGACCCGTAGCCAGCCGGCCACGCCGGTCGGCAGTGCGGTCGGGCGCGGCGTGCATTCGATCAGCTGCACCTGGAAGCCGTGCTGGCGCAGGCGGTCGGCGTAGGTATCTGCGGTTGGGAAGTACCACTGGAAGACGCTGGCGGCATGGCCGTGGGCCACGCGTGCGGCCTGCAGCGCGGCGATGATCGTGGCCACGTTGCCATGGCCGCCGAACTCGGCGACGAAGCGACCACCGGGGCGCAGGGCGCGGCGCACGCCTTCCAGCACCTGGTCGGGGTTGCCCATCCAATGCAGTGCGGCATTGCTGAACACCGCATCGAACTCGCTGTCGAACGACAGCGCATGGCCGTCCATCACCTGCGCGTCGACACCGCGCGCGCGGGCGGCGATCACCAGTTCCGGCGAGGCATCCACACCGTGGATGCGTGCGCCGCTCAGCGTCAGCTCGGTGCTGAGTACGCCATCGCCACAGCCCAGGTCGAGGATGCGCTCACCGGCGCGCGGATCGAGCAGGCGCGCCACCGCGCTGCCGAGCAGCGGCACGAAACCGGCATCGATCGCATAGTCCTGGGCGTTCCACTGCTGGCCAGCGGCGCTGGTCGGGGTGGGGGTGTCGAAGGCGCTCATCTCGGCTTCCTCAGGCGGTGGCGGGGGTGGGAATTTCGGTGCTGCTGTGGGCGGCGGCCTGGCGCTGGCGCAGCAGGCGGTTGGCAACATCCAGCCAGGCCAGCGCGGACGCTTCGATGATGTCCTTGCTGGTGCCGGTACCGTCGTACTCCACGCCCTCGTGGCGCACGCTCAGGTTGGCTTCGCCACGCGCATCGGCGCCGATGCCGACGCTGTGCACGTGGTAGCTGTCCAGCATCAGCTGTACGCCGGTGGCTGCCGACAGCGCGCCGAACAGCGCATCGACCGGGCCGTCGCCCTGCGCGGTCTCGGCCACGCGGTTGCCGTCCGGGTCGGACAGTTCGACCAGCGCGTTGGCACGGCTGCCGACATCGCTGATGGTCATCGACGCCAGGCGGTAGCCCTGTGCGTTGGAACCGCCCTGCATCAGCGTCTGCAGGTCAGCATCCGTGACCACGCGCTGCTGCTCGCACAGGCCCTTGAACTGCTCGAACACCAGCTTCAGCTCGTCTTCGTCCAGCCAGAAGCCCAGCGCACGCAGGCGCGCTTCAACGGCGGCGCGGCCACTGTGGCGGCCCAGCACCATCTGTGAGTCTTCCCAGCCCACATCTTCCGGGCGCATGATTTCGTAGGTGCCACGGTGGCGCAGCATGCCGTGCTGGTGGATGCCCGATTCATGGGCGAACGCGTTGGCGCCGACGATCGCCTTGTTGCGCTGGACCGGCATGCCGACCAGACGCTGCAGCAGCTGCGAGGTGCCGACGATGCGCGGGGTGTTGATCGCGCTGTCCTGCTCGTAGAAGGCCTGGCGCACCTTCAGCACCATCGCGATTTCTTCCAGCGAGCAGTTGCCGGCACGTTCACCGATGCCGTTGATGGTGCACTCGACCTGGCGTGCGCCGCCTTCGATGGCGGCCAGCGAGTTGGCTACGGCCAAGCCCAGGTCGTTGTGGCAATGCGCACTGAAGATCACGTTGGCGGCATTCGGCACGTCGGCGACGCCGGCAATGACCTGCTGGAACATCGCACGGATTTCTTCCGGCGTGGTGAAGCCGACGGTGTCGGGCAGGTTGATGGTGGTGGCGCCGGCGGCGATCGCCACGCGCGAGACTTCGATCAGGTAATCCAGCTCGGTACGGGTGGCATCCTCGGCCGAGAATTCGACATCATCGATGTAGGAACGCGCCAGCGCTACGTGCTTGCGTACCGACTCCAGTACCTGCTCTCGGGTCATGCGCAGCTTGTGCTCGCGGTGCAGCGGGCTGGTCGACAGGAACACGTGCAGGCGCGGACTGGCAGCCGCTTCCAGGGCCCGTGCGGAAGTTTCGATGTCGGCCTGCAGGCAGCGCGACAGCACCGCCAGGCTCAGGCTGGGGCGGCGCAGTTCGCGGCCGATCAGTGCCATTGCCTCGCGGTCGGACTGCGAGCTGGCCGGGAAGCCGGTCTCGATGATGTCCACGCCCAGTTCGTCCAGCGCACGCGCCATCACCAGCTTCTGCGGCGGGCTCATGCTGCAGCCGGGGGACTGCTCGCCGTCACGCAGGGTGGTGTCGAAGATGCGGATGCGCGGGATGGTAATTCGTTCGATGGTGGTCACAGGGAAATCTCCTCGACAGCGGGCGTTGCGGCTTGCAGGTGGGAAGGGGAAGAAGTGGGGGAGGACGGCGCGCTGGCCCTGGCGGGCGAGCGGGGTGTTTCGCTGCGCCGTCGCCGCGGTTTGCGTGGCGGTCGCGGACGGATGTCGGTGAGCAGGCCGGCCAGTACGCCGGCATCGATGTTGCCGCCGGAGACCACCGCGCACTTGCGGCGGCCGGCGACGCGGCGGCCCGCGGCCAGTGCCAACGCACCGGCGCCCTCGGCGATGATGTGTTCTTCCAGCGCCAGCCGCACCAGGGTTTCGCGCAGCTCGGCTTCGCGCACGATCACCACGTCGTCCAGCAGCGATGTGCACAAGCGGCGGGTCAGGAAGCCGGGGATCTTCACCCGCACGCCGTCGGCCAACGAGGCAACGGGGACGATCTCGCGGACATCGCCACGGATCGCGCGTGCCATGGAATCCACCCCCTCAACCTGTGCGCCAACCACGCGCACGCCCTGTGATTTCAGCGCCAGGGCCACGCCGGAGGCCAGTCCACCACCACCGATCGGTACGATCACCACGTCCGGTGCGTGTGCGGCCAGCTCGATGCCGACCGTACCCTGACCGGCGATCACGTCGGCATCGTCGAACGCGGAGAGGAAGCGGTAGCCGTGGCGCTGCGCGAGTTGGACCGCGAAGGCGTAGGCCTCGTCGTAGCTGTTGCCATGCTGGCGCACGGTGGCGCCCCAATGCGCGACGCCGGCAATCTTGGTTGCCGGCGCACCATGCGGCATCACCGTGATGGCCGGTACGTCCAGGCGGTACGCGGCCCAGGCCACGCCCTGGGCGTGGTTGCCGGCCGAGGCGCAGATCACCGGCCGGGTGTCACCGCGCTCGCGACCGGCCAGCAGCGCATTCAATGCGCCGCGTACCTTGTAGGATCCGGTGCGCTGCAGGTTCTCCAGCTTCAGCCAGGTGCCGAAGCGCTCGGCATGGTGCAGCGGGGTGGGTGGCAGGAAACGGCGCAGGCGGGCCTGCGCGGCCAGAACGTCGGCAACGCTTACGTCGCCGACATCGCTTTCCTGGCTGGCATCAGCGGCCGGCATGGGCCACCAGCGCGGTGCGGTCGACCGCCGCATGCGGGCACGGGCGACGAAGAAGACGCCTCCGTACCGGCACCGTAGTCACTACGGTACGGGTGTTCATGGCGATACTCCTTCCACGGCGGTGACCTGCACGGACACGCAGTCGTAGATCTTCTCGATCTGCCGGCACAGCGTTTCCGCCGGGCGCTGGCCATCGACGACCAGCTGCAGGTGCCAGCGGCCATCGTCGGCGGCCACCGGCGCACCGCTGATCGCGCGCGGCGCGAAGCCGCGACGCTCGGCCATGCCGATCACGCGCAGCAGCGCGCCTTCGGCCGGGTGCAGCACCAGGTCAAGCCGGTAGTGCATTGGGGGTCTCCTGGCGGGCATGGGCGGGGTTGCTTTCCAGCATCGTGCTGTTGGCGGTGTTCGGCGGCACCAGCGGCCACACGTTGGCGCGCGCATCGATGGCTACGTGCAGCAGGGCCGGGCCGGGTTCGGCCAGCAGCGCGGCCAGGCCGCCTTCCACGTCGTCGCGGTTGTCGATGCGGGTGGCGGCGATGCCGAACACCTGCGCCAGTGCCACGAAGTCGGGGTTGTCGGACAGGTCGATTTCGCTGTAACGCTCGGCGAAGAACAGTTCCTGCCACTGTCGCACCATGCCCAGCGAACTGTTGTCCAGCAGCACGATCTTCACCGGCAGGCGGCAGCGGGCGATGGTCGCCAGCTCCTGCACGTTCATCATGAAGCTGCCATCACCGGACACCAGCACCACTGTGCGCTCGGGGCAGGCGAACTGCGCGCCCATCGCTGCCGGCAGGCCGAAGCCCATGGTGCCCAACGCGCCACTGGTCAGGTGGTTGCGCGGGTGGTTGAAGCGGCAGTGCTGGGCCACCCACATCTGGTGCTGGCCAACGTCGCAGGCGATCACCGCATCGGCCGGGGCCAGCTCGCTCAAGCGTTTCAGCAGGGCCGGCGCGTAGATGTGCTGGCCCGGTGCGTCATAGCGCGCAGCGAAACGATCACGATGCTGTGCACAGCGCTTGCGCCATGTGTCCTGGTGGGCCTTGGGGGAGGGGAAGGCCGCATGCAGGGCACGGATGGCATGGCCGACATTGCCCGGCACGGCAACATCGGCGCTGCGCAGCTTGCAGATCTCGTAGGCGTCGGCGTCGATGTGGACGACGCGGGCGAACGGTGCGAACTCGGCCAGCTTGCCGGTGGCACGGTCATCGAAGCGCGCACCCAACACCAGCAGCAGGTCGCTTTCCTGCACTGCCATGTTGGCCGCGCGGGTGCCGTGCATGCCCAGCATGCCCAACGACTGCGGATGATGCGCTGGCAACGCACCCAGGCCGCGCAGGGTCATCACGGTGGGAATCGCGCTGGCTTCAACGAAGTCGCGCAGGTCCTGCACCGCATCACCCAGCGCGATGCCACCACCGGCGTAGATCACTGGCTTCTCGGCCGCCGCCAGCGCCGCAATGGCCTCGGCGATGGCCGTGTCGGCGGGTGCCGGCGGCGGTTCGATGCTGCTCGGCACGTGCACCGGCAGATGGCTGGCATCGGCCAGTTGCACGTCCTTGGGCAGGTCGATCAGCACCGGGCCGGGGCGGCCCTCGCGGGCGATGCGGAAGGCATCGGCCACCACGCGCGGCAGGTCATCGATGCTGCGCACCAGCCAGCTGTGCTTGACGATCGGCATCGTCAGGCCGAACACATCCAGTTCCTGGAAGGCGTCGGTGCCCAGCAGCGGCGTGCCGACCTGGCCGGTGATGCAGACCATCGGCACCGAATCCAGCATCGCGTCGGCAATGCCGGTGACCAGGTTCGAGGCGCCCGGGCCGGAGGTGGCCACGCAGACGCCCACCTGGTTGCTGGCGCGGGCGAAGCCGTTGGCGGCCAGCGCCGCGCCCTGCTCATGGCGTACCAGGATGTGCTTCAGCGACGAATCCACCAGTGCATCGTAGAACGGCATGATGGTGCCACCGGGATAGCCGAACAGCGTGCGGACGCCTTCGGCTTCCAGCGCCTGGGTCAGCCAGCGCGCGCCATTCGGCGGTGCGCTGCGGTGTGTGGAAGAGTTCATGGGGGAACCTTGCAGAGCGGGTGGGGGAGGGCCGCGTGGTTACGCGGCCTGTCCTTGCAACCAGACCATCTTGGCGCGCAGTTCCTTGCCCACTTTTTCGATCGGGTGCTCCAGATCGGCCTGCTTGAACTTGTTGTAGTTCGGCAGGCCCGCTTCGTACTCGGCCACCCAGTTCTTGGTGAAAGTGCCGTCCTGGATGTCCTTCAGGACTTCCTTCATGCGCTCTTTGGTGCCGGCGTCGATCACTCGCGGGCCACTGACGTAGTCGCCGTACTGCGCGGTTTCCGAAATGAATTCCAGCATGCGCGAGATGCCGCCTTCGTAGAACAGATCCACGATCAGCTTCAGCTCGTGCAGCACTTCGTAGTAGGCGATCTCCGGCTGGTAGCCGGCTTCGACCAGGGTCTCGAAACCGGCCTGCACCAGTGCCGAGGCACCGCCACACAGCACGGCCTGCTCGCCGAACAGATCGGTCTCGGTTTCTTCCTTGAAGGTGGTCTGGATCAGGTTGGCACGGGCACCGCCGAGGCCGGCCGCATAGGCCTGCGCATGCTGCGCGGCCTTGCCGCTGATGTCCTGGTAGACCGCCCAGATGCACGGCACGCCACGGCCGATCTCGTACTCACGGCGCACCAGCGCGCCAGGGCCCTTCGGCGCCACCAGCACCACGTCCAGATCGGGGCGCGGATCGATCATGCCGTAATGCACGTTCAGGCCATGCGCGAACAGCAGGCATGCGCCCTGTTTCATGTTCGGCGCCAGCACGTCGTTGTAGAGCTTTTTCTGCACCATGTCCGGGGTCAGTACGGCGACCAGGTCGGCGTCCTTCACCGCTTCGGCGGGCGCGATCACGGTGAAGCCATCGGCCTGTGCCTTGGCTTCGGTCGGGCCACCTGGGCGCAGGCCTACCACCACGTCGAAACCGGATTCGCGCAGGTTCAGTGCGTGGGCGCGGCCCTGGCTGCCGTAGCCGATGACGGCGATCTTGGTCTGGGGCAGGTCGTTGGTGCTCATGGGGGAGGTTCCTTGCGGTGGGAAGAAAAAAGAACGGCCGGTCGTCGAGGTGACGTGCCGGCCGGTCAGGGGAAAGCGGTGGGGGAGGCGCCATGCATCGCACGCGAACACCCGCCACGAGGCGTCGTGGTGGTGTGGGTCCGGGTTTTGAAGTTGGCGGTATGCATGGTGGTTGCGTCTGAAACCAGGTCCTGAAATGAAAAAACCCGCACCTGGGCGGGTGCGGGTTTTGAAGAGTTCCGGTGTGTTTGTTGCTTACACGCTGGCTCGTCCCGCACCTGTGGGTTGGGTAATAAGTACGAGCACAAGAATCGAACGCAGCGAGGCGGCGCCGGTGTCGGCGGCTTCGATGTGGGTTCGCGGTGGCGTGTTGTGATGCAACATGTGATCGAGAGAAACACAGCCGTTTCGGCGGTGTCAACCCTGGCGACGGATTTTTTTTCGGTTTCCGCTGCATCCAGCGCAATCGCTTGCGGCACAAGGATGGTTGCCGCTGAAAGTGTTTCGGTGAACCCGAATTCAGTCTTTTCAGCCTGTTTTCTGCGCGGATTCCGGGCTGTTTTCGCCTTGGTGGGTGCGGACCTGGGTCCGCATCCACCGAAAGACCATCGCCCATGACCTCTGCCCGATACCGCGTGAAGGCCACAGCGGCGAAGATCGGGCAACCACCCTTCCATCGGAACCCGACCGTGTCCCGACGCCTTGCCCGTTCCCTGCTCGCCGCCGCCGTGCTCGCCGCCGTGCCTGCACTGTCTTTCGCCGCCGACCGCATCACAGGCCAGACCTTCGCCACCCGTTCGGAGGTGATCGCCCCGCACGCGATGGCCGCCACCTCGCAGCCGCTGGCCACCCAGATCGCGCTGGACGTGATGAAGGGCGGCGGTTCGGCGGTGGACGCGGCGATTGCCGCCAACGCCGCGCTCGGCCTGATGGAACCCACCGGCAATGGCATCGGTGGCGATCTGTTCGCCATCGTCTGGGACCCGAAGACGCAGAAGCTCTACGGCTACAACGGCTCGGGCCGCTCGCCGAAATCGCTCACTCTTGCCGAGTTCCAGCGCCGTGGCCTGAAGGACATCCCGGCCACGGGCCCGCTGCCGGTGTCGGTGCCGGGCGCGGTCGATGGCTGGTTCGCACTGCACGACCGTTTCGGTCGCATGCCGATGGCCGACAACCTGGCGCCCGCCATCCGTTACGCACGCGAAGGGCACCCGGTGGCCGAAGTGATCGCCTACTACTGGGATCGCTCGGTGCCCAAGCTGTCGCAGTACCCGGGCTTCAAGGAGCAGTTCACGATCAACGGCCACGCCCCGCGCAAGGGTGAGATGTGGAAGAACCCGAACCTGGCCAGCACCCTGCAGAAGATTGCAGATGGTGGCCGCGATGCCTTCTACAAGGGCGAGATCGCCCACACCATCGGCGATTACTTCAAGGCCAACGGCGGTTACCTGAGCTATCAGGACATGGCCGACCACCACGGTGAATGGGTCGAGCCGGTCAGCAGCAACTACCGTGGCTACGACGTATGGGAGCTGCCACCGAACAGCCAGGGCATCGCTGCGCTGCAGATCCTCAACGTGCTGGAAGGCTACGACTTCTCGAAGATCCCGTTTGGCTCACCCGAGCACGTGCACCTGTTCGTTGAAGCGAAGAAGCTGGCCTTCGCCGACCGCGCACGCTTCTACGCCGATATGGCGTTCCAGCCGGCACCGGTGCAGAGACTGATATCCAAGGAGTACGCGGCGCAGCGCCGCGCGCTGATCTCGATGGACAAGGCGCTGAAGGAAGTGCAGCCGGGCACGCCGAAGCAGTTGGAGGAGGGCGACACGATCTACATGACCGTGGCCGACGCGGACGGCATGATGGTCTCGCTGATCCAGTCCAACTACCGCGGCATGGGCAGTGGCATGGCGCCGCCGGGACTGGGCTTCATCCTGCAGGACCGCGGCGAGATGTTCGTGCTGCAGAAGAACCATCCCAACGGCTACGCACCGGGCAAGCGCCCGTTCCAGACCATCATCCCGGCGTTCATCACCAAGGGCGGCAAGCCGTACGCCAGCTTCGGCGTGATGGGCGGCGCGATGCAGCCGCAGGGCCATGCGCAGATCGTGATGAACCTGGTGGACTTCGGTATGAACCTGCAGGAAGCCGGCGATGCGCCGCGCATCCAGCATGAAGGTTCCACCGAGCCGACCGGGCAGGCCACGGCGATGACCGACGGTGGCGAAGTGAATCTGGAAACCGGCTTCCCGTACGAGACGGTGCGCGCGCTGATGCGCAAGGGGCATCGCATCGTGTTCGCCGACGGCCCGTATGGTGGGTATCAGGCGATCATGCGCGATCCGGAAACGGGCGTGTATTACGGCGCGTCGGAGAGTCGCAAGGATGGGCAGGCGGCGGGGTATTGAGGTTTCCCGGCCACCGGGCTGAGCCCCCTCTGCGGTGGGTTCCGGAAAGCGGAATCATGTGATTGGGCCGGGGGGGGGGGGGGGGGGGGGGGGGGSSGGGGGSGGGGGGGGGGGGGGGGGGGGGGGGGGGGGGGGGGSGGGGGGGGGGGGGGGGGGGGGGGGGGGGGGGGGGGGGGGCGGGGGGGGGGGGGGGGGGGGGGGGGGGGGGGG
>NZ_RAUX01000038.1 GCF_013464485.1 Stenotrophomonas maltophilia
CCCGCCCCCCCCCCCCCCCCCCCSCGCCCCCCCCCCCCCCCCCCCGGCCGCCCCCCCCCCCCCCCCCCCCCCCCCCCSCCACTACCGGATGCTCTGGCCCCGACCCACAGGGTCAGACCTGCGCCGCACCGAGCGTCGCATACAACCGGCTCGGGCTGTCCACGCCCGGCAACTGGATCACCCCGCGTTCCTGCATACCCAGACCGAGCAGGATCTTTCCGGACACCACGTTGTCCAGATCGGTGATGCCGTACAGATCCTGCAGGCCCAGCTCAGCGCGCGCATGCGCGAACACCGCCCGTGCCGCCTCACCGGCATAGCCCTGCCCGGCGAATTCCGACAGCACCGCATAGCCGATGTCCGGCCCCGGCAGGCCATCCCGCCGCACCAGCCCGGCGTTGCCCAGCCAGGCACCATCGGACAACCGCTCGATGGCATACATGCCGAAGCCATTCAACGCATAGCTGTGCAGCACCCGCAGGGCGATGTACTCGCGTGCCTGTTCTTCGTCGCGCACGTTGCGGTCACCGATGAAACGCACGAAGCCCGGATCGTTGAGCAGGGCCAGCATCGGTGCCGCATCGCGGTCCGGTTCAATGGCCCGCAGCCGCAGGCGCTCACTCTCGATCGGTTGCACAGGCAGACCTCCAGCCGAAACCCCGATTCTGCCTCAACCCCTGGCTGTTGCTTTTGATTTTCTTTGCATTGCCATGGCAGGAGGCGCCCGGAATCTGTCAGAGGCCGGCCGGGGTGGGTTCGCGGGGGTATCCGCGCCATGGATGGCGCGGCCAAGCCCCCWGGGATGGGTTCACGGCGYCCCCCGCKAACCCACCTCGACCGGTCACACCGCGGAGCCAAAGCGCGCTCCACCACGTAGGGGCGGCGCCGTTGGAGCGCCTTAGTCGAACAGCGCCTCGATCGCCGCCAACCCCGCGCTCGCCCGCTCCTTCTTGCGTGCCGCATCCGCCACCGGGTCCGCGCCATCGCGCTGGATCTCCTCGGCCGGAATCTCCTCGAAGAACCGGCTCGGCTTCAACCGTACATGCTCGCCGAACTTGCGCGTCAGCTTGCTGTAGCTCATCCACAGCTGGATCTTGGCGCGGGTGATGCCCACGTACAGCAGTCGCCGTTCTTCCTGCAGGTTGCCCTCGTCCAGGCTCACCTGGTGCGGCAGCACGCCGTCCTCGCAGCCAACGATGAACACGTACGGGAACTCCAGGCCCTTGGAGGCGTGCATGGTCATCATGCGCACCTGATTGCCGCCCTCGTCCTTGTCGCTGCGCGACAGCAGCGCCAGCTGGCCTGCAAGGTCGGCAGCGGTGGCACCGCGCGGGCCGCCCTCGAACCACTGCGCCAGCTCCTCGATGTTGTTGGCACGGCGCTGGTAACTGGCCTCTTCCTTGGCCTGTTGCCGCAGCTCGCTGAGCAGGCCGGACTCCTTGGCGACCTTGCGGATCATGTCGCCGGAGGTGACCTGCCGCGTCTGCGCACGCAGGTCACGCAGGATGTCGGTGAAGCGCGCCAGGCTGTTGGCCGCCCGTGGCGGCAGCTGCTGCAGGGCGCCGATCGCTTCGGCGGCCTGCGCCATCGGCATGTCTTTTTCCTGCGCCAGCTCGGCCAGCTTGGCCAGCGTGCCGGCACCGACATCGCGCTTGGGCGACTGCACCGCACGCATGAACGCGGTGTCGTCGTCCGGGTTTACCAGCAGCCGCAGCCAGGCCAGCGTGTCCTTCACTTCCTGGCGTTCCAGGAACATGGTTCCGCCAGTCAGGTGGTAGGGGATGCGCAGCAGCTGCATCGCCTTCTCCAGCGGCCGTGACTGGAAGTTGCCGCGGAACAGGATGCAGAAGTCACTCCACGGCACGTTGCGCGATTGCGCCACGAAGGCGATCTCGGCCGCGACCTTTTCCGCTTCGTGTTCGCTGTTGCGGCATTCCCACACGCGGATGCGTTCGCCGTCGGCCTGGTCGCTCCACAGCTTCTTCAGATGTTCGTGCGGGTTGTTGGCGATCAGCGCGTTGGCGGCGCGCAGCACACGGTTGGAGCAGCGGTAGTTCTGCTCCAGCTTGATGATCTCCAGCGTAGGGTAGTCGCGCCCCATCTGCTGCAGGTTTTCCGGGTTGGCACCACGCCAGGCGTAGATCGACTGATCGTCATCGCCCACGCAGGTGAAGTTGCCCTTGTCACCGGCCAACTGCTTGAGCAGCCGGTACTGCGCGTCGTTGGTGTCCTGGCATTCGTCCACCAGCAGGTAGCCGATGCGCTCACGCCAGGCCAGCGCGATCTCCGGATTTTCTTCCAGGATCTGCACCGGCAAACGGATCAGGTCATCGAAGTCGACCGCGTTGAACGCGGTCAGCCGCAGCTGGTAGCGCTCGTAGACGCTGGCCGCTTCCTTCTCGCGGTTGCTGCGCGCGGCAGCCATCGCCTGCTGGGGCGACAGGCCGGCGTTCTTCGCGCGCGACACCAGGTTCTTCATGTCCTCGATGTCGTCGGGCTTGGCCCCGTACATCAGGTCCTTGATCTGCGCGGCGGCATCGTCGGCATCGAAGATCGAGAAACCACGCTTCAGGCCCACGGCCGCGTGCTCGATCTGCAGGAACTTCAGGCCCAGCGCATGGAAGGTGCAGATCGTCACCTCGTCCGCATCCTGCTCGCGCAGGCGCTTGGCCACACGCTCGCGCATTTCCTTGGCCGACTTGTTGGTGAAGGTGATCGCCGCGATGCGGCGCGCCGGATAGCGGCCGCAGCCGATCAGGTGGGCGATCTTTTCCACGATCACGCGCGTCTTGCCACTGCCGGCGCCGGCGAGCACCAGCAACGGACCTTCGATGTGCAGGACGGCGGCGGCTTGGGGGGGATTGAGACCGTGCATTGGGAGGGGATTGTAGCGGGCCCGGGTGACGGCCACAGCCGCTGGCCGGTGGGCTTGCTGAACAGCTTCGGCGCCCCGGACCGGCGGCGTACAATCGGCCGATGGCCAAGCTCTATTTCTACTATTCGGCGATGAACGCCGGCAAGACCACCACCCTGCTCCAGAGCGCACACAATTACCGTGAGCGCGGCATGCGCGTGGCGATCCTGACCCCTCGCCTGGACGACCGCGCCGGGGCCGGCGTGGTCGCCTCGCGCATCGGACTGCGTGCCGATGGCATGGCCTTCGACCGTGACACCGACCTGCAGCGCTGGGTCGAGCAGGACCTGGCCACGAACGGTCCGATGGGCTGCGTACTGGTGGATGAGGCGCAGTTCCTCACCCGCGCCCAGGTCTGGCAGCTCAGCGAGGTGGTCGATCAGCTGCGCATTCCGGTGCTGTGCTACGGCCTGCGCACCGATTTCCGCGGCGAGCTGTTCGAAGGCAGCCAGTACCTGCTGGCCTGGGCCGACGAGATGCAGGAGATCAAGACCATCTGCCACAGCGGCAAGAAGGCGACGATGACGGTGCGCGTGGACGAGCATGGCCACGCGGTTCAGGACGGCCCGCAGGTGGAGATCGGCGGCAACGACCGCTACGTATCGGTCAGCCGTGCGGAGTTCAAGAAGATCACCCGCGGTGAAGGGCGGATCGAGCCGATGCAGGCACCGTTGCCGTTGTAGCGCCATGCGGCACATCCCGGCGCATGACCACCGGCGGTTTACAGCGTGCGGTCGCCGGGCCTAGGCTGCGGCATCCTCTGCTGCCGAACTGGACGTCCGTCATGCGCCCCGCCCTGCTGTTGCTTCCGCTGCTCTGCCTGCCCATGCTCAGCCTTGCCGCCGATCGACCTTCGCCTGAAGAGGATTCGGCGGTGATCGGGGCAGGTTTCATGGACAGCCATCCGGACATGATGTACCGGCAGTGGGGCGTCAACGCACTCCGGCGCAACGACGTCAACGGGGCCATGGACAACTTCAGGCTTGCCGCCAGGTACGCCGACAAGCCGGCGCAGGGATACCTGGGCGAGATGTACTGGTACGGGGTGGAACAACCGCGCAATCCGGTCATGGCCTTTGCGTGGATGGACGTGGCGGCCGAACGCGGCTACCCCTTGTTTGTCGAACTTCGCGACGAATACTGGGCGACGCTTCCGCTCGAGCTGCATGAGCAGGCCCGGGCACAGGCGCGTGTGCTGCGTGCCGAATTCGGAGACGAGGTCGCGCGCCCGCGCATGGCGGAGGTGCTCCGGAAAGGGCGCCGTGAAATGACCGGCAGCCGCGTGGGGTCGATGTCCAACAACGTGGACATCATGTACATGGACGGCGGCATCGCGCGAACCATCAAGGCTGACCGCCTCTACGACCCGAAGTACTGGGATCCGAAGCAGTACGAACGCTGGCAGGACGAAACCTGGATGAAGATCCGCCGGGGCACGGTACAGGTGGGCGTACCGACCCAGACCAACGCCACCGAAGCCAAGCCCTGAACCAGGGGGCCGGCGCCTTGCCGGCCCGCTCGATGCTCAGTAGAGCGTGCGCTCCGGCGCACCCGCCGGCGGCGGGGTGTACTGGTACAGCCAGGTCTCGGTGAGGGTCTTGCCACCACTGCGCAGGAACAGGCGGATGTCGATCTGCTCGGTGCTGCCTTCCGGCGGCACCAGGTCGAACATCGCGCGGTAGCCGTTGATCTCGCGCAGCGGGCGCGCCGATACGATCTCGACCCGGCCACGGCTGGCTTCCACCACCGCCTCGACCTCGCCCTTGTCGATCAGCCTGGCCAGTTCGCCGCCTTCGAAGTCCACCGCAAAGCGCCAGCTGAAGTACTCTCGCTTCTTGCCGACCACGCCGCCGAGGCCGGTGCGGCTGGCCACGCAGTGCGCCAGCGGCGGCCGTGCCGGCGGTTCGGCGCCCCAGTACAGGCGATAGCCGACCAGCAGCTCCTGGCCCGGCTGCGGCTTTTCCTTGGGGTTCCAGAACGCCACGATGTTGTCGAAGGTTTCGTCCACGGTGGGGATTTCCACCAGCTGCACCGAGCCCTCGCCCCATTCGCCCTTCGGCTCCACCCACAGGCACGGGCGCTTCTCGTAGAACACGCCGTCGTCCTGGTAATGGTCGAAGTTGCGGTCGCGCTGCAGCAGGCCGAAGCCACGCGGGTTGCGGTCCACGAACATGTTGAAGCGCAGGTTGCGCGGGTTCAGCAGCGGCCGCCAGATCCATTCACCCGCGCCGGTCCATAGCGACAGGCCGTCGGTATCGTGGATCTCCGGGCGCCAGTCCCATGCCATGCGGCGGTCGTTCTCACCCACCTGGTACATGCTGGTGCACGGGGCGATGCCCAACCGCTCGATCGCCTTGCGCGGGTACAGCGCGCTGTCGATGTCCATCAGCAGCACGTCGCCATTGGTGATCGCGAAGCGATAGGCGCCAGCCACGCTGGGCGAATCCAGCAGGCCGTAGACCACGATCGTTTCCGAATCGGCCGACGGCTGTTCCAGGTAATAGGCGATGAAATCCGGGAATTCCTCCGGCTTGCCCATACCGGTGTCGATCGCCAGGCCACGCGCGGACTGGCCGTACTGGCCTTCCTTGCCGACGGCACGGAAGTAGCTGGCGCCAAGGAACGCGGCGAAGTCGCGGTCGGTGTCCTTGCGGGTGTTCAGGCGGAACCCGGCGAAGCCCAGATCGGCCGGCAGCTCGCCGTCCTTGATGCCGCTCCTGCCGTAGTTGAATGCCGCGCCGTCGTAGGCCAGCTCCTGCGCCTTGCCGTCGACCACGTCGAACATGCGCACCGGCGAGTGGAAATACAGGCCCAGATGGAAGAACTTGGCCTGGAACTTACCCGGCTGGTCGGCCCACAGTGCGTGGTCCTGGCGGTAGCCGATCGACTGGTACTGGTCCCAGTCCAGGCCTTCCAGGCGGCCCGGCAGCACCCGCTTGTGGCTCTTGTAGGGCGCCTGTGCCAGCGCGCGCGCCTGCCCCTTCAGGGTGGCGAAGTCGAACGGCTGCGGCTGGCCGAGGCGGCGCAGGCCCATCTGGCCGCTCTTGCTGGCCGCGCACGCGGGCAGGGACGGCAGGCCGAATGCAGCCAGGGCGAGGGAGGCATTGCGGATGAAGTCGCGTCGTTGCATGCAGGCGCGTCAGGCACAGAGTGAAGGTCGGCCATCATAGGCAGACAAACGTTAACGGGCAGCGGAGACGTGCCCTGCCCGTTCAGCTGCCGCTGGCCGCCTGCCTCAGCGCTGGCAGTGGCTGCACCAGACGCTGGCACGCTGGCCGATGGTGGCGTGCTTCAGCGCGCGGCCACAGTTCGGGCACGCCAGGCCATCCCGGCCGTACACCAGCAGTTCCTGCTCGAAGTAGCCCGGCGCGCCGTCCGGGCTGATGAAATCGCGCAGGGTGGTGCCGCCACGGGTGATGGCGTAGCCGAGGATCTCCTTCACTGCATCGGCCAGTCGCTGGTAGCGCTCGCGCGAGATCTTCCCCGCCTCGCGCAGCGGGCTGATGCCGGCCTTGAACAGGCTTTCGGCGGCGTAGATGTTGCCCACCCCCACCACCACCGCCTGGTCCATCAGGAAGGTCTTCACCTGCGCGCTGCGGCCACGGCTGCGGGCGAACAGGTAGTCGCCGTCGAACGCATCGTCCAACGGTTCCGGGCCCAGCCCCTGCAGCAGCGGGTGGACTTCGCCGGCCGGCTGCCAGAGCAGGCTGCCGAAGCGGCGCGGGTCGTTGAAGCGCAGCAGGCGGCCGTTGTCCAGGCTGATGTCGACGTGGTCGTGGGCGCGCACCGGCGTATCACCGGGCAACACGCGCAGGCTGCCGGACATGCCCAGGTGCAGCACGGCGCTGCCGACGGCGGTGTCCAGCAGCAGGTACTTGGCACGACGGCGGATGTCCTCGATGCGCTGTCCCGGCAGCAGGTCGGCCACTTCCGGCGGAATCGGCCAGCGCAGGTCGGCGCGGCGCAGGATCACGCCATGGACGCGGCGGCCCTGCAGGTGCGGCGCCAGGCCGCGGCGGGTGGTTTCGACTTCGGGCAGTTCAGGCATGCGCCGATTCTACGCCCGCTCAGCGCGGCGGCGCGGCCAGTTCACGGGCATCCAGGACGCCATCACCGTTGGCGTCCTGCGTGTGGAAGCGCTGCACGATCACCTGCCGCTGCTGCTCGCGGCTGATCGCCCTGCCCTTGCCACCGGGCAGCTCCTCGGCCGTCAGCACGCCATCGCCATTGCGGTCCATGCGGTCGAAGGCATACAGCATCCACTGCACGTACTCTGCCTCGCTGACCTTGCCATCGCCGTCGCTGTCCATCCGCTGCAGATAGCTGGCGGTATCGGTGACCTGGGCCAGCGCCGCGCTGGGCAGCAGCGCCGCCAGCAGCAGTCCGTACCCTGCCCTCACGCGCCCACCAGGCGGTAGCCCTTCAAACGCGCCGCATAGACCTGCAATGCCGCGATACCGCTTTCCTCGGCTTCATGGCACCAGGCCTGCAGCTGGCGCAGGCGCTCGGCCGCATCGTGGCCGCGCGCCTCCAGCAGCGTGGCCAGCCGCCCGCGGTACTCGACCAGGGTGCGGATGCGCGGACGTTGCGCCACCCATTCGCTGAGCTGGGCGCGGCTGTCCGGCTTCAACCAGCGGCCATCATTGACCAGGCCACGGCGCAGACGACGCGGCAGCAGACGGCGCAGCTTGGCACCGGCGTGAGCGGCCTCCTCGCGCAGGGCGGGCATGAACACATTGCGCTGGTAATCGGTCATCGCCTGGAAGCGGTGCGAGAGCAGCGCCTTCAGGGTTTCAGCATCGGGCACGGCGATGTTCGGGCGCACATCCATGGCCGGTGCCACCCGCAGCACCCTGGCCAGACGCAGCGCCTGCAGCAGGCGGATTGCACTCCAGCCGATGTCGAATTCCCAGCGCCGCATCGCGAAGCGCGCCGAGCTGGGGAAGGCATGGTGATTGTTGTGCAGCTCCTCGCCGCCGATCCAGAACCCCCACGGCGTCAGGTTCGTGGAGGTATCGGCCGATTCGT
The DNA here is from genome assembly GCF_013464485.1 of Stenotrophomonas maltophilia. Lineage (GTDB taxonomy): Bacteria > Pseudomonadota > Gammaproteobacteria > Xanthomonadales > Xanthomonadaceae > Stenotrophomonas > Stenotrophomonas maltophilia_AW. The sequence continues at coordinate 7,943 of NZ_RAUX01000038.1, forward strand.
AGTTGCGGTACCCCCACCAGTGGCCCAGGCCATTGACCACGCTGGCCGCCCAGAACGGGATCCACGCCATCTGGATCGCCCACAGGGCCACGCCAGGCAAGCCGAACAACACGGTATTGATCGCGAACAGCAGCACCGGGCCGAGCGTGGCGTGCGGGGTATACAGGTGGCGCTCGATCGCATCATCGGGGGTGCCACGCCCGTACTGCTCGATGTCCGCGCGCATGCCGCGCGCTTCGCGGTACAGCTCCACGCCGTGCCAGAACACCTTGCCGATGCCGCGGGTGACCGGGCTGTGCGGGTCGTCCTCGGTTTCCACCTTGGCGTGGTGCTTGCGGTGGATGGCCACCCACTCGCGGGTGATCATCGAGGTGGTCAGCCACAGCCAGAACCGGAACACGTGGGCCAGCGCCGGGTGGAAATCGACCCCGCGATGGGCCTGGCTGCGGTGCAGGTACAGGGTCACCGAGAAGATGGTGATCTGAGTAAACACCAGCAGCACGGCCAGCATGGCCCACCAGCCCAGGCCGAGCACACCACCGGTCAACAGGAACATCAGGTCATCAGGCATGACGGCTCTCCGGATCGACGCGGGGATGGCAGACATCATGGGCGCTTGCGTTGCAAACTGCATCCCTGCGGCGGTGATTTCCACCGCCATCCGTGGCACCGTTCACAGTTGGGGACCTGAGTTGTCGAGCCTTGATCCACGCGCCAGCACCATGACCGCCGCTCCGCCCGTCGCCGGGCTGCCGCCCTTGATCGAACTGGACCGCGCCACCGTGGTGCGCGGCCAGGTGAAGGTGCTGCACGGGCTCAGCCTGCGCATCGCGCAGGGCCAGCACACCGCCCTGCTCGGCCCCAACGGCTGCGGCAAGTCGACCTTCATCAAGCTGATCACCCGCGAGCTGTACCCGCTGGCGCAGGGCGACGGCGCGGTGGCGGTGAAGGTACTGGGTCAGAACCGCTGGCAGGTGGACCGGCTGCGCTCGCAGCTGGGCATCGTCACCGGTGATCTCAGCAGCAACCTGGCCGACATGCCCGGGCTGACCGTGGAACAGGCGGTGCTGTCCGGCTTCTTTGCCAGCTACGTGGTGCCGGCCTTCCGCGAAGTGACCACCGACATGCGCGCACGCGTTGGTGAAACGTTGGCGATGACCGGTGCGCTGTCGCTGCGCGAACGCGCCTACGCCGAGCTGTCGGCCGGCGAGACCCGCCGTGTGCTGATCGCCCGCGCACTGGTCAATCGGCCGCAGGCGCTGCTGCTGGACGAGCCCTCCACCGGGCTGGACCTGGTCGCCCGCGAACAGCTGGTAGCAACCATGCGGGTGCTCGCCCAGCAGGGCATCACCCTGGTGCTGGTGACCCATCACATCGAAGAGATCATTCCCGAGATCGAACGCGTGGTGCTGCTGCGCGATGGTCGCGTGCTGGCCGACGGCACCCGCGCCGAGCTGCTGCGCAGCGAGCCGCTGTCTGCGGTGTTCGGTGGCGCCATCACCGTGTGCGAGCAGGAAGGCAGGCTGACCGCGTACGCGGGGTGAGGCGAAGCCCTCGGGGGAAGCAAGGGGCTTGGAAACCGACGGGCCCGGAAAACCGACGGGCTCGGAATCCGGCAGCGGTAGAGTCGACTGTTAGTCGACTATCGCGCGCAGCGCGGGATGTTTGCGATCCAGGCGAAAGGCAGTCGACTAACAGTCGACTCTACCCCGTCGTCACGCCATTCCCCTCGTCATGGCATCCCCCATCGTGATGCCATTCCGTCGGCATGCCGGTGCAGCGGGCCGGATCCCGGCCCGCTGCACGCACCCTCAGAACCGCAACGCCAGCGCGCGTGACTCGATCGGCGCCATCCGGCTCTGATCCTGCAGCTGCAGGTCGCGCAGCTCGTACGGCGCACCGAACCCAGCCGGCAACGCGGCCTGGTCGAACGGCAGCACCAGCTGGCCACGCCCCGGTCCATCGAACCACGCGGCTGCGTGCGCCTGCGCCACCGGCTTCAGCTGGCCATCGCGGCCGGTGGCATACAACGTGCCACGCGCCTCGTAACGACCGGCGGCGGCCACCTGCAGCGGCAGCGCCACCTGGCGGCTGGTCGGGTCCGATGCCGCCTGGCCACTGAAGCGCGCGGTCGGCCGCGCAACCGAAAAGGCGACCTTGCCATCGCGCAGCACGCCATCGGCCTGGGCGAACACCTGCAGCTCCCACAGCCCCTGCACGTTGCCGACATCCGCCGGAATCCGCACCTGCGCACGCAGGGCACCATCGGTGGTGCGCAGCAGGCGCTGCGGCCAGCTGCGGCCGTCCGGCGCAACCAGCAACGCTTCACCGCCCAGACTGCTGCGGCGTGAGGCCAGCGTTGCGGGAGCGGCGCCATCTTCCAGCAGGCGCGCCTGCAGCTGCAGGTTGCCACCGGCCAGCACCTGCCCTTGGTTGGCCTGCACCTCCAGCCGCAGCGGACTGTTGGGCTCCAGCACCTGTACAACGTAGCGGCCCTGCGCCTGCGCGCTCTGCAGCGTGTACGCACCGGCCACGCTGGTTGCGCCAGTGCGCAGCATGCTGCTGCCATCACTCACCGGCATGCCGGCCTGCTGCAGCACGCGCGCGTCGACACTGCGTGCCACGCTGCTGCGGCCTGCCGGGTCGCGCACCTGCAGCGAACTGGCCGGCACTGCACGCGCGCCTTCGGCCGGGCTCAGCTGGATCACCGCATCGGCAGCGGTCAGTGGCAGGTCCAAGCCGCGCTGCAGCTGCGTGCCATCGACCTGCTGCCAGTAGCTGCGGCTGATCGAGGCATACGGCGTGGCGGCCTGCAGCGGTTGTGCCGGGTCCAGCGCCCAGGCGAAGGACAGCGGTGCGCGTTCGCTGTCATCGGCCGGCAACGGCGCGGCAACCAGCGCAGCGGGCACCTGATCGCCGGCACGTGCGGCATTCAACGGCTGCCCAGCCTGCGCTGTGGAGAGAGACAGCACCGCCAGCACCGCGCTGGCCAGCAGGGTGGAATGGATCGTCATGGTCGTCTCCCTCACTGGGTCAGGTCGTTGCGCAGGATCGTGCCAAGGCCGAAGCACTCACGGCGGCTCTGGTTGTGACTGAGCGGCTCGGCGCCCTGGGTGCGCGCCTTGTCGGTGAACAAGGTGGTGCCGGCCGCCTTCTGGCTGCTGCACTCCAGGAAGCCATCGGAACAGGACGACAGCCAGTTCTGGGTGAACTCCAGGCCGACATTGGCGGCATAGCCACCGCAGTAGCTGTTGCTGTCCCACACCGCCGATTCCACGTCACTGCCAACCACGGCGCGGAACGGCTTGGGCAAAGCCGGGCGGCCAGCGGTGCCATACAGGTTCTGCGCGTTGTAGGTGGCCATGCTGGCCACCTGCTGCTGGCGCACGGCATCGTTCTTGTAGCCCAGCAGCCAGCCCAGCGAGGTTTCAAAGGTATTGCCGTTGAGCACCGCATCGGCCAACGGCGTGCCCGCCGAGGACGGTGCCAGCGCGGTGACCTTGCGCACCGTGCGGATGATCTTCGGATAGCGGCTGTCGTAGGTCGGATTGGACAGGATCCAGCGCACCACGTTGCCGCCGTTGGAATGGGTGATCACCACCAGCTGGGTGATGCCACGGCTGTCGATGAAGCTGGTCAGCTGGTTGGCCAGGCAGCCGGCGGCCTCCGGTTTCCACATGTACTGGGTGAAGTCGCAGTTGATGACCACGTAGTTGCTGCTGTTCGGCAGGCCCTGGCGCACGGTGTCGATGATCGCCGGCTGCCAGTACTCCTGGGTGGCATTGGTCTGCGCGCCGGTGCCATGCACGAAGGCCACGCCGACCACGTCGGCGGCCTGCGCCGGCGCTGCTGCGAGCCCGAGGAGCAGGGCCAGGACGGTACTTCCTGTTGCGGTGCTGCGCATCGCTTCTCTCCCTCTGTCTGCGGATCCCCCCGACCCGGCTGGAACTGGACGGCGTCTCGTTCACCGTTGTGCCGATGCTCACGGCGCGGCCACGTGAAAGTCCGTGCGCTGCGCCCGGATTCAGGAGACTGACGTCAGACGATGACGTTTTTCATATCGCGACAGTGACCATGCCGGGTCTGGCCGTATGACCGATGGCCACTGCGATGTCGTACACGGGCTGCGATCATGACGCGGTGTTTCCTCCCCAGAGTCCGCCCATGTTGCTGATTTCCTCTCCTGCCCGCCCACTGCTGGGCCTCGCTGTTGCCGCAGCCCTGGCCGGCTGTGCCGCCACCGCCACCAAGCCGACCGCCGTCGAGGCCAACATCACCACCAAGGCCGTGGGCTATCTGGACAAGAGCGCGGTCCCGGCCAGCCTGGACCTGGTGCCGGCGCCGCCGGTGGCCGGTTCGGCTGCCCTTGCCCTTGACGAACAGGTCAGCCGTGAAGCGCGCGCACTGCGTGGCAGCCCGCGTTTCGCCCAGGCCGGCGTCGATGCGGAACTCGGCTTCCCCGAGGGGGCCAACCACTTCTCCTGCGCCGCTGACATCGACGTGGACGCCGTGAAGACCCCGGCGCTGTACCGCCTGCTGGAGCGCAGCCGGATCGACGCCAGCGCCGCCACCAAGGTTGCCAAGAACCACTACCAGCGCCCGCGCCCGTTCATGGTCAACGGTGAACCGACCTGCTCGCCGAAGGACGAAGACGGCCTGCGCAGGAACGGTTCCTACCCGTCCGGCCACACCTCGATCGGCTGGGCCTGGGCCCTGATCCTGTCGGAGATCGCACCGGACCGCGCCGATGCCATCCAGGCCCGCGGCCGCAACTACGGCGAGAGCCGCCTGGTCTGCAACGTGCACTGGCAGAGCGACATACTGGAAGGCCGCTTCATGGGCGCCGCCGCCGTGGCCCGCCTGCACGACAGCGCCGCGTTCAACAGGGACCTGCTGGCGGCGCGCAAGGAGATCGCCGCCGCACGCAAGGCCGGCCTGCATTCCAGCCGTGACTGCGCCACCGAGAACGCCGTGCTGAAGGTGCGCCCGCAGAGCGCGCTGTAGGCCAACGCCGGATGGATCGTTGCCGGCCAGCGGCCGGCACTACCGGTTGCGACACGTGGGTAGCGCCGGGCCATGCCCGGCGGACGCGAAAAGCAGAAGGGCCGGCATTGTGCCGGCCCTTCTTCATTGCACTACCGCAGCCACCGCATCAGAACTTTGCGGTGAACTCCACGCCCCAGGTGCGCGGCTCGTTGAGGAAGCCGGTCAGGTTGTTGAAGTCGATCGCGCCGACCACGCGGGTCTGGTTGGTCAGGTTGCGGCCAAACACGGCCACGTCGTACTGGCCGTAATCCCAGTTGTAGCCCAGGCGCAGGCCGCCCTCCAGCGAGCTGCGACCACGGAATTCCGGCGACTCGTAGATGAAGAAGTTCACCGCACTGCGGTAGGCCCAATCGGTGTAGGCGTACAGCTCGCTGCCGTCGCTGAGCGGGAAGCCCACGCGCAGGGTCGCGTTGTGGATCCACTTCGGCGCCTGCGGCAACGGGTTGCCGTTGACCAGCGCGTAGGTCTGGCCGTTGATCACCGTGGTCGGGTCGGTAATGGTGCAGCCACCGCCGCAGATCGCCACCGCCAGGTTCTTGTCCTTGATCTCGGTGTCGTTGTAGCTGCTGCCGAAGGTCAGCAGCACGTTGTCGGCCAGGTAGGCTTCCAGGTCCAGCTCCACGCCCTGGCCGATGGTCTTGTCGGCATTGAGCAGGGTGGCGGTGTTGTTGGTGCCGCCCACGGCGATCAGCTGCTGGCCATCGACGTCATAGCGGAACACGCTCAGGCCCAGGCGTGCGCGACGCTCGAACAGGTCGGCCTTGATGCCGGCTTCATACGAGATCACCTTCTCCGAATCGGCCTGCGACAGACCCGGCGCGAAGGCCAGGCGGCCCTGGATCGACGGCGCGCGGAAGCCCTTGGCGACGCGGGCATAGGCGTTCACATTGTCGGTCAGCTTGTAGACGCCGCTGACGTCCCAGCTGACGTCATTGACGTCGGTGTTGGCCACATACGGGCCACTGACCGGAGTGCCGAACGGCACGGCCTGCAGCACGCTGGCGTTGAAGTCCTTCTTGTCCTGGGTGTAGCGCAGGCCGGCACGCAGCTTGAAGCGGTCGGTGACATCGAAGTCACCCGAGGCAAACACCGCCCATGCCTTGTTGCGCTGGTTCTGCACCACATGGCCGGTCTGCGGATTGCCCGGCTTCAGAGAGTTGTAGTTGAAGTTGTTGATGGTCACGTCTTCGTCGAAATAGAAGACGCCGGCCTGCCAGTCGAAGCGGCCCCATTCGTTGGATTCGACGCGGAACTCCTGCGTCCACTGGCGGTGATGTGGCAGGCCGTCGGCCGACTCCGACGAGAACGGGATGAAGCCCGGCCCATAGTTGCCAGCGCCCAGCGATGCCTCGCCGTAGCCACCGTCGATGTCACCGCGGTTGAGCGATTCGGCGGTCTCGTAGCCGGTGATCGAGTGCAGGGTCACCGAACCGAGGTTCCACTGCAGGCGCGCGCTGCCGCCCCAGGTTTCCAGGTCGGAGAAGTTGACGCCGTCGTTGGCCACCTTGTCGCGGTCGAAGTTCTCGACCAGGCCGTTGCCACCCTTCTGGATGATGTTGGCGCGGAACAGGCGGGCGGTACCGTTGAGCTTGCGCTTGTGCAGGTTGAACAGCGCTTCGAAGTCGTCGCCTTCGTACAGGAACTGCACGCGACCGGCGGCTTCGTCATAGCCTTCGAAACCGCTGTTCGGCGCACCGGCGCGGGTGTTGTCGACCCAATCGTCGCGACGCTGGTAGATGGCCGAGACGCGTGCCGACCAGCGGTCGGTCAGCGGTCCACCGTAGGCGCCCTGCACGTTCCAGCTGTTGTAGCTGCCATAGCCCACGCGCACGTAACCGTCGGCATCCTGCGACGGGCGCGCGGAGTCGAACTTGACCACGCCGGCCGGGGTATTGCGGCCGAACAGCGTGCCCTGCGGACCGCGCAGCACTTCCACGTTGGCCAGGTCGAACAGCGGGAAGCCCTTCAGCAGCGGGCTTTCCTGCACCACGTCGTCGTACACCAGCGACACCGGCTGCGACGCATTGAGGTCGAAATCGGTATTGCCCAGGCCGCGGATGTAGAAGCGCGGGAAGGCACGGCCGTAGGACGACTCGATGTTGAGGCTGGGCACGCGCGCAGCCAGGAAGCGGATGTCATCGCCCGCCGAACCCAGCACATCGAGCTTCTCGCCCTGGATCGCGCTGATCGCGACCGGCACGTCCTTGGCGTTCTCGACGCGGCGCTGCGCGGTCACCTGCAGTGCATCGAGGGCAACCGGGTCCTTGGCAGCGGGGGTTTCCTGGGCGGCTGCTACCAGCGGCAGCAGGGCGGAAAGAGCGGCAACGAGGGGGCGCGCGACCGGAAGGCGGCCACGGGAAGTACGGGTCGGGGACATGGCGGTAGGCTGTGTTTGGAGGGGTGGTAAAACGGCGCTACCAGATAATTGTTGCAATACAGCACCTGCCCCGCAAATGCCGGCTGTTCATGGCGACGTCGCCCGTGCCCCCCGCCGCTCGCTAGACTCGGGCTTTTCCAGTCCCATGGAGCCGCCGCAATGACCCAGTGGTACTTCCATCCGTCCGCCCAGTCCGAGCGCGTCGGCCCGCTTGATGACGAGGCTGCGCGGCGCTACGCGCAGGCCAATCCGCGCGCCCTGGCCTGGTGCCAGGGCATGAGCGGGTGGGCATCGATCGCCGAAGTGGCCGAACTGCAGTCGCCGGCTCCGGGCATGCCCAACACCCCGCCACCGGTCCCGGCAGGTGCCGGCGGACGGGCCGACGACATCGAATTCCGCATCGTGGGCCACGAAATGCAGTTCGTCGAAATCGAACTGGACCCGGGCGAAAGTGCGGTGGCCGAGGCCGGCGCCCTGATGTTCAAGGACGCGTCCGTGCAGATGGACACCGTGTTCGGCGACGGCTCGCACAGCGGCCAGGGCGGCGGCTTCATGGGCAAGGTGATGGCCGCCGGCAAGCGCGTACTGACCGGCGAAAGCCTGTTCGCCACGCTGTACACCCATACCGGCCAGGGCAAGGCCAAGGTCGCCTTCGCTGCGCCCTACCCCGGCACCGTGCTGGCGATGAAGCTGGACCAGCATGGCGGTCGCCTGGTCTGCCAGAAGGACAGCTTCCTGGCGGGCGCACGCGGTGTGCAGATCGGCGTGCAGTTCCAGCGCAAGATCATGACCGGCCTGTTCGGCGGAGAAGGCTTCATCATGCAGAAGCTGGAGGGCGACGGCTGGGTGTTCATCCACGCCGGTGGCTGCGTGGTCGAACGCGAGCTGGCCGCCGGCGAGCGTCTGGACGTCGATACCGGCTGCGTGGTGGCCTATCACCCCACCGTGGACATGGACGTGCGCCGGGTGGCAGGCATCAAGAGCATGCTGTTCGGTGGCGAGGGCGTATTCCTGGCCACGCTGACCGGCCCTGGCAAAGTCTGGCTGCAGTCGCTGCCCTTCTCGCGCCTGGCCGGCCGCATGTGGATGGCCGCGCCGCAGGGCGGTGGCCAGAGCCGCGGTGAAGGTTCGGTACTGGGCGGGATCGGCCGCATCCTGGACGGCGACAACCGGTTCTGACCCACTCGTTGGGTAGGTGCCGACCTTGGTCGGCACTGGAATCTGCGTGTGCCGACCAAGGTCGGCACCTACCGGGGTCCATTTTTGCTGAATAGGCAATTCCCCCACCCTGCCCGGCCCGCCGCGGCTTCGGTATGCTGGCGCCCTTTCCTGAATCCGGCGCCGCGAGCGCACTGCCGATGAGCCTGTTCCGCCCCCGCATGCTGCTGTCCGTCGCCCTGATCGGCCTGCTCGCCGGCTGCGGCGGCGATCCGGTCCGCCCCACGCCGCCGCCTGCGCCGACCGTGGTGCCGCAGGCCAAGCCAATGAAGATCGGCATCGCCCTTGGCGGTGGCGCAGCCAAGGGCTTCGCCCACATCGGCGTGATCAAGATGCTGGAGGCCAACGGCTTCGAGCCGGCCGTGGTGTCCGGTACCAGTGCCGGCAGCGTGGTCGGCGCGCTGTACGCCAGCGGCATGGACGCGTTCCAGATGCAGAGCAAGGCGGTGGCGCTGGATGAAGCCAGCATCCGCGACGTGCGCCTGTTCTCCGGTGGTCTGGTGCAGGGCCAGAAGCTGCAGGACTACGTCAACGAGCAGGTCGCCAACCGTCCCGCTGAACGCCTGAAGAAGCCGTTCGCTGCCGTTGCCACCCAGCTGGAAACCGGCGAGCGGGCGATCTTCGTGCGCGGCAACGTCGGCCAGGCGGTGCGCGCGTCAAGCAGCATTCCCGGTGTGTTCGAGCCGGTGAAGATCGGCGGTCGCAACTACATCGATGGCGGTGTGGTCAGCCCGGTACCGGTGGATGCCGCACGCCAGCTTGGCGCCGACTTCGTGATCGCCGTGGACATTTCCAGCAAGGCCAGCGGCAAGGCACCGACCGACATGCTGGGCATCGTCAACCAGTCCATCTCGATCATGGGCCAGCGCCTCGGCGAACAGGAACTGGCGCGCGCCGACATCGTGATCCGGCCGAAGGTGCTGGACATCGGCGCTGCCGATTTCAGCCAGCGCGGCACCGCGATCCTGGAAGGCGAGAAGGCCGCGATGGCAGCGATGCCGCAGATCCGCGCCAGGATCCAGCAGCTGCAGCGCGCGCGCGCTGCCGCCGCTGCACCGGCGCCGGTGGCTGCGCCCAAGTGCGAGGAGACCTCGCGCCTGGGCAAGCTGATGGGCCGCAAGGACAAGTGCTGATCCGTTGATGGCTGGCCACCGGGCATGCCCGGTGGTCGCTCAGGGCTCCAGCTGCGACAACGGCAATGCCTGGAAGCCCTTCACCGTTCGCAGCACGAAGCTGGAATTGGCATCGGCCACGCCCCCTGCATTGAGCAGGCGATCCAGCAGGAAGCGCGAGAAGTGCTCCAGGTCGCGCACGTAGACGTGCAACAGATAGTCCATGTCGCCGGTCAGTGCATGGCAGGCCACCACCTCATCCCACGCTTGCACGCTGTCCACGAAGTGGCCGATGGCAGCCTGATCGTGCTTTTCCAGCTGCACGCGCACGAAGGCCTGCAGGCCCAGGCGCAGCTGGCGCGGTTCCAGCCGCGCGCCATAGCCGACGATCACGCCCTCGCTTTCCAGCCGCTGCAGGCGCCGCAGGCAGGCCGAAGGCGAAAGATTCACCCGTGCCGCGAGCTCAGCGTTGGTGGCGCGCCCATCCCGCTGGATTTCAGCCAGCAGGCGTATATCCGTGCGATCGAACTGGACTTCTCCGGCCATTGTTGCCCCGCAACATGGTGAGTACGCAAGGATATTGCGCCAACAAGGCCAATCGGCGCAACTTTTGCAACCCTGTTGCGCGTGCTCTGCCCTAGCATCGTAGGTATCCCGTCAAGGAGTGCCCCATGGACCTCGCCCAGCCCCGCCGCGTCGAACACCAGCAGACCGACAAGGGCTACGTGCCGGTGTACACCACCGCGCTCGTCGAGCAGCCGTGGGAGACCTATACCGCCGACGATCACGCCACCTGGAGCACTCTGTACCAGCGCCAGCGCGAGCTGCTGGTCGACCGCGCCTGCCAGGAATTCCTGGACGCGCAGGACGAGATGGGCATGAGCGCGCACATGATTCCGCGCTTCGACCAGCTCAATGAAGTGCTGGGCGCCGCCACCGGCTGGACCCTGGTGGGCGTGGAAGGCCTGCTGCCGGAACTGGATTTCTTCGATCACCTGGCCAACCGCCGTTTCCCGGTTACCTGGTGGATCCGCCGCCCGGACCAGATCGACTACATCGCCGAGCCGGACTTGTTCCACGACCTGTTCGGCCATGTGCCACTGCTGATGAACCCGGTGTTCGCCGACTACATGGAGGCGTACGGCCGCGGCGGCGTCAAAGCCCATGCGATCGGTCCGGACGCGCTGCAGAATCTGACCCGCCTGTACTGGTACACGGTGGAATTCGGCCTGATCGACACGCCGGATGGCCTGCGCATCTACGGTGCCGGCATCGTGTCGTCGAAGGGCGAATCGCTGTACTCGCTGGAATCGGCCGCGCCCAACCGCATCGGCTTCGACCTGCAGCGCATCATGCGCACCAGGTACCGCATCGACACCTTCCAGAAGACTTACTTCGTCATCGACAGCTTCGAACAGCTGATGCAGGCGACCTCGCCGGACTTCACCCCGATCTACGCCGCACTGGCCGACCAGGCGCACCTGCCGGCCGGTGACGTGCAGGCCGACGACCGCGTGTTCCAGAAGGGCACGGGCGAAGGCTGGGCCGACGGCGGCGACGTGTAAGCGCACACCGCTGAACACTGAAGACGGCGCACCTCGGTGCGCCGTTTCTGTTTCTGCCTGCACGCGCTGCCGCAGCGGCGCAGGCGAGGGCTGGGCACTCAGGCGTCCACGGCCCGACAGGAACCGCGCACCATCAGCTGTGGATGCACGCTGGCCGCAGTCGGGGCCTCAGGTACCTCGGTCTGCACCAGCATCGCCGCAGCCATGCGGCCGATATCGGACACATGGCGGCGCACCGACGTCAGCGGCGGCCACAACCGCGAGGCCAACGGACTGTCGTCGTAGCTGACGATCGACAACTGCTGCGGTACCGCGATGCCTGCGCGCAGCGCCACCTGGTACACACCCGCCGCCATCTCGTCGTTGCCGGCGAAGATGGCGCTGGGGCGCTGCCCGCCCAGCAGCAGACGCTCGGCGGCATGCACGCCGGACTCGAACGTGTCGCCCGCTTCCAGCACGCGGTCCCCCGGCAGGGTCAGGCCCACCTGGGCCAACCGGTCGAGGAAACCATGGGTTCTTTCCCGGGCGGTCCGACGATCACCCGGACCGGCGATCACCGCGATGTCGCGATGGCCGAGCGAGAGCAGGTAGCCGGCAGCCGCAGCAGCGCCGTCGCGATCGTGCGTGACCACCGCCTGCACTTCATCCTCCGACGCATGTGCGTTGATGCGTACGTAGCGGCAATCGATGTCGTCCAGCATCTGCGCGAGTGCAGTCGATTCGGATGCGCGCGGGCCAAGGATCACCCCATGCAGCTTCTGCTGCTGCACGAACCGGCGCACGCCCTGCGCGCATTCCGGATCCTGGCTGTCGCAGGGATGCACCACCAGTTCATAGCCGGTGCCGCGCAGCGCATCCAGCGCGCCGTGCTGCAGATCGACGATGCATTGGGCGCCCGGGTCGTCATACACCAGGCCAATCAGGAAAGAGCGGCGGAACGCGAGTCCGCGCGCCAAGGGGTCGGGCACGTAACCGACCTCGCGCATCAACGCCTCGACCTTGTCGCGGGTGTCTTTGCGCACCAGCGGCGAGTTGTTGATGATTCTTGAAACCGTTTTCTTGGAAACTCCCGACAGTCGTGCGATGTCGTTGATCGTGGCAGCCTTGCCCTTCGATGCCGGCAACGCGGCATCGCTAATAATTCGCACTGACATGTATAGAACCAGGTAATTCGGAGAATTCTAGCCTTGCGCCCGTGGGGCGCGAAGTTGCGGAATGTCGCAGCGAAGATGGATCGCGTCGTGTTCGACCGCTTCTGCTGCGCGAGGTTCCATTGTGATCGCTCTACTTGATATCCATCTGAACCGTTCTTCCGCGCGTGTTCACCTTGAATGCGGGCGCGACGCGCGCGAACGCCAACATTCCCTTAACCAGGCTCCGCTACAGTCGGGGCATGGACCTGCAGACTTCTCCGTTTCCGGCGTTCCGTGGCCGCGACCGGTTGATCGCCGCAGTCGACGCGGCGATGACCTCCGGTGATGCCGAGCGCATCACCGCCGACCTGCAGCTGGCGCTGCAGGAAGCCATCGCGGACAGCCGCATCGAGTTGCCCGAATGCGTGCACCGTCCGGTCAGTGATCATTACGCGCGACGCCCGCTGTACCACAGCCGCGAACACGGCTACAGCGTGATTGCCATGAGCTGGGGCCCAGGGCAGGGCACGCCGCTGCACGACCACGATGCCATGTGGTGTGTGGAGGGAGTGTGGTCAGGCGAGCTGGAGATCACCCGCTATGAACTGCTGGAGCGCAACGGTGAGCGCTGCCGCTTCCGCCGCCACGCCGTGCTGCGCGGGGGCTGCGGCAGTGCCGGCAGCCTGATTCCGCCGCACGAGTACCACACCCTGCGCAACGCCAGCAACGAAGCGCTGGCGATCTCGGTACACGTGTACGAGGCGCAGATGGAGCGCTCTGCGGTGTTCGATCCGCTCGGTGGTGACTGGTACCAACGCCGCATCCAGGCATTGCAGGCCGACCCGGCCTGAGCCGAGGGCAGGGCGGGGCACCACCAGCACCGTCGTGAGCCACGTGGCATCATGCGCCGCTGCGCTGCCGGACCCGGCGGCGATCCGCGATGCCCGGTCGGGCAAGGAGCAAGACGATGTCCAGCGCTGATCCGCGCCTGCGCGCGCTGTTGAAGCTGGCACCGGTGATTCCGGTGTACACCCCCGAAGATGTGAATGAAGCGGTCGAAGTGGCCCAGGCGCTGTTCCGCGGCGGCCTGCCGGTGATCGAAGTGACGCTGCGCACGCCGCAGGCGCTGGATGCGATCAAGGCGATGGTCGAGGCCGTGCCCGATGCGGTAATCGGTGCCGGCACCGTGCTCAACGCCGCGCAGATGCAGGCAGCGAAGCAGGCAGGTGCGCGTTTCGCGGTGTCCCCGGGTGCGACACCGGCACTGTATGCCGCCGCACGCGACGCCGACCTGCCGTACCTGCCCGGTGCCGCCACCGCATCGGACCTGATCCTGGGCCTGGAGCACGGCCACGACACCTTCAAGTTCTTCCCGGCAGTGCAGGCCGGTGGCGCTGCGCTGCTGGCGGCCTGGCACGGCCCGTTCGCCGATGTGCGCTTCTGCCCGACCGGCGGCATCAGCGCGCAGACTGCGCCGCAGTTCCTGCACCTGCCCAACGTGCTGTGCGTGGGCGGCTCGTGGCTGACCACCCCGGCGCTGCTGCAGACCCGCGACTGGGATGCGATCGAGCGCCTGGCCCGCGAGGCGTCAGTGCTGGCCAGCTGAACCTGCTGCACGGATCGTCAAAGGTTTGATCGTGATCAAAGCGCCGGCCTCGAGCCGGCGTCATTCTGTGGGCAAGCGCACTACGGAGATCCGAACATGAATTCGACCATGAAGGCCGCCGTGGTGCGTGAGTTCGGCAAGCCACTGGTGATCGAGGAAGTCCAGGTACCGCGCCCGGGGGCGGGCGAAGTACTGGTCAAGATCGAGGCCTGTGGCGTCTGCCACACCGACCTGCACGCCGCCGAGGGCGACTGGCCGGTGAAACCGAACCCGCCGTTCATCCCCGGTCACGAGGGCGTGGGGCACATCGTGGCCGTGGGAGGCGGGGTAGGGCACGTCAAGGAAGGCGACAGGGTCGGCATCCCCTGGTTGTACTCGGCGTGTGGCCATTGCGAACACTGCCTGGGTGGCTGGGAAACGCTGTGCGAGACACAGCGCAACACCGGCTACTCGGTCAACGGCGGCTTCGCCGAGTACGCACTGGCCGATGCCAACTATGTCGGCCTGCTTCCGAAGGAAGTGGGCTTCGTCGAGATCGCGCCGGTGCTGTGCGCCGGCGTGACCGTCTACAAGGGCCTGAAGGTGACCGACACCAAGCCCGGGGACTGGGTGGTGATTTCCGGCATCGGCGGCCTCGGTCACATGGCGGTGCGGTACGCCCGCGCGATGGGCCTGAACGTGGCTGCGGTGGATGTGGACGACAACAAGCTGGCATTGGCCCGGCAGCTCGGCGCGCAGATCACCGTCAACGCGCGCACCACCGACCCCGCCGCCTTCCTGAAGAAGGAAATCGGCGGCGCGCACGGCGCCCTGGTCACCGCGGTTTCGCCGAAGGCCTTCGAGCAGGCGCTGGGCATGGTCCGCCGTGGCGGCACCGTCTCGCTCAACGGCCTGCCGCCGGGCAACTTCCCGCTGGACATCTTCGGCATGGTGCTCAACGGCATCACCGTACGCGGCTCGATCGTCGGCACCCGGCTGGACCTGCAGGAGTCGCTGCAGTTCGCCGCCGAAGGCAAGGTCGCGGCCACGGTCAGCACCGACCGCCTGGAAAACATCAACGACGTGTTCGCGCGCATGCACGCGGGCACCATTGAAGGCCGCGTGGTGCTCGACTTCGCCGCCTGACCGCCTGTGCATGGCCGCCGCTCCGTCCCCCTCTCCCACGGACGCGGCGGCCATGCCGACCCATCGGCAGCGCCGGCACTGGCCGGCAAACCCCAGGCGGTTCGGTAGTGCCGGCCGCTGGCCGGCAACCCGGGCACTCCGTGGCAGCCGTACAATGCGCGTATGCCCGGCATGCTCAAGACCCTGTTCCTGTCCCTCGTCGCCCTGATCGGCGGCGTGCTGTCGCTTGCGCTGGTCAGCAGCGTCGCCGGCTGGCTGCCGCCGTTGCTGGGCATGTCGCCGGACAACAACCGCGTGCAGCTGGGGTGGGACCTGGCCTTCAGCGTACTCGGTGGCATCGCCGGCATTTCCTTCGCCACCTACTACGCGCCCTGCTGGCCGCGTTCGCATGGTTTTTCGATCTGGTCGTTGATCGCGCTGGGCTGCGCCTACGCGGTGTGGACTACGGGCGCGGATTTTCCGTTGTGGTTCGTCATTTCGCTGCTGGCATCGCTGCCACTGCAGCTGCTGGCCGGCTGGTGGTTTGGGCGCCGTGCGTCGCGGGACGCAACGTAGCGCCGCATCTGTAGAGCCGAGCCCATGCTCGGCTGCCTGTGTCGATGTGCATGAAAGCCGAGCATGGGCTCGGCTCTACAGGTCCATGCGCGGCAGCGTCTGCTTCAGCCGCGCGATGCCCTGCCATGGGTCACCCTTCAGCCGCTTCGCGCGCGCCAGCGCCTTGGCCATCGGAAACGCGTCGGCCGCGCTCACCCGGGCCAGTTCTTCCCAGCGCAGCGGCACTGCCACGCCGGCAGCATCGCGCGCGCGCAGCGACCACGAACAGACGCTGGTAGCACCGCGTGTATTGCGCAGCCAGTCGATGAAGATCACCCCGCCGCGCTTGGCCTTGCTCATCGTCGCCACGTAGCGATCAGGCTGCTCCAGCGCCATGGCCTGCGCGAACGCCTCGCAGAATGCCTTCGCCTGTTCCCAGCCAGCCTTGGGCTGCAGCGGTACCACCACATGTACACCCTTGCCACCGGACAGCCGCACGAAGCTCTTCAGGCCCACCTGCTGCAGGCGGTCACGCACATCGCGTGCACCGGCTTTCACCTGTGCCCAGCTGACGCCTTCGCCGGGGTCGAGATCGAACACCAGGCGATCCGGATGCTCGGGGTCGGCCACGGTCGCGCCCCAGGGATGCAGCTCCAGGGTGTTCATCTGCACCAGCTGCAGCAGGCCCCGTGCATCGTCGATGTAGACGTAATCCTCGCGGCCGCTCTTCTGCTGCAGGGGCACCGCATGTACCGCATCGCCCAGCCCAGGACCATGGTGCTTCTGGAAGAAGCAGGCCTTGCCCACGCCGTCCGGGCAGCGCAGCAGTGACAGCGGACGTCCGGCGATTTCGGGCAGGATCCAGCGTGCCATGCGCTGGTAGTAGTCGGCCACGTCGCCCTTGCTCAGTTTCTGCTTTGGAAACACCACCCGCTCCGGATGCGTGATCTGGACCTCGCCTCCGGTTTCGGCATCTGCGGTGCTCATTCCCAGGTCCGCCTTCTGCTTGTCGCTGCGCAGCCGCTTGAAACTGGCCTGGCGCAGCAGGCCTTCCTTGCCCCAGCCACGGAACGCCACCTCCGCCACCGCCACCGGTTTCACCCAGCGTACGCTGGCAGCGCGGAACGGCACATGCGCCGGAAGCTGCAGCACGGGCGCCTTCACTGCCAACGGCTGCAATACCTTGAGCAGCGCGCGCAGGCTCTCGTCGTCGAAGCCGGTGCCAACGCGGCCCACATAGCGCAGGCCGGCCTTGTCCGACGTGGCCAGCAGCAGCGAGCCGAATCCCACCCGGGAACCCTTGGGTGCCGTGTGGCCGACGATCACGAACTCGTCGGTGTCTTCGTGCTTCACCTTCACCCAGTTGCGCGCGCGGGTGTTCACATACGGCGCATCCACCTGCTTGCTGACGATGCCTTCGAAGCCGGCCTCGCCGCTGGCATCGAACACCTGCGGTCCATGATCGATCACGTGTTCGCTGAAGGCCAGGGTGCCGGGCGCCGGCCCGATGAGGTCCTTCAGCAGCGCCTTGCGCTCCACCAGCGGTGCACGACTGGTGTCCACGCCGGCCACACCCGGAAGATCGAACACGATGTAGCGCAGCGGTTGCTTCGAACTACCGTCGATCACGCGCTGCAACGCTGCGAAGTCACTGCGTCCTTCCTTGTCCAGAACCACCAGCTCGCCATCCAGGCGCGCATCGCGTACCGGCAGCGCCTGCACGGCCTGCACGACCTCGGGAAAGTCGGCCGTCCAGTCCAGGCCGTTACGTGAGCGGAGTTTCACCTCGCCGTCGTGCAGATCGGCCAGCAGGCGATAGCCATCCCACTTGATTTCATGCAGCCAGCGCTCGCCATCCGGGGCATGGTCGCGATGATCGGTCAACTGCGGTTTGAAGCCGCGGGGATAGGGCGTATCACGTGCGCCGTGCAGTTGCAGTGCACGTGCATGCCAGCGCGCATCGGCCTTGCGTGTGGTCGTGCGTGCGACGGGGGCAGCGCGCGCCGCTTTCTCCGCGGGACGCTTGCTCGCCGCAGGTGCTCGTTTCAGCATCGGTGCCGTCAGCAGGTCATCCGCTTCGGCGTCGCGCGCTTCACCGTCGTCACGCTTGATCAGCAGCCACTGCATCTGGCGTCCTTTCATCGCGGTGCGCACCAGCTTCCAGCCACCGGCCAGGCGTTGCCCGTGCAGAACGAAGTCGATCTTTCCGGATGCCAGCGCCTGCAGTGGATCGCCCTCACAGGCCCAGGTGCCGTGATCGAAGACATCCACGTGGCCAGCACCATAGTGGCCTTCAGGAATGTCTCCTTCGAAGCCGGCGTAGGACAAGGGATGGTCTTCCACCTCCACTGCCAGCCTCTTCTCGCCGACGCGAAGCGAAGGCCCCTTCGGCACGGCCCAGCTCTTCAGTACGCCGTCCATTTCAAGGCGGAAGTCGTAGTGGCGCGAACTGGCATGGTGCAGCTGGATGACGAAGATCGGCCGCCGCTTGGGATCAGCGCGTGCAGGCGTTTCGTCAGGTTCCGGCGTCTGCCCGGCGCCACCACCCAGTCGGCGCTTGCGCCGGTACTGATGCAACGACATGGTTCAACCTGCCTTGCGCCGGATGGTCTTTTTCACGGCCTTTTTGGCAGTCTTCTTCGCAGCCTTCTTTGCCGGTGCCTTGCGCGTTGCGGCCTTCTTCGCCGGCGTTCGCTTGTTCGCGTCCAGGCTCTTCTGCAGCAGCGCCATGAAATCAACCACATTGGTGGTGGCATCTTCGTGCGGTACGGGCTCATCGTCCACCCGGGTGGTGCCGCCCTTGGACTTGATGCGCTTGTTCAACACCTGCTGCAGGCGCTCGCGGAATTCATCGTGGTAGTGCGATGGATCCCAATCGCTGGACATCGACTCGATCAACTGCTCGGCCATCGCCGTTTCCTTGCCGGTAATGCGGTAGTCGGACAGTTTTCCAGTGGGCAGCTTGTAGTCCTCGGGATCCACCAGTTCCTGCGGATAGCGCAGGATCATCAGCACCAGTGCGTCCTGCTGTGGCATCACCGCACACAGGTATTCCCGTGTTCGCACCACCACCCGCGCGATGCCCACCTTGCCGGTACTGCGCAATGTCTCGCGCAGCAGCACGTAGCCCTTTTCGGCCTTCTTGCCGGGTACCAGCAGATACGGCTTCTCGTAATAGCGTGGGTCGATCTGCGCCGCATCCACGAACGATTCCACTTCCACCGCTTCGTGGCTTTCCGGCGCGGCCGAGCGGATATCACCTTCCTCCAGCACGACGTAACTGCCCTTGTCGTACTCATAGGCCTTGACGATGTCCTTCCAGGGCACTTCCTCGCCGGTGTCGGCGTTGACCCGTTCGAAACGGATCGGCTTGCGGTCGCGGGAGTCGAGCATGCGGAACTGCAGATCGACCTTGCGTTCGCCGGACATCAGCGACACCGGCACATTGAGCAGGCCAAACGACAGCGTGCCGGTCCAGATCGGGCGGGCCATGGGCGCACCTTTGGCAGGGCAGGGGACGCCCAGCTTCTGCCCAGCGGTGTAAACCACCCGTGTCGGTGCCGTGCACGTCAGGTGGCGCGGCCACTTGGCTGTAGAGCCGAGCCCACGCTCGGCTGCTTCAAGTGCCCGGCACTACTGCAGCAGCGGCCTCACCGCCGCCGCCGGAATATGGTCCAGCGCGCGCCAGGCATCCTCCACCACCGGCCTCGCCTGCGACCAGCTCAACCGCGACTGCCCGCGCATCTGCTCCCAGTGCTCGGCCAGTTCTTCGCAGGTATCGGCGGCATCACCGCGTGGCCAATCCGCGGCATGGGTGGTCAGCGCGAAGGCATACACCGGGCACAGATCGCGCCAGTTGCGGTGGCTCTGGCCACGCCTCTCCTCGTAGTCGCTGAGCATGTACTGCAGGTAGTCCTGCGCCACCGCCTGCGGATCTTCCTGGCGGCGCGTGCGGCGCTGCGCGGTGCGCTGGCCGAGCGGATCGAGCAGGGCGTTGAACACGGATGGTGCGGGTCGTTCAAGACGGGGCATGGCCGGCTCCAGCAGCGGGGGCGGGTGGGCAGGAATACGCGCGGTGCCGTTACCGGGGGGTGAGCGAGATGTTCATGACGCCAGGTTCGCGGCGGCTTTACCTGCAGGGCGGTGTAGTGGGAGCCCCCGAGTGCAGGTACCAGACCATGAGCCGAGAGACCTCACGAGACCCGCTGCGGGAAAACCACCCGCCCCTTCCCGGCGAGCAGCGCGGCAAGCGCGATGCCGACAACGCCGACTACCGCGGCACCGGTGCACCGTTCTTCGACGCCGAGCACGGTGACGACCACCTGCCGGTAAAACATGTGGCTGAACAGGCGGCCCAGGACCGCAAGGATGGCGGTGACCGCCATCGCGGCGGCCAGGAGAGTCCGCTCAAGCGCCGCGAGCGCAAGCAGCGTGCCAGCGACAACCAGGACGAGGCGCTGGAGGAGACCTTCCCGGCCAGCGACCCGACCTCGCCGTTTGTGCCAGCAAAGGCGCCCGATTGAAGGGTAGCGCCGGGCCATGCCCGGCGAGCGCCTGGGGATACGCCGGGCATGGCCCGGCGCTACCGTTGGTGGGGCGTCAGCGCCACGACCACTGCAGGCCGACGCTGGCCCGCCGTCCCGGTCCCGGCTCGTAGAAGCGACCATTGCCGTCATTGACGATCACCGAGCCGATGTAGGCCTGGTCCAGCACGTTCTCCAGCCGGGCGAAGGCGCGCAGCTCGCCACCCGGCAGGGTCCAGCGGCGCCCGCCTTCCAGATGCAGCAGGGCGAAACCGGGCGCGCGCGCCGTAGCCACGTCATTGACCACGGTATCGGTGCTGGCCGAGGCCTCCAGCGCCCACTGCCAGTCGGCGGGGCTCCACTGCAGGCGGGCGAAGGCCTGCTGGCGTGGCACGCCGGGCAGGCGGCTGCCTGCAGCGACCCAACTGTTCGCGGTCAGGTACGGCGAGCGCACCTGCGCCTGCAGCCAGGTCCACGCCAGCTGCAGTTCCAGCTGTTCGGCCAACGGCTGGCGGTATTGCAGTTCCACGCCCTGGCGGCGGGTACGGCCGATGTTGCGATAGGTGCTGCGCCCACCGATATTGCTGGCAACTGCCAGCTCGTCGTCGGTATCTGCGCGGAACAGGCTGATATCGAGCTGGGTTCCGCCTTGCGCATGCCACTTGCTGCCAATCTCCAGATTGCGGCTGCGGGCGGCCGCCAGATCCAGTGCCAATCCCGCCTGGCCGTCAGCGCGATAACCCAGTTCATTGAAGGTGGGGGTCTCGAAACCACGCCCCACGGCCGCGTGCAGCCGCCACTGCGGGCTGGCCTCGAAGCTGACGCCTGCCACTGGTGTGGTCGCCTGGTAGCGCCGGTGGCCGCTGTCATCCGGGTTGCGGGCGGTGATGTAGCGATCGTCCGAGTCGAAGCGCACGGTGCTGTGGCGCAGGCCGGCCAGCAGCGACCAGCGCGGGCTCCATTGCCACCAGGCCTGGGCGAACTGGTCCACATTCTGCACGACGTCGATCTGGTCACGACGCAGCCGCCCACGCACGCCCAAGGCGCTGCCGATGAAGTTCTCGTAGCCGGTGCGATGCTGGCGCTGGCGATCGGCGCTGAGCCCGGCCACCAGATCGAGGGGGCGGCCGGCGAGGTCACCATGCCACCCCCAGCGCGCGTCCAGTCCGCCGTAGCCGCCCTCCAGATCGATCACCCCTCCGGCATGCAGCGGATTGGCCTGCGCAGTCGGCGGAATCGGCAGGTACTGGCGCACCGCGCGCTGCCCGGCATAGCCCATCAACTGCCAGCGCTGCGCTCCCGTTTCACGGGTCCAGCGCAGGCCGGCCTGCTGCTGGCGCACCGATTTGCGGGTGTTGTACTGGTGCGCCACCGCCATGGCCTGGCGCGGATCAGCCGCCACCAGGGCACGGGTCAGGCCCAGCGGATCCTGCGCATCTGGTGCTTCCAGTGCGTTGAGCAGCAGCTCCAGCCGCCCACCGCCCAGCTCTCCACCGATGCGTGCGTTGAGCGATTCACGGCGCGCGCGGCTGTGGTCCCGCCAGCCATCGGTGCGGAAGTGATTGGCGGCGATGTTGTAGTCCAGCACTTGGCCGGCACCCTTCAGCTGCGCACCGACACTGAGCGTGTTGTCGGCGCCGGCATTCACGCGCAACCGCCACGGGTCGCCGGCCTGGCCCTGCGCGCTCCAGACCTGCAGCACGCCGCCCGAGGAATTGCCGTACAGCGCCGAGAACGGCCCGCGCAGCACCTCGATGCGTTCGGCGCCCAACAGGCTGGCATGCGACAGCTGGCCCTGGCCATCGGGCATGGTCGCGGGCACCCCGTCGATCAACACCCGCACCCCGCGCACCCCGAAGGTCGAGCGCGCGCCGAAGCCACGGATCGACAGCTGCGTGTCCTGGGCGAAGTTCTGCCGGTCGCGTGCCAGCAGCCCCGGTACCCCGGCCAGCGCCTCGGACAGCTGCGCGCCGGTGCCCGCGCGGCTGGCATCGATCCAGACCGTGTCCTGGCTGGCCGGCAGCGCGAACGGGTCGATGCCCGGCACTCGTGCGGCCTGTACCTGCACCGCAGGCAGGGCGGTGGGCGCAGGCTCGGCCACCGCCGCCCAGGGCGACAGCAGCAGGGCGGACAGGGGCAGGCAACGGCGTCGTGCGGCGGGATTCATGATTCAGGTTGATGGATCGGGCGGCAACGCACGCCATGGTACGAGGCCGCGGATGACGATGGCGGCGGCCAGCCCCGGCAGGCTTTGTTACGATGGGCTGTTTCCGGCCGAAAAGCCGCAGACCGCGTGGCGCAATTCCTCCCCCTTTCCGTCTACCGAACGAGTACCGCCGTGTCCTTCTTTGCAAACGTGGAACTGGTCCCAGGCGACCCGATCCTGGGCCTGACCGAGGCGTACAACGCCGACAGCCGCCCGACCAAGGTCAACCTGGGTGTGGGCATCTACTACGACGAGAGCGGCCGCATTCCGCTGCTGCGCGCCGTCAAGCAGATCGAGCAGCAGCTCGCCGCTGAAGCCAAACCGCGCGGCTACCTGCCGATCGATGGCCTGCCGGCGTACACGCAGGCCACGCGTGAGTTGGTGTTCGGCAAGGATTCGCCGCTGCTGGCCGCCGGCCGCGTCACCACCGCACAGACCGTCGGTGGCAGCGGTGCGCTGCGCGTCGGCGCCGACGTGCTGAAGAAGCTGCTGCCGCACGCCACCGTTGCGCTGAGCAATCCGAGCTGGGAAAACCACCGCGCCGTGTTCAGCGCGGCCGGCTTCGAGGTGGTGGAGTATTCCTACTTCGACCCGACCACCCACGGCGTCAACTTCGACGGCCTGCTGGCCGACCTGGGCAAGCTGGAAGCCGGCACCGTGGTGCTGCTGCATGCCTGCTGCCACAACCCCACCGGTGCCGACCTCACGGTCACCCAGTGGAAGCAGGTCGCCCAGCTGCTGAAGGACCGCCAGCTGTTCCCCTTCATCGACATGGCCTACCAGGGCTTCGACAAGGGCATCGAGCAGGACGGCGCCGCGGTGCGCATCATCGCCGAAGCCGGCATCGACAGCTTCATCGTCGCCAACTCGTACTCCAAGTCGTTCTCGCTGTATGGCGAGCGCGTGGGTGCGCTGTCGATGGTGGCGCCGACCGCCGCTGACGCCAAGGCCGTGCAGTCGCAGGTCAAGCGCGTGATCCGCACCATCTACTCCAGCCCGTCCACCCACGGTGCTGCGCTGGTGGCCGGCGTGCTGACCAACCCGGAACTGCGCGCGATGTGGGAGCAGGAGCTGACCGAGATGCGCGAGCGCATCCACGCCCTGCGCCAGGGCCTGGTCGAGAAGCTGGCCGCGGCCGGTGCGTCGCAGTTCGGTTTCATCAACGAGCAGGCCGGCATGTTCTCCTACTCGGGCCTGAGCCGTGAGCAGGTCGAGCGCCTGCGCGACGAGTTCGGCATCTACGCCGTCGGCACCGGCCGCATCTGCGTGGCCGCGCTGAACCAGAACAACCTGGAATACGTCGCCAAGGCCGTGGCCACCGTCGCCAAGGGCTGAAGCAACGCTCCAGTGGTTTGAAGACAAAGGCGCCGAAAGGCGCCTTTGTTTTTTTGCTCTTGCCTTTGCCATCCCCACCGCGCTCGCGGCGAACCTTGACGCTCGCGTGAGGGGGAGGCGATGCAGGACCGTTGGCGCCATGGATGGCGCCATCGAGCTTACAGGGACGTACTTGCAGCGTGTCCTGCATCGCCTCCCCCTCACGCGAGCCTCGACAAAAGGAAGGCGCCACGAGCGCAGCGCATCTGGAAACGATTACGCCTCCCCGCGCTCACGCACGCGCTGGCCGGACGGGCGACAATAGGCGTTTTCCCGCTGCCGAGACCTGCCCGACCATGTCCCGTACTTCGTTGACCCGCTTCCTGATCCAGGAACAGCACGCCGGCCGCATCAATGCCGACCTGCGCCAGCTGATCGCGGTCGTCGCCCGCGCCTGCACCAGCATCTCCATCGCCGTCAGCAAGGGCGCCCTCGGCGGCGTGCTCGGCGAGGCCGGTACCGGCAACGTGCAGGGCGAAGCGCAGAAGAAGCTGGATGTGATCAGCAACGAGATCCTGCTCGAAGCCAACGCCTGGGGTGGCCACCTCGCCGCCTGCGCCTCGGAGGAAATGGACCACAGCCAGCCGGTACCGGACATCTACCCGCGCGGCGATTTCCTCCTGTTGTTCGATCCCCTCGATGGCAGCTCCAACATCGACGTCAATGTCTCGGTGGGCACCATCTTCTCGGTGCTGCGTTGCCCGACCAATGTCGAGCTGCCGGGCGACGATGCCTTCCTGCAGCCGGGCAGCAAGCAGATCGCCGCCGGCTACTGCATCTACGGGCCCAGCACCCAGCTGGTGCTGACCGTCGGCCACGGTACCCACGCCTTCACCCTGGACCGCGAGAAGGGCGAGTTCGTGCTGACCACCGAGAACATGCAGATTCCGGCGGCCACCCAGGAATTCGCCATCAACATGTCCAACCAGCGCCACTGGGAAGCCCCTATGCAGGCCTACGTCGGCGACCTGCTGGCCGGCAAGGAAGGCGCGCGCGGCAAGAATTTCAACATGCGCTGGATCGCCAGCATGGTGGCCGACGTGCATCGCATCCTGACCCGCGGCGGCATCTTCATCTACCCGTGGGACAAGAAGGATCCGGGCAAGGCCGGCAAGCTGCGCCTGATGTACGAAGCCAACCCGATGGGCCTGCTGGTCGAGCAGGCCGGCGGCGCCGCCTGGACCGGTCGTGAGCGCATCCTCGACATCCAGCCCGACCAGCTGCACCAGCGCGTGCCGGTGTTCCTCGGTTCGCGCGAGGAAGTGGCCGAAGCCGTGCGCTACCACCACGCGCACGACGCCGCACAGGGCTGAGGCAGGTCCTCCGATATCGGTCATGGCAGTTCGATGACATGACCGTGGGGTGACACCGAGGGCGGCAAACGGCACCATCAAGCGGTTGCCGCCTAAGGAATGCACGCATGCACGAGCAGAGCCCGGTCGATTTCATCGAAGTCATCCACAACGCCGTCCCCAGCGAGGTCTGCGCGGCGATCGTCGAGCGCATGCGCGCTGCACAGGGCCTGCGGCCAGGTGCGGTGGGCAGTGGTGTGTTCCCGGAACTCAAGCACAGCAAGGATCTGCGCATCAGCGGTCTGGAAGGCTGGCAGGATGTGGACCATCAGCTTCAGCATGCGGTGTTCAACGGCCTGCTGACTTATCTACGCCGTTATCCACAGGCATTGATCGCGCCGCTGATGTTGCAGATCCAGGACAGCAACGGCCAACCGCGACGCCTGTCTGCCGAGGACTTCCCCGACATGCCGCCGCAGCAGCTGGCGGATCTTGCCCGCACCTGCCTGCGCCCGGGTGCGATCAACCTGCAGTGGTACGCGGCAGGCGAGGGCGGCTATCCGTACTGGCACTGTGAGCTGTACCCGAAGGATGTGCAGGCCGAGACCCTGCATCGGCACGTGCTGTGGACGCTGTACCTCAACGACGAATTCGAAGAGGGCGAAACCGAGTTCCTGTTCCAGGGGCGGAAGATCGTGCCGCGCACCGGCAGTCTGTTGATTGCGCCGACTGCGTTCACTCATACCCATCGTGGCAATCGCCCGCAGGGCGGGGACAAGTTCATCGCGACGAGTTGGATCCTGTTCCAGAGCGCGCAGAAGTTGTTCGGGGGCTAGAAGTCGAGCTTGCTCGACTGCTTTCCCGTCCCCAATCAAGCCAGCTCGACTCTACTCAGAACAGACTGCCCTGCGGTGTGTCCTTCTTCGGCAGCAACGGCTTCTGGAACCGGCTGCAATCCAGCTTCGGCCAATGGCTGTTCTGTGCATTGAAGCCCAAACGCTTGCGCGCCAGCCTGAAGCGGTTGTTCAACAGATCGGCATACACGCCCTGGCCGCGCATGCGCGTGCCGAACTGGCTGTCGTAGTCCTTGCCGCCGCGCAGCTGCTGGATGGTGCTCATCACGTGCGCAGCGCGATCGGGATGGTGCGTATCCAGCCAGTCGCGGAACAGCGGTGCCACTTCCAGCGGCAGGCGCAGCAGCACGTAGCCTGCGGTGCTGGCGCCGGCATCGTGCGCGGCCTCCAGCACGGCTTCCAGTTCGCTGTCGTTGATCCATGGAATCACCGGCGCCACCATCACACCGACGGGAATGCCGGCCTCATGTAGTCGCTTCATCGCGCGCAGCCGTGCGTGCGGCGCCGATGCGCGCGGTTCCAGCTTCGCGGAGAGATGCGGGTCCAGCGAGGTCACCGAGAAATGCACGCTGACCAGATTCTCTGCCGCCAACGGTGCAAGCAGATCGATATCGCGCTCGACCAGCGCGTTCTTGGTGATCAGCGAGAACGGATGCTTGGTTTCCAGCATCACTTCGATCAGCTGGCGCGTGAGTTTGAATTTGCGTTCGATCGGCTGGTACGCATCGGTGTTGATGCCCAGCGCGATCGGTTGCGGCACATAGCCCGGCTTCGACAGTTCCTTGCGCAGCAACTGCGGCGCATTGGTCTTGGCGAACAGCTTGGTTTCGAAATCCAGGCCCGGCGACAGGTTCAGATAGGCGTGCGAAGGGCGCGCGAAGCAGTAGGAGCAGCCATGCTCACAACCGCGGTACGGATTTACCGATTGGCTGAAGCCGACGTCCGGCGAATTGTTGCGGGTGATGATGCTGCGCGCGGTTTCGGCGCGTACTTCGGTGCGCAGGCGGGGGGCCAGGAATTCTTCGCTTTCGTCGACCGCCCAGCCGTCGTCCACCGCCTCGCTGACGGTGCTTTCAAAGCGCCCGGCAAGGTGGGACGTGGAACCTCGGCCCTTGATCGCGATACCCATGCCCGCAGGGTACGCCGCGCATGTCTCAGTGGCTGCGACGGCCGCCTGAAGGGTTCAGGGAAAGTCTGAGCCGAGCGTGGGCTCGGCTCTACAGTGGATACGGGTACTTTGTAGAGCCGAGCCCATGCTCGGCTGCATCCATCGGTCACAGCAGCGCCAGGTAGCCCCGCACCGTGGCATCCAGCCCGTCATACAGCGCTTCGCCGATCAGCGCGTGACCGATCGACACCTCCAGCACGTCCGGCACGTGGGCCAGGAAGTCACGCAGGTTGTCCTGCGACAGGTCGTGGCCGGCGTTGACGCCCAGTCCCACCGCCTGCGCGCGGCGCGCGGCGGTGGCGAACAGCGCCAGCATAGCCTCGGCGTCACCAGCGGCGTGCGCTTCGGCGTACGGGCCGGTGTACAGCTCGACGCGATCTGCGCCGACGGCTGCCGCTTGTTCCAGCAGCGGGTTGCCCGCATCAACGAACAGACTGACCCGGCACCCCATTGCTTTCAGTTCGGCCACCAGCGGTCGCAGCCGCTCGGCGTCACGCTCGAAGTCGAAGCCATGGTCGGAGGTGATCTGCCCATCGCCATCCGGCACCAGCGTGGCCTGCGCCGGGCGGGTCTGCCCGCACAACGGCAGCAGCCCCGGGTAGCCCTCGCGCGGTGGCGCGAACGGGTTGCCTTCGATGTTGAATTCCACGCCCCGCGTGCGGGTCAGCGTGGACAGGGCCAGCACGTCCTCGGCGGTGATGTGGCGGCGGTCCGGCCGCGGGTGCACGGTGATGCCGTGCGCGCCGGCATCCAGGCAGGCCTGGGCGGCGCGTACCACGTCCGGTTCGGCACCGCCGCGCGAGTTGCGCAGGACGGCGATCTTGTTGACGTTGACGCTGAGCTGGGTCATGGAACGGAACTACTTGGAAAGAGGAGATGGATCGTGATCGTGGTCGGTGCTGTCGCCGGTGCGGCGGGCCTCGGCCTGCTCGCGCAGGCGGCGCAGTTCGTCGGCATCGATCAGGGTGGCCGGGTCGCGCTGCAGATCGCCGAAGCGGGCTACATAGCGGCCGCGCACCCAGGCGAGCAGGAAGGCGAGGGCGGCCACCAGGCACAGGGCCATCAGCCCGGCGCTGGGTGTCTTCAAGGCGAAGGCGAAGGAGCCCAGCGCCAGCAGCAGGTACAACCAGTACATAGTCGGGCTCCCCGGATGATCGCCGCAGTGTAGCGCTGCGTCAGAGCAGCGGCGAGGCCAGCCGGGCGAAGGCCTCGGGCAGGCGGTGCAACCACAGCGAACGGCCGGCCTGGTCGTGCACGCGGGTGGCGCGCTCGAACTCGCCCTGCAGCAGCTCGGCCAGCGCGGCAACGCGGTCCCGGTCACTGATCATCATCGACAGCTCGAAGTTCAGCCGGAAGCTGCGATGGTCGAAGTTGGCGCTGCCGACGATGCAGACATCGTCGTCTGCGATGAAAGCCTTGGTATGCAGCATGCGCGGCCCGTACTCGTAGATCTTCACCCCGGCGTGCAGCAGTTCATCGAAGTAGGAGCGCGCAGCCTGCGTGACAAACCAGGAGTCACTCATCTTCGGCACCAGCAGGCGTACGTCCAGCCCGCCCAGCGCGGCTGAGGTCAGCGCCATCCGTGCGGCTTCACCGGGCACGAAGTAGGGCGTCACCAACCAGACCCGCTCATGTGCCTCCTGGATCGCTGCCACGTGCAGCCGGTGGATGGTTTCCCAACCGGAGTCCGGACCGGAGACCAGCACCTGGGCGTTGATCGGGCCATCCGCGCGCAGCGGCATGTCGGCCGGCCAGAGGCGGGCGATGTCCATACGCGAGGGATCCTGCCCGGTGGCGTAGAGCCAATCCTCGGCGAACACCAGCTGCAGGCTGCGCACCACATGGCCACGGATGCGCATGTGCAGGTCGCGATAGGCGTCGGGACTGCGGCTTTCGTCTTCGTCGTCGGTGATGTTGATGCCACCCGTGAAGGCCAGGCGGCCATCGACGATTACCAGCTTGCGGTGCGTGCGCAGATTCAGCCAAGGGCGCTTGAACGGTTTCAGCAGCTGCCGTGGGTGGAACCAGATCGCTTCGCCGCCGGCTTCCAGCAGCGGCTGCAGGAAGCGGCGGGGCAGGGCGGAAGAACCCACTGCATCCAGCAGCAGCCGCACCTGCACACCGGCCCGTGCGCGCTCGACCAGGGCATCGCGCAGGGCGGTGCCGACGTGATCGGGGTTGAAGATGTAGTACTCCAGGTGCACATGGTCCTGGGCCTGCGCCACCGCTTCCAACAGTGCGGCATAGGTGGCCGCTCCATCGACCAGCCAGGTCACTTCGGTCGCACTGCTCGGCGCCAGCCCGGTGGTGGCCTGCGCGATCTTGGCCAGTTCGGTGCAGTCGGCGTCGGGCGGGCAGACATCGCTGTAGTGCTCCATCCCCGAACGCGCTCGTCCGCGGCGCAGGCGCTGCCGCTTCACCTTCTGCGGGCCCAGCAGGTAGTAGATGAACAGACCCAGGTACGGCAGCAACGCCAACGACAGGATCCAGCTCAGCGTGGCCACCGGTTCGCGCTTCTGCAGCATGATCCAGCCCGCCAGCGCGAAGAGATACAGCAGGTAGGCCATCGCCAGGATCGTGCCCAGGTGGGCGATGCCGTCGAGCCAGTGGCGAAGGGAGTCGAAGAGGGCGAGCATCCGCCGATCATAACGGTCCAGACCGCCGGACATAAAAAAGACGCCCCTGTCACCAGGGGCGTCTGCAGTCGCGTCATGACTGTTGTATTGCGGTGTAGCGATTACTGCTGCACAAATCCGATCTTCTTCATCTGAGCATTCTTCGCGGCAGCCAGAACCTTGGCCATCACGTCGTACTCGGAATCCGGGCTGGCGTCGATGCGCAGTTCCGGCTGGTTGGTCGGGTCACGCTGGACCTCCTGCTCCATCCGCTGCTGCAGCTCGCTCGTATTGATCGGGCTGTTGTTCCACGAGACCTGGTTGCTGGCGTCGATCTTCAGTTCGATCGGCGGCGGCGGTTCGACCAGCTGCGGCGGTGGGTTGAGCACGCGCTGCGGCAGGTCCACGGCGATCGGGTACGTCATGATCGGCGCGGTCACGATGAAGATGATCAGCAGAACCAGCATCACGTCCACGAGGGGCGTGACGTTGATGTCTGCCATGGGGCCCTTGCCACCACCACTACTGAATGCCATGGCTTATTGCCCCTTCTCTTTGGTCGCGACGAAGCCGACGTCCAGCATGCCCTGCTCCTGCGCGATCTTGGTCAGATCGTTGATGACACGCATCTTGGTGGTGCGGTCACCACGCAGGTTCAGCGGCGGCTGCGGGGTCTGCTGGGCGGCGGTCGCCAAGCGCGACTCGAGAGTCTGCTTGTTGATTTCTTCGTCGTTCCAGTAGATCGAGCCGTCTTCCTTGACTGCCAGGGTGATCGGTCCGGAACGCTTCTCAGCGTCTTCCGGCTTCTGGATCAGGTTGGCTTCCGGCAGATCCACCTTGACCTTGTGGGACATCAGGGGCGCCGTGATGATGAAGATGATCAGCAGCACCAGCATCACGTCCACGAGGGGCGTAACGTTGATGTCGGCCATGGGGCCGCCGCTGTTACCACTACTGAAAGCCATAACGGGCTCCGTCTAGATCTTGGTGACTACTTACGTTCGTCGCTGGGTGACGCGCGCCGCAATTAGCGGACGCGCGAGCCGGTGGCGAAGAAGTCGTGCAGGTCGTGCGCGAAGGTATCGAACTTGCTGATGGTCGCGCTGTTGATCTTGCTGAAGAAGTTGAAGGCGAACACGGCCGGGATCGCGACGAACAGACCGATCGCGGTCATGATCAGCGCTTCACCCACCGGGCCGGCAACGGCGTCGATCGATGCGGAGCCGGTGGCACCGATCTTGATCAGCGCGCCGTAGATGCCCCACACGGTACCCAGCAGACCGACGAACGGAGCGGTCGCGCCGACGGTGGCCAGCAGGGTCATGCCCGACTGCAGCTTGTTGCTTTCGCGGGTGACGGCCTGACGCAGGGCGCGGTCGACGAACTCCGAACGGCTCAGGTTCTCACCGACGCCGCCGGTAGCACCGCCTTCAGCGCGCTGGTGGTGGGCAGCCGCCTGGGCAGCGTCCAGGGCGATCTTCGAGAACGGCTCGGAAGCCGGCTGTTCTTCCATCGCACGGATGGCGTCCTGCGCGTTCGGGGTATCCCAGAACAGGCTGACGACGCGATCAGCGGCGCTCTTCAGGCGGGTCGCACGGAAGATGTTGATGACGGTCCAGTACCAGGACATGGCCGACATGATGACCAGGGTCAGCAGCACGACCCAGGAAACCGCGAAATCACCCGGCTTGGTGGTCATTTCGTGGATCAGGTGCTCGAAGCCCATCTGCGACAGGGCGTTGGACGGATTGCCCCCGGCAGCAGCGGCGATGAAAATTTCCTGCAGCATGACGCTTACCTTTGTTGTGTGTGGTGATAAAGGGTGTAGCTAAGCTAAACAATCGAACCGGGAGCGGGGGTGGCCAGGCGGCCACCCGGTCGCATCAGTTCAGCGCAAAGTTGACCGGGACGCGAACGCGACCTGCCGCCTTCTTACCGCCAGATTCAGCGGCGTTGAAGCGCCACTTGCGAGCTGCTTCCATCGCAGCACGGTCCAGGTCGCGGTTACGGCTGGACTTTTCCACCGTGACATTGGTGACGTTGCCGTTGGCATCGACATCAATGATCAGGATCACTTCGCCCTGGATACCAGCGCGGAAGGCTGCCGGCGGGTAGCGCGGCGGATTCATTGCCTTCGAGGAGATATCCACGCTGGCCTCGATCGAGGTCGGCGGAGCCGGCGGCGACGGGGGCGACGGCGGGGTAACGATATCGCTCGGGCGCGGCTCCGGCACGTCCACGACCGGCGCCTGCGGCGGCGGCGGGACCGGCGACGGCTTCGGCGGCGACAGATTCTTCACCGGCGGCGGCGGAGTATCGGTCGGCGGCGGCGGCGGCGGAGGCGGCGGCGGCGGAGGCGGGGCATCGACGATGGTCACCATGACGTTGCGCTCCTTCTCCGCGACGGCCTTGGGAGCCACGGCGGGGATGAGGAGCATCATGAAGGCGGCCAGATGCAGGGCAATTACAAACGCGATGCCGACGATGCGAGGCCAGCTCAGCCCCTTGTCATCGGGTTGTTCGTACCGGTGAACGACTAGTTGTTCCGTCATGCGCCAAGAGCTCAATAGTGGGGCCGGGATGCCGGGGGCGGAATCCCTGATCAGCGGTGCATGACACCGCAGGAACCTCCAAGCTTATACCAATCCTGAGCGCCTGCGCATCAACCGTGCAGGCATTCAGGCGTTATTCCTACTTACTTCAGGTTGATGATTTTTTTGGCATCAGCCTGGTTCTTCACACCCTTCGCCAGCGCCTGCTGGGCGGCCTGCTTGGCCTCCGGGATGCGACCTTCGGCATGCAGGACGCGTGCCAGGTTCAGGTAGGTCTCACCGTCCTTGGACAGCGGGGCAGCCTTCTGCCACGCATCGATCGCCTGCGGCACCTGGTCGGAGTAGTAGTAGGACTGGGCCAGCGCCAGGTAAACCTGGTAATCCGGCTTCAGGATGCCCTTCTGCAACCCTTCGTTGATGACCGCGATGACGTCCTTTTCCTTGTGTTCGGTATTGGCATAGATCGAGTACAGCTGCTTGTACTCGCGCTCTTCGGTGAGCTGGCCGCTGCTGCGCAGCTTGTCCATCACCGCGGCAGCCTTGTCCATCTGGTCGGCCTGCATGTACATGCTGGCCAGGTTCAGCTGGGCCTTCTTGTCGTTCGGGTTCTTGGCAGCCAGTGCTTCGGCTTCCTTGACCGCTTCACCGGACTGGCCGGCTTCGGACAGGGCTGCCATCAGCAACTGGTTCCAGTTGTCCTTCGGCTCGGTGGCGCCGGCGATGGCCTGCTTCAGCACCGGAATCGCTTCCTGGTAGCGCTCCAGCTGGTACAGCGCCTGGCCCTTGGCGATCAGTTCTTCCGGCTTGGTCGACTTGCTTTCGGCGAAGTACTTGTCGAGCGTGGCCAGACCCTCAGCGGTCTTGTCTTCCTGCAGCTCCAGCTGGCCCAGCATCAGCATCGACTGGAAGTGACCGTTGTTGTCCAGGCCATTGAACTGCAGGACCTGCTTCAGATAGGCGATGGCCGCCGGAGTGTCGTCGGTCTGGTAGGCGGCCTGCGAGGCCAGCTGCGCGGCCAGCGACTTGTCGTACTCGTTCGCGGCGCTGTCAGCCAGGATCGCGTCGGCCTGCGTGCGCGTCTCCGGGAACTTTTCCTTGTTGTAGCTGTCGATCATCTTCTGCAGCTTGCTGCCCAGCTTGGCCGATGCCTTGACGGTCGGCTCCTCGCGGGTCGCATTCGGGTACAGCGCTTCGGCCTTGGCCTGCTTGCCGCCGCGGTTGCCACGCTCGGAGGAACGCGAGGACTGCGCGAAGGCATCGGTGACCACGGCGCCGGTCAGGGCGGTCGCGACGAGGACGGAAAGCACAGCTTTGTGGTTACGGAAAATCATCGTTCACCTCGATCGAACCGCCGGATAGCGGCAAAGTCGGACTGTCAGAAAAATCTGAGCCGCCAAACGTATCAGAAACAGATGGCGTGAGAAATCGTTTTATGTGCTGCAATACAGCATAGAACTGCGCACTCATCCGCACTTTGGCCGCAGCCCGGCCGCCTGCGCCTGCTGATAGACCGGTGTCAGGGCCGGAGCATCGCGTCGCAGTTCCTGGATACGGTTGGCTGGATCGGGGTGGGTGGACAGCCATTGCGGGCTGCGGCCGCCACTGGCGGCCATCATGTTCTGCCACAGATCAACCGCCTGAGCCGGGTTGAAACCGGCCTGGGCCATCAGTCGCTGGCCGATTACGTCGGCCTCGCTTTCCTGGGTGCGCGAGCCAGGCAGCAGGAAAGCGGTCTGCGCGCCCATGCCACCGAGCTGGTTGACCGTGCTGGCGGCGCCTTCGCCAT
Source organism: Stenotrophomonas maltophilia (assembly GCF_013464485.1). GTDB lineage: Bacteria > Pseudomonadota > Gammaproteobacteria > Xanthomonadales > Xanthomonadaceae > Stenotrophomonas > Stenotrophomonas maltophilia_AW. Next base: position 42,029 of record NZ_RAUX01000038.1, read on the forward strand.
AGGCGGCGCCGGCGAGTGCACCAAGCACGGCCAGTCCGGTCTGCGCGCCCATCTGGCGGGTGATGCGTTCTTCGTGGTGACGGGCGATGACATGGCCGATTTCATGGCCGATCACGGCAGCCAGCTGATCCTGGTTCTTGGCGACGGTGAAGATGCCGGTGTTCACGCCGACCTTGCCACCGGGCAGGGCGAAGGCGTTGGGCTCCTTGTCGACGAACACGGCCGTCTCCCACCGTACGCCACGGTACTGAGGTGGCAGCTGCGCGACCAGGGCGTTGACCACGCACTGCACATAGCCGTTCTGGCGGCCGTCGGTGCTGATCTTTTCTTTCTGCTTGGTTTCGGCGAAGGCCTGCGCGCCGAGCTGATCCAGCTGCGCCTGCGACACGCCCCCCACCATCTGCCGGCGGCCGGTAGGGGAGGTCGTGGTCGCGCAGGCGCTGACCAGGGTGGTGATGACAAGGGCCAGCAGCAGTTGTTTCATTGATCCACCCCCGTGTTCATATGCGCAGTGTGTAGCCTGGCTGCTTAATCTTTCGTCAAGCGGACACGACGTTACGTTGCCCCGAAGAACACAAGCGCGGCAAGCGCCACGCCGTTGTTCAGCGCGTGAGCGGTGATCGCGGCCCACAGCGTACCGGTGCGCTGGTACAACCAGCAGAACGCGGCCCCCATGCCGCCATAGACCAGCCACAGCTGCGCGATTTCGGCCGGACCATTGGCGCTGGTGCCCGGGATTTCATGGATCAGGGCGAAAGCAAGGCTGCTCAGCATCACGCCCAACCAGGGGCGGCCGGCCTGCCACAGTCGACCAAACAGGACGCGGCGGAACAGCAGCTCTTCGTAAGCGGGTGCCAGCACCACCGCGAACAGCACAAGGAACAAGGGGAAGCGTGCGATTGCGCTCTGCATCAGCGCCAGATTGGTGGGGACCGGTTCGATGCCGAACTGCTTGGCCAGAAAGGCGATGCCGTTGCTGCCAAGTACGATCAGGGTCGCCACCAGCACGGTCCAGCCCCAGGTTGAGGGTCGGCGCAGCGCCTGCCGCGACGCGTGACGTTCGGCGGCATTGGCGGGTCGTCGCCAGAAGTACAGAAGCAGCGCCGCGCCGCCGGTGGCAAACAGCGCCATGAGAATCTGTGCAAGCGCGCCGGGTTGGCCCAGTGACGCCGCCACTGAACTGGCATCGGGTGCGCCGCCGTTGGCCTGCGCGTTCGCGTAACCGACCACCACGCCCCGGTACAGGCCCCACAGCAGGCCGCTGATCAGGCTCAGGCCGAACAGGGTGACAGCGGCAATGCCCAGGTCGATGAAGAACCCCGCCAAAGGCGAAACGGCACGCGGCGCGGCAGAAGCCGGCGGAACCGGGGGCGGAGCGGAAACCGGGGCGGATGCGGACATCAGGTACCTGTGTTCAAGAGTCGATGGCCGGCGCGCCTCCCCGCGCACCGGCCGTGTCCCGATTGTGTCAGATATCCAGGTTGGCGACCTTCAGCGCGTTGTCTTCGATGAAGTCGCGACGCGGTTCGACGACATCGCCCATCAGCGTGCTGAAAATCTGGTCGGCTGCGACAGCGTCTTCGATGCGTACCTGGAGCAGCCGGCGGGTTTCCGGGTTCACCGTGGTATCCCACAGCTGCTCCGGATTCATTTCACCCAGGCCCTTGAATCGCTGGATCTGGCGGCCGCGCTTGGCCTCCTCGAGCAGCCAGTTCTGTGCCTTGGCGAAGCTGTCGACTTCGATCGACTTGGCACCGCGGGAAATGGTCGCGCCTTCGCGGACCAGACCGTGCAGCAGCTTCGATGCCTGGTGGATCGCACGCAGTTCGCCGCTTTCGAAGGCCGACATCGGCAGCACCTGGATGTGCTGTTCGCCCATGTGGCGACGGGTCACCAGCACAGCGGCCGGGCGCTCGTCGTTGGCTTCCTGCAGTTCCAGCGTGAAACGCGGGCTGCCCAGGCTGCCCTGGTTGAGGCGCTTGGCCAGTGCATTCAGGCCCTCGCCTTCGCCGGCAGCGCGCAAGCTTTCCAGGTCCATCGGTACGAAGTCGACCAGCGCTTCAAGCAGGTTGCGGTCGTAGCGATGCGCGTTGCGCTCGATCGAATCCAGCGCGGCCGCGTAGGCCAGCAGCAGCTTTTCCAGGGCCAGGCCTTCGATGCCCGGCTCGCCGGTGGCCGGTACCAGCGCGGCGTTTTCCACCGCGCTGCTGGCCAGGTAGCTGTCCAGCGCCGGGTCGTCCTTCAGATACAGCTCCTGCTTGCCCTGCTTGATCTTGTACAGCGGCGGCAGGCCGATGTAGACGTAGCCACGCTCGATCAGCTCCGGCATCTGACGGTAGAAGAACGTCAGCAGCAGGGTGCGGATGTGGGCGCCGTCGACGTCGGCGTCGGTCATGATGATGATCTTGTGGTAGCGCAGCTTGTCCGGGTTGTACTCATCGCGGCCGATGCCGGTGCCCAGCGCGGTGATCAGCGTACCGACCTGGTCGGAGGACAGCATACGGTCGAAACGCGCGCGTTCCACGTTGAGGATCTTGCCGCGCAGCGGCAGCACGGCCTGGTTCTTGCGGTTGCGGCCCTGCTTGGCCGAACCACCTGCCGAGTCACCCTCGACAATGAACAGTTCGGACAGCGCCGGATCCTTTTCCTGGCAATCGGCCAGCTTGCCCGGCAGGCCGGCGATATCCAGCGCGCCCTTGCGGCGGGTCAGGTCGCGGGCCTTGCGTGCCGCTTCACGTGCACGCGCGGCATCGACGATCTTGCCGGCGATGGCCTTGGCTTCGTTTGGGTTTTCCTGCAGGAACTCTTCCAGGCGCGCACCGAAGGCGTTTTCCACCGCCGGACGCACGTCGGAGCTGACCAGCTTCTCCTTGGTCTGGCTGGAGAAGCTGGGATCGGGCACCTTCACCGACAGCACGGCGATCATGCCTTCGCGCATGTCGTCGCCGGTCAGGTTGATCTTGGCCTGCTTGGCGATGCCGTTCTGCTCGATGTAGTTGTTGAGCACGCGGGTCAACGCGCCGCGGAAACCGGCCAGGTGGGTACCGCCGTCCTTCTGCGGGATGTTGTTGGTGAAGCAGTACATCGTCTCCTGGTAGGAGTCGGTCCACTGCAGCGCCACGTCCACGACGATGCCGTTGTGCTCGCCGGTGACCGAGATGACGTTCGGGTGCAGCGGAGTCTTCAGCTGGGCCAGATGCTCCACGAAGCTGCGGATGCCGCCTTCGTAGTGGAAATCATCGCGACGGCCATCGCCGCGCTCGTCGGCAAGGACGATCTTGACGCCGGAGTTCAGAAACGAGAGTTCGCGCAGGCGACGGGCCAGGATGTCGTAGTGGAATTCCACGTTGTCGTGGAAAGCGACGGTGGACGGCCAGAAGCGCACGGTGGTGCCACGCTTGGTGGTGGCTTCCAGCTTGGCGAGCGCGGTCACGGCTGCGCCGTTGCTGAATTCCTGCTGGTAGTGGGAGCCGTTCTGGAACACGTCCACCAGCAGCTTCTGCGACAGCGCGTTGACCACGCTGACGCCGACGCCATGCAGGCCGCCTGAAACCTTGTAGCTGTTGTCGTCGAACTTGCCGCCTGCGTGCAGAACGGTCATGACGACTTCGGCCGCAGACACTTCGCGACCGAGCTTGGCACTCATCTGCTCGTGCTTGCCGGTCGGGATACCACGCCCGTTGTCGGACACCGAGACCGAGCCATCGGCATGGATCGTTACGGCAACGTGGTCGGCATGGCCGGCCAGGGCTTCGTCGATCGAGTTGTCGACGACCTCGAACACCATGTGGTGCAGACCGGTGCCGTCATGCACGTCACCGATGTACATGCCGGGACGCTTGCGGACAGCCTCCAGGCCTTCCAAGGCGGTAATGCTGTTGGCGTCGTAATTGCCGTTGTTTGCCGGGGTGTTCTGTTCGTCGCTCATTGCGCTTGCCGTAGGCTCCGCAGGTCGGCCACCGCTTGGGGCGATGTGCCGAGAATGAAAGGATTCCAACCCGAATTATACCAGCCGGGGTCGAGCGGCCCTGGTGTGCCCACTATGGCACAGCCACGATCTGTGCATGTTCCACGTGGAACCGGGCGATGTGGGTCAGTTTCTGCAGCGCCGCCGGGGTTTCCGTGGCGGTGATGAAGATCTGTGCCGGTCCACTGAGCAGACGTTCCAGTACCCGCGCCTGATGGGTGCGATCCAGCTCCGAGGCCAGATCGTCCAGCGCGATCACCGGCCATTCGCCGCGCTGTTCCGCATAGTCCTCCGCCTGTGCCAGCAGACAGGCCAACGCCGTCAGCTTGGCCTGGCCGCGGGACAACGCATCACGACCAGGGATGCTGTGGAAATCCACACTCCAGTCCGCCCGGTGCGGGCCCACCGAGGTATACCCGGCCTGCCGGTCACGTTCCCGGGCCAGAAGCAGGGCATCGGCCAACGGCAGTTCATGCCGCCGCCATCCAGGACTCAGTTCCAGTCCCTGGATGCCGAGTTGCGGCGCCAGGCTGGCGGCCAATGCCACGGTGCGCTTCTGCAGGCGCTCCAAGTAGTGCTGGCGGCGGCTGGTCAGCGGTTCTCCGGCCTCGGCCAGCTCGTGATCCCAGGTATCGAGCATCCGCGACGGCCCGCCCTGCTTGAGCAGGGCATTGCGCTGCTTCAGCGCCCGGGAGTAGCGGCGCCACAGGGACAGAAAGTCCGGTTCCACGTGGAACAAGCCCCAATCGAGGAAGCGGCGGCGAGGTTCGCCACCACCACTGACCAATGCATGGCTCCCAGGCTCGAACGTCACCACCGCCAGCGCTGCGCAGAGATTGCCCAGCTGCGCGACATCCTCGCCGTCCAATCGCCCCTTCCAGTCGTGGCCGCTGTGGCGCAGCCCGGCCTTTCGGCGGTGCGGCGGGTGATCGGCACGCTGTTCGTCCCATTCCACGAAGATTTCCAACGCTTGCTGGCCCTGGCGCAGCAATCCATCGCGGACCCGCCCACGGAAGCTGCGTCCATAGGCCATCAGATGCAGGGCTTCGAGCACGCTGGTCTTGCCGGCACCGTTGTCGCCGGTCAGCAGGTTCAATCCCGGCTGGGGCGACAGGTCCACCGCACTGAAGCGACGCAGTTGGTGCAGGGCGAGGCGGCGGATAAGCATGGGGCGCGAAAGACCATCCGCACGATGCGGGAGTGGGGCAGGGAATCCATCAGCTTACTGCATCGGTCAAGCGGGACGCGACGAGCTCGCTGCAAAGCGGAGGAGAAGCCTCTGCGCGCCAGGCGATCGCATGTTCCACGTGCCGCCACACCATCCGCTTGGCCCCTTACAAGCCTTGGACCTTGCCGAAATCCCTTCAATTCTATCGAGGGCAGCAGGGCATCAACCCTCAGATTTCAACGATTTCAGAGCCTTTGCACCGGCGTGAGTGCGAGCTTCGGCAGGGATGCTGGTCGGATGACCCCGCGGATTCCTTCAAATCTGCAATCCAGTGTCCCGGAGGGTTCCACAGATTTCAAAGAATTCCCCCCCTTCGTTTCACGCTGTCCACAGAGGGTCTGTATGACTTATACACAAGGTATGGGCAATTTGTGGATAAAAAAGGCCTTATGCCTGCCTCTTAAAACTATCCACAGGTTCCCCCCCAGCCTGGGGGGCCTCTATACAGGGGGTTTCAGCCGCATAAATTCCTTTAAAATCATAAAGATAACCGGTTTTTCCACGAGATCTGGCCCTACCATCACCACCATGCTTTAGATTTATACCCAGATTTAGAAGCTAGGCTTGGCCCGATCTGCCCCAAATCGGTCCTGTGGACAGAGTCGTTTGCAGAAGCAGCAGGGATCGCGGCATCAGCGGCGCTCCGCTTGGTCAATCCAGTCAGATCTGGCCGAATGCACCCGCGTTGACATTCCAGGTGCAGGTGCTTCCGATCGAACGTGATGCGTCAGCGAACATTGGCTGCAATCGCTGGTCCCAACGCTCGCCATGAATGGTGCTGAAGGCAGAGCGAAAGAAGGGGACCAACGATGAGGATGACGTCCCTCCAAGCGAAGGCTGCTCGACAACCCGATTCAATGCTCCACGTGAAACAAAAAAACGCCCGGGAAGATCCCGGGCGTCTTTCGGTTCCACGTGGAACAGCGCTGTTGTCAGAGACGCAGCGGCATGACCACGTGACGCGACTTCTCACTGCTGGATTCACGCACCAGCGCCGAGGAGTTGGAATCGCGCAGCTGGATGATGACTTCCTCGTCGCGCAGTGCGGACAGGGCATCCAGCAGATAGTTCACGTTGAAGCCGATGGCCAGATCGCTGACCGTGGTATCGGCCTCGATCTCTTCCTGGGCCTCTTCCTGTTCCGGGTTGTGCGCGCTGATCTTCAGGTTGCCCGGAGAGACTTCCACGCGGATGCCGCGGTACTTCTCGTTGGACAGGATTGCGGCACGCTGCAGCGAGGCGCGCAGTGCTTCGCGATCCACCTTCACTTCGCGGTCGGCACCGATCGGAATCACCGCTTCGTAATCCGGGAAACGGCCGTCGATCAGCTTCGAGGTGAAGGTGACATCGTCGCGCTTGACGCGGACGTGGCTGCGACCGACTTCCAGCTCGATCTCGCGATCGCCGCTTTCCAGCAGGCGCTGCAGCTCGGTCACACCCTTGCGCGGCACGATGATCTGGCGCTTGGAACCGCTGGGCTTGGCCAGGTCGGTTTCACACAGGGCCAGGCGATGGCCGTCGGTAGCGACGGTGCGCAGTGCATCACCGCGCAGGTCGAACAGCAGGCCGTTGAGGTAGTAGCGCACGTCCTGCTGGGCCATCGCGAACGCGGTGCGTTCGATCAGTTCCTTCAGGGTCGCTTCGCCGATGGCCACGCGCTCGGTGGCTTCCACTTCGTCCACCGACGGGAAGTCGTTGGACGGCAGGGTGGCCAGGGTGAAGCGGCTGCGACCGGCCTGCACGGTGATCTTGTCACCGGTCTGCGAGACGGTGATCCGGCTGCCGTCTGGCAGGGCGCGGATGATCTCGAACAGCTTACGGGCGGGAATGGTGGTTTCGCCGTCCTGGGCGTCTTCAACCGCGATCCGCGACACCATCTCCACTTCCAGGTCGGTACCGGTCAGCGACAGCTGGCCGTTCTGCACCTGGACCAGGAAATTGGCCAGAACCGGAAGGGTCTGGCGGCGTTCGACCACGTTGACGACCTGTGCCAACGGCTTGAGAAAGGCTTCGCGCTGCAGTGTGAAACGCATGTGGTTCCGTGCCCCTATGCTTTAAAAAATGTGGAATAAATCAAAAGCTTGGTGGTGCTGGTAGAGACAGAATCGCTGGAAAACAACGCTAAGTCTTTGTAAATAAAAGAATTTCAGACCTCGAAACCCTCTGTATTACCGACCCCCAGGGGGTGGGGAAAGCTGTGGATAAAATTGGCGCGATTTCAAACGCCCTTTTTATCCACAACGTGTCCCGCGCTTGCTACCGGATTCTGCACCGTTTTGTGCGATGACGCCTCATCGGCATCCGTGCATCATTCGCTCAGCTTCCGGATCAGCTTGTCCCAGTCCTCGCGGAGCTTGCCGTCGGTTTCCATCAGGGTGCGGATCTGACGGCAGGCATGCAGCACCGTGGTGTGATCGCGACCGGCAAAGGCATCGCCGATCTCGGGCAGGCTGTGCTCGGTCAGTTCCTTGGTCAGGGCCATGGCGACCTGGCGCGGGCGGGCAAGCGAACGGGTCCGGCGCTTGGACAGCAGATCCTTGATCTGCAGCCCGTAGTAGTCGGCCACGGTTTTCTGGATGTTGGGAATGCTGATCGCCTGCTGCTGGGCACGCAGCAGGTCGCGCAGGGTTTCCTGGGCGAATTCGGTGGTGATCGCGCGGCCGGTGAAATTGGCGCGGGCGGTCAGGGTATTGAGCGCGCCCTCGAGGTCGCGCACGTTGGAGCGCATCTTCTTGGCGATCAGGAACGCAACATCATCGGGAATCTCGGCACCGCGTTCGCGCGCCTTGGCCAGCACGATCGCGGCGCGGGTCTCGAAGTCCGGCGGTTCGATCGCGACCGACAGGCCCCAGGCAAGCCGCGACTTCAGGCGCGCTTCCAGGCCCTCGACTTCGCGCGGATAGCGGTCACAGGTCAGGATGATCTGCTGCTTGCCATCGAACAGCGCGTTGAAGGTGTGGAAGAACTCTTCCTGGGTGCGGTCCTTGCCGGCGAAGAACTGGATGTCATCGATCAGCAGCGCGTCCACCTGCTGGAACTGGCGCTTGAACTGATCCATGGTCTTTTCCTGCAGGGCCCGGATCATTGCGCTGAAGAACTGTTCCGAGCGCAGGTACAGCACCTTGGCGCCAGGATTGACCTGGCGCATGGCGTTGCCGGCAGCGAACATCAGGTGGGTCTTGCCCAGGCCGGTGCCCCCATACAGCAGCAACGGGTTGTGCGCGCGGTCGCCCGGTTTCTGCGCCGCCTGGAAGGCGGCGGCCAGGCCCAGCTGGTTGCTGCGGCCCTCGACGAAGTTGGCGAAGGTGTAGTGGTTGTCCAGGTTGCCGGCGAACGGCACCTGCGGTTCGCTGGAAACGTGCGCCGACGGCGTGGAAACCGGCGTGTTCTGCGCCTCCACGGGGCGCGGGCGCGAGCCGATTTCAAGAAAAACGTCGCTGAAACCGGCGAAGTGCGCCAGCAGTTCACGGATCCGTGCCAGGTACAGCTCACGAACCTGGTCGACGATGAAGGCATTCGGTGCATACAGCACCAGGCTGTCCACGCGCAGATCGGCCTGCAGCGGCTTCAACCAGGTATGAACGTCTTCCGGCGGGAACTCCGCTTCGAGGCGCTCGAGACTACGGGACCAAGCATCCATCAGCAATAATCGTCCGGTGGCCGGGGCATGGACGCGACAAGGCGCCCAAACACAGGCCGGAAAGGGGGGAAATGGATGGCTCAGACTACCACCGAGCGCCCGCCTTCGGAATGCTTGTCCCCTACTTATTCACAAAAACATCCACAGCTATTGCACAGCCCGGTGAATTCGCGTAGCTCCAAGGGGTTGACGTGAGGGGGGAGACCTCTCTAGAATTTCCGGTTCTTTCCGTCCCATTCATACGAGAGGCCCCCAATGGCCACGAAGCGCACCTACCAGCCCAGCAACCTCAAGCGTAAGCGCGACCACGGCTTCCGTGCCCGTATGAAGACCGCTGACGGCCGCAAGATCCTGTCGCGTCGCCGCGCCAAGGGCCGCAAAGTCCTGAGCGCCTGATTGCCATGCCGCACATCGCGGCAGACGCAATCCCTTCGACAGTGAATACTGCAGACCCGCGCAAGCGATTCCCTCGCTCTGCGCGGGTTCGCACGCGTGCCGAATATTCAACGGTCTTCAACGGCGCCCGCCGTGTGTCCGATCCGCTGATGACCCTGCACTGGCTGCCGGCTGACCGGCCGGCCAGGCTGGGTCTGGCGGTTTCCCGCAAGGTTGATCCGAACGCCGTCGGGCGTAACCGGATCAAGCGCGTCCTGCGCGACACCCTGCGTCAGACACGTACCGACATCCAGCCAGGCGACTTCGTCGTCGTGGCCCGTAGTGCTGCGCGTTCCGCCAGCAACGACGAGATCCGCCAGGCCTTCCTGCGCCTGCTGCGTCGCCTGCGTGCATTGCCCGCGCCGGGCGTGGACGGCACAATGCCGCCGCCTGATGGCATCGCAACTCCTTCTTTGACCGAGCCGGCATCGCGTCCCGGCCCCGCCGAGCCTGTCCGCTGATGAACCAGACCCGCGTATTCCTCATTTTTGCCTGGCTGATGGTGGCCGTGCTGCTGTGGATGGAGTGGAGCCGTGAAAAGGCTGCTCCGACCCCGGCACCGACGACCACGTCGGCCCCGGCTGCCGCACAGAGTGTTCCGGGTGCGACCCCGGGCGCCATCCCCAACGCCCAGGTGCCGGGCGCCCCGGGCCAGGCTGCCGTGCAGGCCCAGGCCAGTGCCACCCCGGCCAGCCAGCGCGTGACCGTCACCACCGACGTGCTGCGCCTGGTGCTCGACGGCGGCCGCGTGCTGGACGCCGAGCTGCTGCAGTTCCCGCAGACCAAGGACGAAGGCAGCCCGCCGGTCCGCCTGCTGACCGAAGACCCCGCGCATCCGTACAGCGCGATCAGTGGCTGGGCCAGCGAAGACAAGAACACCCCGGTGCCGGGCGCCGACGGCTTCAAGCTGGTCGGTGACACCAAGGACTTCGTGCTGGCCAAGGGCCAGAACGAACTGCAGATCCCATTCGTGTGGACCGCCGACAACGGCGTGACCATCAAGCGCACCCTGACTGTCTCGCGCAACGAGTATGCCGTGCGCTTCAAGGACGAAGTCAGCAATGCCGGCGCTGCGCCGTGGAACGGCTACGTCTACCGCACCCTGGACCGCACCCCGACCATCCTGTCGCGGAGCATGACCAACCCGGATTCCTTCAGCTTCAACGGTGCCACCTGGTACGACAACGACAAGAAGTACCAGCGTCGTGCGTTCAAGGACTACCTGGAAGACGGCACGCTGAACCAGAACATCACCGGCGGCTGGCTGGCGATGCTGCAGCACCACTTCTTCACCGCCTGGATCCCGCAGAAGGACCAGACCGCGCACTACGTGCTGTCGCAGGTGGCCGGTCGTGACCTGATCGAAGCGCGTGGCCCGGCCTTCACCGTCGCTCCCGGCCAGTCGACCAGCACCGAGGCACGCCTTTGGGTGGGCCCGAAGCTGGTCAACCTGATCGCAAAGGAAGACGTGCCGGGCCTGGACCGCGTGGTGGACTACAGCCGCTTCTCGATGATGGCGGTGATCGGCCAGGGCCTGTTCTGGGTGCTGAACCAGGTGCACAAGCTGGTCGGCAACTGGGGTTGGGCGATCGTGGGCCTGGTGGTGCTGCTGAAGCTGGTGCTGTATCCGCTGTCGGCCGTTCAGTACAAGAGCGGCGCCAAGATGCGTCGCTTCCAGCCGCGCATCGCGCAGTTGAAGGAGCGCTATGGCGATGACCGCCAGAAGTTCCAGACCGCGATGATGGAGCTGTACAAGAAGGAAAAGATCAATCCGATGGGCGGCTGCCTGCCGATCCTCATCCAGATGCCGATCTTCTTCGCCCTGTACTGGGTGCTGGTGGAATCGGTCGAGCTGCGACAGGCGCCGTGGCTGGGCTGGATCCAGGACCTGACCGCACGCGACCCGTACTTCATCCTGCCGGTGATCAACGTGGCGGTGATGTGGTTCACCCAGAAGCTGACCCCGGCACCGGGCATGGACCCGATGCAGCAGAAGATGATGCAGTTCATGCCGCTGGTGTTCGGCGTCATGATGGCCTTCATGCCGTCCGGCCTGGTCCTGTACTGGGTGGTCAACGGCGGACTGGGCCTGCTGCAGCAGTGGTGGATGACCAAGCGCCATGGCGGCGAGCCGGTCCCGGCCACCACCGCCCCGGCCCCGGTCAAGAAAAAATAAGCCGACCGGCAGGTCACCTGCTTGGTAGAGTCGACTGTTAGTCGACTGCTCCTGGCCTGACCGACCCGCAAGAAGCCCGCCGCAAGGCGGGCTTTTCGCATGCGGCGTTAGAATTCCCCGCACACCGTTCCTCCCACTTCCGAGTCCGCCATGCCGCGCGCGTCGTCGTTCCGCCTGTTCCTGCCGTCGCTGCTGTTCACCCTGGTCGTTGCCGGCTGTGGTGACAAGGACGCGAAGGTGCCGGCGACCACCGTCACCCAGCCCAGCGCGCAGGCGGCTGCGGCTGCCGATCCGGCCGCCGCACCGTTGCTGGCTGCGTTGCAGAAGCAGCTCGACGGGTACCGCCGGATCATCGTGCTGCTGGCCGACGAGGACCAGCAGTCGGCTGTCGACCGCGGCACCTCCACGCGTGTGGGCCAGCAGCTGTTCCACGATGGACTGGAACAGCGCACGGCCATCGCCGCGCAGTTCGACACGTTGCTGCGCGGCGCCAGTCCGCAGCGCTTCGCCACGCTGGGCACCGTGCTGGACTACATCGAGTCGGCGCCGGAACTGTTCGACGCCGACCGCCTGGCTTTCCGCGAAGTGCTGCGCGATCTGCATGAGCGCGTCGGCACTGACTCTTCGCTGCCGGCGGTGAAGCTGCACCAGCGCATCGGCGAGGACCTGGAAGCGCTCGATGAGATCGAACGCAACTACAACCAGGAACTGACCCGCATCTTCAGCCGCTTCGAGCGCACCCGCGCCATCGAGCTGAAGCGCGAGAAGTGGGACGACTACATCGCCCACCTGCACAAGGACTACAGCCGCGAAGCGATCCTGCGCGACTACGGCGTGATCGAGCCGTACCCGATGTCCATGAAGGACAGCGACCGCGAAATCTTCGGCCGCGACCTGCCGGCCAAGACCGTGGTGCTGACCTTCGACGATGGCCCGCACAAGGCCTACACCGATGAAGTGGTGGCCATCCTCAAGCGCTACGACGTGCCGGGCGTGTTCTTCGAAGTGGGCCGAAACCTGGGCAAGGTCGAGGCCGATGGCAAGGTCAGCCTGGGCCCGATGGCGAAGATCAGCCGTAACCTGATGGAGGAGGGCTATGCGGTCGGCAACCACAGCCTGACCCACGCACAGCTGTCGCGCACCACCGGCGAGGCGCTGCGCCAGCAGGTTCTGGATACCGACACACTGTTGAAGGATGTCGACAGCAAGCGTGCACCGCTGTTCCGCTTCCCCTATGGCGCGCGCAACGCCGAAGGCCTGCAGCTGCTCAACGAGGCCGGGCTGAAATCGATCATGTGGAACATCGATTCGATGGACTGGGCCGACCCGGTCCCGGAGTCGATCGTGCAGCGCGTGCTCGACCAGGTGAACAAGGAACAGCGCGGCATCATCCTGTTCCACGACATCCACGATCGTGCGGTGAAGGCGCTGCCGCAGATCCTCGACCGCCTGATTGCCGATGGCTACCAGTTCGCTGGCTGGAACGGCCGCGAGTTCACCGTTGCCCGTGCGCGCAAGGGCGAGGCCAGTGCGGCCACCGTCACCACCGGCTACGAAAAATCGTGGGCGATCGTGGTCGGCATCGACAACTACGCCAGGTGGCCGAAGCTGGAATACGCCAGCCATGACGCGCAGGCGGTGGCCGACACGCTGACCGGGCAGTTCGGCTTCCCGTCCTCGCAGGTGATCGTGCTGAAGAACGAGCAGGCCACCCGCAACAACATCCTGGCCGCCTTCCACGACCGCCTGGCCGATGACCGCACCGGAAAGAACGACCGCGTGTTCGTGTTCTTCGCCGGCCATGGCGCCACCCGTCAGCTCGCCTCCGGACGTGACCTCGGCTACATCATCCCGGTCGATTCGGACCCGAAGGAATTCGCCACCGACGCCATCGCGATGACCGACATCCAGAACATCGCCGAGAGCATGCAGGCCAAGCACGTGATGTTCGTGATGGATGCCTGCTACAGCGGCCTGGGCCTGACCCGTGGTGGCCCTTCGTCGTCGTCGTTCCTGCGCGAGAACGCGCGTCGCAGCGCGCGGCAGATGCTGACCGCCGGCGGCGCCGACCAGCAGGTGGCCGACGCCGGCCCGAACGGCCATTCGGTGTTTACGTGGGTGCTGCTGCAGGCGCTGGCCGGCAAGGGCGACCTCAACGGCGATGGCCTGATCACCGGTACCGAGCTGGCCGCCTACGTGGCGCCGGCCGTCTCGGCCGTTTCGCACCAGACGCCGGCCTTCGGCAGCCTGCCCGGTTCGCAGGGCGGCGAGTTCGTGTTCCAGGTGCCGGACAGCCAGGAGTTTCTCAATGCCGATACGCGCCAGCTGACCGCCGATGCGATCGCACTGAACAACAAGGTCGAGGCCGCCAGCGAAGCCAAGGGCAGCCAGGCACCGGTGACCGTGGCCGACCTGCAGGGCGGCAAGGCCAAGCTGGTGGTGCCCACCGCCGGCCCGGCGTCGGATCGCCAGCGCGCGCAGCAGGCCAATGACCGTGGCCTGCAGCTGTACCGCGAGAAGCAGTACGACGAGGCGGTGGCGCAGTTCACCGAGGCGCTGAAGCTGCGCCCGGACTTCGCCCAGGCCGCCAACAACCTCGGCTTTGTCTATTACCGCCAGCAGCGCTACGTCGAAGCCGCGCGCTGGCTGGAGAACACGCTGAAGATCGACCCCTCGCGTGCCGTGGCCTATCTGAACCTGGGCGATGCCTACTTCAACGCGGGCGACAAACCCAAGGCCAAGCAGGCCTACACCACCTACCTGGCACTGCAGCCGCAGGGCAGCGGTGCCGCGCAGGCACGCACGCAGCTGGAGAAGCTCTGAGCGATGGACGATACCTTTCGCACTGACACCATCGTCGCCATTGCCAGCGCGCCCGGCGCGGGCGGTGTCGGCCTGCTGCGCCTTTCGGGCCCGCGTGCCGCCGCCATCGCCACCGCGCTCGGTGCGCCCACGCTGCGCCCACGCCATGCCCACTATGCACGCCTACGTGATGCTGACGGCGAGGTGATCGACGATGGCATCGTGCTGTGGTTCCCGGCGCCCAACAGCTTCACCGGCGAGGAAGTGGTGGAACTGCAGGGCCATGGCAGCCCGGTGCTGCTGCAGCAATTGGTCGCGCGCTGCATCGCGCTGGGCGCGCGCCAGGCACGGCCGGGCGAGTTCAGCGAACGCGCCTTCCTCAACGGCAAGCTCGACCTGGCCCAGGCCGAGGCCATCGCCGACCTGATCGCCGCGGGCGACAACCGCGCCGCGCGCGCCGCACGGCGTTCGCTGGATGGCGTGTTCTCGAAGCGCATCGACGCCGTGGTCGAGCAGCTGGTGCTGCTGCGCATCCACGTGGAAGCGGCCATCGACTTCGCCGACGAACCGCTGGATACCCTCGGTGGTGCGCAGGTGCGGCGTGGACTGGATCAGGCGCGCAGTGATCTGGCCCTGCTGCGCCGGGACGCAGAACGCGGCCGCCGCCTGCGCGATGGCCTGCACGCGGTACTGATCGGCCCACCCAATGCCGGCAAGAGTTCACTGTTGAATGCCCTGGCCGGCAGCGAACGCGCCATCGTTACCGACATCGCCGGCACCACCCGCGACACCCTGCGCGAGACCATCCGCCTGGACGGGCTGGAGCTGACCCTGGTCGACACGGCCGGCCTGCGCGACGGCGGCGATGCCATCGAACGTGAAGGCATGCGCCGCGCCCATGTGGAGATCGAGCGCACCGACCTGGCGCTGATCGTGCTGGATGCGCGCGATCCGACGGCCGGTGAGGCCGCGCTGGGTGATGCCGTAGCGGCGGTGCCGCACAAGGTCTACATCCACAACAAGTCGGATCTGCTCGATGTGCTGCCGGCGCTGGACGATCCGGACCGCGTGTTCGTCTCCGCTGTGACGGGTGCCGGCCTGGAAGATCTGCACGCGCGCCTGCGTTCGATTGCCTCGGCCGGGGCAGGGGAGCAGGTGGACGGCGAGTTCTCCGCGCGCACCCGCCACGTAGATGCGATCGAGCGCGCGCAGGAACATGCGCAACGCGCCGATGGCGAGCTCGCGCACGAGCACCTGGAACTGGCCGCCGAGGAACTGCGCCTGGCGCATGACGCGCTGGGCGAGATCACCGGGCAGATGAGTGCCGACGACCTGCTGGGTAGGATCTTCTCCAGCTTCTGCATCGGCAAGTAACTGTAGAGCCGAGCCCATGCTCGGCTGTTCTACCGCTCAGCCGAGCATGGGCTCGGCTCTACAGGTGCAGGCTTCCCCCACCTGTCACATTGCCGCCGCATACTGACGCCCATCACATACCGCTTGGGGAAGTCGCAGTGAAGTCGTGGGGTTGTGCGTTGCTGTTGTCGCTGGCCGTGGCACCATCGGTGGCCATGAGTGCTGAATCCTCCACCCCGGCCGCGCACACGGTGTCGGTCTACGGTCACCGCGGCGCAAGCGCGCTGTTGCCGGAGCACACCCTGGCGGCCTATGCGCAGGCCATCGCCGATGGCGCCGACTACATCGAACCGGACCTGGTGATGACCAAGGACGGAGTGATGGTGGCCCGCCACGAGAACGAGATCGGTGGCACCACCGACGTCGCCTCGCATCCAGAGTTCGCCAGCCGCCGCACCAGCAAGGTCATCGACGGGCAGAAGGTCGACGGCTGGTTCACCGAAGACTTCACCCTGGCCGAGCTGAAGACCCTGTACGCCCGCGAGCGCCTGCCGGAACTGCGCAGCACCGCCTACGACGGCCAGTTCCGCATCGCCAGCCTGGACGAGATCCTGGCCTTCCTGGTCCAGCAGGCCGGCCGCGCCAACCGCGGCATCGGCCTGGTGCCGGAGATCAAGCACCCGACCTACTTCCAGTCGATCAGCCTGCCGATGGAAGACAAACTACTGGCCGCGCTGCGTGGCAACGCCTATACCAACGTCGGCCCGGTCACCATCCAGTCGTTCGAGACCGCCAACCTGCGCTACCTGCGCGGCAAGATCCCGCGCGGCAGCAACATCCGCCTGCTGCAGCTGCTGTGGAAGGGCGATACCCAGCCGGCCGACATCGCCAAGGCCGGTGGAAAGCTGACCTACGCCCAGATGATGACCCCGGCCGGGCTGAAGGACATCGCCAGCTACGCTGACAGCATCGGTCCGGAGCTGCGCTCGATCATTCCGCTGGACGCCAAGGGTGCACTGGGCACGCCGACCTCCCTGGTGCGCGATGCGCACGCAGTGGGGCTGATGGTGATTCCGTACACGTTCCGCCCGGAGAACCATTTCCAGGCCAGCAACCTGCGCAAGGGCGCCGACAACGCGCGCAATGCCGAGGGATCGATCGCCGAAATGCGTGCCTACCTGGCCACCGGCATCGATGCGTTCTTCACCGATGACCCGGCGCTGGGCCGGCAGGCGGTGGATGGAATGGGCGCGGCGGGGAATGCGGCGGACTGACCCGCCAATGCCGCCGGGCATGGCCCGGCGCTACCAGAGGTAACGGCGTGCTCTGGTAGGTGCCAACCTTGGTTGGCACACGACGGTAGAGGTCATGAAGGCTGAGCGATCGTGCCGACCAAGGTCGGCACCCACCCATTGCAGATCCTTCAACCGCGCGGGTCGTCCGGGCGGCGGAACGGGATCACCACGTAGTCCTGGCCTTCGCGCGGCTGCCACAGCACCGGCACGCGCTGCGGTGACGGCGGCTCCAGCTCGTCGTCGGCCAGCGGCTCCACCTCGTCCTCTTCGTCTTCCCAGCTGTAGCGCTGGCGCGGCGGCAGCGGGTCGGCGTTGCGGAACAGCAGCGCGGCAATGATGCCGGCGAAGGCGCCGCCCATGTGCGACTGCCAGGACACGCCGTCGGCGTGCGGCAGGAAGGTCATCAGCATGCCGCCGTAGAACAGCATGCCGATCAGGCCAGTGGCGATGGCCGCGCGGTCGCGGCGCAGCAGGCCCAGGCTGGCCAGCAGGAACATCAAGCCATGGGTCACGCCGCTGGCGCCCAGGTGCACGCTGCCGGGGTTGCCCAGCATCCACGCACCGAGTCCTGAGCCCAGCCATAGCAGTGGCAGCGCGCGTACGGTGGCTTTCGGATACACGCTGCCGGCCAGGGTGCCCAGGATCAGGATGGCGATGCTGTTGGCGGCGATGTGCTCGACCGAAGCATGCAGCATCGGGCCACCGATCAGGCCGAGCAGGCCCTTTGCTTCCAGTGGCGCCACGGCCCAGGGTCGCCAGTCAAAGGAGCCCTGCAGGGCGAACACGGCCACCAGCACCAGCACGGCGGCCAGGCTGACATTGAACGCCCGCAGGATGCGCGAGCGGTCATTGCGGGGGGCCGGCACGTCGCCGGCGGGCAGGGGCGCGTTGTTGTCCATACCTCAGCAATGGCGGTGGCTGGCGCGAAACCAAGGCCACCGCTGCGGGAGAGTGGAAGCGGCCGGCGGGACAATCCCACCGGCCGTGCCGTTCAACCGTTCAGGCTCAGGCCTGGCCTTCGCCTTCCTTCGGCGGGTACTTCAGGCTCAGCACCACGGTGGCGGCGATGATCACCGCGACCACGCCCAGCGACACCGGGGTCGGGATCTTGAACAGGTCGATGATCATCATCTTGATGCCGATGAAGCCCAGCACCAGCGCCAGACCGTACGGCAGCAGGTGGAAGCGGTCGGCCATGCCGGCCAGCAGGAAGAACATCGCGCGCAGGCCCAGCACCGCGAACACGTTGGAGGTGAGCACGATGAACGGGTCGGTGGTGATCGCGAAGATCGCCGGAATGCTGTCCACGGCGAAGATCACGTCGGTGACCGCGATCAGGATCAGCACCGCGAACAG
Source organism: Stenotrophomonas maltophilia (assembly GCF_013464485.1). Lineage (GTDB taxonomy): Bacteria > Pseudomonadota > Gammaproteobacteria > Xanthomonadales > Xanthomonadaceae > Stenotrophomonas > Stenotrophomonas maltophilia_AW. The sequence continues at coordinate 60,281 of NZ_RAUX01000038.1, forward strand.
CGGGGTGAACCAGCGCACGCCATCGCGCTTCACGCTCAGCGCGTTGCCGGCGTAGTCCGGCAGCAGGCGCAGGTGCTTGCGCATCCAGCGCAGCGCCGGGTTGGTTTCCAGATCAGGCTCCTGGCCGGCGGCGAACCACATCTTCCAGCCAGTGAAGAGCAGGAAGGCGCCGAACACGTAGAGCAGCCAATGGAACTGGCTGATCAGCACGCTGCCGGCGAAGATCATGATCGTACGGAGCACGATCGCACCCAGGATGCCGATGATCAGCACCTTCTGTCGCTGCTCCTCCGGCACCGCGAAGTAGCTCATGATCATCAGGAAGACGAAGATGTTGTCGACCGCCAGCGCCTTCTCGACCAGGTAACCGGTCAGGAACTCGAGGCCGACCTTGTTGGCGACCACCTGGCCGGCGGTCTCATTCAGGTAGTACCAGAGGCCGGCGTTGAACAGCAGGGCCAGCGCGACCCAGCCGATCGACCACCACAGGGCCTCCTTGAAGGTGACCTTGTGCGGTCCACCATGGCGCATCAATACGAGGTCGACCAGCAGGGCGATGACCACCACCGCTGCGAAGCCGCCCCACAACCACACGTTACCGATCGTCTGCATTGGAAATGTCCGTTGGAAAGATGAATGCCAGGCCGGACGGCGAGGATCTGCAACGGAGGATCGGGAGGGGGATCCAGGGACAGAGCTTCGCCAGTACGGCGAAGGTCTCGCTCGCAGTTCCAGTCGGCTGGAACTGCCGTTGCACCGGAGCCTGCGGGCTCGAAATGACGGCGACAACGTCTGGGAGCTACTCCCCTTCTGGCGCCGATTCTGCCGTCTGGGCGGGCCGCCGTCAAATGCCCCTGCACTGGGGGCGGATCCCCAACGGGGCTCCGTGCCCCCGCTCTGGTAGATGCCAACCTTGGTTGGCATGCCCGCCCAAGTCAGAGCCGCTGCGGGGATCTGACCCCGGTGCCCGGTTTACAATAGGTGGATGAATACCCCCCTTCCGATTGTCCGCCTCAAGAATGCGTGGCGTTCCAGCCACCCGTGGATCTTCCAGAAACTGGTCGAGAAGCCGACCGTCCGGCCAAAGCCCGGTTCCATCGTCGACGTGGTCGGCATCGAGGGCGAGTTCATCGGCCGCGGGTTCTACAACGGGCATTCGCGCATTGCCGTGCGCATCCTTGAAACCGATCAGCACGTGCCGGTCGATGCCGGCTGGTTCTCGCGCAAGATCGCCCAGGCGGTGTCGCTGCGCCGTGAGGTGCTGAAGCTGGACGCGGTGTCCGACGCCTGGCGCGTGGTGCACAGCGAAGGCGACGGCCTGTCCGGCCTGGTGGTCGACCGCTACGGCGACCTGGTGGTGGTCGAGTTCTTCGCCGCCGGCATGTTCCGCCATCGCGAGTGGATCTATGACGCCCTGCGCGAGCAGTTCCCGGGTTGCCGCTTCCACAGCTTCGCCGACGAGCACGTGCAGAAGCAGGAAAGTTTCGACTTCCACGGCAACACCACCACCGAAGCGTCGGTGATCACCGAGTACGGCATCAAGTTCCGCGCCGACCCGGCCGGTGCGCACAAGACCGGCTTCTTCGCCGACCAGCGCGAGAACCGCGAGTGGTTGAGCCAGCAGGTGGAAGGCAAGAGCGTGCTGGACCTGTGCTGCAACACCGGCGGTTTCGCCGTGTATGCGGCGGCGCGTGGCGCTTCGGAAGTGGTCGGCATCGACATCGATGAAGACGTCATCCAGATCGCCAAGGGCAATTCGCGTCTGAACAACGTGCGCCCGAAGTTCATCCAGTCCGACATCTTCCCGTGGCTGCGCGATGCCGCCAACCGCGGCGAGCAGTACGACGTGGTGATCCTGGACCCGGCGAAGATGACCCGCGACCGCGACCAGGTGATCACCGCGCTGAAGAAGTACCTGGACATGAACAAGCTGGCGCTGGGCGTGGTGAAGCCGGGCGGCCTGTTCGCCACCTTCTCGTGCACCGGCCTGGTGGCCGAGGACCAGTTCCTGGACATGCTGCGCCGCGCGGCGTACTTCTCCGGCCGCACGATCCAGATCCTGAAGGTGGCCGGCGCCGGTCCGGACCATCCGTTCATGGCCCATGTGCAGGAATCGCGTTACCTGAAGGCCGTGTTCTGCCGCGTGGTGGATTGAGCCGTCTGCTGCTGTAGAGCCGAGCCCACGCTCGGCTGATCTGCCTGGCAGCCGAGCATGGGCTCGGCTCTACAAATCTGCGGGCCGCAGCGCTATGGTCGGGCTCTTCCCAATGCCGGTGAGAGCCCATGCCTTCGTTGCGCCACCTGTCCGTCGTGCTTGCCCTGGCGCTGTGCGCGCCGCTGTCGGCCCATGCCATCGAGTTCAGCGCACAGGAGCTGGCCCGCGCCAAGGCCCTGCAGCAGCGCCTGGTCACCCTCGACAGCCATCTGGATACGCCGGCCAACTTCGGCCGCAGCGGCTTCGACATCGAACAGCGCCACGACCGTAACGCGCTGTCACAGGTGGATTACCCGCGCATGGTTGAAGGTGCGCTGGACGGTGGCTTCTGGGCGATCTACACCGACCAAGGCGATCGCAGCGCCGCTGCACATCTGGCCGAACGTGACCACGGCCTGCAGCGGCTGCTGGAGATCCGCGAAATGCTGGCCGCCAATCCCGAGCGTTTCGCACTGGCATTGACCGCCGATGACGCGGCGCGGATCAAGGCCGCCGGCAAGCGCGTGGTCTACATCAGCATGGAAAACGCCAGCCCGCTGGTGGAAGACCCCAGCCTGCTCTCGTTCTATCACCGTGCCGGCCTGCGCCTGCTCAGTGCCGTGCACTTCGCCAACAACGAGTTCGCCGATTCGGCCACCGATCCCAAGGGTGCGGAGTGGAAAGGCCTGAGCCCGGCGGGCAAGGATCTGGTGCGGCAGGCAGTGAAGCTGGGCATCGTGATCGACCAGTCGCATGCGTCCGACGCGGTGTTCGACGACCTGCTGGCGATGATGCCGGTGCCGTTCGTGCTCTCGCACAGCTCGGCCAAGGCGGTCTACGACCATCCGCGCAATCTGGATGACGCGCGCCTGCGCAAGCTGGCCAAGGCCGGTGGCGTGATCCAGGTGAATGCCTATGGCGGCTACCTGATCGACACCGCAAAGACGCCCGAGCGCAAACAGGCGGAGGAAGCGCTGAGCAGGCAGCTGGGTGGCTGGGAAGGCATGGGCATAGAGCAGGGCGTTGCCCTGCTGAAGGCCGAGCAGGCGCTGGACCATGAACACCCGATGCGGCACGCTAGTCTGGACGACTTCTTCGCCCACTTCGAGCACATCCTCAAGGTGGTCGGCCCCGAGCACGTGGGCATTGGTCTGGACTGGGATGGTGGTGGTGGCCTGAGTGACCTGCCCGATGTCAGTCAGCTGCCGAAGATCACCGCTTGGCTGCTGCGCAAGGGCTATACCGAGAAGCAGATTGCCGGCATCTGGGGCGGCAACCTGCTGCGGGTGATGCGCCAGGCGCAGGAGTACGCGGCAAAGCAGGGCGGTTGACTGCCCTGCGATAGTGCCGGCCGTTGGCCGCCATTGCCCGTATCAGCAGGACGCGAGTTGCCGGCCAGCGGCCGGCACTACCGGTGAACCGGTTATCTCGCGATCAACGCGTGGCGGCGGCTGTACAGCAAGTACAGCACCAAGCCGGCCACGTTCCACAGCAGGAAGTACAGCTGGGTGCTGTGCGGCAGGCTGATGAACAGATAGATGCAGCCCAGCGCGGCCAGTGGGCCGACCACGAAGGCCGCCGGAGTGCGGAAGGTGCGTTCGCGGTTCGGCTCGCGCAGGCGCAGCACTACCAGGCAGATGCCCACCGCAGTGAACGCGGCCAGGGTACCGGCGTTGGCCAGGGCGGCGATCTCGTCAAGCCGGGCCACGCCGGCCAGCGCCGATACCACCACCGCAGTGAACAGCGTGGTCGCCACCGGCGTGCCGGTACGTGCATTGACCTTGGACAGGCGACGCGGCAGCAGCCCATCGCGGCTCATCACGAAGAAGATGCGGCTCTGGCCGTACAAGAAGGCCAGCAGCACGGTCGGCAACGCGATGATCGCGATCACGCCGATCACCATCGCCGCCGTCGGATGGCCCAGCTGGCGCATGATCAGGGCCAGCGGCTCGGCGCTGTGGCCAAACACCGCGTAGCTCATCGCACCGACGGCGGCCAGCGCCACCAGCACGTAGACGATGGTGCAGCCGATCATCGAACCGATGATGCCGATCGACAGGTCACGGCCAGGGTTCTTGGTTTCCTCGGCGGCGGTCGAAATCGCATCGAAGCCGTAGAAGGCGAAGAAGATGATCGCCGCTGCTGCCATCACGCCGTGCTCGACGCCATCGGGGCCGATCGACTTGGCGAAGCCATACGGCATGAAGGGTTGCAGATTGTTGCTGTCGAACGCCGGCAGCGCCACGGCCACGAAGATGGCCAGCGCGATCAGCTTGAACACCACCAGGATGGCGTTGAGGGTGGCGCTTTCCTTGGTGCCGGCCATCAGCATGCCGGCCACCAGCCAGGTGATGACGATGGCGGGCAGGTTGATCATGCCGCCTTCCACGTGCGGGCCGGCCGCCAGCCAGGCCGGCAGGTGCACGTTCCAGCCGAACTGGGTGTGGACCCACTCGAGGAAGCCGACGAAGTAGCCGGACCAGCCCACCGCCACCGTACTCACCACCAGCGAGTACTCCAGGATCAGGCTCCAGCCCACCACCCAGGCGAATACCTCGCCCAGCGCGCTGTAGCTGTAGGTGTAGGCACTGCCGGCGGCCGGCATCATCGTCGACAGCTCGGCGTAGGACAGCGCGGCGCAGGCACAGACCGCACCGGCAATGGCGAAGGAGATCAGCACGGCCGGGCCGGCCAGGTTGGCACCCACGCCGATCAGCGTATAGATGCCGGTACCGACGATGGCGCCGATGCCCAGCGCGATCAGGTGCGGCCAGCTGAGCGTCGGGATCAGGCGCCTGCCGGCTTCGTGGACGGTGACGGAATCTAGGGACTTGCGCCGGAACAGGGACATGCAGGCCTCGGAAGGGGTGACTAAGAACGACAAGTTCCCGAGTGTGACCGAACGCAGCGCAGCATTGCCACTGATGGGGGTCATGCATGGCGGGACGCGCGCTGCGCCCCGGCGAGGCTGCCGGAATCGGCATAAAACGGCGCGCTGTCCCCCGGTTGCCGCCCGATCCATGCCGGGGCGGTAGTGGGCGCTCAGCCGTTCAACCCCAGTCGGATGCCGAAGCCGACAAGGAACAGGCCGGCCACGCGGCGCAATGCATCGCTGATGCGCGGATGCTGGATCAACCGGCGACGGGCCAGGTTGCCCACGCCGATCAACATCGAGCAGTAGCCGATGCTGACCACCAGGATGATGCCGGCCAGGGCGGCGAAGGTCGCGATGCCCTGGTGCGCCTTCGGATCGATGAACAGCGGCAGGAAGGCCATGTAGAACAGGATCGCCTTCGGGTTGAGCAGGCTGACCAGGATCGCCTGCTGGAAGTAGCGACCCGGCTGCATGCGGATCGGGCCGGCGTCACCGCCCTCGTGCTTGGGTGTGCGCAACAGGCTGATGCCTACCCACACCAGATAGGCCGCGCCGAGGTACTGCACGGCATGGAACACCAGCGGGTTGGCCTTAAGCAGCGCGGCCACGCCGGCCAGCGCCAGCCACATCAGGATCTGGTCGCCGACCAGCAGGCCGGCCAGTGCGGTGTAGCCACCACGCACGCCGCCCCGACCGGTGGCGGTCAGCAGGGTGAAGGTGCCGGGGCCGGGCAGGGCGAGGAACACCAGCACGGCGACCAGAAACGTCCACAGGTCCTGGATGCCCATCCACGGCATGGCGGCGTTCTCTTGTTACGGGGGGCCGCCATTGTCGGTCAGTGCCGGGATTGGCGACAGGGGGCCGCCGAGGCCGTCGGGCATGCCAGACAGCAGCGGTTGCAGGTGCTGGCGCAGCTGCGCGTGCAGTTGCCGTACCGCTGGCGAGAACTGCTTGCGGTGCGGGCATACCAGCTGCAACGGAATGCTGCTGCCAACACCATCCAGCAGCAGCTGCAGGCGCCCGGCCAGCACGTCTTCGCGCAGGTCCAGCCAGGATTTGTAGGTGATGCCTTCACCGGCCACTGCCCAGCGTCGCACTACATCGGCGTCGTCGCAGACCAGCGGGCCATGCACCGGAATCACGCTGCGGCGCCCGTCGACCTCGAACGTCCAGCGATCGTAGGCGCGGCCACTGAGCTGGTAGACCAGACAATCGTGCTCACGCAGCTCGTCCAGGCGGGTGGGCGTGCCGCGCCGCTGCAGATAGTCGGGCGAGGCCGCGAGTACGCGCCGATTGCCTTCGAGCAGGGGCAGGGCGACGTAGTTGGCGTCGTCGAAGTGGCCGATGCGGATCGCCACATCGACTGGATCGCGGAACACATCGGCCACCTCGTCGGACAGGCGCAGGTGCAGCCGCAGCCGCGGATGCGCTGCGCGGAACGCGGTGAGCCAAGGCAGCAGCAGGTTACGGCCGAAGTCCGACGGCGCCGACAGCTGCAGGGTGCCGTGCAGCTCGGTGTCCTCGCCCTGCACGCGCGCCTGGCCCTCGCGCAGGGTGGCCAGCACCTCCTGCGCATACGGCAGGTACAGTGCACCCTCGCCGGTCAGGCGCAGGCTGCGGGTGGTGCGCACGAACAGGCGCAGGTCCAGCTCGCGTTCCAGCCGTGCTACGGCGGCGGCGACCTGGCCGGGTAACAGATCGGCCTCGCGCGCGGCCTGCGAGAAGCTGCCCAGCGCGGCGGTGCGGACGAACAACTGCAGGTCGTCGAAGCGGATCATCTTCATTGCCGGAGTGAAAGTGCTGCCCGATTCTGCGCCTTTCTGCGGGAGCGCGTGCGGCGCAACCTGTCGCCTCCTTCCCCACTGGACCGCTACCATGCGCGCCATTGCCTACACCCAAGCCGGCCTGCCGATCGATGATGCCCAGGCCCTGATCGACATCGAACTGGAGCTGCCGCAGCCCGGCCCGCGTGACCTGCGCGTGGCGGTGCGCGCGGTGGCGGTGAACCCGGTCGACACCAAGGTCCGTCGCGGCGTGGCCACCGATGGCCCGCGCGTGCTGGGCTGGGATGCGGTCGGCATCGTCGACGCGGTGGGCAGCGAGGTGACCCTGTTCCAGCCCGGCGATGCGGTCTACTACGCCGGCGTCATCGATCGCCCGGGCAGCAATGCCGAATACCAGCTGGTGGACGAGCGCAGCGTCGGCCGCAAGCCGGCCAGCCTCGATGATGCCGCTGCTGCAGCGTTGCCGCTGACCGCGATCACTGCCTGGGAGTTGCTGTTCGACCGCCTGCGCATCCCCGAGGGCGGCGGCGAAGGCCAGACTCTGCTGGTGATTGGTGCTGCCGGTGGTGTCGGTTCGATCCTGGTGCAGCTGGCGCGGAAGCTGACCAAGCTGACCGTGATCGGCACCGCCTCGCGTCCGGATACCCAGGACTGGGCGTACGCAATGGGCGCGCATCACGTGATCGACCACAGCCTGCCGCTGGCCGAGGGCCTGGCACGGCTGGGTATCAGCGAGGTACAGCACGTGGCCAGCCTGACCCATTCCGACCAGCACTACGCGCAGATCGTGGAACTGCTGGCGCCGCAGGGCCAGTTCGGCCTGATCGACGATCCGGGCCAGGTGGATGTGATGGCACTCAAGCGCAAGGCGCTGTCGCTGCACTGGGAATCGATGTTCACCCGGCCGCTGTACAGGACCACGGACATGCAGCGCCAGCACGATCTGCTGAACCGGGTGTCCGAGCTGATCGACGCCGGTGTGCTGCAGACCACCCTGGGCGAGCACTTTGGCCGCATCGACGCGGCCAACCTGCGGCGCGCCCACGCGCTGCTGGAAAGCCATCGCGCCAAGGGCAAGATCGTGCTGGAAGGCTGGTAAGGCTCCTGTAGAGCCAAGCCCACGCTCGGCTGCCGTTCGCACATGGGCGTCAGCCGAGCATGGGCTCGGCTCTACCGAGCTTCATCCATGCATGGCGTGGATCAGCCGTGTCGACCAAGGTCGACAGCTACCAACAGCTGCGGGAACCACGGCTCATGCCACGCCGTTGTCGACGTGTTCGGCGAAACCGGGCTGCTGGCGCAGGCGCTCGAACCAGGCCTCTACATGCGGCAGTGCGGGTCTGTTGCCTGGTGTGCTGCGCCAGCGCTGGGTCGACAGGCCCAGTACGATATCGGCGAGGGTGAAGCGTTCGCCCACCACGTGGGCATCGCGGCCTGCCAGCTGCTCATCGAGGACCACCATCAACCGGTTCCACTGCGCCAGGCTGGCCTCGGCGCGGGGGTCATCCGGGTAGTCCGGGTGCTGCCGCACGCGGGCCATGAACACATGGCGCCAGGCACTGTTGAGATCGCTGGCCTGCCAGTCCATCCACTGCTCCACCTGCGCGCGCGCCTGCGGCGTGGTGGGCAGCAGGTCGTCACGACCGGCACGGGTAGCCAGGTAACGGCAGATGCTGTTGGATTCCCACAGCACGAAGTCGCCATCGCGCAGCACCGGCACCTGCCGGTTCGGGTTCAGTGAGGCCAGCAGCCCCGATGGCGGCGCTGGCTCATGGTGCAGGGGCAGGTCGAGCCCGGCGCCCAGCCAAAGTACTTTGCGCACGTTGATGGAGGTGGGCTTTCCGTACAGAGCAATCATGCGCGTTTCCTGATCGGGCCGACCCAGCCTAGCGCAGCAGGGCTAAACTGACCGCATGAACATTGAAGTCCTCATGATCCTGGCAGTGGTCCTGCTGCTGGCGACACTGGTGGCGCTGTTGCTCCTGTGGCGCCGCACCTCCGGCAATCCCGCGTCCGAAGATCTGCGGCGGCAGCTGGACAGCGAGCGCGAACAGCACCGACTCGCCCTGGTCGATGCTGGCCAGCTTCGCGGCCGACTCGATGCGGTGAGCGCTGAACTGGATGGCGAACGGAGCCGCAGCCAGCAGCACGCACAGGCGACCACTACGTTGACTGCCAGGGTGGAGCGCGAAGCGGCGCTGTCTGCCAGTCGCGAAGCACAACTGGCCGAACGAGAAGCGGCGCTGGCACAGGCGCGCGCGGCGCTTGCGGACACCCGCAGCGAGCTGCAGCAGGCGCAGCAGCACTACCAGCAGCTGCATGGTGAGCATGCCCGCGCAGTGGCCAATCTGCAGCACTCGGAACGGGCCAGCGCTGAACTGCGCAGCTATCTCGATACCGCCAAGGAGAAGCTGTCAGGCGCCTTCGCTGAACTGGCAGGCAAGGTGTTCGACGAACGCGGGCAGCAGTTCGAGAAGAACGTGCGGCAGGCGACGGTGCAGTCGCGTGCGGATATCGAGGGGCTGCTCAAGCCATTCGCCGACAAGCTGGGGGATTTCCGCACCCGCGTCGACACCCTGTATGGCGAGGAAGCGCGCCAGCGCGCCAGCCTGCTGGGTGCGGTGGGTGAACTGAAGACGCTCAACCAGGACATGGCCGCGCAGGCATCGGCGCTGACCAATGCGCTGAAGGGCAATGCCAGGGTCCGCGGCGATTGGGGCGAGCTGATGCTCGACAACGTACTGCGTGGATCGGGTCTGGAAGAGGGGGTGCACTACCAACGCCAGAAGCATGCCGTGGATGACGAAGGCGCGCGCCTGCGGCCGGACGTGGTGGTGCAGTTCCCCGACGAGCGCAGCGTGGTGATCGACAGCAAGGTGAACCTGATTGCCTGGCAGGAAGCCATGAATGCCGCCACTCCGGAACAGTCCGAAGATGCGCTGCGCCGGCACGCGGTTGCGTTGCGCCAGCACGTGAAGGACCTGGGCGAGAAGAACTATCCCAAGGCGCTGGGCAGCGAGACGCTGGACATCACCATTGCCTTCGTTCCCATCGAGGGCGCCTTGTCGGCCGCGCTGGGCGCCGATGGCAGCCTGCAGGCGTTCGCCTTCGACAACCGCGTGGTGTTCGCCTCGCCCAACACCCTGATGGCGCTGCTTCGCGTGGCCGAGCGCCTGTGGACGCGCGACAAGGTTCAGAAGCAGGCGCTGAAGATCAGTGAGGCCGGCGGTCTGGTGCTGGATGCGTTGACCGGGTTCCTGAAGGACTTCAATGCCATGGGTGCCAAGCTGGACGACGCTGCCAAGGCCTACACCGATGCGCGCAATCGCCTGATCGACTCGCCCCAGTCGGCCATCAACCGCGCCCGCCGGCTTGCCGAACTGGGCAGCAAGGCCAAGCGCGCGCTGCCGCCGGAGCTGACTCCCGATCCGATGCAGCAGCTGGGTGCATCGGAGGACGACGAGGACCGTAATGGGGGCTGACACGTTGCGTGCACTCTTGCCTGGTTATGCTGGATGCCCTGTGTCCGTGGCGGGTATCGACATGCACCTGCGTTCCTGTGCCGTTCTTGTCCTGGCCGTGTTGCTGGCCGCATGCAGCAGCTCGCCCACGGTTGCCGACACCCCCACGACGGGCGTCACTGCTGAAGCCAGCGAGGCTTACAGGGAAGCGCGCGACGTTGATTGCCGGGCCGCTGGCGGTACCCTGCAGCGGCTGGGCCGGCTGCAGCGCGAGCAGTGCGTGATTCCCTATGCCGATGCCGGCAAGGCCTGCAGCCGCAAAAGCGACTGCACCGGCCAGTGCCTGGCCAGCGGCGAAGGAGTGGCCGGTAGCGCAACCACCGGTACCTGCCAGCGCGACGCCAGCCAGAACTTCGGTTGCCGCCAGCGCATTGATGACGGCAAGGCACAGAGCACGATCTGCGTGGACTGATTGTAGTGCCGGCCGC
>NZ_RAUX01000039.1 GCF_013464485.1 Stenotrophomonas maltophilia
GGCCGGCAACCTCATGAACCCTTGCGAACGATCGCATGATTGCCGGCCAGCGGCCGGCACTACCGCCATCGCGCGGCGCTATGCTGGTGGGCCATTCCCCGCTGTTGCCGGAGCCCCCGCGTGAGCACCCCGATCCAGGACATTTCCCTCACCACCATCGACGGCCAGCCGTCCTCGCTTGCCGACTACAAGGGCAAGGTACTGCTGCTGGTCAACGTCGCCTCCAAGTGCGGCCTGACACCGCAGTACGAAGGCCTGCAGGCGCTGTATGCGGAAAAGCACGCGCAGGGTCTGGAAGTACTGGGCTTCCCCGCCAACAACTTCCTCGGCCAGGAGCCGGGCAGCGAGGCGGAGATCCAGCAGTTCTGCCAGCTCACCTACGACGTCAGCTTCCCGATGTTCTCCAAGATCAGCGTGGCCGGTGACGATACCCATCCGCTGTACCAGCAGCTGACCGCCGCCCAGCCGCAGTCGATCGGCGAAGGCCCGCTGCGTGAGCGCCTGGCCAGCAAGGAGATTCCGATCCATGCCGCGCCGGCAGTGCTGTGGAACTTCGAGAAGTTCCTGGTCGGCCGCGACGGCAAGGTCATCGCCCGCTTCGCCCCGGACGTGGCGGTCGGTGACGTGCGCCTGCGCGAGGCCATCGAGGCCGCGCTGGCGGCCTGAGGAAAGCGTGCCAACCACGGTTGGCACCTACCGGAAAAGAAAAACCCCGCCGAGGCGGGGTTTTTTTCATGCACGGGCTGCAGCGATCAGTTGCTCCAGTTCGGCATCGGCATGGCATCCACCGGGATTGGAGAATTGGCATCGTCGTGGCCACGGTCACGCTTGCTGCGCAGATCGTTCTCGATCTGGTAGTTGCGGCGCTGCATCCATGCGTCGCGTACCAGCGAGTACTCGTCCACGGCTGTGTCACGCAGGTTGTCGATTGCCAGCAGCTGCGCGCGGGTGTCGACCAGCTGCAGGCCCTGCAGGCCGATGCGGATCTTGTCCTCCTCGACGCGGCGGATCGGCGACAGCGGAATGTCGCCGGCCAGGCCGAACACATCGCGCACCGTACGCGGGCCGAAGAACGGCAGTTCCACGTAGCGCGAACGACGCCAGCCCCAGGCACCCAGGGTCTGCCCGAAGTCTTCATTGCGACGCGGCACCATCGCCTTGCTGGCCGGATCGAACAGGCCGCCGATGCCCAGCGTGGTGTTCATCAGGAAGCGGCCGAGGCTGTCCCAGGCATCACCACCACGACCCTGCAGCAGCTGGTTGGTGATGGTCACCGGCGCGCGCAGGTTGCTGAAGAAGTTGCTTACACCGGTGCGGGCGAAGCGGGGCACCACGTGGGTATAGGCCGTAGCCAGTGGACGGGCGATGCCGCGGTCGACCGCGTTGTTGAACTTGTGCACCTTGCGGTTGAACGGTTCCCACGGGTCGTAGGCCGCTGCGCTGCCGGTGTTGCCGGCGCCGCCGTAAAGGGCATCGAAATCGTCGTCACCACCGGGTGCGGTGGCTGCCGCTGTTGTCGCCGCGTCAGCTTCGGCGCTGGCCGCCGATGTGGCAGATGCAGGCGCCGGCGGTGCCGCGACCGGCGGATTGGCCACGGGCGCGACCGCTGGCGCGTCGGCCATACCGGTATCGGTGGCAGGGGGCTCGGCGGTCGAGCTGGCTGGGACCACGGTGCTGGCGGCCGGCGCATCGCTGCGCGCGGGCTTGCCGGCGCAGGCGGTCAGGGCGGTGGCCAGGACGATCAGGGGGAGAGTGCGTACGACGTTCATGTCAGCTCGCAGCAGAAGTGGCGTTGAAATCCAGGTCGTGCGACAGCCGGTAGGCCGCGCTCAATTCGTTGTAGCCGGCCGGCGCGCCGGAAACCGTCAGCGGGTGGCCCGCCTTGCGTGCACGTGCGGCCAGCTCGGCCAGCAGGGCCAGGCCTGCGCTGTCCACGCGCTCGACCTCGCCAAGCTCCAGCCGTGCCAGCTTTGCCGGCAGGGCCTGAAGCTGCGGCCACAGCGCGATCACCGCAGCACGGTCGAGCACCCCGCGCAGGCGCAGGGTGTCGCCTTCCAGCAGCGCCAGTGCGTTACTTGCCATTGCCCGCCGGCCCGGCCTGCATGCTGCCGCTGTGCAGTTCGCTGGCCACCTGCTTGATGCCCTTCTGGCGCAGCGGGGTGTCGAACTGGTTGCGGAAGGTCTGCACGTAGGAGATGCCTTCGATGTTGACGTCGAAGATCTTCCACTGGCCGTTGACGTTGCGCATCCAGTACTCGACCGGGGTCGGCTCGTTGCCGGCGCGCACCAGCTCGGTGCTCACGCGCACGCCGCGATTGCCCGGCAGCGGGCTCTCACCCTTCAGGCGGAAGCTCGGCTTGCCCTGGATGTTGAGCAGGGTCGAGCCATAGCGCTGCATCAGGCTGTCGGCCATCGCATCGGCGAACAGCTTGATGTCGGCGTCGGAGGCGCCGCGGGCGTGCGGGCCCAGCACCAGGCGTGCCGCGTAGTCGCGGTCGAAGGTGCGGGTCAACTCGCTGTCGATGTAGCTGCGCAGGCTGGCCGGGTTGCTGGTGAATTCGCTCTTGCGCTGCTGCAGCGTGGACAGGATGCGGCTGCTGGCATCGATCACCACCTTGCCGGCCTGGCTCTGCGTTGCGGCGGCGGCGGCGGGGGCGGGGGCGGGGGCCTGGGCCTGGGCCAGGAACGGGGTGGCTGCCAGCAGCGCCGAGGCGAGCAGGGCCGGGATCAGTTTCATCTTCATGGTTGCGGTTCCGTTGCAGGCGCCTGCGCGCCATCGTTGGGCTTCTGGCCTGCGCCGCCACCGGCGCCGCCACTGAACATGTACTTGCCGACCAGCTGGATCAGGTCCACCGCCGGCTGGGTGAAGACAATCTCGTCGCCGGCCTTCAGCACCTCCGGATCACCGCCCGGCTGCAGACCGATATAGCTCTCGCCGAGCAAACCACTGGTGAAGATACCGGCCGAGGTGTCCGCCGGCAGGTCCTTGACCTTGCTGTCCATGCGCAGGGTCACGATCGATTCGAACTTCACCGGGTCCAGGTCGATCGAGGCGACCTGGCCGACGGTGACGCCGCCGATCTTCACCGGTGCCTGCTTGCGCAGCTGGCCGACCTGGGAGAAGCGCGCCTTCAGGTCATAGCCTTCACTGCCCCAGCTCCAGCGCTGGTTGGTCGAGGCCACGGCCAACACCAGCAGCGAGGCCAGTGCCAGCAGCAGGAAGGCGCCGACGGAGAATTCGAGTCTGGGACCGCGGATGGCCATGTGGATTACCTGATCGAGTCGTTGTGGCCGCGCGCGCCTGCGCACCGCCGGTGGAGGGGTTAGGTGAACAACATTGCCGACAGAACGAAGTTGAACATCAGCACCAGCAGCGAAGCGTTGACCACCGCACGGGTGGTCGCCACCGAAGTGCCTTCAATGGTTGGCTCGGCGTGGAAACCAACGTAGGCGGCGACCAGCGCGGCAGTGCCGCCGAAGATCGCCGACTTCAGCATCGCCACGCCGAAGTCGTCCCAGAAGTCCACGCTGTTGCGCAGTGCCGACCAGAACACGCCGTTGTCCAGGCCCAGCACGTGCACGGCTTCGAAGTAGCTGGCGCTGATCGCCAGCGAGCAGAAGATGCCAGTCAGCAGCGGCACGGTCAGCACCGCCGCCCAGAAGCGCGGCGCCACCGCTTTGGCCACCGGGTCGATCGCCATCAGCTCCAGCGCCTTGATCTGGTCGGTGGCACGCATCAGGCCCAGTTCGGCGGCGATCGAGCTGCCGGCGCGGCCGATGAACAGCAGCGCGGTCAGCACCGGTGCCAGCTCGCGGTACAGCGACAGGCCGAGCAGGGTCGACAGCGCGTCGGCCGCACCAAAGGTGGTCAGCGTGCGGTAGCCCTGCAGGGTCAGCACCAGGCCGACGAAGGCACCGCCGACGGCGATGATCGGCAGCGAGCGCGCGCCGATCTTGTAGATCTCGCGGGTCAGCTCGGCCAGGAAATCACGGGTCGGCAGCGAACCGCGCAGCACGGTCAGCGAGAACAGGCCAGCGCGGCCCAGCGAGCGTGTGGCTTGGACGAACGGCATCAGGCGACCCTCGCGCGCGGCGCGGCATCGAACGGAATGGGGCCATCGGGCTGGCCGTGCAGGAACTGCCGCAGCAGCGGGTCCTGGCTGGACTGCAGCGCCTCGGGCGTGCCCTGGAACACGATGCCGCCATTGGCGATGGCGATCACCTGGTCGCAGATCGGCAGGGTTTCGTGCACATGGTGGCTGACGATGATGCTGGTCAGGCCCAGGCTGTGGTTGAGGCGCTGGATCAGGCTCATGATCACCCCGGAGGCGATCGGGTCCAGCCCGGTCAGCGGTTCGTCGTAGATCATCAGCGGCGGGTCCAGCGCCAGCGCACGGGCCAGCGCCACGCGGCGCGCCATGCCGCCGGACAGCTCGCGTGGCCAGGCGTCGGCAGCGGCCAGCAGGCCCACCGCATGCAGCTTCATCTGCACCAGACGGCGCAGCACTGCGGTCGGCAGGCGGGTGTGCGTGCGCAGCGGCAGGGCGACGTTCTCGGCTACGGTGAGGTCGGTCAGCAGGCCATTGCCCTGCAGCAGCACACCCACGCTCTTGCGCATTTCCAGCAACGCGCCGCTGTCATGTGGAATCGGCTTGCCGAACAGGGTGACTTCGCCGGCGACCGGGCGCAGCTCACCGGTCAGGGCCGCAAGCAGGGTCGATTTGCCGCTGCCGGATGGGCCGAGCACAGCGGTGATGCTGCCTTTGGGCACCTGCAGCGACACGTCGCGCAGGATCGTACGCCCGCTCCGGTCGATGCGGACGTTGGACAACTGCACCAGACTGGAGGTGGAAGCCGACATGGGCACCATTAACGTTTTTTAGACATCGAAGGATCGGGCCCGCCGGCTGAACATAAGCAGACTGGACGGTCCAGTATTGTTGCACGACAAGGCTTCGCGCAGGCGGGGACAATCGGCCAGGAGCCCGGAACAATCCGTACCGGAGGTGGGCCGACCATTGAATACGGCCTGCCGTCCTGCACACTGTGCATGATGAGTGACCCAGGCAGCGACTTCCGCCTCTACCATTCCAACTCCTTGGACGTGCTGGCCGCGCTGCTGGCGCGCAATGTGCGTGTGCCGGTGCCGGGCCAACCGTTGCTGGCGCCGGAAGTGGTGCTGATCCCGCAGGTTGCGATGCGCCGCTGGCTGCAAGCGACACTGGCCGCCGAGTTCGGTGTCGCTGCCAACCTCGAGTTCCTCACCCCGGGTGAGTTCGTGGCCCGTGCGCTGAAGGCCAACGTCAGCGGGGAGCAGGACGACCTGGATGCGGCCGGGCTGCACTGGAAGCTGTACCAGGCACTGCGCGACCCCGCGTTGCTGGCGCAGCCACCGATGCGCGCGCTGCAGTCCTATCTTGCCGGTGGTGACGCGTTGAAGCCGTGGGCGCTGGCCGGCGAGCTGGCCTCGGTGTTCGAGAAGTACCAGGCCTGGCGCCGTGACTGGCTGCTGCGTTGGGCGGCCGGTGCCGATCCGGCCGATCCGCAGGCCATTCTGTGGCGCACCATCACCCACGGCCATGACTACCGTGCGCGTCGCATCCAGGAATACCTGGACCGTTTCGAAGGCACCGCCCAGCCGCTGCCGCAGGGTCTGCCGCCGCGCATGTCCGCGTTCGCGACGCTCAACATCTCGCCCGACGTGCTGCGGGTGATGGCCACCCAGGCACGGGTGGGCGAACTGCACTTCTACATGCCCACCCCGGTGCAGTCGTACTGGGGGGACCTGCAGACGCTGGCCGAGCGCCTGCGCAGCGGCGCACCGGATCCGTTCGGTGAAGCCGCCGGTGAGAACCGCCTGCTGGAAGCCTGGGGGGCAGCAGGCCGTGACTTCATGGCGGTGCTGGGCAGTTACGAGGTGGTACACCCGGCCGGCGAGATCGCCGCGTACTCCGATCCGGAAGAGGACACACGCCCGACCCTGGACGAAGGTGGCCTGTCCGACAGCCTGCTGCACCGCCTGCAGCGCGACCTGTTCCACCGCCGCGCATTGCCCTCGGGCGAACTGCGCGATGGCCTGCGCAGCGACGACCCGAGCCTGCAGGTGCATGCCTGCCATACCCGTTTGCGCGAGCTGCAGGTACTGCACGACCAGCTGCGCAGCCTGCTGCAGGACCCGCGCTTCGACCCACCGCTGCAGGCACGCGAGATCGCAGTGCTGGCGCCGGACATTGATCCGTACGTGCCGTACCTCGAAGCCGTGTTTGGCGGCCGCGGCGGCGAGGACGAGCACATTCCCTATGCGTTGGCCGACAGCAGCCCATTGGCCGGCGAACCGCTGGCCGATGTGTTCGTGCACCTGCTGGGCCTGCCGGTATCGCGTTTCGGGCTGAACGAAGTGCTGGACCTGCTGGCCAGCGCACCGCTGGCCGAAGCGGCCGGGCTGGACGCGGTGGACTTCGACCGCCTGCATGGCTGGCTGCAGCAGGCCGGTGCGCGCTGGGGCCTGGACGCGAAGCATCGCAACCAGCACCAGGCGCCGGCCGACGATGCCTACACCTGGCAGTTCGCGCTGGATCGTCTGGTACTCGGCCATGCCACCGGCAGCGATGCCGATCTGGCAGGCGTGGCGCCGTGGATCGAACTGGAAGGCGGAGCCCTGGACGCGCTGGACCGGCTGCTGCGCCTGCTGCGCGTGCTGGCCATCTACCAGCGTCGCCTCGGCGAGCTGCTGACCCCGGCGCAGTGGCGGCAACGCCTGCTGTCGCTGCTGGATGCGCTGCTGCCGACCGCGCCCACTTCGCCCAACAGCCAGCGCGCGCTGGAGCGCCTGCGCAAGCTGCTCAACCAGTTCGCTGAAGACGCCGCCAAGGCCGGTTTCGTGGATGGCGTGCCGCCGGAGGTGGTGCGCGCGCACTTCACTGGCGCGCTGGGCGAGGCCGATACGCGTGCGCCGCTGTTGACCGGAGGCATCAGCTTCGGCCGCATGGTGCCGATGCGCCTGCTGCCGTTCCGGGTGATCTGCGTGCTGGGCCTCAATGATGGCGATTTCCCGCGTCGTGACCCGGCTGCCGGTCTCAACCAGCTAACCGCCGAGCTGGACACACCGCGTCGCCGCCCGGGTGACCGCTCTACCCGGGAAGACGACCGCTTCCTGTTCCTGCAGCTGTTCGCGGCCGCGCAGGAGGTGTTCTATCTCAGCTATCTCGGCGCCGACCCGCGCGACGGCAGCGTGCGCGAGCCGTCGGTGCTGGTCAGCGAATTGATCGACGCCGCTGCCGCCTATCACCTCGATCCACCGGCGGCCGTGCGCGACTTCACCGTGCGCCATGCCCTGCAGCCGTTCTCACCTGCGGCGTTTGGCGATGGTGATCCGCGTCGCTTCAGCTATCGCCGCCAGTGGCATCCGGCGGCGGGTCGCCTTACCGGCCAGCGCGGCGGCCTGCTGCCGTGGTTTGATGCCCCATTACCGCCGCCGCTCGACGATGCGGTGGAAGACGAGGTCGCGCTCGATACCCTGCGCCGTTTCCTGTGCGATCCGGCCGGGCAGTTCCTGGCGCAGTCGCTCGGTCTGCGCCTGACCGACGAGGTCGAGGAGGTGGATGACCTGGAACCGCTGGTGCTGTCCTCGCGCGGGCCGGAAAAGCGCAGCGTGCAGGCCGCGGTGGTACGTGCCACGCTCAGCGGCGATACCGAGCCGCTGTATCCGCGCCTGCGCGCACGCGGCCTGCTGCCGTCGGGTCCATTGGGCGAGCGCCAGTTCGAGGTGGAGCAGCTGAAGACGCGTCCGTATGCCAGTGCATTGCTGGGCTGGATGCAGGGCGAACCGCTGGAAAGCCGTCGTTACGAGGTGGACATCGACGGGGTGCGCCTGCACGGCCGCGTGGCCGATCGCCATCCCGAAGGCCTGGTGCGCCTGCGCGCCGGCACCCTCAATGGCAACGCGGTGATCCGCCAGGGCTTGGACTGGCTGCTGGCCAACGCCGCCGGTGATGCGCTGCCGCTGGTGCAGTTCCACGATGGCGGCGATGCCGGTCCCGGCCCGCACGTCGTACCGGCGCTGGGCGTTCCCGCTGCACGCGCGGCGCTGCGTGCGCTTCTGCAGCTGCGCCAGCGTGGCCTGCGCGAACCGCTGCGGTTTGCCCCGTATACCGGCTGGGTGCTGTACAACGCGCCGGCGGAAAAGCAACGCAGCGAAGGCTGGAAGCAATGGCATGGCAGCGATCGCAGCTGGGGTGAATCCAGCAGCGATGCCTGGCAGCTGCTGCTGCGCGGTGCCGACCCGTTCGCTAGCGATGCCAGCTATGCCGACCTGCTGCGCAACAGCCAGGTGGTCTTCAGCGCGGTGCGCGAAGGCCGAACGCTTGGCGCCGCAGCAAACCGGGAGGATGGCGCATGAACCGTGCCAGCGCGGACGAGCCGATCGTGCCCATGGTGGGTGACCCTTACCTGGCCTTGCCGCTGGACGGTATCCGCCTGATCGAAGCCAGCGCCGGCACCGGCAAGACCTTCACCCTGGCCACGCTGTTCACCCGCCTGGTGGTGGAGCAGGGCCTGCGCATCGGCCAGATCCTGGCGGTGACCTTCACCGACGCCGCCACCCAGGAACTGCGCAAGCGCATCCGCGAGCGCTTGGCGCTGGCCGCGCGCCTGGTCGACCTGGAACCGGCCGAGGGCGAAGCGCCGGACGTGCGCCTCACCCGCGAGGTGCTGCAGCGACATCTGCAGGAGGGCAGCGAAAGCGCCGCTGCACTGAAGCGCCGCCTGCAGGTCGCCGCCGACGAGATCGACCTGGCCTCCATCTTCACCATCCATGGTTTCTGCACCCGCGTGCTGCGCGAGCATGCGCTGGAGAGCGGCCACACCTTCGACCCGCCGGAACTGCTGGCCAGCGATCGTGAACTGCTGGAGGAGCTGGCGGCGGACCTGTGGCGGGTGCATGCCAACGACCCGGCCACGCTGGAACCGCTGACCTGGCTGTGGTCCACCCCGGACGCGCTGGCCGCCGATCTGCGCGTGCTGCTGGCCGCGCCGCCACTGCATCCGTTGCCGCAGCCGGTGACACTGGCCGATCCACACCCGGCATTGCAGAGCGCGGCGGAAGCACTGTCGGCAAGCGTGCGCGAGCATGGCGAGCAGTTCTTCATCGACCTCTGCGATGCGGTCGACAACAAGTGGCTCAACGGCGTGTCCTACAAGCTGGGCTGGCTGCACCCGCTGGGCCGGCAGCTGCTGGCCTGGGCCGAGCGCGCCGATCCACGCGAACTGCTGGCCAGCGAGCGCCTGCCGGCACTGCTGCCGGAGGTGTTGGCCGACAAGACCAACAAGAAATTCCCCGATCGCACGCCGTCGTCGCCGCTGCAGGCGCCGTTGGCGCGCTATGTCGCGTTGCTGGCCGAACGCGATGCCTGGCTGCGCGCCACCGCATTGAATTTCCTGCACGCGCTTCGCGACGAAGCCACGCAGCGCCTGCAGGCACTGAAGCGCACCCGCCGGGTGCAGACTTACGACGATCTGATCGATGGCGTGGCACTGGCCCTGGAAGGCCCGCAGCGGCTGGCACTGGTGAAGCAGCTGCGCGCGCAGTACCGCATCGCGTTGGTCGATGAGTTCCAGGACACCGACGACCGCCAGTGGGGCATCTTCCACACCGTGTTCGGTGATTCGCTGGAGGTGCGTGAACTCGGCCTGGCGCCGGCGCTGTTCCTGATCGGTGATCCCAAGCAAGCGATCTACGGCTTCCGCGGCGGCGACATCCACACCTACCTGAAGGCCAAGCAGATGGCGCAGCAGGCGCCGGTACTGGACCAGAACTTCCGCTCGCGCCCGGCCGTGCTGCGTGCGCTGCAGGCGCTGTATGACAACGGTGGCGAGGACGCCTTCCTCGAACGCGACATCCAGTTCGAGCCGGTGCGGCCCGGTGGCGTGCGCGTTGACAAGGATTATCTGCGCAATGGCCGCGTCGCCATCGCGCTGACCCTGCACGTGCTGCGCAGTGGCGGCGAAAAGGCAATGAGTGCCGACGCCTCGCGTGACGCGGCCACCCAGGCCTGCGTCGCCGCCATCCACCAGACCCTGGTCGATGCGCGGGCCGGCAACGCCGTGCTGCGCGGGCGACCGGTGCAGCCAGGTGACATCGCGGTGCTGGTACGTTCGCATCGCGAGGCCACCCTGGTGCAGCGCGCGCTGGCTGCGGTTGGCATTCCGGCAGTGGCAGCCGGCAAGCAGAGCCTGTTCGCCACCCCTGAAGCGCGTGATCTCCGTGCGCTGCTGCTCGCATTGCTGCAACCGGCCGACGAAGGCCGCCTGCGTGCGGCGCTGGCCACTGTGTTGCTCGGCCAGCGCGCAAGTGTGATTGCGGCGATGGAACGCGAGGGCGACCTGCAACGCGGGTTCCAGGCGCAGCTGCTGCATTGGCGCGAGCGCTGGCAGCGCGGCGGACCGTTCGCGGTGATCGCCGACGTCTGTGCTGCACAAGGCGAGCGCCTGCTGGCGCTGATCGATGGCGAGCGCCGCCTGACCAACTACCTGCAGCTGGGTGAACTTCTGCAGGAAGCCTCCGCACAGGCGCTGGGCATGCACGGCCTGCTGGACTGGCTGCAGGGGCAGATGGCCAGCGCCGACCAGGATGACGAGCAGCAGTTGCTGCGCCTGGAATCGGATGCGCGGCGTGTGCAGATCATCACCTTGCACAAGAGCAAGGGCCTGGAGTATCCGCTGGTGTTCCTGCCCTTCGTGGGCATCGATGGCGGTGCGCCGAACACCGCCTCGCACTGCACGGTGCATGTGGGCGGCCAGCGCCAGCTGCACTGGAAGCTGGACAAGGACGAGGCCTGGGAAGCGGCCACCGCGCAGCGCGAACGCGAGCAGCGTGCCGAAGATGCACGCCTGCTGTATGTCGGCCTGACCCGTGCCGAACATGCGCTGTGGATCGCCGTGGGCGACCTGGCCGGGCTCGGCAGGACGCGGCTGGCGCCCCTGCTGGGTGACCTGCAGGTGCTGCGCACACATGCCGATGTACATGTTGACGACAGCGAGGCGCCGGCCACGCTGCCGCAGCTGGCGGCCGAGGTGGAAGGTGAGCTTCCGGCGGTGCGTGCACTGACCCGGCGCGTGCCGCACGACTGGTGGGTGTACAGCTTCACCCAGCTGGCGCATGCGGACGCCGGCGCAAACAGTGATATCGAAGCGGCCGCCACCGAGCTGCCGGCACCGGCCGCCGATGAACCGGCTGGCCCGGAACTGCCACTGGAACCCGCCCTGCCGGAACCCACCGCGGCGGCCGAAGACAGCGCGCCGCTCGATCCGCGTTTCATGGGCAGTCGCTTCGGCAACGTGCTGCATGAGGCGATGGAAAACGTCGACTTCGCTGCATGGGCGGATTGGCAGCCGGGAATGGAAGCACCCGAGGGACAGGCCGGGGTGCTGCGCAAGGCGCTGCACGACGAAGGCTATGCCGACGTCGATCTGGACGATGGCGTGGACGTGCTGGTACCGCTGGTCGGCCACACGCTGACCGTACCGCTGCCCGAAGGCGGCGCGCTGCACAGCCTGGCCGAAGGCGAGCGCCGCGCGGAAATCGACTTCCATTTCGCCATCGAAGCGACCACCGTGCCGGCGCTGCTGCAGGTGCTGCACGCGCATGGCGTTTCCAGCAGTCGTCGAGGGTTCGGCCAGCGCCGCCGGTTGGAAGGCCTGATGACCGGCATGATCGACCTGACCTACGTGCGCGACGGGCGCTGGTACGTGCTCGACTACAAGTCCAACCGCCTGCCCGGCTACAGCCCGGACCTGCTGGCCATCGCCATGCGCCACAGCGAGTACGACCTGCAGGCACTGATCTACACCGTGGCCCTGCATCGCTGGCTGCGCTTCCGCCTCGGCGCCGCTTACGACTACGAGCGCGACATGGGCGGTATCCGTTATCTGTTCTGCCGCGGCCTGGATGGCACGGGCAATGGCGTGCATGTGGACCGCTTCCCGTTGGCGCTGGTGGATGCGCTGGATGAATTGTTTGCCGGTGGCGAGCAGGCCCAGGCCGAACTGGCTGCACGTGCCCGTGGAGCCAGCGCATGAGCCTGCTGAAGGAACTGCACCAGAAGGGCCTGCTGCGCACCCTCGACCATGCGTTGGCGACCAGCCTGCAGCGGCTGCGCGACGACACGCCCGACAGCGTGGCGCTGGCGGCGGCGCTGGCCTCGCTGGCGGTGTCGCAGGGCCACGCCGGTTTCGATCCGGCGCAGCCGCAGCGCCTGCTGGAAGGTGTGCCCGAGTGGCCCGCCGCGCAGGACTGGCTGGCACAGTTGCGTGCATCGCCGTGGGTGGCGACACCCGAGCAGTCCGACACCATCGCCGACGATGCGCCGCTGGTGCTGGAAAACGGCCTGCTGTACCTGCGCCGCTACCGCGAGTACGAGCGCCAGCTGGCTGCCGGTCTGCAGCGTATCGGTCGGCATCCGCTGCCGTCGTCGGACATGGCTGCACTGGCACCGCTCTTCGCGCAGCTTTTCCCGCAGGCATTGAACAGTGAAGACCACCAGGCACGCGCAGCCGGCGTGACCCTGCGCCATCCGCTGGCGCTGGTCACCGGCGGCCCCGGTACCGGCAAGACCACCACCATCGCGCGCCTGTTGCTGCTGTTGGCGGCACAGGCCCGGCATGCCGGCCAGCCGCTGCCCGAGGTGGCGCTGGCCGCGCCTACCGGGCGCGCCGCCGAGCGCATGGCCGAGAGCTTGCGGCTGGCCGTGCAGCGTCTGCAGGAAAACGGTGTGGACCCGGCGCTGTGCGCGGCACTGCCCAGTACCGGCACCACCCTGCATCGCCTCCTCGGCGTGATCCCGGATTCACCGCGCTTCCGTCACCACGCCGACAATCCGCTGCCGGTGGATGTGGTGGTGGTCGACGAAGCGTCGATGATCGATCTGCCGATGATGGCCAAGCTGGTCGATGCGATTGCCAGCGGCACCCGGCTGGTCCTGCTCGGCGATCCCGATCAGTTGCCGTCGGTCGAAGCCGGTGACGTGCTCAGCGCGATACTGCGCGCCAGCGGCGATGGCATTGGCACCCGCGCCGACGACGCGCAGGCACTGCATGGCCTGCTGGCGCCGGCCACGTTGCTACCCCAGGCCGCACCTTGCGCCTTCGCTGGCCGCCGGGTGCAGCTGCAGCGTGGTTACCGGCAAAGCGATGCGCTGGACCTGGCGCCGCTGGCGCATGCCGTGCGCGAGGGCGACAGCGGCACCGCACTGCAGCTGCTGCGCCGTGGGGCGCTGGCGGGCGTGCATTTCCACGAAGGCGAAGCCGATCCGTTGCGTGGCCAGCGCGAGCATCTGCTCGGCCACTGGCGTGCGCTGGCCGACGCGGCCGATCCGGCGCTTGCCCTGCAGCAGGCTGGCCGCCTGCGCGTGCTGACCGCATTGCGCGAAGGCCCGCAGGGCGCGCGCGGGCTCAACAGCCGCATCGAACAGCTGCTGGCTGGCAACACCCCGGGTTACTTCCAGGGCCGCCTGCTGCTTGTCACCGAGAACAGCTACCGGCACCGCCTCTTCAATGGCGATATCGGCATCTGCCTGCGCGACGACAGCGGCGCAATGGTGGCCTGGTTCCCGGGCGACACCGTCGAGCAGCCGCGCGCCTTCCACCCGGCCGCGTTGCCCGCGCATGAAAGCGCCTTCGCGATGACCGTGCACAAGGCGCAGGGCTCGGAGTTCGACGAAGTGTGGCTGCAACTGCCGCGCCAGGACAGCCGCGTGCTGTCGCGCGAACTGGTCTACACCGGCCTGACCCGCGCCCGCCAGGTGCTGCATCTGGCCGGCAGCGCCGAGGTGCTGCAGGCCGCATTGAAGCGCCACGCCAGCCGCCTCGGTGGTCTGGCGTGGCGGCTGGGTGCGGAAGACGTGATCGAAGCAGCATCGAAACCGATCGAAGAACCGACGGTGCAGGGCCAGTTGTTCTAACACTCCCTTCCAATCACAACGTGCACATTCATCCACGCATGGCGTGGATCTACGTGTCGACCAAGGTCGACACCCACCAACAGCAGGCCATGCCCCTCTGACAGATCGCGGAAAACTGTCGAAGGCGGGGTGGGTCCGGTTGAGGGGGTGTGAGCGGCATGGATGCCGCGACCAAGCCCCCATGGATGGGTTCACGGCGCCCCCCTCAACCGGACCCACCCCGCCATCCCACGGAATGCCAGCCTTTGACGTTGACGTTGACGTTGGCGTTGGCGCTGATGTTGATTCGGCAGGTGCAGGGCGCAGCCCTGCCGCCAGACCTACTCCGGCATCAACACCAGCCCATCCGGATACACGATCGCCGCTTCGTCAGCACTGACGTCGAAGAACCCCACCCCGTGCTTCTCGGCCAGGTCCTGCACGCGCCCGTGCGCGCGCTCAGCCACCGAATACGCGAATGCACCGTAGATCACCTGCTGGCCGATGCTGTACTCGGTCACCTCGGCACGGTCGTCATCGTCGTTGCTCCACGGCCCGTTCAAGGGCGGGAATTCTTGCGCCATCTCGGCGAACCACGCCTGCAGCGCCGGGCTGCTGACTGATGGGTCGTCGTACTCATGACGCTCGTTCCACTGCGTCTGCTTTTCGAACCAGGCGATGAAGGCCGCCGCCTCGCGTGGGGCCACGCTGGCCTCGAACACCATCATGTCGTAACTCATTGAACCGTCCTGTTTCAGTGCCGGAGTCTGTGGACACACAGGGTAGCGCGCTACGTCTGCGTCGCCGTATCCATTGCCAGCCCCGGCGCCAACGCCTTCGCCTCCGGGAACAACGCGAAGCGCAGGCCGATCAGGCCCATCAGCGCCTCGTCGCGGGCCTTGCAGGCGCCCACGCTGCCGACCCGGCCCAGCGAGGTGTCCAGCCGCTCGCGCAGCGCCTCGGCTGCCACCATCGGCTTGCGCGCGGCAATCTGCTGACGGTAGTGCGCGGCGATTTCTTCCAGGATGTGCTCGACCGCCTCGCGGCTGCGCTCGGGCAGCTCCAGCCGGGCACGGCGCAACTGCAGGATGTTCAGGCCGATGCGTGCCTCGTTGAGCATGTCCACCGAGGCGATGTCGCTGCCTTCCGGCGTCGCCGCCAGGCGCGGTGCGAGCAGGCCCAGCAGGTCGAGCATGCGCGCGGCGAAACGCTGGCGGTCCTGCTGGCCACGTCCTTCGGCGGCTTCGGCTAGTGTGGTCCAGCCCTGCCGCACCAACCGGCGCGCGGTCCACTCGGCACCCACCGAACGGAACAGGCGGGTCATCACCACCGCAAACCCAATGCCGATGAACATCGCGATCGACGAGTTGAGGAAGGTCTGGATGTTGGCGCTGTAGGTGTTCTGCAGGCTCAGCAGCGCGGCCAGGTTCACTGTCAGCGGCAGCGCGAACAACGCGCTCTTGGGGTGGTGCAGCATCAGACCCAGCGGCAGGAACGCCACCGCCAGCACCAGCGCCAGCAGGCCGAAGTCGTGCACGGCCGGGAATACACCGAACAGGTACACGCCGGCCACTACCGAGGCCACCATCGCCCACACCAGGAACGACACCATGCTCGGTGCCGGATCGTCCTGTGCGGCGAAGAACGCGGCGGTCACCGCGGCCATCATCGCGCCGTTGCCGCCGCCTTCCCATCCCAGCGCGATCCACAGCACGCAGTAGCTCATCAGCGCCACGCCGGCACTGAGCGCGGAGAACAGCGCCATGCCGTAGTCGACGTGCTTGTCGGCGGCCACGCGCTCGGTGCGGATGCGGTAATGCGCACGGTCCAGCGGCGCAGTGCCGTGGTCGATCGCGTGCTGGAGGGTGCGGCAGTCCTGCCACAGGTCCACCAGTTCCTCCAGGCGCAGCAGCAGGCTGGCCAGCTGCAGGTGCTGCAGGTCGCGGTCCACCTGCGGTTTCAGCGCACTGATGCGCGCACGCAGGCGGGCGTACTCGCTGGCGCTGGTCGGTCCGTCGAGCCAGTCGTGGATGTCATCGACCAGCGCCGGCAGGCCTTCCGGCAACGCCTGGCCATCGCTGCGCAGCGCGCTCAGGCGGTCGGCGATCGAGGACAGCACCGGCAACAGCAGCAGCATGCGCTCGCGCAGGCGCTCCATCGACACCGCCGACCCGGCATGGCGGGGATCATCGCGGCGCAGGAATTCGATCAGCGCCTCGAACTGCACCAGGTCGGCGGCCAGTCGGTTGCGCGGCGCATGCGCACGGCCGCGTTCCAGAATCTGCCGGCACCACTGCGCGGCGTCTTCCATCCAGTTGCCGATGCGTGCGCGCAGCATCGGTTGCACCGAGGCGGGGAACAGCAGCGAGGCGAACAGCACCGCCACCACCGTGCCGAGGATGATCTCCTCGCTGCGCGCCACCACCGTGTCGAAGATGGTTTCCGGTGACGTCACTGCGGGGAAGCCGATGAAGGCGGTGGTGTAGCCGGCCAGCAGGAACGCGTAGCCGCGCGGGCCGCGGTTGAGCAGCGCCATGAACAGGCAGCCGGCCAGCCAGATCGACATCGCTGCGCTCAGCACCAGCGGCGTTTCCACCAGCGCTGGCAGCACCAGCAGGGTGGCCAGCCCGGCCACCAGCGTGCCGACAATGCGGTATACGCCCTTGGCACGGGTCGGGCCCAGCAGCGGCTGGCTGACGATGTACACCGTGCCCATCGCCCAGTACGGGCGCGACAGGTTGCCGGCCATGGCGATGTACAGCGCGGCCACAGCAGCCAGGTAGGTCTTGATGGAGAACAGCCAGGCCTGGCGGTCGGTCAGCGCGTTCATGGCTTACTTTGCCGAGGCCTGTGCAGTGGACGGTACATCAGGGGCGACCGTTGCCTGCCAGCCACCACCCAGCACCAGGAACAGATGGATCTGGTCGCGCGAGACCTGCGCTTCGGCAGCGGCCAGGGTGGCATCGCTGGTGGCCAGGCTGCGGTCGGCATCCAGGCTGGACAGGTACGGCGTGCGGCCGCCCTGGTACAGCCGGCGGTTCTGCTCGGCGGCCAGTGCGGCCTGCTCCTGCGCGATGCGCAGCGACTGCAGCCGGCGCAGGTCCTGCGCATAACGATCCAGCGCGGTCTGGCTCTCGCGCAGTGCCTGCAGCACCGTGTGGTCGAACTCGGCCAGCGCTGCGTCGGCACCGGCTTCGGCAGCGTGGATGCGCGCATGCGTGCCCGACGACGGCAGCGTCCACGAGATCAGTGGGCCGATCGACCATTGCTGGGTCATCGGCGTGCCGAAGTCTTCCAGCAGGCCGGCCACACCCACCGAGGCACCCAGGCGGATGTCCGGGTACAGCTCGGCAGTGGCGACGCCAATCCGTGCCGTGGCCGAAGCCAGCTTGCGCTCGGCCTGGCGCACGTCCGGGCGGCGCTGCAGCAGCGCGCGGCCATCACCGACCGGCAGCGGCTGCGCCAGGCCGGGGGCGTGTGCACAGTCGATCACGCCGGCTGGCAACTGGCCCGGTGTCTGCCCGAGCAGGGCGGCGAGCGAATACGCCGCTGCAGAACGCTGCGCATGCAGCGGCGGGAGTGCAGCTTCCAGCAGCGCCACCTGGGCATTGGCGCGGGCCAGTTCCGGCGGCGTGCCACGGCCGGCCGCGATCAGGCGCTCAGTGACCGTGCGGCTGCGCTGCTGCAGCTGCAGCGAATGCTCGGCCACGTGCAGTTCGTGGTTGGCGTGGCAGATTTCCAGGTAGCTGTCGGCGACCTGCGCGACCACGCTGACCTGGGCCAGGTCGCGCGCCGCAGCGACCGACTGCTCGTCGGCACGCGCCGCTTCGGCGCCGCGCTTGAGCTTGCCGAACAGGTCGAACTGGTAGCTGACCGCGAACTTGCCATCGGCCAGGTTGATCACCGGCAGCTCGTGTTCCTGCAGGAACGATTCGGCCGACAGCTGCGCGCGGCTGACGCCGGCCTCGGCCTCGTACTCGAAGCCACCGGCGTCCAGCGCCTGTTCGTACACCGCCGCCGCACGACGCAGGTGCGCATCGGCGGCTTTCAGTTCAACGTTGTCGCGCAGCGCCTGGGTGATCAGGCCATCCAGCATCGGGTCGTTGTACAGCGACCACCAGCGGTCGGGCAGCGCCTGGTTGGCGGCGATCTGCGGGTTCTGGGTATCGATGAAGGCGGCATTGGCCTGCGGGCGCTTGAACGCCGAGCCTTCCGGCAATGCATAGTCCGGACCGACGGTCCTGCACGCGGCCAGGCTGGCCAGCGCGACGATCAGGCCGAGACGGGGCAGGGCGGCGTTCACAGGCCCGCCTGTGTCGGCGCGGTGCCGGCCTTGTCGTTGTGCGGATGGCGGCCGGTGTCCACGGTCACCGTGGCGGTGCGGCCGGCGATCAGTTCCACGCCCTTGGGCACCTCGTCGATGGCGATGCGCACCGGGATGCGCTGGGCCAGGCGCACCCAGTCGAAGGCCGGGGTCACGTTCGGCAGCAGGGTGCTGCCATTGCTGCGGTAACGGTCCTCGATGCCGGCGGCGATGCTTTCGACATGGCCACGCAGCGGGGTCGATTCGCCCATCAGGCGGATGTCCACGGCTTGTCCCGGGGCCACGCCACGCAGGCGGGTTTCCTCGAAGTAACCATCGATGCGGAACGAGCCGGTATCCAGCAGCGCCAGCACCGGCTTGCCGGCCACCACGTAGTCGCCCACGCGCATGGTGCGGTCGTTGACCCGGCCATCGGCCGGTGCGCGCACCTCGGTGCGCCCCAGGTTGAGCTCGGCCAGGTCGACCGCCGCCTGTGCGGTGGCCAGCGCGGCCTGTGCGGCCTGCAGCTTGGCGCGGCGCACTTCGGCGTCCTCGGCGGCGACCAGGTCCTGCAGGCTGCGGTCACGGCCGATCTCGCGGCGCAGCTGTGCCACCGAGGCCTGGCGCTCGCCCAGGCTGGCCTTGGCCTGCTCCAGCGCGATGCGGTAACGGGCACGGTCGACCACGAACAGCAGGTCGCCCTTCTTCACCGCCTGGTTGTCGGCCACCTGCACCGTTTCCACCAGTCCGGATACGTCCGGCGCCACCTGCACCACGTCGGCGCCGACATGGGCATCGCGGGTCCACGGCTCATCCATGTAATAGACCCACAGCTGGCGCAGCACCAGCAGGGCGACGATCACGGCTGCGCTGGTGAGCAGCACCGGCAGGGTCTTCTTCACGATCTTGTTCACGATTGCATCCAACGCAGGAGGTGGAACAGCAGGCCCAGCACGATTCCGTACAGCGCCAGGTTGAACAGCGCCGGGTGCCATACATGGCGATAGGCGCCGGCACGCTGCAGCAGCGCGTGCAGGCCGCTGTTGACCAGATAGGCCAACAACATCAACCCGAGCAGGGTCGGGACGAACACTCCGTGGAGACTGAATTCACCGGGCATCGGTAGGGGCGGGGGCGAGGTGGGGGAAGGGAGGAACAACGAAACAACAGCAACGGGCAAAAGCCGCTGGCGTGTGCACGGCAGCGGCGGTATTCGGGGGCAGCGGTCTTACGTGATGCGGTCGGCGGCCTCGGCCAGCAGGCGCCATGCCTTCAGCACGGCGTGCAGTTCATCCATGGAAAGTTCGCCGAACACGTCCTGGCGCAGGCCGATCAACTGGTCTTCCAGCTCGCTGACCAGCGCGTGTCCCGCGTCGGTCAGCCACAGCAGGTTGGCGCGGCGGTCGCTGGCATCGCTCTCGCGGCGGACCAGGTCGCTGGCGCACAGCTTGTCCAGCAGGCGGACCAGGGAGGGACCTTCCATGCCCAGCTGCTGGGCCAGCGCCACCTGGCGGATGCCACCGCCGGAGCGGCCGATCATCAGCAGCGGCATGGTGCAGGCGGTGGAGATGCCGTAGCTGCCGAGCCGGCTGTCGGCCAGACGCTGCCACTGCCGCCCTGCGTACAGCAGGCCGGAGCTGAGCTGCATCTGCAGCACGGTGCGCTCGTCGAGGGGTCGGTCCATAAGAGATAGATAGGATACTACTAATTTCATTCCTATCAATGGGTTTTTATGAATGGGCGGGTGTGTTGAGGAAAGCGTTGCGCCACTTTGCTACGGGTAGGGCAGCGGGGGCCGGGCGGGGCAGGACACGCCGTGAACCCATCCTTGGGGGCTCGGCCGCGGCTTGCTCGTGTGCGCGTCCTGCGCACACGGCAAGACCGGCGTTGGGCGTCCTGCCCAACCCGCCCGAGGCATGCCTCGGGCCCATGCCGCGGACGGTCCTGCCCCGCCCGGTCCCCGCTGCCCGCCCATCACCCCGCGGGCGCGGTGGGTTGGCTCTTTAAAAGCAAGGGCAGAAGCAGTGCGGACCAAGGTCCGCACCCACCAAAGCAGAAGACACAGCAGTCGCGCAGTCGCGCGTGGTGCTTCCGAAGCCATGAACCTCAGCTCTTGACCCCGCTTTCGGGCGGTCCGGCCGCGCCCGCAGGAAACCGTCAAGGAGGGGGAGAGGGGGGGGGGGGGGGGGGGGGGGGGGGGGGGGGGGGGGGGGG
>NZ_RAUX01000005.1 GCF_013464485.1 Stenotrophomonas maltophilia
GGCCGGCAACCCCTTGGACATCTGCAATTGCCGGCCAGCGGCCGGCACTACCTCAAGGACGAACACAATGCGAAAGACAAGGACGTTGATGATTGCCGGCCTGCTGCTGGCGCCCGCCGTGCAGGCTGCGTCCGCCTGCCAGGAGCCTGCGGCCGTGGCCCGCGCCTTCTACGAGGCGACGACCGGCAATGGTGATCTGCTGGAGCCGCCGCCGGCGCTGGTCAGCGCGGCCTTCGGCAGGGCGCTGCGTGCTGAGCGTGTTTGCCAGCAGCGCGAGGAAGGCATCTGCAAGATCGATTCGGACCCGTGGCTGGATGCGCAGGACGGCGACATCGACAGCCCGGTGCGCTACAACTGGAAAGAGACCTCGGCGACTACCGGCCACGTCGAAATGCGGTACTCGGTGTGGAAGGCCGCCTACGTGACCCGGTTGCCGATGGTGCGCCAGGGCCAGGGGTGCTGGCAGGTCGATGA
Source organism: Stenotrophomonas maltophilia (assembly GCF_013464485.1). GTDB lineage: Bacteria > Pseudomonadota > Gammaproteobacteria > Xanthomonadales > Xanthomonadaceae > Stenotrophomonas > Stenotrophomonas maltophilia_AW. The sequence continues at coordinate 475 of NZ_RAUX01000005.1, forward strand.
CATCCTCACCAACAGCGGCCGTTCGGTGCGGAAGATCCTGGCGCAGCCGGCGCCCTGAACCGCCTACGGCATCCAGGCATGGTGTGGTCCTGTTGCCGGCCAGCGGCCGGCACTACCGGGTTGGGTGCCGACCGTTGGTCGGCACGCCTCTACCGCGTATGCCCGAACACCAGTTCGATCACGAACTGGCTGCCGAAGAACGCCAGCAGCAGCAACAGCATCGCCGCCAGCGTCCAGTGCACCGCCTTCATGCCGCGCCAGCCGTAGCGACGGCGGCCGATCAGCAGTACGCCGAACACGATCCACGACAGCACGCTCAGCACGGTCTTGTGCACCAGCTTCTGCGCCAGCAGGTCATCGACGAACAGCACGCCGGTGACCAGCGTCAGGGTCAGCAACGCGAAGCCGACGGTGATCACCCGGAACAGCAGCGATTCGAGGTCGGCCAGCGGCGGCAGGGCACGCAGCCACGGCCGGAATTCACGACGGCGCAGGGCACGTTCCTGCAACCACAGCATGATCGCCAGCAGCGCAGCGATGCTCAACGTCGCGTAGGCCAGCAGCGCCAACCAGGCGTGGCTGGCCAGGCGCCAGCCCAGCACTTTGCTCGGTTCGTGGCCGTATCCGTGGTAGGCCAGCAGCAGCACCGCGGCCAGCGGAAACACCACCACGCCCAGCGCCGACATCCGCCCGCGCGCGCCGACCAGCGAGGTCAGCCAGGCCATGCCCAGGCCGACCAGCGACAGTGCGGCGAAGAAGTGCATGTCCGGCCCGCCGTTGGTACGCATCGCCACCATCACGTGGTAGCCGCCATGCAGCAGCATCGCCGGCAGTGCCGGCCACAGCCAGGTGGGCGCGCCAGAGGTTCCATCGCGGCCGAGCGCACGCACCAGCAGGGCACTGGCAGCCAGGTACAGCAGAACGGCGATGAGAACGATTGTCATCGTTGAAGTTTCGCATACCCCTGCGGTGGTGGCGACGGCCCCGGCGTCGCAGCCCGGGGAGGCCGACGGACCCGTTATACTGTCTGCCTTATTGTCCCCCGTTTTCAGACAGGTCGTACCGCATGTTCGAGTCCCTGACCCAGCGCCTTTCCGGCACCATCGAGCGCCTGCGTGGCCGCGGCCGCCTGACCGAGGAGAACATCCGCGAGGCGACCCGCGAGGTGCGCATCGCGCTGCTGGAAGCCGACGTGGCGCTGCCGGTGGTGCAGGCCCTGATCGAGCGCATCAAGGTGCGCGCGGTCGGCCAGGAAGTACTGAAGTCGCTGACCCCGGGCCAGGCCCTGATCAAGGTGGTGCGCGACGAGCTGACCGCGGTGATGGGCGCCGAAGCCAGCGACCTGAACCTCAACGTTCCCGCCCCGGCCATCATCCTGATGGCGGGCCTGCAGGGCGCCGGCAAGACCACCACGGTGGGCAAGCTGGCCAAGCACCTGAAGGAAAAGCGCAAGAAGAAGGTGATGGTGGTCTCGGCCGACGTCTACCGCCCGGCCGCGATCGAGCAGCTGAAGACCCTGGCCGAGCAGGTCGGCGTGCTGTTCTTCCCGTCCAGCGCCGACCAGAAGCCGGAAGCCATCGTCCGCGCTGCCATCGACGATGCGCGCAAGTCGTTCGTGGATGTGCTGCTGGTCGATACCGCCGGCCGCCTGGCCATCGACGAAGCGATGATGGCCGAGATCAAGGCCCTGCACGCAGCGGTGAACCCGGCCGAAACCCTGTTCGTGGTCGATGCCATGACCGGCCAGGACGCGGCCAACACCGCCAAGGCCTTCGGTGATGCACTGCCGCTGACCGGCGTGGTGCTGACCAAGACCGACGGTGACGCCCGTGGCGGTGCCGCGCTGAGCGTGCGCTACATCACCGGCAAGCCGATCAAGTTCGTCGGTGTCAGCGAAAAGCCGGAAGGCCTGGACGTGTTCCACCCGGACCGTATCGCCAGCCGCATCCTGGACATGGGCGACGTGCTGTCGCTGGTCGAGCAGGTCGAGCAGCAGGTCGACAAGGACAAGGCCGCAAAGCTGGCCGAGAAGGTCGCCAAGGGCAAGAAGTTCGACCTGAACGACATGCGTGACCAGTTGGAGCAGATGCAGAACATGGGCGGCATTGGCGGCCTGATGGACAAGCTGCCGGGCCTGGGCAACATCCCCGACCATCTGAAGCAGCAGGTCAGCCAGGGCAAGGAAGTGCCGCGCATGATCGCCATCATCGGCTCTATGACCAAGAAGGAACGACGCAACCCGAACCTGCTCAACGGCTCGCGCCGCGCGCGCATCGCCAAGGGCTCGGGCGTGACCCCGGCCGACGTCAACAAGCTCATGAAGCAGTACATGCAGATGGAAAAGATGATGAGCAAGATGGCCGGCGGCGGCATGAAGGGCATGCTGCGCAGCATGAAGGGCATGATGGGGGCCATGGGCGGCCGCGGCATGCCGTTCCGTTGATCGACGTGAGGGCCGAGCGCAGGTGTCGGGAACGGCACTTGCGGGAGCGGGCCCGTATTGCTTGACTACCTGCCGAATCCGACAAGGGAATGTTCATGAACAGAGTGATCGTGGTGATGGTCCTGGCCCTGGGCCTGGCCGCATGCAAGGACGACACCTCGGTGTCGCAGAAGGCCGGCAGTGCCATCAGTGGCACGGCGGCTGATTTCGTCGCGGGCCTGGGTGAGGGTGTGGACAAGCGCATGAACGTGACGCTGCAGGCCGATCCGGGCCTGGCCGCGCATGGCCTGACCGTGACCCTGGGCAAGAGCCGTGGCATGGGCTCCAAGGAAGCGGCGGTGTACGTGGTGGCTGACAAGGCCTTCAAGGGCAAGCTGGTCGCGCGCGCGCTGGACGCTGACGGTACCGAGATCGGGCGGGCATCGACCGAGGTGGAGTTCGCCGCAGACGACGCACGCTACGTGACCTTCCAGTTCAACGAGGAAATGGACAGCCAGCTGGTGCGCACCTACGCGGTGGTGGCGCGCTGATCCTCGCGCGACCGGGTCACGGATCGGGTCGCAGCGACTGGCGTATGCTGGGTGGTGACTTCTCCCACAGGTATGTCGCGTGAACGCATCGCCGATTCTTGAACGCGCCGACACCTTCTGTCGGCGTTTTTCATTGCAGCTTCCTATCCTGCTGGCGCCGATGGCTGGCGCCTGCCCCGTGCCGTTGTCGGCTGCGCTGGCCAACGCCGGCAGCATGGGGGCGATGGGCGCGGTGCTGTCGTCATCTGCCGATATCGGTCGTTGGATGGACGATTTCCGCGCCGCTTCGACCGGCCCGGCGCAGGTGAACCTGTGGGTGCCGGATCCGGCACCGACCCGTGATGTCGCCGCCGAAGCTGCCAGCCGCGCCTTCCTCGCGCAGTGGGGCCCGGACGTGCCGGCCAGCGCTGCCGACGCCACGCCCGCCGATTTCGAAGAACAGTTCGCCGCGTTGCTGGCCGCACGCCCGGCGGTGGCCTCGACCATCATGGGCGTGCTGCTGCCGCGTCACGTGCAGCAGCTGAAGGACGCCGGCATCGCCTGGATCGCGTGCGCGACCACGTTGTCTGAAGCACGCGCCGCCCAGGATGCCGGTGCCGACGCCGTGGTGGCGCAGGGCGTGGAAGCGGGTGGGCATCGTGGTTCATTCGATCCGGCGATGGCCGAGCGCCAGTTGGTGGGCCTGTTCGCGCTGCTGCCGCGTTTGGCTGATCAGCTGACGATTCCGGTGATTGCCGCCGGTGGCATCGCCGATGGTCGCGGCATTGCAGCCGCGCTCACCCTGGGCGCGAGCGCCGTGCAGATCGGCACCGCCTTCCTGCGCACGCCGGAAGCGGCGATTGCGTCGGCGTGGGCCGATGGGCTGGCTGCCAGCGAACCCGAAGACACCTGGCCGACCCGTGCCTTCAGTGGTCGTCTGGGGCGTGGCCTGGCCACGCCGTACGTGCGTGCAGCCGCCGTGGAAGGCGCGCCGGCGCCGCGCCCATACCCGGTGCAGCGGGGCCTGACCGCGCCGATGCGCCGGCAGGCTGTGCAGGAAAATCGACTGGCCGCAATGCAGGCCTGGGCCGGGCAGTCGGCGTGGATGGCGCCGGCACAGCCGGCCGCCGACGTGCTGCGCGGCATGTGGGAACAGGCGCAGGCACTGCTGCGATGACGCTGACCTGCAACGGCCAGCCGGCGCAGGTGGAGGACCTGTTGCCGGCGCTGGTCAACTACGGCCACTTCACCTCGCTGCAGGTGCGTGACTGCGCCGTGCAGGGACTGGACCTGCATCTGGCGCGGCTGTCGCAGGCCACGCGCGAACTGTTCGGCAGTGCGCTGGACACGGTGCAGGTACAGGCCTGGATGGCGCAGGCGCTGCAGCAGGCCGGACAGGCCGATGCGTCGCTGAGGGTGACGGTGTATTCGCGCCGTTTCGACTTCCGCAATCCGCTGGCGGCGGTGCCAGTGGATGTGCTGGTGGCGGTGTCCGCGCCGGTGTCGCTGACGGCGGCGAAGCGCGTGCGCAGCGTGACCTGGCAGCGCGAACTGCCGCAGATCAAGCACGTGGGCACGTTTGGCCTGTTTGCCGAACGGCGCGCGGCGATGGCCGACGGTTTCGATGATGCGCTGCTTGTCGGTTGGGATGGCCACGTCAGTGAAGGCACCACCTGGAACCTTGCCGTGCACGACGGCCATCAACTGATCTGGCCACGGGCGCCGGCGTTGCGTGGGACCGCCGAGGCGCTGCTGAAGCAGCACTGGCCCGGCCCGCAGGCGACGCGGCCACTGGCGCGGATGGAACTGGCCGGCGTGAAGGCGGCCTTTGCCTGCAACGCCAGTGGCCTGTGGGCGCTGGAGGCCATTGATGGGCATGTCCTGCCCGGCTCGCAGGCCTTGGCTGAACAGGGCAGGGCGGTGCTGGCGGGCGTGGCTTGGAACGGCCTGGGCTGAAATGCCCCGCCGGGCATGGCCCGGCGCTGCCGTGAAGGCTGGCCACCCATGGGCTTGGCTCGGCCGGGCTCTGCCGCTATAATCGCCCGCTTACCTCGCCATCCTGGCGACTGGGCAATAGGAAAAACACCATGGTCAAGATTCGACTGACCCGCGGCGGCGCCAAGAAGCGTCCGTTCTACCACATCATCGTCACCGACGTGCGCAGCGCGCGCGACGGCCGCAACATCGAGCGCGTTGGTTTCTACAACCCGGTCGCCCAGGGCGGCGAGAAGCGCATCGAGCTGGACCTGGCCCGCGTTGACCATTGGGTCAAGAACGGCGCCCAGCCGACCGACAAGGTCCGCAACCTGATCAAGGAAGCGACCAGGTCCCAGGCCGCTGCGGCCTGATCCTGACGGGCCACGCTTCGGCGTGGCCCTCTTGGTTGAAGCAGATGAAAGATATCGAGCGCCGCATCCTGCTGGGCAGGGTTGTCGGCGCTTTTGGTGTGCGCGGCGAGATCAAGCTCGAGTCCTGGACCGAGCCACGTTCCGCCATTTTCCGTTACCAGCCGTGGATCGTGCGCAGCCCGTCCGGCGTGGAAACCACGATTGAAGGTGTGCGTGGCCGCGACAGCGGCAAGCACCTGGTCGCCCGTTTCCCCGGCGTCGAGGACCGTGATGCGGTCGAAGCGATGCGCGGCACCGAGATCTACGTGGCCCGCAGTGCCTTGCCGCCGCCGAAGCCCGATGAGTATTACTGGGTGGACCTGGAAGGCCTGGATGTGAAGACCACCGAGGGCGTTTCCCTGGGCCAGGTCTCGCACCTGTTCAGCACCGGCGCCAATGACGTGGTGGTGGTCCGGGGCGACCGCGAGCGGATGATTCCGTTCGTGCAGCCGGACTTCGTCAAATCGGTCGACTTCGAGGCCAACCTGGTCGTGGTCGACTGGGATCCCGAGTTCTGAGTGTGAGCATGCGTTTCGACGTCATCACCCTGTTCCCCGAGTTCCTCGCCCAGTCCGCTGGATTGGGCGTGGTCGGGCGCGCGCAGGAGAAGGGGTTGTTCAGCCTGCATGGCTGGAATCCCCGTGATTACGCTGAAGGCAACTACCGCCGGGTGGACGACCGTCCGTTCGGCGGTGGCCCGGGCATGGTGATGCTGATCGAGCCGCTGCAGGCCTGCCTGCAGGCGATCCGCGATGCTGATCCGACCCCGGCGCGGCTGATTTACCTCAGTCCACAGGGTGCGCCGTTGACCCAGGCCAAGGTGCGGGAACTGGCGGCATTGCCGCGCATGGTCCTGCTCTGCGGCCGTTATGAAGGCATCGACGAGCGTTTCCTGGAGGCCAATGTCGACGAGGAGATTTCCCTCGGCGACTACGTGCTGTCCGGCGGCGAACTGGGTGCGGCGGTGATCATCGACGCCGTGGCCCGCCTGCAGGATGGTGCCCTGAACGACGCCGAATCGGCGGCCCAGGACAGCTTCGAGGGCGACCTCGGCCTGCTCGACTGCCCGCATTACAGCCAGCCGGCCCAGCACCCGCTGGGTGACGTGCCGGACGTGCTGCGCTCGGGCAACCATGCGGCCATTGCCGCCTGGCGCCGCCAGCAGTCGCTGGTCCGTACCGCCCAGCGGCGCCCGGACCTGCTGGATGAACAGGCGCTGGGCAAGGCCGACCGCAAACTGCTGGAGCAGGGCCGTCAGGCCCAGAAGCACAAGGCCAGCCCCTAGCGCAGGGCTGGCTTTATCGGCTATCATGGCCAATTCCCGCCGGCCCAGGTCGGCGTGCGCAGTACCCAGAACAAACGTGCAGCACAGTCCGGTGACTGCATGAGCCTACGTTGTCGATACGACACGCCCACCCGAACAAGAATCGGTGTAACCCATGAGCAAGCTGAACAAGTCCATCGTCGCGGAATTCGAATCCGCCCAGATCACCCGTGAACTGCCGAAGTTCAGCCAGGGCGACACCGTTGTCGTCAACGTGAAGGTGAAGGAAGGCAGCCGCGAGCGCGTGCAGGCCTACGAAGGCGTCGTCATCGCCACCAAGAACGCCGGCCTGAATTCCTCGTTCACCGTCCGCAAGATCTCGCACGGCTACGGCGTCGAGCGCGTTTTCCAGACCCACAGCGCCATCATCGACTCGGTCGAAGTGAAGCGTCGTGGTAAGGTCCGCGCCGGCAAGCTGTACTACCTGCGTGGCCTGGAAGGCAAGGCTGCCCGCATCAAGGAAGACCTGGCTGCCGCTGCTGCCGCCAAGGCTGCCCGTCTGGCCGAAAAGGCCTGATAAACAACTTCGGTTGTTGCCGCGACGGCCACCTTCGGGTGGCCGTTTGCGTTTCCGGCATCGCATCGGCCACGATCAGCTGATGAACGACATCAACCCGCGCTATCCCGCCGTGATCCAGTCGGCGTTGCGCTTCCTCGACGGCAAGGGGCTGGCGCGCGTGCAGTCGGCGCCATTGCTGCATCGCCTGCTGTGGCGCCTGGGCATTGCGCTGCCGCCACCGATCCTGGCCGGCTTCGGCACCAATGCGCTGGTGCAGGGCCTGCTGTTCGGGCTGTTCTGGACCGGCCTGATGTGGCTGATGCTGTGGCAGGGCAGTGAGCGCCCGCTGGCGCTGTTGCTGGTGGCCGGGCTGTTGGCTGGTGCGCTGTTCGGCGTGGTGATGGCGGCCCTGATGCGCTCGCTGCGCCGCCACCGCAAGCTGCCGGACTGGCGGCAGTTCCGCGCGCGGCAGGCGGACTGAGCCGATGGCGCACTGCGCCGTGACCGCCGGCGACGGGGCGCGCTAGGCTGCAGCTTCATCCCCATGGGCGTACCGTGCGATGCCTGCCAAGCGAACCGCGCCTTCCGCCGCGCCCAGGCTGCTCGCCGGCGGCAACCCGCAGATCGCCAAGGGCGAGGGCAATGCCCCGGTGCAGGCCTATATTGCTGCCATGCCTGGCTGGAAACGCCCGATTGGCGACCAGCTGGATGCGCTCATCGAACAGGCCGTGCCCGGCGTGCACAAGGCAGTGAAGTGGAACTCGCCGATGTATGCGGTTGCCCCGGGCGCAGGCTGGTTTCTCAGCTTTCATTGCTTCACCCGCTACATCAAGGTGGCGTTCTTCCGTGGCGCTGGGCTGAGGCCGGTGCCGCCGGAGCCGTCCAGAAGTGCCGCTACGCGTTACCTGCACATCGAGCAGGATGGCGTGAGGGATGAGGCACAGTTCCTCGACTGGGTGCGCCAGGCGGCCGCGCTGCCCGGCGAGCGCATGTGAGCCCCGCTGTTCCGATTTCCTTCCCTACGAGAGCACCCGATGGCCACGCATGCACCCAACCCCGCCGATGCCGGAACCCCGGCCGCTGAACTGATCGACGCCCGCATCGCCGAGCTGGGCGACTGGCGCGGCGAAACGCTGGCACATGTGCGCGCGCTGATCCATGAAGTGTTGCCGGACGTGCAGGAAACCTGGAAATGGCGCGGCACGCCAGTGTGGGAGCACAACGGCATCCTGTGCACCGGCGAGACCTACAAGCAGGCGGTGAAACTGACCTTCGCCAATGGCGCGGCGCTGGCCGATCCGAAGGGCCTGTTCAATGCCAGCCTGGAGGGCAACACGCGGCGTGCGATCGACATCCATGAAGGTGCGATGCCGAATGCCGCGGCGTTGAAGGCGTTGTTGCGCGCGGCGGCGGCGTTCAACGCGGCGAAGAAGAAGCGGTAGAGCCGGCCGCTGGCCGGCTGTTGTGCGATGCTTCTGGAGAGGTTTGAAGTTGCCGGCCAGCGGCCGGCACTACCGCGGTGGCGCTGACTCCAGTGACGCGTCCGGGTCGGCCACCGGCGACGGCGGACAAGCCGGAATCTCCGAGGGCGTGGCCAGTTCTTCAGCGTGCGAGGGCTTGCCCATCATCTTCGCCTTGCGCCAGCCGCCCCAGCGGTAATACGCCAGCGACAGCAGCATCGAGACGAACGAGCTGACCGGGAAGCTCCACCAGATCGCATCGGCACCCCAGTACGGCTGCAGCAGCTCGGCGAACGGCACGCGCACGCCCCACAGCGAGCCGGCCAGGATCAGCAGCGGCGGGATCACCGCGCCGGTCGAGCGCACCACGCCAGAGATCACGAAGCTGACACCGAAGAACAGGAACGAGCCGATCACCACGTGGTTGAGGTGGCGGGCGATGTCCAGTGCCTGGCTGGCCGGCGGCAGGAACAGCGCCAGCAACTGGCGGTCGAACACCACCAGCGGCAGGATCAGCGCGCCGGTCAGCAGGAAGTTGAACAGCACGCCCTGGCGCGCGGTGGCGCGCACGCGGTCCCAACGTTGCGCCCCCACGTTCTGCGCCGCCATCGATGAGCATGCCGCACCGATCGCCATCGCCGGCATCTGCAGGTAGTTCCACAGTTGCAGTGACGCGCCGTATCCAGCGCCGGTATCGGTGCCGTACTGGTTGACCATGGTCATCAGCAGGATGACGGACAGCGAGATCAGCACCATCTGCAGGCCCATCGGTACGCCCTTGACCACCAGCGCCTTGAGAATGGCCAGGTCGAGCTTGAACAGCCGCATATCGGCACGGCCCAGCCAAAGCGTGTGACGCTTGTATCGCATGTACAGCAGCAGGCCGGCCAGCGACAGCGTCTGCGCGACCAGCGTGGCCCAGGCCGAGCCGGCAATGCCCAGCGCGGGCAACGGCCCCATGCCGAAGATCAGTACCGGGTTGAGCACGATGTCCAGTACCACCGACACCATCAGGAAGCGGAACGGTGTACGCGAGTCACCGGCACCGCGCAGCGCGGCGGTGAGGAAGGCGAACGCGTACAGCGTTGGCATCGCCAGGAAGATGATCTGCAGGTAGGACTCGGCCAGTGGCAGCGAGGCGGCCGGTGTGCCCATTGCTGCCAGCAGGGGATGGGCCATGAACCAGCCGGCGATGGCGATGATCACCGACAGGCCGATGAAGAAGGTGGCACTGGTGCCGACCACACGCCGCGCCTGGGCGATGTCGCGCGCGCCGATGGCCTGGCCGATCAGGATGGTCGAGGCCATGCCGAAGCCGAACACCGAGCCGATCAGGAAGAACATGATGTTGTTGGCGTTCGCGGTGGCGGTCAGTGCCGCCTCGCCGAGAAAGCGCCCGACCCAGACCGCATTCACCGAGCCGTTCAGCGACTGCGCGATGTTGCCTGCCAGGATCGGCAGCGAAAACAGCAGGAGACTGCGGCCGATCGGGCCGGTGGTCAGGTCAAGCGGCGCTTTGGCCATGGAGTGGTGATCGAATCCCGGGAGGCGCACACTAGCACCAAGCCGGTTTGCAGGATGTGGCAATGCATCAACCCCTACAGGTGAAGCGGAACCTGGCGCTGGCCTTGATCGGCGCTGCACTGGCCGCATGTTCGACGGGTGACCGGCTGGGCGATACCCAGGTGCGGCCAACCGACCGGCCGGAGTGCTTGGTTGGCAGCCAACGCCAGGATCTGTCCGCAGGTGTACCGGCCTTGATCGGGGGCAGCGGCTGCCGTACCGACCCCGATAACCCGCGTCCCTTGAACAAGCGAACGGAGTAGTACATACCGATGCCTGAGCTTTCACCGCTGTCACCCAGTGTCCGCCTGGACATCTGGCTGTGGGCGGCCCGTTTCTTCAAGACCCGCAGCCTGGCCAAGCAGGCCATCGAGACCGGCAAGGTGAGCGTGGCCGGTCAGCGCCCGAAATCCTCACGCGCGGTGCGCGTGGGCGAGCAGGTGCAGGTGGACCGTGGCGAGGAACATTTCGAGATCCAGGTGCTGGGCATCAGCGACCAGCGCGGGCCGGCGCCGGCGGCGCAGCAGTTGTATGCGGAGAGCGAGGCCTCGAAGGCGCGCCGTGCCGAACAGCGTGCACTGCGCATTGCCGCACGCGACGGCTTCCTGCCACCGGAGCACAAGCCGGACAAGCGCGCACGTCGGTTGATCCGCGCGCTTGGTGACCTCGACGCGTTGTGACGTACTTCCTCTGGTTGAACCGCCGCGCGCTCCGGTAGTTGCCCACCTTGGTGGGCACCGTGCCGCGCGCACTCAGCCAGCGTTCGGTTTGTGCCCCGCACGTTGAATCTTCCTTCTCATGGAAGACCCCTATGTTCCTCCGCCGCAACCTGTTGTGCCTGGCCCTCGCCACCGCCGCCCCGGCGTTCGCCGCCGACATCACCTTCTGGGATACGCCGCAGCGCGGTGGCAACAGCTTCAACGAGAACCCGCCTGACCGTGCCTACTTCCAGGCGCTGCGGGACACCGGCGCAACCTGGGTCCGGCTGAGCCCGGACAAATGGAAGAGTACCGGCGGCCGCGACTTCCTGATGGGTGATGCCGACCACTACCAGGGCCTGGTGCAGGCCGACGTGGCCATCCTGCGGCGTGCGCTGGATGACGCCAATGCCTCGGGCTTGAAGGTGGTGCTGGTGCCGTTGTCACTGCCCCTGCTGCGCTGGAAGCAGAAGAACAATGACGTGGTCGACCAGCGGCTGTGGCAGTCGATGGACAACCATCTGCCTGCGCAGCGCTTCTGGCGCGACCTGGCCACCGCATTGAAGGGCCACCCGGCGCTTGCCGCCTACAACCTCATCAACGAGCCGGCGCCGGAATACGGCACCGCGCTGGCCGAACACGCCCCGCGTGAGGCCATGCAGCAGTGGTACGCCGGCGTGCAGGACGGGCCGCGCGACCTGCGTGTGCTGTACCGCGGACTGGTGGCCAGCGTGCGTGCGGTCGATGCAGACATGCCGTTGATGCTTGATGCCGGCTGGTATGCCGCAGCCGACGCATTCGACTATTGGCCTGCACCGCTGGACGACGACAGGCTGTTGTACAGCGTGCACATGTATGAGCCCTACGCCGCAACCAGCGCGCCTAACCAGAAGCGCGCCACGCCGTATCGCTACCCGGACGTGGTGCCGTTCGGGGAGCACAGCGAGCGTTGGGATGCTGCGCGCGTGCGCAGTTACCTGCAGCAGCCGATGGACTGGGCCAAGACGCATGGCGTGGGGGCGAACCGCATGGTGGTCGGTGAGTTCGGCTGCATGCGGCGCTGGCCGGATTGCGGCGCCTACCTGCGTGACGTGCTGGCCGTGGTCGAGCAGGAGCGGTTGCACTGGGCGTTCTACGCCTTCCGCGAGGATGGCTGGGATGGCATGGACTACGAGCTGGGCGACGGGCCGCTGCCGTGGTCGTACTGGCAGGCGCAGGAGAAGGGGAAGACCGTGGCGCCGCCGCGTTCCATGGAGGCACCGGTGTTCGCGCCGATCCTGGAGCGGCTGAAGGCAGGCAAACGGTAGGCCGCCGGGCAGGGCCCGGCGCTACCCATGGAGATGCCAGTCTCGCCCGCCGGATATCGATCAGCGCGACGCCCGGTAGCGCCGGGTCATGCCCGGCGACACCTACCGTCAGCGCTTGCCGCCGAGCAGGCTGCCGCCGATCTTCAGCAGATCGCCCACGCCCAGCTGGCCGTCACCGTCCTGGTCCAGCAGGCTGCCGAGCAGGCCACCGGCAAGTCCCCCCTGCTGCTGCACCTGCTGCTTTTCCTGGCCGAGGGCCTGGCTGAGCGAGCCGGCATCGGCCTGGCCGCCACCCAGGCGCTGGGCCAGGAAGGCCATCACGATCGGGGCGAGGATCTGCAACAGCTGGCTGGTGCGGCCGCTGTCGAGCTGGGTGGCCTGGGCCAGTCCGGTTTCCACCTTCTGCTGGCTGCCGCCGAAGATGTGGCCGAGGATGCCGGCGCCATCGCTGGCGGCACCACCACCACCGCCCAGCACCGAGCCGAGTACGTTGCCCAGGTCCAGGCCGCTGTGATTGTTCTGCAATGCACCGAGCAGTGCCTGCGCGCCCTGCGGCTGCGAGGCGTTGTTGCCCAGTGCGCCCATCAGCAGCGGCAGCGCGGCGCCGATGGCGCCGGAGGCCTGGGTGTCGCTGATGCCGAGCTGCTGCGACACCTGCTGCAGCGGGGCGCCCTGCAATTTGGCGAGAAGTTCGTCGGTCAGGCTCATCTGCGGAATCCTTGATTGGGGTTGGGCGTGCAGAAGGTACGACGCGGACCGTTAAAACGGCGACGCCGCCTCACAGGGAGGCGGCGTGCCGGACACGGGGGAGGGAGATCAGAGCTCGATGTCTTCGGCGCCCGGGGTGGCGGTGGGGAAATCCGCTTCCGGCTGCGCCGGCTTGAACGGATCCGACGGCTGGCTGGCCAGGGCCTTCAGCGCCGCCGCCACGCCGGCACCGTAGGCCGGGTCGGCCTTGCTGCAGTTGTCGATGTGGCGCTGCTTGATGAAGTCCGGCGCATCGCCCAGGGCACGGGCGGTGTTGGCGAACAGGCGGTCCTTCTGGGCTTGGTTGTAGCTGCGGAACAGGGCACCGGGCTGGCTGAAGTAGTCGGCGTCGTCCTCGCGGAAGTTCCAGAAGTCGGCGTCGCCGCGGATCTTCATTGGCGGCTCGCGGTACTCCGGCTGCTCCTGCCACTGGCCGTAGCTGTTCGGCTCGTAGTGCGGCAGGCCACCGTAGTTGCCGTCCACGCGCATCGCACCGTCGCGGTGGTTGCTGTGCACCGGGCAGCGTGCGGCGTTCACCGGAATCTGGTGGTGGTTCACGCCCAGGCGGTAGCGCTGCGCATCGGAGTAGGCGAACAGGCGTGCCTGCAGCATCTTGTCCGGCGACGGACCGATGCCCGGCACCAGGTTGCTCGGTGCGAATGCCGACTGCTCCACGTCCTGGTACCAGTTGACCGGGTTGCGGTTCAGTTCGAACTGGCCCACTTCGATCAGCGGGTAGTCGCTCTTGGGCCACACCTTGGTCAGGTCGAACGGGTGCACGCGGTAGGTTTCCGCATCCAGTTCCGGCATGACCTGGATGAACAGCTTCCACTTCGGGAAGTCGCCCTTCTCGATCGCGGCGAACAGGTCGCGACCGTGGCTTTCGCGGTCATGGCCGACCAGGATCTGTGCCTGCGCGTCGGTCAGCGATTCGATGCCCTGCTGGCTGACGAAGTGGAACTTCACCCAGAAGCGCTCGCTGTCGGCATTGGTGAAGCTGTAGGTGTGCGAGCCGAAGCCGTGCATGTGGCGGAAGCTGCGCGGGATGCCGCGGTCGCTCATCACCACGGTCACCTGCAGCAGGGCTTCGGGCAGCAGCGTCCAGAAGTCCCAGTTGTTACGCGCGCTGCGCAGGTTCGTGTGCGGGTCGCGCTTGACGGCCTTGTTGAGGTCGGCGAACTTGCGCGGGTCGCGCAGGAAGAACACCGGGGTATTGTTGCCGACAAGGTCCCAGTTGCCTTCTTCGGTGTAGAACTTCAGCGCGAAGCCGCGGATGTCGCGCTCGGCGTCGGCGGCGCCACGCTCGCCGGCCACAGTGGTGAAGCGGGCGAACATCTCGGTCTGCTTGCCGACCTTCTCGAACAGCTTGGCGCGGGTGTACTTGCTGATGTCGTGGGTGACAGTGAAGGTACCGAACGCGCCCGAGCCCTTGGCGTGCATGCGGCGCTCGGGAATGATCTCGCGGTTGAGGTTGGCCAGCTTCTCCAGCAGCCACACGTCTTCCATCAGCAGCGGGCCGCGCGGGCCGGCGGTCTTGCTGTTCTGGTTGTCCACCACCGGTGCGCCGAAGGCCGTGGTCATCGGCGTGACCGGGTCATCGCCATGCTTCTGCCTGGGCGTGGTGCTCAGCTCGCGCTGTTGCTGGGCGCCCTGCTCCGGTGACGGGGCGGTGTGGTACGGGCACTTGGCATTGTTGTTGTCGGACTGGCTCATCGGCTGGCTCCTGGTGGCGGTGAAGACGTGGGAAAACATCTTCACTCGACTGTAGCTAGGGCCAGATGAAATGAATAATCGAATGATTCGTTCAGGTTGATAGATTCTGTCAATTGAAATGCAGAATCGGATTCGCGGGGGCTTTCGATAGCCCGGGGAAACTCCCCGGGCCCAAGGCCTATCGCGGCGCTGTGGTTACAGCAGCGCCTTCAGCCGGTACAGGGCTTCCAGCGCCTGCTTCGGAGTCAGCTCGTCCGGATCGATCGTGGCCAGTGCTTCCTGTGCCTTGCTGGCCGGTGCCGCGAACAGGCCAAACTGCTGCGGCGCATCCAGCGCCTGCGGTGCCAGTTCGGCTGCATGGGTTTCGCCGCCGCGCTGCTCCAGCTCGGCCAGGCGGCGACGGGCCTGCGCCACGGTGGCGCGCGGCAGGCCGGCCAGTGCGGCCACCTGCAGACCGAAGCTGCGGTTGGCCGGGCCATCCTTCACCGCGTGCATGAACACCAGTGCCTCGCCATGCTCGACGGCGTCCAGGTGCACGTTGGCGATGCCGCTGCGGCCGCCCTCGTGCTGTTCGTCGGCCAGCGCGGTCAGCTCGAAGTAGTGGGTGGCGAACAGCGTGTAGCAGCGGTTCTGGTAGGCGAGGTGGCGGGCCACTGCGTCGGCCAGTGCCAGGCCGTCGTAGGTGGACGTGCCACGGCCGATCTCGTCCATCAGCACCAGCGAATGCGCGGTGGCGTGATGCAGGATGTAGCTGGTCTCGGCCATCTCGACCATGAAGGTCGACTGCCCGCGGGCCAGGTCATCGCCGGCGCCGATGCGGGTGAGGATGCGGTCGATCGGCCCGATCAGCGCACGACTGGCCGGCACGAAGCTGCCGATGTGGGCCAGCAGCACGATCAGCGCGTTCTGCCGCATGTAGGTCGACTTACCGCCCATGTTCGGGCCGGTGATGACCAGCATGCGACGGTCCGGATGCAGGTCCAGGTCATTCGGTTCGAACGGCTGCTCGCGCACCGCCTCGACCACCGGATGGCGGCCGCGTTCGATCTTCAGGCAGGGTTCTACCTGCAGTTCCGGTCGTGCCCAGTCCAGCGCCTGCGCACGTTCGGCGAAGGCCGCCAGCACGTCCAGCTCGCTGAGCGCGGCTGCGCACTGTTTCAACGGCTCCAGCTGCCCGCCGAGGGTGTCGAGCAGCTGCTCGTACAGGTACTTCTCGCGTGACAGTGACCGGTCGCGCGCGGACAGGACCTTGTCCTCGAACGCCTTCAACTCTTCAGTGATGTAGCGCTCGGCATTGGTCAGCGTCTGGCGGCGGGTGTAGTGCACCGGCGCGCGGTCGGACTGGCCCTTGCTGATTTCGATGTAGTAGCCGTGCACGCGGTTGTAGCCCACCTTCAGGGTGGGGATGCCACTGCTCTCGCGCTCGCGCAGTTCCAGGTCGACCAGGAACTGGTCGGCATGGGTGGACAGGCGGCGCAGCTCGTCCAGCTCTTCATCGAAGCCATCGGCCAGCACGCCGCCATCGCTCAGCTTCAGCGGCGGCATTTCGGCGATGGCGCTGGCCAGCAGCTGCGCGCACTCGTCGTGTTCGCCCAACGCCGCATGCAGGGCCTGCAGGCGCGGCGAATCCAGCGGCGCCAGCACCTCGCGCACCGCTGGCAGCAGGCCCAGGCCATCGCGCAGGGTGGAGAAGTCGCGCGGGCGTGCCGAGCGCAGCGCCACGCGGGTGAGGATGCGCTCCAGGTCACCCAGGCGGCGGAACTGCTCGCGGATGTCGGCGTCGCTGCCGCGGCCGATCAGCGTTTCCACTGCATGGTGGCGCTGCACCAGCACCTCGCGCAGGCGCAGCGGGCGGTGCAGCCAGCGTCGCAGCAGGCGGCCGCCCATCGGCGTCACCGTGCTGTCGAGCACGCCGAGCAGGGTATTGCGGGTATCGCCATCGACGCGCGTGTCCAGTTCCAGGTGGCGGCGGGTGGCGGCGTTCATCGCGATCGCCTCGCCAGCGGTTTCCATCGCGATCGAGGTCAGGTGCGGCAGGCGCTGCTTCTGGGTTTCCTCGACATAGCCGAGCAGGGCACCGGCTGCCGCCGTGGCGCGCGGCTTGTCGTCGATGCCGAAGCCGCTCAGGTCATGCAGCTTGAAGAAGTTCAGCAGCTGGCGGCGGCCACTGTCGGCATCGAACAGCCACGGCGCGCGGCGACGCACGCCGGTACGCTGGCGAAGGAACTCCGGCCAGTTTTCTTCGTCGGGCACCAGCAGCTCGGCCGGCTCCAGGCGGGCCAGCTCAGCTTCCAGCGCATCGTCGGTTTCCACTTCATTGACCAGGAAACGGCCGCCGGCCAGGTCGGCCCAGGCCAGGCCGTAGCCCTGCTTGCTGCGCGACAGGGCCATCAGCAGGGTGTCGCGGCGCTCGTCCAGCAGCGCCTCGTCGGTGACGGTGCCGGGGGTGACGATGCGCACCACCTTGCGCTCGACCAGGCCCTTGGCCAGCGCCGGGTCGCCGATCTGTTCGCAGATCGCCACTGACTCGCCCAGCGCCACCAGCCGCGCCAGGTAGCCTTCGTAGGCATGCACCGGCACGCCGGCCATCGGGATCGGCGCACCGCCGGAGCTGCCGCGCTGGGTCAGGGTGATGTCCAGCAGCCGCGCCGCCTTGCGGGCGTCGTCATAGAACAGCTCGTAGAAGTCGCCCATGCGGAAGAACAGCAGCAGGTCCGGGTAGTCGGACTTGGCTGCGAAGAACTGCTTCATCAGGGGGGTGTGCTCTTGACTCCCCTTGGATTCGTTCCGTTTTGTTTTTGAATCAGTGGCTTGCAATGGAGTCCGTCTCGGTGAGTGAAGGCGGGTTGCCGTCAGAAACGGCAAGTAACGGGGTTTTTTGTTGCGATGGTGTTGCGACGGCCGGTTGCTTGGGCAAAGATCGTGTTGCGACGCCAATCGGGACACGGACGATCATGCCAAAAAATGTTGCGACGGACCGCGCCACCCGGCGCCAGGCCACCAAGTTTAGTCTGACCCACCAACAGGTGATGGAGCTTTCAGTTCGGCGCATCCCTGCGTCGGGAGGCTTGGGCAAGCGCGCCAAGCTGGTGGAGCGGCCGGCGGAGCAGGGCGATAAGGCCTATCGCGTGCTGGATGGAAACCAAGGGGCGCCGGTAGGGTTTGGCTTCTACGTGGGCAAGACCCGGACGACCTATGAAGTGGTTCGGCGCGGAACGCAGGGGGTCCGCCGCTTTGCGTTGGGCAACGTCACGGACATGGGGCTGGAAGAGGCCTACTCCGTGGCCCGGGAGCTGATTCAGGAGCTCAAGGCGTCAGGCGAGAACCCGAAGACTCGGGCAGCGCGGGCTAGCCAGCAGCAGCAAGAGGACGGTCGACTGGCTCGGCTCACCGTGGCCGACTGTTTCGACGTCTACATCGCCGACATGAAGGACCGGGTGACCAAGCGACTGGTGAAGCAGTCCAGCCTGACGGCGTTGGAGGACAGCCTTGCTCGATTGTCACGTCCGGAAGTGGGGTTCGCTCAGCGGGCCGTGGCCGATGTGACCGACGACGACGTGGAAGCCGCGTTCGACGCGTTGCGCAAGAGCGCGATGGTCCGATCCAACCGCATTCCGACCCCGATGCGAGAAGCTTTGGCGGGCTACGAGGACTGGGCGGAGCTGGATACGCGGACACTGGAAAGCCTGGGGATCACGGGAAAGTATGTCCAGCGCGTCCGGGCCAGTGGCCTGGCCGCCACCGAACACAGCTTCACGGATGCCCATCGCGCGGTGGCCATGGTGCTGAAACGTGAGAGCGTCCTGGCGGGACGGGAAGGGCGAGAGTCTAGGCTGAGGCACAACCCCCTGCAGGCCATCTTTGATAGGCACTTGCTGAGAGGCGCCCGGAACCTCCGCAAGCATTATGAGAAGGCGGCGGTCCGCAATCCGCTGACCGACAACACGCTCCCAAAGGTGTTGCAGTCGATTGTGGGGCGCCGGGATGAGCAGGGTGGCCACAACGCCGGCGCGTCCGATTATCTGCTGCTGACCTTGCTTTGGGGCACGCGTCGAAGCGAAGCCGCGCAACTGCGCTGGATGGATCGCTGTTCCCACAGCGAGTTGATCCAAGAAGAAGTGTCATGGGTCTGGCTGGGCCAGCCCGGGGAGATCAACCGCTATACGAAGCGGGAGGGCCCGCAGGTCTTCATGTTCGACACCAAATCGGGCGAAGAGCGCTTCCTGCCGATCAGCTACTTCGCGGAGAGGGTGCTGCGACTGCGCTTTGAAACCCGGCTGGACGACGACGGTGCCCTGCGCGAACTGGCTGCAGCAGAGTCGTTGCTGAAGTCAGCCAAGGCCAAGGGGGCGGCACGAACGGTCCTTGCTGCACTGGAGGCAGGCGTCCAGGAAGCGTTGCGCAAGGTGGACCGGACACGCTTCGTGTTCCCCGCCCGCTCTAGCCGCAGCAAGTCGGGCCATTACCTCGATAGCAAATCGATCCTCGCCAATGTGCGTCGCGACGCGGGCTTGGTTGGGCAGCAGGGAGATACGGGGGACATTCGGGATGACGTCGACCAGGGCCTGACCACGCATGATTTGCGGCGGACCCTTGGGCGTTATGCGGCCCTGAAGTTTGGCGAGAGCCGCATTGTCTCGCAGATGCTCCACCACCACGTCCGCACGGCCGGTGGCGATGGCATGTCTCCGGTCTCCGAACGCTACACGCAGCAGGAGTGGGCACGCCTTCGCGAGGCATTTGGTGAGGTTGAGGAGATGATGGTGGCCCGCAGTCCCCGGGTCTGGAACCGGCTCAAGGGGCTGGACAAGCCCCGCCTCGACGAGGCCGGCGAGGAGCCGGTTAAACTGTTCGCTCCAAGGAACAGGAAGTTGGCGCTGAGCCATGCAGACGATTGAAACGGTTCGCAGTGACGAGGACTACCGCGCCAAGCTTCAACGCGCGCTGGACCAAGAGCTGTCGCGCGCTGCAGCCGGCCTGACGCCCACCGTTTCAACCAAGGCCGCAGCCCAGTTTCTCGGGGTGCATTTCGACACGCTGGGCGAGTGGCGCCGCCGGTCGCCCCCGCTGGGGCCGCCCTTTCAAAAAGGCGCGGGCAGCCTTCACGGCGGGGCCAATCAGCACGTCCGCTATCTGTACGAGGATCTCGTCGAGTGGCAGCGCGCTCGATTGGGTCGCTCAGCCAAGGAGCGCCGGCTGGTGGCAGAGGAAGACGCTCTGCGCCAGCAGATCCGCGAGCTCGAGCGGGAGCTCGCGGTAAAGACGGGCCGGACGGAGTTGGAGAAGCTCAAGAAGGCGGTCGGCAAGGGCGTGTCCTTCCTGTCGTTGCGAGACTGCGTGTCGATCAGCCATGGGTGGGTAATGAGCGACGGCTGTATCGCCGGTCACGTTCTCTCGGTCTCGGAAGATCTGCTGGACCGGGCCCTGGACGAAGGCAACGTGTGGGATGCATCGCTGTCCGAGGCTCTGCTGGAGGCTTGGGTCAGCGTCGACGCAAGAGAACCCTACGACGCCGCCATGAGCGCTGCGTTGGACGAGGTGGAAAAGGTCTTGCGGGTGGCGCGTTCTTCTGCCCGCCAAGACGCATTGGACGACTCTCTGCCTGAGCCTGCCCGACCCGCAAAAGATGTCGGTGGCGGTCGATTCCGCTTCTGAGGCCGCCCAGTGAGAGAACGCCAGCCAACAGCTAAAGGTCGAGACCCAGGGATTATGGGGGGCAAGCGTCGTGGCCGGCCTCGAAAAGATCCGACGTCACCGCTCGTTACATTGAGCGAGCAACATCAGGACGAGCTATCGCGAGCAAGAAAAGGCTTGGAGCCTGATGTGAGCGGCGCCGTCGCCGCTTACACGATGGGCATCAGCCTAGACTCATTGAACAGTCGACGCCGGGCGGGGAAGGGGCTCTTTCCTGATTTCACGAGGGCGAAGAGCAACAAAGGTGGCACCCGTTACAACTGGAGATCCGTCCTGGATTGCAGCGAGGCGGAGGTGAACGGGCGATGGATATCGGCCGGCCGCCAACGTATCGAAGAGGATGAGGCAAGTGCGCTGTCGGCAGCATTGGCTGTAGCCAAGATCAGGCGCGCTGAGGCCGATGCCGAGATTGAATCCCTGACAAAGGCACTCAAGCGGCTTGGCATTAAGGCGCTTGAACGCGTGCTGCCTTGGGCGGTGGATGATCGAGGGCGGGTGCTTGGCTCTGCCGCGGCCTACCCTGCCCACCTCGCAAAGCCTCACACGACCCTGGAGGCGCTCCAGATGCCCTGGGTCGAGCGGCGTCTGCACGACGTGCTGATGGACGCTGTCGACTCGATCCTGAGCGATGTCCGCCAAGCGCTGAACAGGGCGCGTGAGGCAAGCCTCGGCTGAGGCAAAGGCTTACCGCGAAATGGGATGCCCGAATGCCGGGTCCTCGCGCACTTTGTCGTGAAAATGATTGCTTGCAAGCCCTTGAAAAACGATCACTTTCAGTGATTTAGCCCTTCATGGGAGGTCGCCAGCGAGTGGGTAGGATGGGCGCACAAGAAACGGAGACGCCCTTGAACACTTCCCCCGCCTACCAGGCCCGCCCAGTGGCACTGCTCTCAGCACGCACTTTGGGTCGGTGCCTAAGGAAACCTGTAGTCCGGGCGTGACCGCTTCCGAGTAAGGGCGTAGGTCAGGCCAAGCGGCTCACTACTTCGATCACTTCTTCCGCGCGGCAGATCTGCCGCGACGGCGAAGCTTTACCCAAAAACCAAGGAGATGCTCCCGTGGGACTCGATATGTTTGCAGGAAAAACCCGTAAAGACGTGGTGGACAACACCGCCGTGCCGATCATGGAATGGCGCAAGCACCCGGATCTGCATGGCTACATGCAGGCGCTGTATGCCAGCCGGAGCGGCTGCAAAGACCCGATGAAGTTCAACAAGAAGCCCCTGTTTCTGTCTAGGCAGGACCTGGAGGACCTCCGGCAGGCCGTGCTTTCCGGACAGCTTCCGAAAACGGAGGGGCACTTCTTTGGCGAGTCTCTTCCCGAAGAACAGCACTTCGACCTGATCTTCATCGATGGAGCGTGCCGCCTCATCGATCAGGGTTGGAATGTCTTCTACGACTCGTGGTGGTGATCTCTGTCCTCTCGTACCGCTACCCAACCTTCCGCATCCATCAACCTTCGGAGTCCATCGTGAGCAAGAAGCCCAGCAGCAAATCCCGCCGTAATCGGAAGTCGAATCGTTCCTCTCGATCTCATGGAGCGATCGTTCCGCAGATCTATTTGACGACCAGTGCGGCTTCCCTCATTGAGGGGATGGATAGCATTGAAAGGGAACTCTTTGAAATGACGCTCCCGGACTTGCTGACGTCGGAGGAAGTCACGTCCTGCATTCAAGTTTACGGTTCTTACCGAGCAGTCGTGACCCATTTCGACACGCAGTTTGTGGTCGAGTCCGTGGGGTGCCGCGCCGCTACGAAAGGCCATTCATCCAAGCCCGGCTTTGTTCTGGATACATACGATCAGCATGCACCCGGCGATTTGCAGCCTCCCTCGTGGCTCGGCAGCTTCCAGCCCCTCCTGCGCACGGCGCCGCTGCCCGGCTTGCAGTCCGAGTCGTAACCCCAACCCGGGCAGCGATCGCCTTTCCGGGCTTGCCTAAGGCAGTGCGGGCATCGCTTGCCTCTCTGCTGGCGCGCAGTAACCCAACCCCATAAAGCAAACGTTCAACGCGGCCCTTTGGCCGTGAGGGCGGAGCTTTGCCAAATCATCAAGGAACAGCCAATGAAACAGCGATACACCATCAGCGTCACCGGCCCGGTGTGGGTCGACTACAGCGTCGCCATGGATGTCACGTGTGTGTCCGATGCGATCAACCATCTTGAATCGCTTGATCCTGAAATCGCCGCACAGTGGCTGATTGAGTCATCGGCCTACTCTCTGGAAAGAATCGAACACGAGGTATGCGGAGGCGTGGGGGACGCGGTGTACGAGGCGATCCCGGACTACGTGTTCAACCGAGCCGGTGAGATGGAGTTCGGATCGGACGAGGAGGACGACCACGATGGTGTCGCCGATCCCGTCGCGCCCGCGTTGCCGCAACGCCTCTTGCTGACGGCGACGGGGCTCGCCAGCCGCCGCTACACCTTCGAAGCCGAGTCATGGGAAGACGCATTGAGTCAGTTTCACGGGCTCAGCACCGAGGAGCTCAATGCGCCGACGTGGAGCATTTGGGGAATTGATCTGGACGTGGACGTCAGCCTTGTCGTGGGGGCATTGGTCGAGGGCGGTGAAGCCGACGAAGACGCGCTGGAAGACATTGCCATGCACCTGGACGTGCAGCTGCCGTAGATGCCCTTGCTGTACCTCGGACCCGCTACGCAGGTCTGAATCCCTCGAACTAACAACAACTCCCTATCAACCATAAGGTGTGCACATTGAACATCCTCTCCGCTTCGTCTGACCCGAACAACCTCTTCATGCCGAAGGAGCGCAAAACCACCTCCATCCCCCGGACTAAAAAGCTCGCCGCAGCCACAGTTGGTTTCGACCGCTTGCCGCAGTTCGAGACAACCACCACTTGGCTCACCCCTCCGGAGCATATTTGGGGCAGCCCGAGGGAAGGCTTCACGGGCCTGGGGCCCTTCGACCTGGATCCGGCAACGCCCGAGAACGGGATGCCGTGGCCCACCGCGGCTCGGATGCTCAAGCCCAGCGATGACGGCCTGGCGTCGGAATGGCCGGCGGATGCCTTCGTTTTCATGAACCCGCCGTTCGGCCGGGGGCAAGAGGCCTGGATGGAGAAGATGGCCAACCACCCGGGGGGCGGCATCGCCCTGGTGTTTGCGCGAACCGAGACCCGCTGGTTCCAAAGTTTCGTGCTGAACCACCCCGATGTCAGCGCGGTGGTCTTCCAGGAGGGCCGCTTGAAGTTCCACCGGGCCAACGGAGACGTAGGTGACGCGCCCCCTGCTGGCCCTGCGTGGATTGCCTACGGCGAGGAGGGCGCCCGTCGCTTGAAGCGGGCGGTCAGGGAGGGGCAGATCCGCGGATGTTTCCTGGAGCTGGACTTTGCCCGGGTGAGTTCTGGGGTGGGCGCTGACGTGGGGGCGGCCAACGATGAGTAAGGGCACTTCGAAGAAGGCAAAGCCGACCGATCCCCGCAACAATGCTTACCAGCGGTTGTTGAAGGCTATCCAAGCCATCCCCGGGGAATCGCCCAGGGAAAAGATGCGCAAGTTCACCGCGTTTGCGCTGAAGGTTTGCGTGATCAATCAGGCCGAGGAGTTGTTCACCCGGGGATTTGGGCCCTTGGTCGCCTGGTGTGACTTGACGCTGCTTGGGACTGACGTGCAAGGAAGCGAGGATTGGTGCCACGAAGCGGGCCAGGCCTACGGCGGCGCAGTGGAAACCTTCGAGCCGTTCGAATGCATCCTGGGCCGATTGTTTAATGAGTTGGTGTGGTCAGGGAAAAAGAACGACGCTCAACATTTCACCCCTTGGGGCTTGGCGAGGGCGATGAACGCCTTTGCTCAAGCGCCTCAAAAAGACGAGTGGCCCATGGGTGACCCCACCTGCGGAGCCGGCACGCTGTTGCTTGTGAAGCTTCACGAACTGGCCGGGAAGGATTCGAAGGCCCTTCGGGGGCTTACCGTGAAAGCGAACGACCGCGATCCGTTGTGTGCTGCGATGACCGCACTTCAGTTGCTGTCAAACCAGTTGATCTGGCGGATGCCCATCGGGCGCGTGGTGGTCGAGTGCAAAGACATCATCACTCAATACCTGGAAACGCGGGTGGTGTTTTGGTCTCTCACGCGAGATCGGTTCATCGCCATGGATGAGGAGATCCGGCTCGAGAAGGCCAACCGGGTGACGGGCGCTGACATGGGGGCGGCCAACGATGAATGAGGTCGCCAACCTTGTGAAGGCCATCCGCGCCATCCCTTCCACTCCTGGCAAGCCGTGGAATCCGCGGGTTGCATTCGAAACGTTCGTTCAGCACGCACTGATGTCAATGGCACATATCCACGCAGACACCAAGGGTCACCTCGACACCAAAGTCCTTGCTTTTGGACCCTTGAAAAAAAATGTCGAAGAAGCGCCTGAAGTGGTAGCAGCCATCAACGCTTACATCAAAGCGGTCTTCGCAAGCAGGCCGTTTGACGATGTCCTGGGACGGGTCCATGCCGAGCTGCTGGCCAGGAAGGGTGGGGAAGGGCTGGGTCAGTCTTTCACTCCCGGCGATCTTCTCGATCTGGTTCAAACCCTTGCCACCAGGCATCGGCCTGGTGGGAGCGGAGCCAAGGTCTACGACAGCTGTTGCGGCGCGGGTTCGCTTGCCCTTGCCGCGATCAGGAGTCAACAGAAACACCTTCCAAGCGAAAAAATCCTGGTGCTGGCGGGGGACATCGATCCGTTGTGCGCAGCGATGACGGCTTTGCAGATCCACGCGAATCAAACGTTTCATTTCTTGCCGCTTGGGGCGGTCAAAGTCACGGTGGGGAACGAACTGATCGGTCCCAGGCGCCCCGGGTTTTGGTCCCGCTTCCACCTCTACGAGTAGAGGCCGGAGGCCCGCCTTTCCCTCTTCAAGACTCGGCGGCGAGCAGCCGCCGGCTCTTGCTTCAAGCCGCTTTTGCTCTTGTTTTTCCTAACAGGTAACAAGCACCTGTTACCCCCTTGTTACCCGTGAAAGCCTTGTCCCATAAGGAGGTAACAAGGGGTAACAGGGTAACGGGTGGATCGCGAGCTCCCGATGGGTGTATGCATGGATGTTGTGAGCGGTGAGTGGATTTTTCTTGCGTGGATCTCTTAAACCACTTGTTACCTTGTTACCACCTGTTACCCCCAGTAAACATAAGGGTTTGAAGGGTAACAAGTGGGTAACAAGCACTTGCTACCTCCCAGGCTGATGCTTGAGGTATTTCACACTTTCAAGTGTTTCTGGAGCATCGAAAGCAGAAACGAACATCCGTTGGCGCGAGCCCTTGCCAGTTCCGTAAAGCCTGCTTAGATGGATTTGTGGCCACAACAGGACCACAAATCAAGAAACGGAGCAGGCAGTGAAGACGAAGCGCGAAAAGACCGCACGGGATGAGTTGTTGAAGGCCCGGGTCAGCAAAAGTTTTAAGGCGTTGGTGGAGGAGACGGCGGTGGCCCGTGGGCAAACCCCTTCCGAGGCCATGCGTCAGGCGCTTCAAGAGTGGGTGCATCGCCCCAGTCAAGCGGCATAAAAAACCCCGGGTGCGAACCGGGGCGTTTACTACTAGGGATTACAACATGAAGAGTAAGTCGAAGACTGGCCCTGTCAAGGGCGGGGAGGCCAATGGCGACGCCGTTGATCAGGCTCCGAAGAAAAAGGGCAAGGCCTTTGGGGCCGATGCCAATCCCAACGACGCCACGGATGACCTGGGCGTTATTGGGGAAGACCTCTCGTTTGAGCTGGCTTATGCCGACGATATGCGCCGCGCCAACTGTTTCCGCATTGGCGGCAAGATGGACAACGGCGAGATCGATTTTTCGCTGTATCAGTGGAATGAGTCCGAAGGCATCTGGGCCCCGCAAGCCACCCGGGAAGTAGAAGCCCACGCGTTGGACTGGATGCGCAAGCACGCCCCGGAGGACGCCAAGCAGAGCAGCGCGACCAGCTGCGTCAAGACGGCCATTCTCGAAATGATCCGCTTGCCTGGCATGAAGTTGCCTGAAAGCCAGCATCGGGCCATCGTGCCGCTGAAGGGCGGTTACCTGGAGATCCTCAAGGACGCCAACAAGAAGGCCTACATCGAATACCTGCCGGCCGACCCCAAACACGGGATCACTTCCTTGGTCCCAGCGAAGCTCAACCTCGACCAGGTGAGGTCCGGCCGCTACACCCCCAAGCCGTTGGACCCCAAGTCGCGGTGGGCCAAATATCTGGATCGCTTCATGCCGGACATGGCCGTGCGAGGGTTGCTTCAAGAAGCCATGGCGTCGTCGGTCATGCCGATGTGCCTGGAAAAAGCCTTCCTGTTGCTGGGAAGCGGCAGCAACGGCAAGAGCACCTTGCTTCACGTCCTGCGAGCCATCCACCCCAAGAACACTGCGGTCCGCATCGACAAGCTGGATGGGCAGTTCGCCATGGCACCTCTCGCTTCCAAGACTCTTTATCTGGCGACAGAGGCGCCCAAGGTCCTCTCCGATCCCATCCAGCAGGTCTTGAAGGCGCTTATCTCGCGCGATCCCATGTCAGCGGAGAACAAGGGCAAAGATGCCTACACCACGGTGCCGCGCGGCACGCTCTTCCTGGCACTGAACGCCATGTTCTCGGTGACGAGTCACGAACACGGCTTCTGGCGAAAGATTTGCATGATCCCGTTCAATGTGCGCCTGGCCGAGAACGACAAGGACCGCGATCCGGACTTCCACAAGAAGCTGACCGAGGACCCGGCGGAAATGGCCGTGATCATCGACTGGCTGCTGGAGGGGGCCATGCGCCTCATTGAGCGTGGCGGCCTGCCCGAGGAAATGCCCGAGGCCGTCAAAGCGCTGGCCGAGCAGACCCGGCAAGAGACGGACACCACGGCATCTTATTTCGCCGAGCGCATGGTCATCGAAGAAGAAGGCACGTGGACCGACAAGAACGACATCTATGCAGACTACCGAAACTACGTTCTGGATGAGCTGGGCCGCAAGCCGGTGGGTGCTGAAGAGCTTTGGAAGCGGGTGCGCGAACGGATGCCGGGGCTCCAGCAGAAGCAGAAGAAGGCGACGAAGGGATCGAAGGCCGAGCGCTGGGTCAACCTGCGCGTGGGGGGATTGAAGCCGCGCCTGGAGGGCGGGGCTCCCCAGGCCATCCCGGACGAGGAGGTTCCGTTGGGTGACCCTCTGAGCAAAGAGGCCATGGAAGCCATCGCCCTCCTGTCGGGCGCACCGATGGCTGAAGCCGCGTAGGCCTTTACAACCGGCGATGGTGCGCTATTGCAAAGGGGTATCCAAACCAAAACGGAGCCCCCATGCCATCGCCCAACCACATCCCCGACGACGCGTTCCCCGAATCGGCCATCGGCCCGGCCGATCTGGAGAGCCCAGAGACGCCGGAAGCGGACCCGCAATACTTGCTCGTGCAGAGCGGGTTTGGTCTCCATGTCCGTCTGGGAAAAGACGGCGACCAGGGATTGCGCAGCGAGGACGAAATCGCCGAGCTGGTGCGGCGAGCGTTGTATCACCGCAAGAGTCTGACCCTTCATATCGAGTTCTGACCCCATCTACCCACAACCACCTGTTGAGAGGCGCAGGAGGTTGAAAAAGATTTGAGGCAACCACCCATGTCCAAGTATTCGGATCTCATCCAAACCACCGCCGAGCGAATGCTCCAACTCATGCAGCAAGGCACCATCCCCTGGCGCCGGCCCTGGAACGACCCCGACGCCCCGCAGAACGGCTCGATCAACGGGCCCTACAACCCGACCACGGGCAAGGCCTATCGCGGCAGCAACACGCTCATCTTGCGCGGGGCTCAACTGGTCCACGGCTACGAGGACCACCGATGGCTGACGTATCGCCAGGCGCAAAGCATTGGGGCCCAAATCAAGCGCGGCGAGAAGGGGCAGCAGATCGCCTACTGGGATTTCAGCAAGGCCGGCAAAGCCAAAGACGGTGCCGAGCCGTTGACCGAAGGCGAAGAGAAGAGCGGATACCAGGGACCATCGGTGTTCGTCGCCACGGTGTTCAATGCCAGCCAAATGGATGGCATGCCCGAGCCCCCGCCGCCCTTCATCATGCCCGAGTCGATCCGCAACCTGCGTCTGCGAGAGTTGTTGGACAAGCACCAGCCAAAACTTCATCACGATGGCGGGAACAGGGCCTTCTACTCCGTTGCTACCGACAGCATCCACGTTCCGAAAGCCGGCAGCTTTCAAGATCCGATTAGTTATGCGTCAACCGTGCTCCACGAACTGGCCCATTGGACCGGGGCCAAGCACCGGCTCGACCGCGATCTAACCGGGCGATTCGGGACGGAGGGGTATGCCAAAGAGGAGCTGGTAGCCGAGCTCTCAAGTTTGTTCATTTCCGAGCGACTGGGGATTGCCCTGGGCAAGAAGCACGAAGAGCAACACGCTGCCTACCTGCAGTCCTGGATGAAAGCTCTGGCCGACGACCCCAGGACCCTGTTCCGTGCAGCCAGCCAAGCGGAGAAGGTCATGACCTTTCTCGACATCCCGACGTTTGAACGCGAGCCGCTGCCGCAGGTCAAGAAGGAGCAGGACATGGACCAGAGGCGGAAGGCGGAAGCCGACCGAAGGTCCCCATCGCGACGCAAGGAGCGCCAGGTTGCTTAGCGCAGGTAGGGGGTTGACCTTTTGAGGTTTCGAGTTAGAAATGAATGTGCTGGGGGAAGTCCCGGCTGTGGTCCGATTCCTCTACTTCTAACTGAGAACTTTTCCAGGGTGAGCGGTTAGAAGGTGGTTGGGTGGTTATCCTTGCTGTTTTTGGTGGTTTCCGGTGGTTGCTGTCGCCGGGGTGGAAAGAATGCTTAGTTAACCGACCTGAGAAATCAATAACTAGGCGCCATGTTTTTTCTTGAGCTTCTTACGCTGGGTTGAGAGGGGTGGCGAAAGCCGCCCCTTTTCTCTTTGCAGCCCCTTGCGCATCCCCCTTTCTTTGTTAAGACATGAGTATCACTCACCAAGCGGAGGAACCATGGCTGGCAATGTCTTTTCAAATCTACTTCGACCCTTCATCCGTCAAAAGGACACGGAACTACCAGGCGTGGCTTCTTCTGAGCCGCTTGAACCCCCGGTCCGGGAGCGCTTGGATGATTCAAGCCAGCGGCCAGTGGCTTCAGCGGAGCCGGCAACCCTTTCGCCCGTTGAGGGCCCTCAAAGTGTGCCCCCATCGTTCAACGATGAGGCAACGGATCGGTTGGGGAACACTTTGGCCTTCGCTGGTCTGAAGACGAAGGGTCGCTTCGAGCACGAGGTAAGGCAGGCCATCGAAGACGGCGCCGATGTGAAAGGGTATCGCGACGCGCGCGGCGATTCCGCCTTGCATAAATGTCAGGAGCCGTGGCAGATGGAACTGCTTATCTCGGCTGGGGCGGATGTTCACGCGTTGGACAAACAAGGGCGTTCGCCTTTTGATCGCCTGTTGAGCACATACCAAAGGGAACCCGCTTGGTCCGAAAAACCTACTGCGGAAGGTTTGGCGCTGTTGGCGAAGGCCGGAGCGGATGTCAATGCCCTAAGCCAAGGGCAATCCGCTCTGCATGTTGCTGCGAAGCGAGGGCTTGAAGGCGATTGCCACATGCTTATCGATGCCGGCGCCGACGTGAATCTGCGGACGGACGGGGGAGACACCCCGCTCCACCTGGCCAGCGACCCAAGCGTTGTGCTGCGCTTGCTGGATGCCAAGGCCGATCCCTCCCTGCTGAACTCGAATGGCGAGCCAGCGCTAAAACATGATCCTATGCTTTATCGAGAAAGTATTCGGAACCACCGAGACGATTTTTCGCCGCGTGAGCGCGTCGATGCGGCGACCGACCCGATTTTCCTGGCCGAGACGCCCAGCGAGCTTGTCGCTGCGTTGGGGCAGGGCGGTAGTGTGAGGGACACCGATGCGCTGGGCCGAACCGCGCTTCATTACGTCAAAACGGGGGAGATGGTGCAGGCGTTGGTGTTGGCCGGGGCCCAGGTTGACGCAAAAGACATGGAGGGAAACATTCCTGCCCATACCGCGGACGAGCGCGCGATGGAAGAGTTGGTCGATGGGGTGGGGAGAGGCGTTTCGCAACACCATGTGGAGAACGACAGGGGGGAAACCCCTTATGCGACCCGGGATCACTACCACGAGGCTCGGTATTGGGATGCCGAAGCGAAAGAGCAGGCCGCGGAAAAGGCGGAGCAGACGAAGGAGGCGCAAGACCGCGTGTTCAACATTGTGGAACTCATTGAGGCCGGCGACGCCAAACGTCTGCTGGAGCAGGTGGATCCCAACGAAGAACTGGTCAGTCGGAACCGAACGTTCAACATCGACGGAGACGAGGGCTGGGCTTACAACGACTATGCCGGCTACAGCGTCCTTCACGAAGCGGCGAAGCAGGGGAACACGGAACTCTGCCGAGAACTGGTGTTCGCAGGGGCGGACTGGAACAAAGAGTGTAAGCTCGTCGGCGAGCAAGGCTTTGACAACTACGTCAACGGCTTTCGAAACGAGCCTGGCATGAAGCCCATCGATTTTGCGAGCAAACGAGAGACCAAGTCGTTCTTGAGCAACGCTGAGAACGAGCTGCGATGCCACAACCGATCCAAGCTCTTGGACGAGCTTCTTCCCGCTGCCAACGCTTGGAAACCACCGGAAGGCGGGTTTGGGGCCGACGCCCAACGGCAGGTCGGTGCGGCCATGAAGGCCCATGGGCAGGACGGCCAAACCCTGGAAGCCCCTCGCTTGCGAGCGCGCTTCTAAGGCCAAGGGAAAGGGCGGCGAAAGCCGCCTTTTCTTTTCCCGATCCCCTTGCGCAAACCAAACCGTTTGTTATGGGTAGTGCAACCCATTCAAAAAAGGAGGCCTCATGCGCGCGTTGATTCTTTCTCTGGCCCTTGCCAGCCTGCTCCCCCTTGCCGCCAGCGCCGCCGAGCCCCGTAGCGATTCGGTCGCCGTTGCCGTCGGGGTGAATGCCACCGTGATCACGCCGCACACCATCGCAGTAAGGGTCACACACGCCTGGGAGGCGTCCCCCACGGAAACCGCCACCGGGGTTCAGTCCTTCGAACCCATGGAAGCGCCGGGCCGTGGCCCATACGCGGCTTACAACTCAATCTTGAAGAAGAACCCCGCAACACGCGAAAGCGTCACGCTGTGGGTGATTGACGAGGCGCAGCGCTACTACACGCTCCGAGTGACGTATGAGCGCGTCCCATGCCGCGACACGCGAAACAACGGTGTGGATGACAGCGTATGTGCGCTGCGCATCGCTGGCCGCATTCTGCCGTTCTACATGCAGGGCGACGAGCAGGGGGCTTTTGAGGTGGGGGATCAAGTTTTTCTCCGCTCCGAAGGGACCGCGCAGCCAGTGATTACAGAGCTTGAGGCAGCTTCCGTATCCGTAGTCATCGGTGCGGGCAGAGAAAATGTAGCCGTTGGAGGGCAGCGCTGATGAAATGGCTCGCATTTTTCCGCAAGCGCCCCGATGCCGCGCTGAGCATCGAGGACTTCAAGCAATCTCCAGGCCACGTTTTGATGGACGAGAGCGGATACCTGGGCCTTTCTCACGAAGCAGCAGCCCAGATCGATCGGTTGCGCCAAGCCAAGGGCTGGGGCGTGCGCTCTGCCAACGCGGCAACGACCGGCAAAGGGCGGCGCTAATGGGAGCCACATTCAAAAGCATTGCCCACCATTACGGTCACCTCATTCTAGACGGCATGGATTGCTCCCCTGCGCAACCTCACGAGCTGCACCACCTGCCAATGGCGTGGAATCTCAAGCCCAGCCAGTGGGGCCAACCTCTCACCTTCCAAGCGCGCCCTCTCAGAAGTCACCCGGGGGGCCGCCCATGGTGAGCGCGATTCTTTTGCTGACCCTGCTCGGCCTCATGGTCCTGGTCCCTCTCTGGACGCTGAAGCGCTTTGCCGACGCCAAGGCAGCCTGGCAACGGGTGAGGGGCGGTGAGCGAGACGCTCGCACGCACGGCCGCGTCGTGATCCATGGCGGGCTGTTTGGAGTTGGGATGGTGGTCATCGCCGCGTTCTTGGCCCAAGCCACCTTCAGCGTCTGGCACCAGCTCGCCACCGGGGGAGGCCTGTTTGTCCTCGGCACGGTCGCGGTGCTCTGTCTGCTGGCCTTTTTCTGGGGCAAGGGGAGGTCGCGCGGATGAGTGCGTTGACGATGCTGGTCCTTTCCATGCTGGTCCTTGCTGTGTTTCTCTGCTCGGCGGCGTTTCTCTCTTTTATGATCGCGTTGACTTACCCGACCGTAAAGCAATCGCTGGCCCTTTTTTGCGCCGGGAAGCGCGACGCATCGCTCTACGTGGATTTCGCGATTTTTGGGGGGATCTTCGCGGGTTGCGTCCTCACGCTCGCATTCGGGGCGGTGGTAATGGCCCTCAACATTTCCAGCGCTGAGGACGCCGCTCTATACGCGGCCACCTTGCTTAGCGCGGGGCTGGGCTACTGGGTGGGCCGATGACACGCGAGCCGTCCACCTTGTTTGCCCCAGGCGTTCTTCCCGGGCCGGATGGCATCGAGCTGTTGCCGATGCCCGCAGACATCCGGGCCATCTACGACGCAGCCCAACGCAACACGCCTTTCAGCAAGGACGTGGACGACGCCCTGGCCGCGCACCGCAACGCACACGGCGAAGCGGAGCAAATCGAGCACGCCCAGCGTGTGGATCCTGCGGATGCCATGCCCTCGGAGCGCTACCGGGCGTATGTGAGCCAACGCCGCTATGCGGTCCGCGCCTGCATTCAGGCCGGCATGGCACGAAAGGACATCGCAAGGTTCCTCGGGGTGGCTGTTTACACCTTGCAGAAAGATGCTCAAGCCCTTGGACTGCGGTTGCCGGTCTGCCAACGACAACCGAGCAGCATTGCAGGGCACTCGGTCGAGGAGGTGCTGAGCCTGCTCCACGAACTGGGCACCCGCACCCGTGTGGCGGCTCGGATCGGCGTCACTCAGCAAGCGGTTAGCCTGTTTTGCAAGAAATACGAACTGGACATGCCGCAAAACGGAAAGAAGGCGGTTGTTCTGGCTCGGCGCAAAGAGGTGCGCCGGTTGAGCGAGGCCGGCCTATCGGTGTCTGAAATGGCGCAACAGTTGGCCGTGCCATACGCATGCATAACGGCCGACCGCCAAGCGCTGAAGCTGCCGCGTGTGCGTCTGCCGGCAGAGAAAATGACCCTCTTGGGCTTGAGTCGAGCAGAGATAGAGGCCCTTCTTGCTCGATTCCAGACCATCAAGGCAGTGGCTTTGCATCTCGGAACCAGTGGGGCGCATGTGTCCTCTTACATGAAGAGAGCCGGCCTCAAAGCGCCACGGGACGGGCGATGCCGCCAGGCCACTACACCATCGAGCGACCGCAAACCGCTGAAGCTTCCGGGCATGCGTAAACCGGCKGAGAAAATGACCCTCTCGGGCTTGAGTCGAGCAGAGGTCGAGATCCTGCTCGCCCGATTCCAGACGGCCAACGCTGTGGCTCTGCATCTTGGGGTCAGCGCGTCGTCTATATCTGTTTACATGAAAAGAGCAGGTCTCAAAGCGCCGCGCGATGGGCGACGTCGTCAGGCCACTCCATCATGATTCCACGCAAAGGCTTCCTCGGCGGCTGCTCCCCGGCCCAGGTTCAATCCTTGCTGGACGAAGGGGGGACTCAGCGCGCCTTGGCCCAACGCCTGGGCGTTACCCACCAAGCCGTGAACCGCTTTGTGAGGCGCCACCGCCTGGCCGGTTCCGGACGGCAGGCCTTTCGGGCCCGCCAAGCCCGCGAGCTCATCGAGCGCCGTCAGCAGGTGCAGCAGCTGGTCGGAGCCGGGCTGACCTCGGCCGAGGTGGCCCAGCGCTTGGGTGTGTCGCCGGCCACTATCGGCCTGGACCGCCAAGCCCTTCGGTTAGGGCGTGTCCTGAAAAGGCCGGAGCAGCGCAGCTTGCGGGGGCTGGGCGTGGACCAAGTGAGGGGCCGTTTGAAAGAGGTGAGCCGGGCTCGGTTAGCCCGAGACCTTGGGGTAAGCAGTTCAGCTGTCTACCGCTACTGCAACTTGGCCGGGATCGCTTCGCCTAGATGTGAACAGTGAACATGACAAGGCTGGAGCCAGTATTTTCGAGTCGGCCAGTGACCTTTACTGCGTCCAGTAGGCTCAGGTGGTCGCCGTCAGTTCCGAGTAGGCAATAAGCGTCATGCCGGTGGTGACGAGCAAAAGGATCGACATGACGATGGGAACTCCCCATTGATGGAAACGAAGCCGCGTTTGCAGTTGCTCGATCATTGGGCGCAGCTGGTTGTAGGTGGGCAGTGCGCGTTGCCGCAGCATCTCCGATTCGGCTTTCAGTTCAAAGCCCACCTGGCGAAGTGTCAGAACGTGAGCGGCAACCAGCATTGCAGCAACTAGAAGAAATACAAAGGACGCAGTGAGAAGGGCGTGGTTCACTACGGTGTAAGCCGCATCCGTCTTCATCTGGCTCGCAAGCAAGCCTTGCCCCACCGGAATGGCTATGAGCTTGGTCATGGCGTCGGAGCTTGCAGCATTCATCTTGACGACGAAATCGAGCTTCCGGCGCTCAAACTCCTCTCTTGCCTTGTCGAAGTTGAACCCAGAGGCATAGATGTCGAAGTCTGACAGGAATGCCTGCATGATCTCGCCCCACGATCGCAGTAGAACTTCGAAGCGCTGCTCGGTGGGGACGTTGAATAAAAACCTGACGAGAACACGCTTGATCGCGTCGAGCCGACCAATCTTGAGGTGGTCATCAAAAATCGCGTGACGTGATTGCGATAAGTCCTCTGCCGAAGGAACATCATCGAGGAGCCACTGGCTGTAGGTGAGCGGGATGCTCAACTTGCGGCCAGTGAGAATGATGGCTGTGCCTGGGCCGCCGATGCCCGCGCGGAAGTCATCGGCCACCCGCTTGAGGATTTCCGCGAACTCAATACAACGCAAGTAGGCGGCAACAAGGCTTGGGACTTGGGCCTCGCCGAGCGCATAGTCCTCTTGGAGCAAATAGAAGGTTTCCGGTGCTTCGACCTGGAACCGCCCCATGTTGTATGAAAGCAGAGCACCAGTATTCTGCGCGACGACCTCGCCAGCCTTCGAAACACCGTGCACTACAAGTTCAATCTCAGATCCATGTTCAATGCCCGCAACCCCTAACGGGCGCTCCTTCCCTTCAAAGACCGTGGCGACGCGCCGCCCGCCTGCCTCGATGGCGTCGATAAGGGCCGACACTTCAGCAGATGACTCGGTTCGCACGATCAAGTTGGCACCTGCGATCTGGCAGGTGCGGCTCAAACGGCATAGGCCGACGATTGAATCGAATGCTGGCATGTCAGGACTCGTTGAGTTCCTGGATCAGTTTTTCAGGGGCGTGCTTGATAACAACAGTCGTTCCGTCAAGATGGACGTGCTCCTGCTTGAAGGAGTAGGTCATCTTGAGTGAAAGCTCCTTGCTCTTGTAGTTGATATCGGACAGTGCCTTGATGGACGTGGCATCGGGAAGAAATCCTGCCGATGGGGCGCTTTCATGGCCGTTGAGGAAGTGAACGAACGCTGCAGGCTCATCGGGCCAGATTGCATTGGCCAACCCCTCGAAGTCATCTAGCCGAGGCGATTCGCTTTTCCTCAGGCCCTCAACGTAATCAAATGCTCGACGCTGGAGGTCGGGTACGTCGCCGGCTGGCATTGCCCCGGCATCCACCAAGCTGCTTGCGAAATCTTTCACAACCAGCACAAGCTTCTTTGATTCTACTTTTGAGTCTTGATCGACTTTGCAGCCCACGAAATCTTGGAAGTAGTCGGACGGGCCCTCGTCTTTGTTCTTCTTTAACACAAAGCTGAGGTAGCGTTCTCCGCCAGCAAGCCAAGCTGCCAAATCGATTCGGGCGGCGACTTGGAGGCGATCCAAGTTCAGATATGGCGCCCGCACGACCTTGTCGAGGTCGTCAGAAAAGATGGCTCCGGACTGAGGGTTCAACTTCGCAACCATCAGCATGTCTCTCTGCTGATGTGTATATCGAAGCATCAGCATGTAGCCGCCGCCAGCAAAGATGACGTCGTTCATCGAGACAACCAATCGACGGCCTGCATGAATCGAGAACTCGATGAAGGTTGTCTTTCCATCCAAGTGGTCTCTGAGATGGACGCTGAAACGGTAGTTGTCCTCATCCTCCTCAAATGATCCGGCAAATCTGGAGCTGCGATTGTTGTAGCTGTCGAGGAGGGTGAGCATCAACGAGTTAAGCTCGTCCGTCCTTGCGAGCTCCCCCTTGGCCTCACCAAGGCTCGCTCCCTTAACGCCTCTGTCCTTGTTCACCTTGTGTGCTACCGCATTCAGGATTTCCATCGATTCCCCCTGTTCATTCCTTGAGATAGAAGTGCGGCCGACTAGAAGGGCCTATGCAATATGCTACACAGATCGTGGCTTGGATGGATTCTTCGGAACTGTGCCAATGTTTTGGCGCATGGTGAGGCCCACCTGTCTCACTAGGCGAGATATCGGCTACCAGATCGGTTGGCTGGTCAATGTGGACCGTCCGCCTGTCCGGGTAGGGTGCCGATCGAGCGGGGTGGGGCGGTGCGTATTGTCCCACTTCGGGAAAAGGGCCCAATGCTACCCTCGGAAGCACCGATCATTCGCGTCGAGGCAGTTTGGTCCTCGGTCCGCCGATCGGCTATAACCCTTGCTTGCCCTCAACGGAGTATTTGCCTTGGCCTTGACCACCCTTCAGTCGATCAACGCGGAAATCAAACAACTCGAAGCCCAAAAACGGTTGGTGGAGAAACGCGACGGTGAGGTTCCTAAGGCCATCGCGGTGCTTCAGAAGTATGCGAAGCTTCTCAGTGCTGCCCAGCGTCGCCAGATTGCTAAGCTCATTGGCGAGGCCATCGACGTCAAGCCGGCGCGTTCCCCGAAACCTTCTGCGGGGTCGCTGAAGGGCCGAAAGCTCGGCAAAGTCGCCCCCAAGTATCGACTCCCGACCGGAGAGACCTGGGCAGGCCGAGGGCTGGCACCCAAGGCTTTCACGGCATGGGCCAGGTCGGCCGAAGGCAAGGCATGGGCGCAGGCCAACCCTGGGGCCAAGTTCCCGCCCGCCGCTGGCAAGGTGAAGAAGGCCGCGGCTAAGGGAGCTGCGAAGGTGGGCAAGGTCGCCAAGAAGGCAAAGCCGATTCGGAAACCTGCCAAGAAGGCCAAGCCGAAGCCGGCTGCTTAATCCCGTGGACAAAGGCCCTGCGAATGCCCCGTCCAAGGCGTTGGCCGCTGCACACGTGTTGCTCGACATGGCGGAAGGAACGCTCTTGCAAGAGGAGGCGGGAACACGACTGCGCACCCAGTTTGGGCTTCATTGGTCCGCCTTGACGTGCGTCCAATACTTGTCAGGGAAGGACGCGGTCGCTGCATTGACGAACCTTCCGGGCGAGTGGAGCGAGCAGGGGCGGACGAAATCGGATCTCCTCCAAGCCGTGGTCATGGCCCTGGCGGTTGTCCGTGAGGCGCGCGGGAGTGGTGGAGGGAAGGTGTCTGCCAGCAAGCTGTCCCTGCGCCTTCAAGAGGTGCGAGCCGCGGACGTGGGGCAGCGCAAATGACACGAACCTTGTCCGCTCCGAGCTATGCACTCCTGCAGGCCAGCGTGGAGTGTTGGACGTGCGGCGAGGCAACGCCGGTAACGTCGGTGTGGGTCCCGTCCTTCGTGGACTTCGCAGACGTAGAGGAGCCAGAGGACGAGCCGGAAGCAGGCGATGCGGCCACGTTGCACGGGATCCATGATTTGGACGATCACGTCGCCGCGCACGTGCGCGAGGCGGCACCTTGGCTCAAGCCAGGGCGCTCGGAAACCGCCGATGCCACTTACTGGGTCAACCATTGCCAAGCCTGTTGCGCATTACAAGGCGACTTCTTCGTGATGGGCGTCAATGGCCCGTTCTTCCCTCAGTTCCGCGCCGAAGCCGACGCCCTTGACCTCATCCCCGGGCGTGGACCCTTGAGCGCCAATGCGACGGCTGCACGGTCCGGATGGATGGATTGGATCGCTGAGCGCCTGTCTTTCTGAAAGAGCGTTCGGAATCCGAGCACGCGGTGGCACGGGCATGGCGCTTATGATCACAAGATGACGGTTCTCTGCGGCTCAGCTGAACATTGCTAGTTGCGGTTGTAGCC
Source organism: Stenotrophomonas maltophilia (assembly GCF_013464485.1). GTDB lineage: Bacteria > Pseudomonadota > Gammaproteobacteria > Xanthomonadales > Xanthomonadaceae > Stenotrophomonas > Stenotrophomonas maltophilia_AW. The sequence continues at coordinate 38,933 of NZ_RAUX01000005.1, forward strand.
GTTGCGGGACATCAAGATCCGCTTCCAGTGCGACTCCCTCTTGTCGATTTGGCTCTCTTGGGAGCGCCGGTCCATGACTTCGAGGATCGAGAAGCGGAGATCCCGTTGACGGTCAGTGGCCTTGATGCCGAACTCTTGGACCAAGGCCTTGTTCCAGCCGTGCCCTGTGCTCGAATACTGGCGCCAGCGTCCCCAGATGCCGGCGTCGCCGTCTGCTTTTCCGACGTAGAGCAGGCCGGTCTTGCTGTCCGTTAAGAGATAGATGCCTTTCACACTGGAAAGAGCGGCACGCCAAGAGTTGTTGCCGCTGGCAACGACGCGGTCCAGGGTATCTTTGTCGATGTCCACTTGTCCGAACCCAGGGAACTCTCCGTCTCCCAGCTTTTCTGCCAGAAGTTCGTGCACCACCATGTCCCCCGTGAGGGTCTCGCCTCTGAGGTAGGAGGTGCGGCTGACGTATTTCCCCGTCACGAAGAGGCGTCCTTCTAACGCAAGTGTGCTGTCGATGCGTTCCAAGGTGTAGTCAACGTGGGGCGTTCCGTTGGCATCCACATCGGGCCTGCTTCCCACGGATCGGAAGAGGCCGGCGAACATCCAACGGTAGGTATTGGGGATTTGGATGAGGGACAAGACCATGTCCCGGTCGAAGTTCCGCTGCCGCTGCCAGCACTGCCAGTCGTCAAACCGGCCGTCCAGCCAAACATCGATCGGATCCTCGATCTTATTGTTTCGGGCCAAGTGAACCTTGGTGCGAGCCGGCTCAAACGAGGGTTCGTAGAGCTTGATGAGGTCATACAGGAGCATGCCCAATCCCTGGCGGCTGTTTTGGCCACCATCTTCCCACTGCCAGCCGCTTCAGAACCAGCGCCCGGAACGCTTCAGGGGAAGGGGCTGGCCCCTTCCGCTTATGCCTGCACTGGTTGCACCGGGCGTGTGCGGCCACCACGTTCCCGGATACGTCTCGGCCCCCGTCCTGCTGGGCGACCAGGTGCTCGGCGGTGCATTGAAAGGCTCGGGCCTTGCTGGGCTTCAGCCCAAGCTCTGAAGGAGCCGCGAGCCACATCGGAAGGCCGCAATAGAAGCAGCGGCCAGACTGGGCATGGAAGGCGGATGTGCGGATGGATTTGAGGCGCTTGGTCGTCATGGATGGCTCCGGAATCAAAAAAAGATTCCCGCGCCCCCATTGGGTGGACCTCGGGCACCCGGAGCCTATTGGCTATGCGGGCACAACACCGACGCTTCTGCGACCGGCGATTGCTTTTTAGCTAACTCGTGTCTTCGGTGCAAGCACTTGGAGGGGATCCGCAAAATCTTGTCAGCAGATCCTCTTGCGCAAATGGATTTATCGAGTATTGGTGAAGCAAGCCCAATCCGGGCCACTTTCCCTTTCCCTAAATCCGAGGAGGATTTTTCATGCGCAAGACCCTTTCTTTTTCTCTGGCCTTGATGGCCGCGTTTTCTGCCACTTCGGCGTCCGCCGCTGACGTCACCGAAGACCTGATGATTTCTGCGACCGTGAACAACGAGTGCAGCCTGCTCGTGACCCAGCTGGGCGGCGGTGAATACAACGGCTTGGCGTCCGGCACGCAGGGCTATTCCAATGGTGCGTTGATGGTTCGCTGCAACCAAGGCACCGCCTTCAGCATCGTGCCTGGCGATGGGTTGAACTACGGCGCCGCGATTGCTCGTCCCAATCACCGCGCCGTGTCCGATGGGGCCGGAAACTTCGTCGCCTACGGCCTCTTCAAAGATCCTGGTGCCAGCCAAGTGTGGGGCAGTGGGGCCGATGCTTGGGAGGGCGTGGGGACCGGTGAGCAGCAGATGATCGGCATCGGTTATGCCTTCTACGATTTGAACAAGGTGCCCGGCGGGACCTTCTCCGACACCATTGCGGTCACCCTGACTTACTGACCCTCAAAGGGTTTCTACCAAACCCCCGGATATCTCCGGGGGTTTTCTTTTGAGGGTGGGTTGACAACTTTAAATGTTTTGGTTGGATCAAAGGAGGTGATCGATTTGGAGGAATGATGTTGAAGCGTTTGTTGGTGGTTCCATTGTTTTTGCTGTGCGCCGCTCCTGCGTGGGCGGGCAACGTGTCGTTGTTTCCCACAAGCATCGTGGCCCCGGCTGGAGAAAAGGCAGGGGCGTTGACCTTGGAAAACCACGGTGAAATCCCCGAGCGCTTTCAGGTGACGGTGCTGGACTGGTCCCAAGATCCCAGCGGGCAGGACGTGACCAGCCCAGCTACAACCGTGCTTGCGGCGCCGTCCATTGTCGAAATCCCACCTGGGTCCCGCCGGGCCGTGCGGTTGGTCCGCACCCAGGGCGTCGGCACGCCCGGCTACTACCGCGTGCTGCTGCGCCAGTTGCCCCAGCCGTCCGCGGCGGGCCAGGTGCAGTTGTTGATTCACCAGAACCTGCCGGTGGGGTTTGAAGACGCCAAGGCCGGTCCTCCGGTGCTCACGGCCCGCTTCACCGCCGACGGCCTTCTGCTGACCAACACCGGTTCGACCGCCGCACGTCTGACCGCCGTCGGTCCTCAAGGCATGCCGGCATGGCGCGAAGGGGCGCTGGGGTGGGTGCTCCCTGGTCAGAACAAGCTGGTTGAGCTCAAGCCCGGCTTGAAAGCGGCCTCGCTCACGATCGCGGTCAACGGCTCTTCCGTCGCCGTCCCCGTGAACTGAGGGCGACACGTGCGGCGGGGAAGCGTCCTGGGCCTCGCGCTGGCCCTGTCCATCGGCAGCACTCACGCGGCCATCCCAGATGGGGTGGAGCCCGTGCTTGCAGCGCCCATCCTGGCCAACGGCCAGCCCGCCAAGGACCCCGTGGTGCTCTGGCAGCAGAACGGGGCGTGGGTGGCCGAGTCCTCAACGTGGCAGCAGCTCGGCGTGACCCTTCGCCCGGGCGAGGAGGGCCATGACCTCACCGAACAGCAGCTCGGGGTTGCGGTGACTTACAACCCCGAGAACGCCACGGTTCGGCTCACCATCCCAGCCGACCGCAAGCCAGCCCAGCACCTCACCCCACGCGGCACCCAGGTTTCCCGGGCCTCGCCGGCCATCGGGGGCGTCTTGGTCAACTACAACCTCGCCACCCAGATTGCAGGCGGCCAACAAGCGACGTCCTTGGCACTGGAGGCGCGCACCGGAGGGCGTTGGGGCGTGGTCTCCACCACTGGGCAGCTCAACCAATCCCCCAGCGGGTTTGGCATGCGCCGCGGCATGACTACGTGGCAGAAAGACGACCTGCAGCGCCAACGGACCTGGCAAGCTGGCGATGTCTACGCCACGCCCCGCATCGGGCCCGTGGCGCTGGGCGGCGTTCGCCTCGCGAAGGACCCGGCTGCCCTGGATCCGCTCACGCCGACGTGGCCCGTCCCCACCTTGGGGGGCATCGCGTTGGATCCGGGGCAGGTCAAGGTCCTGTCCAACCATGCCGAAATCACGCGCCAAGACGTCAAGGCCGGCCCCTTCACCGTGGACGGCCGAAACGCGGCATTGGGAGCCAGCCAAACGGCGGTGGTCGTGCGCGACGCCTACGGCCGAGAAACCGCCGTTTCCAATGCACGGCTCTACGTCGCGCCAACCCTGCTGCGCCCCGGCCTCTCCGCTTGGGAAATCGTCGCTGGCCAAGTCCGCGAAGACGAAAATCGTTATGCCACGGCCGGCGTGAGTGCTTCCTGGGCCAAAGGCGTCAACGACCGCTGGACCATTCGAGCGGGTGGACAGGTGGGCGGGAACGGCAAGGGCAACGTCACTGTGGGTTCCGCCTGGGCCCCAGGCACCTGGGGCGTGCTCGACGGCGAGGTGGGGCGTTCAAGCGACGGCGGGACGCGCTGGGCAGCTGCCTACGAGTATAAAGGGCCCACGTTTGGCGTCCGCCTGGAGCATGACGAGAACAACGGCTTCTGGCGCCTGCAGAGCGAGACGGCGCTGCCCATCGCGTCGCGCACCCAAGCCAGCATTTCCTACCGCCCGGATCGCCGCTTCGCCGCGCGCGGCACCTACAGCGCCATCGACACGGGGCGCTCTCGCCTGGCTTTCGCTTCGTTGGGCGTGAGCGCGAACCTGGGCACCGCGGGCGAGGTCTCCGCGAACGTGCTCCGAGACCTCCAAGGCGACGATCTTCAAGTGGCCGCCAGCTACACCTACCGCTTCGGCAGCAAGGCCAGCGTGGGCGTGCGCGCCCGCCAAGCTCCAGGCCAAGACTCCCTGACCACCCGGGCCACCTACCGCACCGAGGGCGGCCTTCGCTTGGCTGCAGAGCACATCGAGGGCGATCAGGGCAGCACGCGGGCCACGGCGGATGCCATGACCCGTTACGGCGACGCCCGGATCATGCTGGACCGCTACGACGGCCAAACCCAGGTGGCGGCCAACTTCTCCGGCTCCGTGTTCTTGGACCACCGCGGCGTGGCCTTCGGGCGTCCGGCCTACGCCAGCTATGCGGTCGTGGACGTGCCGGGCCAAGCGGGCTTGCTGGTGCGGGTCAACGGCGCGCCCGCGGGAAAAACCAACAAGAGGGGTAGGGTGCTGGTCACCAACATCCCCGCGCTCATGACCACGACCGTGAGCCTGAAGGACAAGGGCCTGCCCGTGGGCGTGGAAATCGGCGAGACCGAGAAGCAATCCGTGGCGCCCCGCCAAGGCGGCGTGCGGGTGACCTTCCCCGTGCTGACCCAAAACGCCCGGGCCTTCACCCTGACAGGGGTCAGCATCGCGCCGGGCACCCTGGCATCTACGCCGAACGAACAAGCAATGGTGGGCTACGACGGAGCGCTCTACTTGGAGCACCCCGAGCCGGGGATGGCCGTCGAGGTGTCGGGCGTGTGCAAAGCCGTGTTGCCGTCGCCGCTGCAGGGCATTGGGGTTGTGGCGGAGGTGAGGTGCGACTAAGCGTCCGGATCCCCTTCGCGGGTGGGCGGACCAGACGATCCCCGTCCTTACCAGCAATCACTTGGAAAACCTTCGACCTCTAGTCTGCGCCATTGCCTAAACGCCGAGGCACGACTACATTCCGTGGAAGGGGGGACGGCCAGACCAGTTGAGAAGGAGCGCCCAATGCCCATCAGGGCTGTGGTGTATGTCAGCGAGGCGTCCGACGCGTTGCGCGGCGATCTGCTTGGCCTCCGGAGCGGCAAGCTCCAGGAGCTGGTCGACGACGCAACTCGTTTTAACCGGGACGCAGGTGTCAGTGGGGTGCTCTTGTTCGACGGGACGCGCTTCCTCCAATACTTGGAGGGACCCCCGGACGGGTTGGACGTGGCGTTCTCTAGGGTGCTCGGAGCCTCGAGCCATCACGATCTGATCGAGCTGCAAAGAGGGACGATCACGGATCGCCGCTTGCCTTACTGGCCCATGCGCTGGTTGCCAGTGGAAGTCAAGGAGCTGAGCGAGGTCGCAGTGGGCGACTGGGCCGGTTTCAAGGTGCGGGGGGATGGAGAAGCGTTGAACGCAACGGCGATCGACCGTTTGATGTTTCTGGTGAGCAGGCGCGCACTGGTGGGGAAGTGAGTTGTTGGCGACCGCCAGGCCGCGCAAGGAATCCGACCCCTACGTGCAACCCAAGTCTTCGTGGATCGCCGTCACAAGCTGTCGGAAGCGGTAAGGCTTCGGGAGAAATCGAACCGTCTCGGGCAGGGGGGGCAGCTGCGAGCGTTGAAGGCCAGACGCGAGCATGACGCGGGCCTGGGGTTGAGCAACCGCGGCTTCCGCCGCGACCTCCAGCCCGTCGGCGCTGTCCGGCATGTTGAAGTCGGTCACTACCACCGCGAACTTGGCGCTGCCGCGCAGGAGGACGAGGGCCTCGTCCCCGTTGCTGGCGGGAGTGACTTGGAAGCCCTGAGAGGTCAGGGCCTCGACGACGACGCTGCGGAGATCGTCTTCGTCTTCAACAAACAACACGTGGATCGGCATCTCAATGCTCTGGTGCGGGGAAGCAAAGGCTAACGCGGGTTCCCTTCCCAAGCTCGCTCTGGAGCTCGGTGAACCCGCCGGACTGGGCCGTGAAGCCAAACACTTGGCTCAAGCCCAGCCCGCTGCCCCTTCCAATGGGTTTGGTGGTGAAAAACGGTTCAAATACCCTGGCCTGCTGGTCTGCCTCAATCCCTGAACCGTCGTCTCGGATGCTCAGGCAGATGTAAGGTCTTTCACTGGTGTTGGGCAACGTAGGATCACGGGTTTGCCGCGCAGACGCCGTGATGAGGATCGTTCCGCCCTTCGGCATGGCGTCGCGGCTGTTGCACACCAGGTTAAGGATTGCGGCCTCCAGCTGTGCCTTGTCCAGCGACAGGGTCGGAAGGCCCCGGGAAACTTCGACGGTCAATGCGATCGCGTCGCCGGCGGAGCGGCGCAGCATCGCTTCGCATTCGGCCATCAAGGCGGCCAAGTCGACTGCCTCTGGCACCAAGGTTTGTCCCTTGCCGAAGGTCAGCAACTGCCGAGTCAGAAGGGCCCCGCGCTCGGCGGCCCGCTGCGCGGTATCGATGAGCTTGGCCACGCCTCCGTTTTTCACCCGCAGGCTGATGAGGTCTAAACAGTTGGCCACGATGGTCAACAGGTTGTTGAAATCGTGGGCCAAGCCGAGCGTGAACTTGCCGATGGCCTCCATCTTCTGCGCCTGCAGGAGATCGCGCTGGGCTTGGAGCAGCTGCTCCTGCGCTTCGTGGCGCTGGGTGATGTCGCGGGTGATTTTGGCAAACCCCACCAGTTCCCCGTCTTCCCAGATGGGATCGATCACGACGCTGGCACGAAAGCGGGTCCCGTCCTGCCGCAATCGCCAGCCCTCGGCGACGTAGCGCCCTTCTAAGGCCGCGGTCCGCAGGTTTCGCTCTGGTAGGCCGGCTTGGGCCTCCTCGGGCAGGTAGAAGCGGGAAAAGTTGGTGCCGACCACGTCGGCAGCCTGGTAGCCCTTGATTCGTTGCCCACCCGGGTTCCAGGTCTGGATCACCCCGCTGGGGTCGAGCATGTATAGGGCGTAGTCGGTGACCGAGTTCACCAGCAGGGCAAACTGCCGGCTCTCGTCCCTCAAATCGGTTTTCGCTTTCGCTGGTTGGTTCATGGGTCATCCTCTCGGCAGGGCCACCGAAGGGCGACAGAGTGCGCAGTGTAGAAGAGCGACGGCCGTCATCCTTTTGCGCCCTCTTAACAAATCGGGCGAGCCCTCGGGCCACACTGTCCAATCGTGGCACATCCACTCAGAGCGCTTGTAGGGAGAAAGTCATGGGATTGGACGGCAAAGCAGTAAGGGTTCTTCTTGTAGAGGACGAACCCACTCTCATGATGGTCTTGGAGCAGGCCATTGCCCAAGTCGGCTACGACGTCTCCAAGACGGCCGAAGATTTGCCCACAGCCTTGGCATGCGCCGAGGAGGCGGCCTTCGATGTTGCGGTGCTGGACGTCAACTTGAACGGGGTCGAGTCTTACCCCGTGGCCGATCGCTTGGTCGAGTTGGGGGTGCCGTTCCTGTTTACGACCGGCCTTGGGGCCAACCGGCTGCCCGAACGCTTCAAAGGCACGCCCTTCCTTGAAAAGCCGTTTCGCCTAAAAGAGATCGCCGCGGCCCTCCAGTCCCTTTGCCAGGAACTGGAGGTTCATTGAGTTTCCGGGCCTTGGGCACCGGTCGGGACCTTCGGGTCCCTTTTTTATTTCAGCGGGGCCTCGACCTGCTGGTAGGTGCCCACGGTCTCGCTCACGCCTAGGATGTGGCCCTTCGCGGCCTTCAGCACCTCGTCCCGCGTTGCCCCGGCCTTCATATCAAGCACGGTGTCCAAGGCCAACAGCTGGAAGTGGTAATGGTGGGGTCGATCGCCCACTGGCGGTTTGGGGCCGAAATACCCCACAGACCCCCGGCTGTTCACCCCCTGCAGCATTCCCTCCGGCTTCAGGAGTCGCGGATCGACCGGCAGGCCCTCCGGCAGCGATTGCGTGGTCGCTGGGATGTTGTAAGCGACCCAGTGAACGAAGGGTTTGACGTTGGCTGCATCCGGATCCTCCATGATCAGCGCATAGGACTTGGCACCAGGCACCGGGCTCCAAGAAAGAGCGGGCGATGCATCGTCGTGATACGCGCTGAAGCGGGGAGGCAATGCTTGGCCCGAGGAGAACGACGGGGAGCGGAACTCGAACGTGGCGGCTTTGCCGATCCGATCCTTGGCCAACGGCACGCCCGAGCCTTGATTGACTTGGGCCATCAAGGGCCCGCTAGGCACTGCGGTCGCGGGGGAGGCGGACGCTTGGCCTGGGCCGTAAGTCACTCTGTAGATGACGCCGTTGGCATCGTCGCCGACCAAAAGTGCACCGCCCTTCGTCATCGCCAGACCGACGGGCCTTGCGATATGCGCCTGGCCGTTGTCGACCAGGAAGCCTGTCAGGAAGGGCTCAAACCCGACCGGCTTGCCGGCGTTGAAACGAACCCGCACCACCTCGTAGCCCGACGCAGGCTTGCGGTTCCAGGAACCGCGCATCGTCACGAAGGCGTCCCCCCGGTAAGCTGCCGGGAACTGCTGGCCGGTGTAGAACAGCATCTGCATGGGGGCCGCGTGGGCGGTGTAGCCGAGCACCATGGGCTCGCTTGTCGCCGCCCATTGCTGTTTGCTGATCTGCCCTGGCGGGGTGCTCTGGGGATTCACCCCGTCCTTGCCCCAGATGTGGGGCCAACCATACTTCTTTCCTTTCTGAATGCGGTTGAGCTCCTCGGGCTGCTCATCGTTGCCCAAGTAGTCGATGCCGTGATCCATCCCCCACAGCTCCCCCGTTTTGGAGTTCCAAGCAAAGCCGATGGTGTTCCGCAGGCCGCTGGCAAAGATGGACCGGCTCTTGCCATCCGGCGAGGACCTCAGCAGCGCCGCATGCTCGGGATTGGTCTCGTTGCACGCGTTACAGGACGAGCCCACGCTGATGTAGAGCATCTCATCAGGGCCAAAGGCCAGCGTGCGGTTGGGGTGCTGACCGCCATCGGGCAGGTCGTTGATGATCCGTTCCTCTGGACCCAACGTGCCGTCCGGGCGTATGGGGGCGCGATACACGCGTCGTTGGCCGTGGCGACATACAGCTGCCCGTTGGCGATGGCCAGCCCGTGCGCTCCTGGACGTGAGAAGACCACCTTCGGTTCGGCGTCCAAGGCTCCGTCTTCATTGGCATCCTCCAGCAACAGCACGTCGCCTTGATCTCGACGTGAGATATAAATCCGCCCGTCCGGCGCTACGGCGATGATCCGGGGAATCTGAAGGCCTTGCGCAAGGGGACGCACCTGGAAGCCGCTGGGCACCTTCAGGGCCTGAACGTGCTCAGGCGTCGCCTCTGCCTTGGCCGGTTTGAACGTGTGGACGTTGGCTTGGACGTCGGTTCCGTCCCCCTGCTGAGCGAAGGCGAGAGAGGGGGCCAGCAAGACGAGCAAAAGCGCGGAACGGGTCATGAGGATGGCCTGGCGCTGAGGAGCGTTCAGCATGGGGCGGGAGCGGTCAATGGCCTGCGAATGCGTTGCATGCGCGCCGTTCACCACGAAGACCATCGATCGCCAGGCCCACACATCGGCGGTCTCGGACGCTCCGCCGTTCGCCAAGCCTTCACTCGGGGATCGCTTGATCCGCATCCCAGCCTCGATACGGTAAGGCTTCGCCCGACACGATAGGAGGAGATTCATGGCAGAGCTCAAAGAGAACCTGTTGGACTGGCTCCGCGACGCCCACGCGATGGAGCAGCAGGCGGAGACCATGCTCAAGGGGCAGGCGTCCCGCATCGAGCACTACCCGGTGCTGAAGGCGCGCATCGAGGAACACATTCAGGAAACCATCGGTCAACGCGAACTGCTGGAGGGGTGCATCAAGCGCCTGGGCGGCTCGCCGTCGACCCTCAAGGACGTGATGGGCAAGATGGCGGCTTTCGGTCAGGCCGTCGGCGGCATGACGGCCTCCGATGAGATCGTCAAAGGCGCGATGGCCGGCTACGTCTTCGAGCATTTCGAGATCGCCTCCTACACGGCCCTGATCGCCGCAGCCAAGACGGCGGGCGATGCAGAAACGGCCCGGGTCTGCGAAGAAATCCTCGTGCAGGAAGAGGCGATGGCTGACTGGCTGGCGGCCCACCTGCCCGAGGTGACCGAGGAGTTCATGGTGCGCGACGCCACCCCGGGCGTCGAAGCCAAAAAGTAACCACTGCGCCGCGCCGGCCGGGTTCACGCCCGGCCGACGCGGGCGGGCCTACAACGAAAGGCCCTAGGATTGGAGGCGGCTGGCATGCCCAGGCCTATCTGGAGTGGTTCGTTGTCCTTCGGGCTGCTCAACGTTCCGGTGTCCCTCATGTCCGGCGAGCGTCGCATGGATCTGAGCTTTCGCATGTTGGACGCACGAAACAAAAAGCCCATTCGCTACGAGCGGGTCAACGCCGAAACCGGCGAAGAAGTGCCTTGGAAGGACATCGTCAAAGCCTTCGAATACGACAAGGGAAGCTACGTCGTTATTGAGAAGGAAGACATCGCTGCGGCCGCGCCAGAAACGCACGAATCCATCGACGTGGAGGCGTTTGTCGACGCCGAGAGCATCGGGCTGAGGTTCTTCGAAAAGCCCTACATCTTGGTGCCTGGCAAGAAGGCAGAAAAGGGCTATGTCCTGCTCCGAGAGACCCTGAAGGAAACCGGCAAGGTGGGCATCGCCAGGGTGGTCATCCGCACGCGCGAATACATTTGCGCGGTGATGCCCGAAGGCGATGCGTTGATCATGATCCTGCTTCGCTACCCGCAGGAGTTGGTGGCTCCGGACGAATACAAACTGCCGCAGGGGGGGGCGTCGGACTACCGGGTTGCGCCCAAAGAGCTCGAAATGGCCAAGCAGCTGATTGAGAGCATGACCTCTGACTGGGAGCCGGACAGCTACCAGGACGAGTTCCGCGAGCGCCTGTCCGACATCATCAAGAAGCGGGTCAAGCAGGCCGGTGCCACGACGACGTTTGAGGAACCGGAGCACCGCGATGACTCGGCGACCAACGTGGTGGATTTCATGGCCTTGCTCCAAAAGAGCTTGGAGACCAACAAGCGCACCCCGGCGAAGGCAACGCCGGTGAAGACCGCCTCCAAGCCCTCCACCAAAGACAGCAAGCCTGCCAAGAAGGCCGCCGTTAAGAAGGCCCCAGCAAAGAAAGCCGCAAAGAAGTCCCCCGCCAAGAAGGCTCGAAAGAGCGCCTGATCACCCAAGGAGATTCTCATGAGCGACGACAAGAAGAACACCGGCAGCCCGGACCGCGACCGCATCAACGTCAACGAAGACTACGAGCTCCAGTATTGGACCAAGGCGCTGGGCGTGTCCGCCGACGAGCTCCGGGCCGCCGTCAAAGCCGTGGGCCCCACCGCTGCGGCCGTTCGCAAGCACCTGGGCAAGTAACGAGGAGCCGTCATGTCCTTGGTCGAATACCGCCGCAAGCGCCGCTTTGACCAGACCAAGGAGCCGGAACCTGGCAAAGCGCTGCCCCAAGGGCAGCGCGCCATTTTCGTGGTCCAACTCCACCACGCCAGCCGCCGGCACTACGACTTCCGGCTGCAAATCGGCGACGCCCTGAAGAGTTGGGCCGTCCCCAAAGGCCCCAGTTACGACCCCAAGGTCAAGCGCATGGCCGTGGAAGTAGAAGACCATCCCGTCGACTACGCCAGCTTCGAAGGCGAGATCCCCAAAGGGCAATACGGCGGTGGGCACGTGGCCCAGTTTGATCACGGCGTCTGGGCCACCCAAGGAGACCCAGAGGCACAACTTGCCAAGGGTCACCTGCGCTTCGAGCTGTTTGGCACCAAGCTCAAAGGCGGGTGGCACCTGGTCCGCTCCGGCAAGCCTGCCCGTCAGCCGCAGTGGCTGTTGTTCAAGGACGACGATGCGTATGCGAGCGATCTGGAAGCGGACGATCTGCTCGCCGATGTGTCGGCGGCCCCAACGGCAGACATCAAGAGGGCCGGCGGCGGTAAAGCCGACAAGAAGAAGCTCAAAGCCCTCCCTGCAAAGCGTGCGCGACGGAAGAACTGGGCCAAGAAGGCCTTGGCCCTGCCCAAAGCGAAAGAGGCGGCCCCGCCTTCCGGCCCCTTCGTGCCCCAGTTGGCCAAGCTGGGGGACGCCCCACCGCAGGGCGACCAATGGGTCCATGAGATCAAGTGGGACGGGTATCGGATCCTCGCAACGGTCGCCGATGGGGCCGTCCGGCTCTGGTCCCGGAACGCGTTGGAGTGGACCGACAAGATCCCCGAGATACGCGACGCAGTAGCGGCATTGGGCCTCACTTCTGCGGCTTTGGATGGCGAACTCATCGCCGGATCGGGCACCAAGGAGGACTTCAACCTGCTCCAGGCGACATTGTCCGGGGAGCGGCAAGGCGCGCTGGCCTACGCGCTCTTCGACCTGCTGCACATCGATGGCGTGGACGTGGCCGCAGCACCTCTGTTGGAGCGTAAGGCGCTCCTGCAGGAGCTGCTGGAGGGCCAAGCCGGCCATTTGGCCTTCAGCTCTCACGTCCAAGGCGACGGCAACGAGGCCTACCGCCTGGCGGGCGAACAGCACTTTGAAGGCATCATTTCCAAGCGCGCCGATCGCGGCTACCACACCGGCCGCAGCGACGACTGGCGCAAGACCAAGCAGCTGGCCAGCGATGAGTTCGCAGTGGTGGGCTATACGGCCCCCAAAGGAAGCCGCAGCGGCTTTGGCTCGCTCCTTCTGGCCAAACCTGACCCCAAACACGGTTGGCTCTACGTGGGCCGGGTGGGCACCGGGTTCTCCGACGCGTTGATCAAGGACGTGAGCAAGAGGATCCAAGGGGGAGGCAAGAAGCCGACGGCCTACGTGCCCACGGAGGACACCGATCTCCGGGCCGCTACTTGGTTCGAGCCGCGCTTTGTGGTGGAGGTGTTCTATCGCGGCATCGGCGGACAGCAACTGCTGCGCCAGGCTTCCTTGAAAGCCGTGAGGGCCGACAAGGACGTGGCCGATCTGACCGACTCAGACCGCGCCCCGGTAAAGGGCGGCCGCGGGAAGCGGGCATCGGCGGTGTCTTCTGCCCGCAAGACCGCCCCAACGCCTCAAGCCGATCGCATGCCGCCCAAGCTGTCCTCCCCGAGCAAGGTCCTTTTCCCTGGCGACGGCTATACCAAGCAAGACGTTTGGGATTACTACTCGGCGGTCATGGATCACCTGCTCCCAGAGGTGATCAATCGGCCCCTCTCGATCATTCGCTGCCCCGCCGGCACCGGCAAGCCTTGCTTCTTCCAGAAGCACCACACCGCCGGGCTGGAGCTGGTGGACTCGGTCAAGTTGAAGGAGGACAGCGGCATCAACGCCCACTACCTCGTAGTGCGCGACGCGGCCAGCTTGCTGGAGCTGGTCCAGTTCAATGCCCTGGAGTTCCATCCGTGGGGAAGCCACGCGGAGGAGCCCGACCGGGCGGATCGGGTCGTGTTCGACCTGGATCCCTGCCCGGACGTGCCCTTCGCCGAAGTGAAAAGGGCCGCCACCGATATCCGGGAGCTTTTGGTCCAGCTGGAGTTGGAGTCCTTCCTTCGGGTATCCGGAGGCAAGGGCCTGCATGTCGTGGTGCCCCTCAACCCGGGGTGCGACTGGGACCTGACCAAGCGCTTCGCCAAAGGATTCGCCGACGCGCTGGCCCAGTCGGAACCTCAGCGGTTCTTGGCCACCGCCACCAAGGCCCTGCGAAACAAGCGGATATTCGTCGATTACCTCCGCAACGGACGAGGAGCCACCGCCGTGGCGTCCTATTCACTGCGAGGGAGGCCTGGCGCTCCGGTGGCCATGCCCTTGGCGTGGAGTGAGCTGGCCAAGCTCAAGCGGGCTGACGCGTTCACGATCAAGGACGTGCCGGGCAAGCTGAAACGTCGCCGCAAGGATCCTTGGGAGGGCATCGATGCGTTGAAGCAGAACTTGTCGAAATGGGCCCGAAACGACTAGCCGCTATCCCCGCGGTCGTGTCCGAGCGTAGACGGGCAGACGCGAGCGTCGTTGGCAGCTGCCGAGCACGTGATGAGCACGCGGGCTTGATGCCGGCTCCTGTCCAATGAGCCTCATGCAGTGCGATGCTCCCGCTCCGACCCCGGTGACCGTCTGGACCATCGGGCATTCCACTCGACCTTGGGACGAGTTCTTACACCTGCTGTTCGCACAAGGCATCTCGGCGATCGCGGACGTGCGTCGTTTCCCAGGATCGCGTCGTCACCCTTGGTTCGCATCCGAGCAGATGGCTAAAACGCTGCCAGCGCACGGCGTGGAGTATCTTTGGATTCCTGAACTGGGCGGGCGGCGCAAGGTGCAGCCGGATTCGCCCAATGGTGCGTGGGACAACGCCGCGTTTCAGGGCTACGCAGACCACATGGCGACCGCCGAGTTCGCCGGCGGGCTATCGAAGGTGCTTGCACTGGGGGGCGAACATCGGACCGCGCTGATGTGCGCGGAGGCACCGTGGTGGCGTTGCCACCGACGTCTCATCTCCGACCTGCTGACGCACCGGGGCCATGAGGTGCTGCACATCGTGTCCCACGCCGAACCCAAACCGCATCCGCTGAACCCGATGGCGCAGGCCGTCGGGCCAGCGCTTGTCTACCCACCGGCTCAGACGGAGCTGTTCTGAACCAACCAGTAGGGCGATCGCGTGTCGGGCCCGCTCGGCGCATTTTCTCCCTATCGAAGCTATGCGGACATGTCGGCTGCCTTGCAGTTGGCGCGCGCTTGCCGCACGGTGTTGTTGATAGACGACGGGCAGCCGCGCAACCCTGCCTGAATCGGCTTAGGCGGTCGTCCCTGGTCCCAGCTTCAGGTAATGGATCGGAGGCTGCCCCGTCAGAAAGTTGGCGTTCTCCTGAGGGATTCAGACTGGCTTTCGATCTTCATGTCTGCCATGAAGTAGTCTGGGATGGATGGTGAAGCGCAGGTTAGAAAACGATGCAAGGGGGAGGGGAATGAGGAGTGCTCAGTATGATTCGCTTTGCAGCGCGCTCGATAGGATACATGGACGGCAAGCGCTGACGGATTTCGCCTCGGATTGGGGCCTCCACCGCAGTCCCAGCGAGGATGGCACAGTGGAGGTATGGAAAGGCGCGGCGATGGGGGCTGGCGTTGAGATCTTGTTGCTTCCGCCCGTGTCCGCTTCCAGCGACTGGGCCATCTCGACGCTGGTCACGGTCGGAGGCCGGGTCGAGCATGTCAGGCGGCGTCCGTTTCGGATCTGACGAAGAGTGGCTGCTAAACGCCTACCACGGCTTTCCTTGGTGCAGCCAATACTGGGTCAGCAGGGAGGCGGTGCGTCGGTTCGTCGACGTCGACGCCAAGCCAGGATCTGTCCCACCACGGCCGTGAGCAGCAGCAGGGCATTGGTCACCACAAACACCGTTGACCCCAAAAGTGCACTGTAGACGGTGAAAAGGGTGGACGCGGTCATCTGACCGACGAACAGCCACTTGGAGACCGTTTCGGGGTGGGGAGACTGCCACTGTTTGATCATTTGCCGGACCAGCGTGGCAATCAGCACTACGGTTGCAGCCCAGCCGAGAACATCAGGATGCATGGCCGCTCACCCGTCCTTTGAGTCGTGGACAGTTGAACCGTCTTGGTCGTGCGCCGGGCGCTTATGAGGCTCCTCAATGATTTCCTTGTTGAGGATGCGAACCTCACCCACCATCAGCAGGCGCATGTCGCGCACGATGTAGTCGGCCAACGCCTCATTGGTGATGTCGTCACCGGCGATGTCCAGCCGGAAGCCTTGGCCCTGAATCCCGCCCCCGTTGCTGAAATCAATCTCGAAATCAAAGCACACCCGCTTATCCATGTTGCCCTCTCCATCGGTGAGATTGGGCGGCACTGAAGGGCCGCTTGCTACGCTAAAGGCGATCATCGGCGTAAGGGGGCAGCCCACAACTGGCCCCATGCCCGGATCTGAGGGCAGGCTCACTGCCGTTCCCGCTTTCGGCGGTCGTAGAGTTTCATGTCTGCGCGATTGATGGTATCGGCCACCGATTCCGAGGGCCGACCAATGGCGCAACCGCCGGAAAAGCGGATCGGTGCCTCGCCGGCGCGCTCGTGGTAGGTGTCCTCCAACACGCTCAGCCGTTCCAACGTCGCATCGGGGACGAACACGAGGAACTCGTCGCCCCCGAGCCGAACCACCGCTTCCTCGCCTTGGAGCGGGGCGGACAGGAAAGCCACGAAGTCGACCAGCACCTTGTCGCCTTGGGCGTGGCCTTGGGTGTCGTTGACTTCTTTGAAGTGGTCCAAGTCAAACACCAGACAGCCCCACCCATCGAACTGCTGGTGGGCCAGATCGGCCAAGTAGCGACGGTTGAACGCTCGGGTGAGCGGGTCGCGGGTCGCCAAGTCGTGGAGCTGCTGCTCAGTCGTGATGTCTTGCGCGTGGCCCAGCACGTAGGGCGGTTGGGCTTCTGTGTCCAGCACGTTGTGATACGCCCAGAAGCGGCGCGATCCGTCGCGGGCCACCAGCTCCATCATGCCCGAGTCGCTCTCGTTTTCCCGGATGCGATCCAAGTAAGCCTTGAACGCGTCCTGCTTGCTCTGGGGAATGAGCTCGGCCAGCGATCGGCCGACGACGTCACCCTCCGAGAGACCCAGTGAGTGCGAGGCCGCAGGGTTGACCGACGTGACCGTCCCGTCCAAGGAATGCGTGCAGATGAGGCCGAGGCTGTGTTGGAACAGCCTGCGGTAGCGTGCCTCGCTATGCGCCAAGGCCTCGACCGCCGCCCGTTGCTCCGTCACGTCTTGGATCGCGCCGATCAATCGGGCACCGGTTTCGGTCTCTTCCCGCTGGCCCACCACGTGGACCCACGTGCGCTCCCCCGAAAGCTTGCTGGACGGAAGGGTCAAATCGATGGGCACACCCGATGAGATACAGTCTTCCAGGGCGGCCTCCAGCCGCTGCCGTGCGCCTTCCGGACACAGGGCAATCGCCGTGTCCAGGCCGGGCACCGCGTCGTCAGAGACGTCATGGATCCTCCGGGTCTCCTTGGTCCATTTGATTTCTCCAGTTCCAAGCACCAGCTCCCACCCTCCGACCTTGGCCAGTGCATTGGTGCGCTCCAGAAAGAACTGGCTTCTCTGAAAACGCCGTTGCAAGGCCTGGGATTCGCTGACCCGCTCAAGAAGGCGAGCGCGCTGCTGCATGCCGACTGCGGCGGCCTGGGCCAAGCATGACAGGGCTGCTCCCTGCTCCGCTGAGATCGTTCCCGGGTTTGGGCTGAGCAGGCAAAGCGTTCCCACGTTCTGGCCATTGGCGCTGATGGGCGCGCCGACATAGTGGCGGACGAAAGGAGGACCCAAGACCAACGGGTTGGTCGAAAAGCGGGCATCCTGGCCGGCGTCTGCCACCTCAAACGGCTCATCGGACTGGATGGCCCAGGTGCAGAAGGCAATGTCGCGGGGCGTCTCGTCCACACCGGGAAGGCCTATCTGGGCCTTGAACCATTGGCGGTCCCCGTCCACCAAGGAGATCAGGGCGACCGGCATGCCCGTCATGTTTCTCGCGGCCCGCATCAGCGCATCGAAAAAGGGCTCGGGGTCGGAATCCAGGATCCGCAACGACTCCAGAGCAAACTGACGGGCGGCCTCAGCCATCGGTCACCTCTATCACGGTAGGCTACCGCTCTAGCTTAGTCAGGGAATGCGTGTTGGGCCGGTGAACCCTACAGTATGGCCCTCCGCCATCGCGCCTCCGCTCCGCACCACGCTAAGCATTGCTCCCGCTGTCCAAAGCTTTGCCGGCGCCCGGTAGCCCTTGGACATTGCGGCATTGCATGGTGGAAGGTGGGGGTGGGCACGGTCAGTCCCCCGCAACCGCCGAGGCCTGCTCCAGTGGTCGGCGTACGGCATCCCCTCAGTGACTCTTGAGGGTCAACCTCCGTGGCAGTTGCCACGGGAGAGCCGGGGTTGGGCCGTTGAGGATTTACAGCGGTCTCGCAAAAGGGCAGGATCGGGGTTTGACCAACCCCAAGGGAAAGCCGTGGCACTTACGCTTGAACAAATCCGAAAGAAAAAGGCCGAGGCCGAGGCCTTGCTGGCCGAAATGGAAAAAGCCGAAAGCGAAGCGGTCGCCGCTGAAGCCGGGGCCAGCTTTGCAGGAGTCTATGAGACCTTGCAGCAGTTTGGGCAGCATTACACAACGAAGCAGAAGAACGATCTGAAGGCGCTGCTTGAGCCACGCAAGGCGGTTTCCGCGAGCGCCGGCATCAGTCGCGCCCCGAAGTTCCAGATCCCGGACGGCACCACCTGGGCTGGCACTGGACGTCAGCCGAAGGCCTTCCTTGCGTGGGCCGAAACCGCTGAAGGCAAGGCGTGGAAAAAGAAGCACCCGGACCAGGAATGGCCGGCGCACCCGTTCAAGGCCTGATTGCCATTGAGCGTTGCAGACAGAGCCCCGGGAAACCGGGGCTTTTTTGTGGGCGTTGAAATCAAGGGAAGGCAAAGCGGGGCTGGGGCGGGAGCCCCGGCCCATGTCCTAACCCTCCCCGGAGGGGGCTTTTCAGGCGCGGCCCAGGCCGCGTTCTTTTGATCTCTTGAAAAGAAAAAAGCAACGCCAAAATCAAAAGCGGCTCAAATCAAAAGCGTTGTGTGGAGAAGGGGCGGGAGGGGCCTCGGCTTCCGCCGGGCCCGGCGCTTGGCTGGAAAATGTGCTGCGCTTCAAGTTCTTCAACGCTTTGCTGCCATTTTGGCAGTTTTGATATTTAGTCGATAAAACGTAGGGTGAAAGTATTGCGATTTTTTGTAGGCGGCTTAGTTTGAGTGGGTAGCGAGGGAGTGCCCCCTCTTCAAAGGTTTTCGTATGATTGCTTATGTTATTGGCCGGTCAGGCTTTGCTCCCCTTGGTTGTCGGGGGTGCTTCTAATGGCCCACCACCACGCCAGGCCCCTCCAACTCAAGTCGGGCGAATGGGGCGCCCGGGTGCCCACCCAGAATGTTCAGAACGGCGACAGGCTCACCGTGGTTGCCCGGAGCGGCAGCTCGTGGGAAGCCGTCGTGGTCGGCGTGGTTTGGCAAGGCCCGGAGGCCGCGATTTGTCAAACCGCCCGGGGGCTCATGCGGTGTGGGTGCTGCGGGGAAGTGGGGCAGAAAGGGGCCTATCCCTTCTCAACGTATCCGGCAGAAATGCAGCGTTGCGACGATTGCGGGGGTTCGGCATGAAGCCCCCAGCAACGCGTCGCCGCCGCTATTTCGCCTATCAACGCCGCTCGGGGTCCACGTGCTACTTCGACAAAGCCATGCATGCCCACCTGCAGCGGTATCCGCACACCATCGGCCATTACCAGCTCACGCGCTTCCTGGGCACCTCCGCGTTGCTGACCGCTGAAGAGGCGGCCGCCCAAGGATGGATGGCCAAGCCCAGCCGGAGGACCGCATGACAAGGCGCTACGTCCTCTGGCCCTCACAAGCAGGGTTCGAATGAAAGAGTTGATTGAAATCGAGAACGCCGGTTACCGCCACCGGGTCAAATACATGTGCGACTCAGAAGATGGCTTTGGCGTAGTGACTCGCCAGGAATACAGCTACCTCAAAGATGGGATTGTGGTCTGGAGTCAAGAGTTTCCGGCGGGCGTTTCGTTTCGTGAGATGGCCCTCGTTTTTATGGATTCGGGGTTGTATGTAAGAGCAGACCTGAAGGAGAAGAGGAGGAGCGGATGAGCCGCTACACGCTACAACCCAAGCGGAACAACATGCCACTTGTGGAGACCATCCATGAAACGTGGATTGACGCGCCCAGCAAAGCCGCGTTTCAAGCCCTGGCCGCCGCGCAAGGCCTGAGCATGCGCGCTGCACTGGCTCAACTCATCGAGCAACACGCCCAGATTCGAGAACCGTTTTCCCCTCGATGCCCGACGCCGTGGGCCGGAGAGGCAAAGGGGCGAGAGCGCTATAAAACCGCGCTTCCCAGTGTGCAGGTGGCTCCCCAGGTCGCCATGGCCCTGCTCATCGACGCCAACCGAATCGGCATTCGTCAGCCAGAAGCCGTTCGCCAGTTGGTCTGGCGATGCATCCAATCCAGCGCCTGACGAATCGGACTGCCTTTTGCGGGCATGGGGCCAAGGACAGCCACGCGGACGCTGGGGCGGAAGCCCCGGCCCTGGGCCTTTCCTCCCCGAAGGGGGCTTTTCAGGCGCGGCCCCGGGCCGCGTTCTTTTGAGATCTAGGAGAGAGAAGGCAACGGCAAAAGTGGCTCAAAGCAAAAGCGCATTGGGGAAAGGGCAGGTGGGGCCTCGGCTTCCGCCGGGCCCGACGCGGGGCTGGGAATGTGAGGTGTTTCAAGGTTTTTGTATTTTCTGCGTCTGCTCATCATTTTTGTTTTTTAGTCAGAAAAATGTAGGGTTAATCTATTGCGAAAAGTTGGTTTTCTTTTACCTTGAGATCAGAGAAGGGCGCCGATGCTCTTTAACCAAAGGAAACCCCATGTTGACGTTCTTTGCTTTTTGCCTCTTGGCTGGATTGGTCGCCGGACTGGCCATTGCTGACCGACTGGATGCGCTCTGATGAATACCCGCAGCCAAACCCAAGCGCCCGCCCGGTCCTCCGTCGCCACCACCTCAGCGCTCCTGCGATTCCTGTTCGACGCCATGTCGGGGATGGGGGCGGCCAAGCTGGGATGGGAGATGGTCACCGACCCCAAGGCCAAGCTGTCGGACATCGCCCTCGGCGTGCCGCTTTGCCTGGCTCCTCCAACGATTGCGGCCACCTGGGCGCTTTGCTTGTTCGGCATCGCCCAACACCACCAACTTTTTTGAAACCCGAACCCCTGACAACCACGGAGGACCCCGCTCGTGCGCAAACTTTTCAACAAACTGCTCAACATCGCCCTTTTTGGCATGGTTCTGTTCGCCCTGGACCAAGTCCCGGAACGCCTGGATCGCATGTCGCAAACCGCCCAGAACCTGGTTCAGCAGGTGGGCTACTCGGGCCCCATGCAGGGCATCCCCTCGGGCGTGCCAGACGGTTACGAGTTCTGATGACCCCCGCACCCTGGCCATCGTCGGAGCTCGTTCGCCTCGCATGGAGCGATAGGCTCGTCTCACGTCTCTGAAGGCGCAGCGACGTGCGCGGCAGCCAGGGCGGCCGCCAGATCACGGTTCAGTGCTCGCGCTTCTGCCCGCAGTTCGCTCCAGTTCGGTGTCCCGACCGGGCCTTGGCCACGGACCGACGCGAGCCAAGCATGGGATCGCAGCCTGGTCGCCTCCGCGGCTGGCGTCGAGGGCCTGAGGGCGTCCAACGCTGCCAACTGGATTTCCAGAAGGTTGATGTCCATCAGCGCCTGCAACTGCTCCGGTGCCATCGGGCTTGGCGCATCCCGCCGCAGCCACCAGCGTCGAAGTCGTTTCAGCATGTCTCCTCTTCCCTGAGATCGTTGACGTTACTCG
This sequence comes from Stenotrophomonas maltophilia, assembly GCF_013464485.1. Taxonomy (GTDB): domain Bacteria; phylum Pseudomonadota; class Gammaproteobacteria; order Xanthomonadales; family Xanthomonadaceae; genus Stenotrophomonas; species Stenotrophomonas maltophilia_AW. The sequence goes on from NZ_RAUX01000005.1 coordinate 60,314, forward strand.
GGAGGATCGATGTCCACGCCGCGGCTCTGGGCGTAATCCCTCACCTTCTTCAGCAGCTCTCGCTGCTGCTCTGGGTCAAGCCGCGACATCACCAACAACGTCTCCGCCATGAGATCGTTGGTGGCATGGAAATAGGCGACCGGCAAGCCCAGCGCTTGGGCCAGCTTTTCCATCGTGGCTGGATCCGGCACCCGATCTCCTCTCTCGTAACGAGAAATCCTGGGAGCGGCGGAGTTCTCCTCGTCCAACCCAAGCACGGCTCCCAACTCTGCTTGCGTCAGGCCCTTGGCCAGCCGGGCCTCGCGTAAGCGGCGGCCAAACGTGTGAGCTGGGGCGAGAGGGGCAGGCATGGGCGATCACGAACCGGGAACAATCCCTCAGTCTGCCGCTTCCCATGCTGCACCGCATTTGCCAAAATGGCAAACAAGGCCATGGTGGCCGGGATCAGGGGGATGCATGAAGCAAGCGATTGCAGCCGTGGCCGTGTGCCTAGCGTTGGCCAGCGGCACCGCCACCGCTCAGCACGGCATTCTGGGAAAGATTGGCAAGGGGTTGATGCAGGCGGGGAAAGATGCAGCCTCCGCGCCTGCGACCAAGCGTTACTTGGAACCCGCCGGCACTTATTGGGACGACGGCGACCCTCCGATGCTCGACGGCTACACCCGGATCCGGTGGGGCTTGGCGGCCACCGCGTCGGGTGGTCACAAGATGTGCGAAGAAGACCTCTTTGCCCAAGCCAAGGCCGGCGCGGCGCTGACACCGGCCATGCGGGCCCACTGCATCGGCTCATGGGGGCACCAGTTCAAACGCATAGGCCTGCAGGGCGACCCGGCGTCTGCGTTTGAGGCCAAGGCGCGGCAGATCGCCTCTACCGATGCGTTCTACCTGCGGCCCTACATCGACGTGGAGATCGACCCCAAGACCAACATTCTCCACGCCTACGTGCTGGTCATGAACCACGACTGGTATCCCCGCTCGCCTGACTTTCTTCCGACGGCCGTTATCGGCCCTTCGCCGTTGGGCAAGGGCAGTGCGGTGGTCGGGGTCGAGCATGGCGGGCGCTACCACGCCGCGCTGCGATTGAAGCCGGAAGACGCGGCCGAGCTGCGACGGGTGGGGCGCGACGCCGCGGGAGACCGAATCTTTTTCAAGGTCGTGGAGGGCAGGTTGAAGCCCAACGGCCTGCCCGACATCGTTCTCCAAATCGACCGGCTGGAGATCGGCTACAAGACCCAGAACATCGGCATCACCCCCTCCAAAGACAAGGACGCATGACATGAAGCACGCACTGATCGTGGCCGCAGCAGCGGCACTCTTGACCCTGACGGCCTGCTCTGGCGACAAGGGCCCCACGAAGGAGGACGGGGTGAAGGTCGTGGAAGGCTTTTTCACCGAGCAGGGGAGGCAGGCAACCCTCCAGCGCTCTTGGCGGTTTGAAGTGACCGACGCGGGCGGCTTGGATCTCGACTGCGAGAAGAAGCCCAATGGGGATCAAGAATGCATGGTGGGCGGGTCGGTAAAAGCGCAGGGGTCCATCGGTGGCCAGCCCACTAAGCCCGAGCCGAGCACCCTCAAGCCGAAGCTGCGGGCCCTGTTCCGCCCGCAAGGAGAAGGTTGGCAAGTGGTCGAAGTGACCGACGAAGGGACGTCTGCGGGCTAAACGGGCCGCAGTCCGCCGCTTGACTGCACGCCGGTCCCGATCAAGCGTGCAGCCATCCAACAGGGGAGGACCATATGAACCGCTATCCGCCGCAGCAAGTTGTGTATGCGCCGCCGGGCCCATCCGCGCTGATCCTCCCGAGCGTCATCTTGGGCCCGTTGGGCCTGGTTGGGCTGGCGGCCGGCCTGGAGGTGATGAAGCGCGACTTCTTCATTGGCCTGGTCTGTTGTGTGCCCGGTGCGCTCGTCTTCGCGTTCTTGGCGTTTTGCCTGGCGCTCCACATCCGGGCTCAGCAGCTCTGGGACTGGCACGTCCGCACGGGGCGGATGCCGTATTTTCGGAAGCACGGCTTCCTGAAAGGGGCGCTGCTCGGGGGCGGATTGGGCGTGGTGACGGTGGTGGCGGCCGCCGTTCTGGGGTTCAAGTATGCGGAGCATCCCCAGTTTGGGGAGATCGCTACCGCAGCGTTTTACTTGGTTTGGCTCTGGGGCGTGCTGTTGATCGGCGTGCTGGCCGTAGTGTTCGGGTGGGTCAAGCGGGCGTGGGATAGAACGGCCCTCCCCAGATGATGCTCTCTGCAACTGGCCGCCTAGTCTGAATGATATATTCGCCTACCTAAGCAGCACCACGCCGGACTTACGACCGCGCCGTTCATTGGGTCAGGAAGACCAGCTGGTGCCGCCTAATGTCATTTGCAACGCGCTTAGGTAAGCGTGCGGAAACTCAATCAGGGGGAGTCATGAAGGTTATCCGAATCGTAGTCTCAGCATTGGCTCTAGTGCCTATTGCATGTTTTGCCAAGGGGCCTATAGGTATTGGAAAGCTTGAGGTTGGAGTGTCGCGCAGCGCCGTTGAGGGCCTTTCGCCCACTGACGGGGTTTACCTTGCCGCTCCTCTGGAGCCTTACGAATACAAACATTCAAGTCCAGTGTCGGGCGAGGATAAGTTTAATACGAAGATCGTCAGTCCTTTGAGTGACCAGCCTCAAGAGGCGGTTCTTACGTTCGTCGCAGGGCAGTTGCAATCGATAAATATTGATCTGGGTGATTCCAATCGGATCGTGGATAGCGTCAAGTCGTTGATCACCAGGAAGTATGGTGAGCCCAAGGTGGACAACTCCATGAAAGAAGAGCAGTGCGTCTACAAGGGCGGGCAGAACTTCAAGGTTTCTTCGGGAGCGATTCGCTACGAGTGGAAGCAGGATCGCCCAAATGCAGAAGCGGTCACAGCTTCGCTGTCGGATGTGGTGATGGACATGTGTCCTTCCAACCTGCGCTATGCGATTGGTGCGATCAAGGTTAAGAGTTTGACGATTGGTATTGCCAAGCCCGAGAAACCAGTGGTGAATCCCTTCTAAGGGCGCGTCACCTGTTCTCGGGCTCTAGCTCGATGTCAGGTTGGCCCCCGGCACGTCAACGTAATCTCTTGATAGTCCACCCGCACCGGGTTGTAGAACTGGCGATACCAGTTGAACGCCAAGGTCTGGCCCACGTTGTGCTCGTTGCACGCCGGCAGGCCTTGCTGGGTGCCAAACCCACCGTTGGGCGTGCATCCGGGCTGGCCCGTGCAGGTCGTGTAGGGCGTCGAAGCCACCACGGACGACTCGGGCCACTCCCAGCGATAGGGATTGTTGCTCTTGCCCACCAGGTCGGACGCGCACGCTTGCCGGCACACGGCCAAAGAGGTGCCTCCGCTGGTCCAGTTGTAGTCGCAGTAATGCATGCCCATGTTAGAGACACACTCAAAATCGTAGGAGTAGGCATAACGGATGTTCCCGGCGTCCGAAAGCGCGTTGCATTGCTCTTCGTAGAACGCCGACTCGCTCACGTTGGCGGGCCAGTTGCCGGGCATCGGTGCGGGCGTCTCCACCCGGTGGATGGGCACGTTGGCGATGGCCCAGTCCAGCTTTGCTTTCTCCGCTGGCGTCAGGCGCACCACCGCATCGGGATACCAGTAAGAAATGCCACTCGAACCCGAGGGGGGCGGAACGTCCTGCCCATCGGCGGAGTGCCACGCCACGACCTGCAAGCTCCCGTCGCTGCAGCGAGCAGCCGTGGGCTTGCAGGTGTTGACCTCGTTGCGACGCGCCCCTGTATCCACCCAGTTGGACCAGCCGCCATAAGTGGGGCCGGGCAGAGCGGTGGTGCCTAACGGGCAATGGGTAAACACGTCCCTCGACCGCACCTGCTGCCGTTCCCAGGTGTGCGTGCCGGTTTGACCCGACGGGCAGGCTTGCGACGTGGGGAGCCATTGATCGCGTTCCTCACGGGTGGTCCCCGGGCAGGCCTGGCAATCCCTCGCCGTCACGGCCGCCACCGTCTGGGCTTGAACCCACGCCTCGGGATGCTCCCACGCGGCGTCTGAGTTTGGATCCACGTCGCCGGGAGCGCAGACCTGGCGCGTGCGCACCGTCTCTGTGCCCCACGTGCCCGCCGGACAGCTCGCCCGGGCCGCCGAGCTTTCCGATTGCCGGCACGGCACCAAGGCCGGCGGAGCCGGGGTGGGGACCGGCGTTGGGAGCGGCTGAGGCACCGGAACGCTGGGCGCAACAGGAAGCGGCGGAACCGCCGGGGAAGGAGCAACCCCAGGGCTTGGCGACACGCTCCCAGGAACGCCCGGCACTGCATCGGGCACGCTGGGAGCGGTGGATACGGGCCCAGCCGGGGTTGGCGTTGAAGGGGCCGGGAACGCGGGCGTGGAGGGAGTGGGAAGCGTGGGCACCACGGCCACCGACGACCCGGCGACCAGGCCTGAGTAATAGACGACGTCGACCACGGCCCCATCGGCCCCGCACGCCAATCCCAGCCCGGGGATGTCCAAGGTTCCGCCTTTGCCCAACAAAACACTGGTGTTGCCCACGATCACGTCCCGCACGTTCGCGTCGCCCGCAAGGGCGGAGACGAACGGCACGCAGGCCCGCGCAGGAAGCCCGGACAGCCCCACGGAGAAGGCATCCCCCGCCAAGCGCACCGTGGCCGGGGACACAGTCACTGCACCACCCCACGCGTTGCTCATGGTCGCTGCGCTGGCTTGGCGGAAGTCGGTGGGAGCGAGCCCATCCTCAAGGACGTTCAACGTGCTGACGCCGCGGAACGTGCCGATGACGCCATGAGACCGATCAACGCGGCTGGCCAGGTCCCGAACGTTCTCGACGTCCGAGGCCACGTTGACCCGGGTGGTGACGCGGGGGTAGACCCAAAACGCGGCGGCCCCCATGGCCGTGGCAACCCCCAATGCGAGCAGCAACTCGACCAGGCCAAAGCCTAGAGCGTAAGAACGGCGGGAAGGGCGGGCATGCGGTGTCATGCACTTCAGCATGCGACACAACCGCATTTTGACAAGCCCTGGCGACAGTTTTCATTTTTAGTCAAAAATCTTTCAAATCAATGGGTTGACAAAGGTTGGTGATGTGGTTGGATCGTGGTGTAGGAGCGGTTTAGTGGGTAAGCCGACCTATCCACAAAAAGAGAGTGACGACATGAAGATTCATCCCGTCGAGCCTGCCAGCACTGACCTGGCGCATTTCCAACTCCACACCGCCGCGCGGTTCCTGGACCGCACCAATGGCCTCAATCAGCTGGCCGACAAGCACCGCAGGATCCAGCGCTTGGCCACCCGCGCCCGCCATGAGCGGCGTTGGAAGAAGGAAGAGGAGCGCTTCGTATGAGCATTTTGAACATGGCCCTGCTGTTTGTCGGTGTCCTGAGCACCGCGGTGTTCTACCGGGACCTGGTCGCCAACCCCATCTCCGCCGGGCGCGCCCTGATGCGCTTCTATCAACTGCCGGCGGAGCATCGCCAAGGAAGCGTGCTGCAAGAGGTTTCGAAGGCGTGGTGGAGCATCGTGCTGGTGCCGTTCTACGTGCTGGTGGCCCTGGTGCTCATCGGGGTTCTGGGAGGTGGGCAATGAGTGCCGGGACCGAAAGCCTCATCAGGGCCATCCAAACCAACGACCCGCTGGCCTTCTATGGGTGGCTCCACACACTCAAGGGAACGTCCGACCTCGACGCTGGCGTGGCCGGCGATCCTGGCATCACTGCGTTGGCCGTCGCCTCCCTCATGTATTCCAAGGCCATCCAGTCGGACCCGGTCCTGGCGACGCGTTATGCGGCAATGATTGAGGCGCTTATGGACGCCGGGGCCAATCCGCTGGTTCAGATCGGGGAGCGGTTCGTGGTGCGACGGGGGCACACCGGGAAGCTGGAGCGGCGCCGGGTGGACGAAGGCCGAACGCTGGCGGAGGTCTGCGGGGGCGTTCTTTGCCCGGCCATGCAGGCATGGTTCGCACGCCATACCGCAGATTTGATGAACACCCACCTTCACCGCTACCACCCAGCGTTCATCAAGACTCAGCAACCGGTCGCTGAAGAGGTTTGAAGCGCGTGCCGGCGGCTACTCGCCGCCGAAAGGCGGGGTGGAGACAACGGCAGGGTGGGCCACGGCTTCCGCCGGGCCCCAGGGTCGCTGAACGTAAGACGTCTGCACCGCTGAAACCCCCTCGCTGCATGGCTCTTGCGGGAATAGGTTTGCATCGTAGTGTGTTGCACGACCTACCCATAAAAGGAGCCCATCTCATGCGTCTCGTTGTCTGTTGCTTCAAAGGGGGTGTGGGGCGCACCACGCTCTCGCTCAACCTCGCCGCCGCGTTTGCCGGCCAATCCCGCGTGCTCGTCAACGACCGCGACCCGCAATGCGGTTCCGTGGCGTGGTCAGCGATGAGCGACGGGGAAACGCCGTTCACCGTGAGCCGTGCCTCATCCCCAGGCTTCGACCTGGAGATTCAAGACCTGCCGCCCAGCGCCCCAGTGAAAGACCAGCTGCCGGACGCGGACCTCTACATCGTCCCAACGCTGCTCGACGGGGGCAGTTACGTCGTCTACCTGCGGACCATCGACACGCTGCGACGTCAGGGCAAGCCCTTCCTGCCGGTCGCCAATCGGGTCAACCTCAAGCGGGCGGAGCACCGCCGCCGGCTGGAAGATCCCAGCCTGGCAGGCGCCATCGTCATTCCCGAACGCGCAGCACTGGCCAGCTATTACGAACTGGGGGAAACCGTGTTCTCCATGCGAGGAGCTGGGGTGGACAAGGCCCGAGAAGACATTTTGCGGGTAGGTCAGGCTATCCAAAAAAGGTTGGCCAACCCGGGCCGGGGGCAGGCATGATGGAGCTCCCAATGCTGCCCCTGCCGGACCTCATGGCTGCCAAGAAGACCCCCGCCAAGAACGCCGTTGCCAAAGCCCGCAAAGACCTGTCCAAAGCCGCGAAAGTGGTCCACGCCAAGCCGCAACGCACGTATGCGCCGCTCATTGATCTGGACCAGTTTTCCGAGGAGCAGCTGGCAGAGCTGATGGTGGCTGCAGGGGACGCGCCTGGGCGCAAGACCTATTTCGACTACAGCGAAGAGCAGCCCTTTATCCGGTCGGGGAAGAAGGTGTATCTCGAAGTGGGGCGTGGTAGCCAGATGTTTGACTATCGAGACGCCCAGGGCGTCAGGACCGAGAGAACGATGGTGACCGTGCCGCCCAAGCTCCGCGATCAGCTCCAGGATTTGACGGGAGAAGAGAGCCCGGTGATCACCACTGCGATCATCGCCTTGGCGTCCTGGGCCTGCCAGGAACTAAAAAGGAGCAAGCGGCGCTTGGTGGTGGCGACGGCGACCGACGACCTGGATCCGGTGCGGAAGCAGGTCCGGAAGGCACTCGTAGGCCAAGCCAGGAGGGCTCGTTAGTCCATGGCTGAAATCCAAAGCGGCGGATGCTTCCACCACGTCATCGTGTTGCTCAAGGGAAGTGACAAAAAGAGGGCCTTGTTCACCGATTTGACGGCGGCTGAGCTAAAGCGGCGCTTTGTCAGGCCATACAAGCAGGGGAAGCCGGTGTTGCTGCCGGACAACTCGGTTGTCCAAACGCGGGACATCACTTGGACCACTATACGAGCCACTGTCGACGCCGCCGCGCCCACTTTGGAGGCGCTGGCAGAGGCGAGTCGCCGCAATACAGATGAGCTCAACCGAGGTGGCGGAGTGGTGTTCCTGGGGCGCTTCGCTTGGGGCGACGAAGATTTGGAAGAGGAGGGCGATGATGTCACCTCGCGCTACATCCAAGCGCCGCCTGGGGAAGACAGTCTCTATCGGAGATTGGGTTCTTGGCTGGCGGACAACCTAGGCAAGGCCGCCGTAGGACTTCTGTTGGCCGTTGCTTCGGCGGTGGTGCTGACTTGGTTGGGATTGAAAAAGTAGGGCAGGGCAGATGCTCGGTTGATTCAGTGGAACATAGCCCGGTGGTCCCATGTCTGGACTAGGCTTTCCCCGAGAGCCGAGTAGTTCCCAGATGCCCTCCGGAGGGACAAACCAGCCCCAAGCAATGCCGGAGCAATCGCGGTCTGTCACCCCGCGAACCTCGTCCAAGCGTAGCCATGCGCAGTGAGCCGCCGTTCTGCGATCGCCAGAAGATCTTCATCGAAGAACGTGCGCCATTCGGTCTGCACGATGATGGCCTCACAGGTCAGGTCCATTCGGCCCGCGAGCAGCAGCTCGTTGAACCCGTCAGAGGGCTTAGCGCTCGCGACGATGTCCTTTACCGTTTGAAACGGTCCCTTGCTGCGGATCATCGCTACGAATCGGTTTGGGTGATAGTTGAATGCCTTGGCTTGGTCCACAGCTTCGAGAAGCACCTGTTCGAACTTCGCTTCCTGTTTGCTGTCCATCCAATCTCCATCTCAAAAGGGTGATGCGTTCAATCTTAGCCGAACCGTTGATGGCGCCTAGCGTTAAGACGCCAGGAGAGGAGCTTTCGACGGGCGCGTCAACGCACACGTTCGCCGGACTTGGTCGGTCGACGCCTAAGCACACCTGCTAATCGACCACGCAGCTGCGGCATTTTTTGGCTTCGGTCGAGCTGCTGGGATAGGCATCCAGCTAGCCAGGCATTGAAGGGCCGGCGGGATCGGGCTGGGCGGGGCGAAGAGGCGGTTGATAGACCGCTTTCTGAAGCAGAGCCAATGTGGCGCGGAACTGGAGGGTGAGGGTAAGACGGCGGTCCAATGTCGCCTTTTTATGCATGGTGTATGGGGGTGTGGGAATGAAGCGGCGGCCTTGGTGGAACCTTGGGCCAAGTCCCATTCACTTTCCTGGAGGACGCCTTTAGGGCGCGGTGCCGCCGAGTTCTTTTGAGCTCTTGAAGAGGAAGGCAACGTCAAAGGCGGCTAGAGCAAAAGCGACGTGGAGAAAAGGCGGGGTGGGCCTCGGCTTCCGCCGGGCCCGGCGCTTGGCTGGAAATGTGAGGAGTTTCAGGGTTTCGTGTTTTCTGTGGTTGCCCGTCAGTTCTACACTTTAGTCAAATAAATGTGTTGTTTTCGGGTTTACATTTTTCTGGCCTGTCGTAACTTGGATTTGTAGGGGGGGCAATACCGCCGTCCCTTTTGAATCGAGGTTCTTATGAGTGATGTTACTGTTGTTGTTGAGGGTGGCTTTATCTATGTCCGTTCGCCTTGGAACGCGGATTTCGTTAAGGAAGCCAAAGAGGACTTCAGCGGGAAGTTCGTTAATGGGCAGTGGGTATTCGACATTCACAACGAGAAGCGCGTTCGTGAGGCGCTGATGGAGAACTACGGTTGTGACGGCATCACGACTGACACCTGCACGGTCCGCGTGACCCTGGATGCAGATGACGATAGCTCTTGTGGCCCCATCACCGTTTGCGGTCGATCCATTGCCCGTGCGCGTGGGCGCGACAGTGGCGCCACCCTGTCCCCGGGTATCGTGATCATCGAGGGGGGCTTCACCTCGGGCGGATCGGTCAAGAACTGGACCACTAAGGTTAAGAACGGGCACGCCGTTGTTCTGATCCGGGACTTCCCGGGTGTTGTTGCTCGCAGGCTGGTAGCGAAAGGTAAAGAGTGGATCAGCATCGAGCAGGGAGTGCCGAGCATCAACCGCGACGAGCTGGAACAGGAGCGCAGCCGCCTGCTGACTCGCCTAGCAGAAATCGAGAAGCTCATCCCAGCCGTCCAAGCCGAGCAGTTCAGTGCCTAGGTCCTACGCCATTTCTCCCAAGCAACCGGCCCCGCGCCGGTTGCCCACAGTGCGTATCGCCGCGGACAAGGCCGCCCAGTTCCGGGCTCTGGCTCGCCAACGGGGGGGCACGGCCAGCGGTGCATTGGCTGCCCTGGTGGCCGCTCATGCCGACATCCGCCAGCCGTTCGCGCCCCGAGTCCGTGCCAAGCATGGGCCGGATGGGAAGCGTTACGGCGCGATTTTGCCGGACCCGAAGGTGAGCGAAGAGGTGGCCGAGGGCCTGGTGCGGGATGCCCGAACGGCGGGGATCTCGCTGGGCGAGGCGATGCGGCAACTGGTGGATCGGTGCCTGGAGCAGAGCCGGTGAGTCGGGGAGCCAAGGGGGAGGGGAAACGGCGGCTCAAGGGTCGCCTTTTTTATGCCCGGGGGTTGGGAAGGGTTGGGATGAAAAGGGGCAGGTGCCCCTTTGCTGAGGGCTGGGTTTTCGGATTCGTGGGAAGGTAGAGCGGTGGCTGGGGCGGAAGCCCCGGCCCATGTCCTAACCTCCCCGGAGGGGGCTTTTCAGGCGCGGCCCGGGGCCGCGTTGTTTTAAGAGCAAAAGCGGCCAGAGCAAAGAGCCGGCGGCTGCTCGCCGCCGAGTCTTGGTAGAAAAGGCGGGAAGGGCCGTGGCTTCCGCCAGGCCTGCGCCTTGCTGGGACGTTGAAATGTGAGCCGGTTCAAAGGTTATTTAAATCTGCTTTTCGCCCGTCATATTTACACTTTAGTCAAATAAATGTGTTGTTTTCGGGTTTGCATTTTTGGGGTCTGTCGTAATCTGGATTCGTGGGGAGGCAATACCGCTGACCTAAAATAAAAGGTAAACATCATGAATATCCAAAAATCTAACGTGAGTAAGCAAGACTTGTCGAAGGCTGCGCTTGTTGTGGGAATGGTGGTCCACTCCACGCGCCATTCGCAGATCAAAGCCGACATGCGGAAAGGCCATTTTCAGCGCAACTTGAGTGAGTGGATGCAACGCTCTGGAGCGAGCGCGTCAATCGTCTCTAAGGCTTTGAACCGTCTCTTGAAGAACCCCACGGAGTGGGATCGCGTGGGCCAATCCACCTTCCCGCTCTACAACAAGCTAGCTGCGAACGAGGCTGTCGCAGCGGTTGTTGATAACGAGGCCTAAGTGCGGGTGCGAAGAGAGGAGGGCGGCCAGGGTGCCGCCTTTCTTTTGTCTGCTCCCCCGTCACCGCCCACCCCATACGCTCCTCCCCATGGATCCCCTTACCACCCCAGACGGCCGTTACCTCATCGTCCGCGGGCGCCTCTGGCGAACCACCAACCCAGGCCTCAGTGAGCCGGAGAGGGAGCGCCTGGTCCACGAGCTGATGGACGCCCGGCGTGCCGTGAAGTCAGCAGAAGCCAACCAGGATGGGGAAGCACTCGCCGCCGCGCGGCGCGCCGTGGACAGCGCGAAAACAGGCTTGGGCGAACGTGGCCCGGTGTGGTGGACCGATGGGGAGAGGGACTGGAACCGGTGCCTGGTGAAAAACTCGCCCTATGCAGGGTGGTTCCAGAACGTGGATACTCGCGAGACCACACCACGGAAAGGAAGTGAACATGCTGAAGGGTGAAGCGAAGATCGATGTCCCGGTTTACAGCGATGACGAGAGAGATATTGAGCAGGGCATGGACCCTATCATGCACGGAATCCTCATCACTCCCTCAGATCTCAAGCCCGTGCCAGGCAAGCCTGGTGTCTATGTTGCCGAGCATAAGAACCCAGACGTCACGGTGACAGTAACGGTCCAGGCGGATGGCAGCACGACCATTGAAACGGACCCCGAATCCGACATTTTCGAAAACACGTTGCATGTCTGACCAGTCCGGGGGCAGTGACTACTGCTCCCGGCTCTCGGTGACCATCCGAGCCCAGTCCACGCCCAGCTGCCTCACCTCATCGCTCCACGCCCGGTATTCGTCCAGCGGCATCGGGGCCTCCAAGCCGCGTCTGACACGCTCCAGGTATTTGCTCTTTCGGGCCATCGCCTCGCGATACAGCAGCTCCGCCTCCTCCACCCGGTCAGCACGCTTGGCGGCCTGCAGCTGGGCCAGCCGGCGAACCGAATCCGGGTTCGTGGACAGCACGCGGGGGGCATGAGGCAGGGCCGGACCGCCGGTCATCGGGACGCGCTTGTGGTTGCTCACCGGGTCCATCACACGGTGGCGCCAGCACTCCCGCCAGTCGTCATCGTCCACCTGGCCATCGCCCGGCACCTCAAGCGGCACGACGATCCCATGGGCCTCAATGAGCGCCCACACGGCCCCCAGGAACGCGTCCACCGGAAGCCGCAGAAGGGTCGTCTGGCCCTCTGACAGCACCTCGCCCCCGTCCCTCATTCGTAACGCCAGCAGGGTCTCGCTCAGTGCCAAGGCATCGCCTGACCGGGAGTTCCAGCCCACCATGCACACCCTCTCCCCATCCACCTCACCCGACCACGCATAGACCTGGAAGCGGGGCCTGGCGAAACGCGCCAACAGGTGGGAGAGCAGCCGCTCACGCTTGGAGTGACGCGATAGGGGCGTGAAGTGGTTTTCAGCGTAGAGCAACGCAGAGCGCCGACGCTCCAGCAGCAGGGCCACCCGGTCAGGGTCTGCCTTCGCTCGCCATTCGGACCAGCTCACCACATCGCGCAGGCCCTTGGCAGCAGCGCAGGGACGGCAGGCAGGCACCCAGTTTTCGACAACGGAAGCTGGCCCTCCCAGTTGCGCGGGGACCAGTGGCGTAGCCGTCCAAGACTTGGGAGAGGACAGGTCCAGTGGAGCGGAGCAGAAGGCGCAGGCGCTGCCGAACTCGGCCAAAACAGCCTTGCGTTGCCACCCGTTGGCCTTGCCTTCCAGCGGGGCATCGGCTCGGGCAATGGCATCCAAGAAGGGGGTCAGCTCACGCACGGAACACCCCCCAGCCGTTCTGCGTAGGCCGAGCACCTGGATCGCAGAACGGGGGCAGTGGGGCGTTGCAGGAGCCTGAAAAAGATTTGACTAAAACGCTATGCCGAGCCTGTCGAACCTCCCCAGCTACCGCCGATCCCAAACCCATAACCTGCTTGCCCGATCTATTCCCAGCCCAGCACTGGACCCCCAGCCGCTGATCGAAGGCCGGGGGACAGCGAACGAGGGCAAGGTCAGACGGCTTGACTAAAACGGATGGGGTCAGTGTTTCCAGGGTATGCGAACCGAGCGCGAGAACCCCCGCACTCGACCATCCAAACCCCCAAGCAGAGTTGACTAAAACGGATGGAGACAGGGCTTTCGGAACACCCGGGCAGCGTGACTGAACCCAACCACTCACGCGATCCCATGCTGGCCTCCGCTTGACTAAAACGGACAGGGACAGGTCGCGGGAGTGGGGAAAACGGCGGTCCCGGATTTCTAAGGCAAGGGGTGCGGAGTCGGTGGGGAGGTGGGGAGCTGGCTGGGTGGGGAGGGAGGCTGCGGGGGCTGGCGAAAACTTTTTTGAGCGGCTGGGCGTGGCGGGAGTGAGGGGCATAGGGGGCTCCGGTTGGGTTGAGGATTGGGGCTTTACTTAACTTCTACCGGGGAAAAGCGGAAGGGCAAGAGCGGGGGAGCAAAAACTTGGGGAGGACTGCGGGGGAAGAGGTTGGCTGCCCATTCACCGTTCAAGGTTTTCCGAAGGGTGAAGGGAGTAGGCCATACACAAGTCGCACTGAAGTGTTTTTCCGGCTTGGCTAGAAACGCTGCGCCTTTCCACCCGTCCAGGCCTTGCTGCGCCTTGTTTTCAGTCTTGGCTAACAACTTGGCCAACCGTTCGGCTGAAAAATGGCCGGAACCCCAGAAAAACAGAAGAAAAACGGCTTAGCCCACTTGCGCTTCTTAAATCCTTTGCTAATCCATGGGTGTGGATTTTCATTGCAGGGGGTTAAGTGGGTCGTCCGTCGCTTCTAACCAAATCTTTCAGCATCGCTCCCGATGAGTTGGAGAGCGCGCGGTATTGCGCGAAAGAACAAGGCGTTTCCTTGAACAAGTATTTGCGCCTGGCGGTCCTGGAGAAAAACCGGGGCGTGGTTCAGGGGCTTGAAGCGTCCGATGCGTTGGGCGACATCCGAGCCACGGTCCGCGAATCCGAAACGCGGAATGCCCTTGCCCTAGAAAGCGCGCTGGCGGACTTGCGAGCAGAGCAGAGCGCGGCGCTCCAGGCCAATGAAGAACTGGTGGTGAAAACCCTTCAAGCGTTTTCCCAGTTCCTGGCGCAGCAAGAACCCGACGCCGAAACCCTCTCCAAGCAACCGGCTGCCGAACCCAGTCGAGCTTCTGCTGCTACCTCGGCGTTCCTGCCTCCAAAACTCTAACCCTTTCCCCACTACCTCATAAGGAGGCATACCCATGAAGCGTTTCATCCTCACTCTCACCATCGCCGCGTTGCTGGCTCCGGGGCTTTCGTTTGCCCAGGACAGCACCCGGCCCGAACCCCAAAAGACCAACAAGCTGCGCCTGTTCAAGGCCGGCGGGATTGGCTGCGCTGCCGGTGCAGGCATCGCCCTGCTGACCGGCAAGAAAGACAAGGCCCTGACGGTGTGCGCTGCTGGGGCGATTGTCGGAGGCATTGCGTCCTATCAAGCCCAGCTCAAGGAGTTCCGCGAACTGGAAGCCGAAGCCAAGGCAGCTGGCCTGGATGCTCAGGTGCATACCAAGACCGTCGAAACCAAGGACGGCCAGGCCGAAGCCCTGGACAAGCTGGTCATCCGTTACCCGGCCGCTGACATGCAGCCGGTGAGTGCCAAGACCGGCGCCACGCTGGACAAGCTGGCCGCGTTGCTCAAGGCGAGCAAAGAAAAGCTGACGGTTGGCTTCAGTGGTGCCGATGCCGCCGTGTGCCAGGTGCCGGTCGTTGAGCTGGCAAAGCGCGGTGCGCTTCAGAACGCCACGGTCGATGACCAGTGCGGCCGGGGCGATTACGCCATCACGGTTTCGCCGATCCCCGACGTTCGCTAAGCCAACCGAGAGCTGGGGGGCGAAAGCCCCCTGGCTCAAATCTTTTTCAAGCGCCTGGGAGGAACCATGACACCCGAAGAACTCATCAAACAACGCAAGCAGCGCGAGCTGCTCGCCAAAGCAGCACAAGCCAAGACCACCGCCCCCACGGACGCGGAGAAGCTCGTCAGCGATGCGACAAAAGAAAACTTGAAAACCGCAGGCCGGCTGGCTGCAAGTTTTGGCAAAGCCTTGGCAGACAAAACCAAGCAAGCGGCCTCGGTCGCCGCTGAGAAGGGGCGAGAGGCGCAAGAAGCGTTGGCCCGGCGTGCGGAAGAGGCCAAGGCGCGCAAGGAAGCCGAAGCCGCAGAGAACGCGCGCCTGGAAGTCGAGCGCGCCCAGGCGTTGGCCGAGCAAGAAGCGACTGCCCAGCCCGAGCCGCGGGTGGTTGAGCCCGAGCCCGTTCAAACCGATTCCGCTCCCGAAGCGCCCGAGCCGGTTGTTGAGGAGGTGGTTCCCGAGCCGACAGCAGAACCAGAAGCAGGCCCCGCGCCTGTCATCAAAGAGCCGGTCAGCGCTCCTGCGCCTGCCGTCAGTGAAGCCGTGGACGCAACGCCTGCCGCTCCAGTGCCGGCCGAGCTGGTGGCCCCGTCTGTTCCGAACCCCGAACCGAGCAAGTCAGCTCAAGCCCCGGCACCGGCCCCCAAGGCGACGTCGACCCGGGCCCCGGTGAAACCGGAAGCCCTCAAGGCCAATCCGGCCGGTGAGGCGTCGGCGAAGGCCAGCAACAAGAAGGGCTGGCAACTTCTGGCTGGGTCGGGCGTGGCCGTCCTTGTGCTGGGTGGGGCGTTGGCGTGGTGGACCACTCACCGCTCCAGCGAAACCGTTCCGCTCCAAGACAAACCGGCTGCAGCAGTGACTGCCCCGGCCCCCGTCGCCGTGCCAGTTGCTCCGGTTGTATCCGCGCCGCCCCAGGTCGAGGAGCCCAAGCCCGTGACTGCCCCGGTGGAAGAGAAGGCCGCGGTCGCTGCCCCGGTTGTGGAAGCCCCGGTGCTGGCAGAGCCACCTAAGGCCCAGACCCCGGCAACTGCCCCGGCGTCAAAGCCGGTGCCGGTTTCGAAACCAGCTGCAAAGCCCAAGCCGGCCCCCAAGCCTGTTGCTAAACCCGAGCCGAAAAACGATTGGCAGGACCAAGCCAACAGCGATATCGACGCGTGGGCAGAAAAGATCAGGTGAGGTGCTTGCGCTTATCGAAAGCCTTGCTAGAAAGAATGTGTATCCATGAAAGATGGGAGGAAAAATGTTTGGGTGGTTGTTTACGCAGTATCGAAAGCCCGGAAAGCTCCACTTCGGATCGAAGTGGCTCAACCTGCATGGGCGATTTTTCATTGGTAACCCAGAAAGATTTGGGCTCTCCGATTGCCGAGAGAACGTCCTGACCTCGTATTACTACCTGCGGGCGGACCGGAAGATGCCGGTGGCAAACGATGAGGACTTTGATGCCTGGAGGATGGACGCCCTGCGCGCCAGCCAGGTTCGGCACGCCAGCGAAAAACATGTGTCCAAAGCCGGCTTTCTTGTCACCTCGGCCGCGTGCGTGGCCCTTTGCTTTGGGGCATTGGTCGTCAACAAAGTGAAAGGAACACGCCCTTCGCCGGCGGCGATCCAACTCGCGCCCTCGTTGTCGTTGAACGAGTGCAAAAAGAAATGGACGAGCGGCACCATCACGCCTCAGGAAATCGTGGCGTGTCAGGCGCTATCTCAAACCAACAACAACAACAACGGGAGGCACTGAGCATGTTGCTATCGCTGATGGATTGGACGGTCGGTATTGGCCGCAAGCTGTTCAAGAAGGACGATCAAGCGTCGAGCACGCTGGAGCAAATCATTCTGGACGGCAATGACCGCTACGAAAACTTGGTCGGGCGCTTTGACGTGAGCGACCGCGTGAAGAGCCGCGTGCTGGACGTTCCCCCAGAGGATGTAGATATGGCGGTCCAAGCGGGCGCGGTTTTCGACGAGAAAGAGATGGCACTGGTTGTGCCCGAAGAACTGGATCTGGACCAGTTCCATCCGTGGTGGCCGAAGGTTCCGGAGGATCTGCGCAACACCCAGGCCCGCATGATCATCACCAAGGAAGGACGTCGTGCCGAAGGCTTCGTGCTGGGGGACGACATGGCGCTGGGCGGCGACAGCACTGCAACCTCGCTGATGTATCTGGCCTTCCCGCTGATCGGTGCGGTTCAATACTTCTTGGGCTCGCTCATTGGCGCTTTTAGTTACGTGGCGCTGCTGGCCGCGATTCCTTACTTTGTTGCGTTGAAGCAAGCGGAAGGGATGAAGGAAGCCTTCAAGGGCCTGGCCCTGATGGTGCTGCCCGTGCTGATTGCAACCGCTTCGGCGGCGTTGTCGTCCGCGCTCCACGTGGACGCGGCCAGCATGGGGCAAGCAGCGGTTGACCCGATGAACACGGGAGCGGGGATGATGGCGGTCGCTGCGGGCTTTGCCAAAATGGCGGGCATCGTTCTTCTGATCTTGACCATTCCTGGCCTGCTGTTGTTTGCGGCCTTCCTGAGTGCGGCCTCGCATCCCCACCGGGGCGTGCTGGGGGGGACCGCCGAGCGCTTCATTCAGTTGATGAAGTGGATGGTGGTGATCTTGGCCCTGGTGGGGATTGGCTCCCTTCTCCCGGACGGGATGGGCGTGGCCGTGGCGTTTGTGATCGCGGCCATGTATGCCTTGCAGTTCACGGAAGGCAACTTCGTTCAAACGGCCGCTCGCCTCTACCTGCAAAACCTGGACAACAACCTGGCGACCCAGGGTGCCCTGTCCAAGTCCCACGTGAAGGCCCGCGAGCAGCAGGCTGCCGAAGCGTTGCGCGACAAGACCCCGCTTTTGAAGGTGGGTCGAGCGTCTGGTCACCTGAACGACCGCGGCCATGGCTTTGCGCCGGACAAGGGCACGGTGATGATGCTGTCCTGGCGCGACCTGACCCAAGGCCTGATCGTCTACGGGCGTATCGGTTCGGGCAAGTCCTTCAGCGTGCTGCGGCCGTTGGCCCGTCGCTATCGCGAGTCCGCATTAGCCGTAGGACTGCGGAATGAACTGAAGGGGAGCGCCGCGGGCGAGACCGTTCTTGATGCGAAGCGCAGCGGGGGTGGAGCACTCATCCTCGACGCGAAGGACGGCGCGATCATCTCCGATCTGGGCAAGGACGCGTTTGATATCGTCGTGCGCGCAGGCATGTCGGTGGCCCCCTACGAGGGCCTGGAGCCGGATCAAATCACCAAGGCCCTTCGCGGCGCGACCGGCGGCAAGGTTGATGAGAAGTCCAAGCTCTGGAGCGATGGCGGCGACGCTTTCCTCTTCCACACCGGCATCATCCTGAAGGCCGCATGCGAGCACGAGCAGGCCTACCGAGACTTCTGCATCGCCAAGCTGGAAGGGTTGGAGCACGCCCGGTTGATGATGCTGCTGGAGCGGGAGGAGTTGGAGAAGCGTGGCTTGGGGTTGGAAGACCTGGAAGCGGCGCTGGCTCGCGTGGAAGAGCAAATGGGCACTTACGCGATTGTGGCGGAGGCTTCCCGGAACTGGTTCTACACCCCATTCCACCATGCCAAGCTGTTGGCGATGGTTGAGCAGGTGGTGCCGACGCCGCGTGGCGGGGAGATTGCCAGCGCTCGCGTGCTGGAGTTGGTGAACTGGTTGGGGTTGGAGCGCCCGGATACGTCTAGCACTGACGAAGAGCGGGAGGCCTATGCCGCCTACTCCCGGGACTACCACAACCGCTTGGCCACCCGGTCCGAGACCGTCCATCCCGACTTGCTGCGTCCCATGTCCCAGCTGCAAAGCTCGCTGGAATGGGCATTGCTGGGCGTTCCTGCAATGCATAAAGAGCAGCGCCAGTCCTTCACGTTGAACTCGCGGGGGCTCATCGAAAAACTGCTTCGGGGTGAAAAGCTCCGGACGGCAGATGACATCCCGTGGCATTCCGTCGAACGTGGGGAAGTGGACGTCTCTCAGGCGCTTTACGGGAAGTTCGTGGGCTTGTTCCTGCCCCCCACCCAGTTCGGCGAAGCGGGCGACATGATGCAGCGGTTGCTCAAGCAGCGTGTCATGAACGGCATTCGGGCACGCGGGGCGCACGGCGACAAGTGGCGCGAAATGCTGCCGGGCCAAACCGACGTGCTGCTGATGATGGACGAGGCGCATTTGCTGCTGACTTCGGACGACGTGCTGCTCTTCAGCACCTCCCGAAGCCTGGGGTTGATGCCGGTGATCGCGGTGCAGGGCCACGACAGCCTTATCAACACCTACGGGTCGGAGAACGAAGCCGATTTGCTGGCCAACACCATGCAATCGGTCATCGCGCTCAACCACTCGTTTGTCACACGCAACTACTTGATGAAGCGGCTGGGCAAGGCTCAGTTGACCACCTTCAAGGAGCCGACGCGTGGCATCGATTTCTCGGGTGGCTTGACCAACTTCCGCCACAGCGTTCTCAACGACCCGAACCACCCCTACGCAGCGGCCTACGAGCAAATGCTGATGCAGGGCGCAGGCCGCTTGAGCGCGCTTCGCGTGGATCCGGCGACGGGGCGCAAATGGCGCGTCGGGGCTGAAGACACGGTGGGCCAAGAGGAGCTGGCACGGGACATCGACATGCCCACAGGGGGCAAGCGGGAGGTCCTGCCGCTCTTCCTGGAAGAGGAATACCCGGCCCTGACCGCTGCACGCGGCAATGCGATTGTCTCGCTCTGCCGGGCAGGCGTGAGCCGCACGGACTTGGCCGAGATGATGCCCAACGACTGAGCCCAAAAAGGGCAAGGCAACCCTTGCCCTTTCCCAAAATCGATCAATGCTGACCCAACCACCCATTTCCTTGAAGGAGGACTTTATGAGTAATACCCACCTCGATGCCTTGAACGACCTGCTGGGCGCTCGCGATAAACGGCGAGCCAAGCTGGCCGGAGAGCGTCCAAACGACCACCAACCGCAGAAGAAAGCAGCCTTCGACCAGTCGCTGGCGAAGGACCAGGCCGATATCCAGGAGAAGCAACAAGCCGTGTTGGACTGGGCCAAGCAAGCCAAGCCCGACGAGATCACCGACGCGCGTGAGCGGTTGCACGCACAGGTGCAGCAGCGCGCTGAAGACGCGCCCAAAGACAAGCACGCCCAAGTGGTGTTCAGCACCGTGGACGAATGGCGACAGAAGCGCCAGCAGAAGGACGGAGGGCAATCCTTGGGGGAAAACATCCCCATGCTGACTGCGGCCCAGCGGCAGCAAACCATGGGGCCTGGTAAGTTGGGCTACGCGCACTACGCCGCCAGCGCGAAGAAGGAAGCGGACTTCATGAAGCGCTATGAGGCGGGCTTCGACTGGGACAAGCACGAGGCCCAAGTCCAGAAGAACATCTACCGTCAATGACGGTCCATTCCCCGTGTCGCATCCAGGGCCCTTCGGGGCCCTTTTTGTTGGGCACGTTCCCTTGTTTGTGAGTGGATCGATCTACCCATAAAAGCAAACGGAAAAAGCGGCTCAAAGCAAGAAGCGGGGTGGGGGTTGATCATCTGGGGAAGAGAGAAAAAAAGGTTTGACTAAACATCAAAAGTGTCGATCAATCGAGATTTTTAGGGTTGCCAGTTTTATGGGATGTGGTTGACTGTAATCAGTCAAACACAACCGGGGGAGGCCCTTATGTATATTTTTGCCGATGCTTACGAGTTCGCCGTGGACAACGTGGGGAACCTGCTGATCACCTTGCTTTCGTTTTCGGTGGTGAGCTACGTGGCCGCCAACGTGGCAGGGTTGCTGGCTTGATGGCCTGGTTGAGGGGGGATTTGGAGCAGATGGATCTGCACACCGTTTCGCTTTTCCTACAAACCGGGGTTTTGGTTGGCGCGGCTTTCATCCTCAAGATCGCTTGCTGATTGCCAAAACCGAAAAAGACGGTATGCAAAGGGGATGGAACCCCAACACGACAATCCAGCAGGCAACCCAGGTGGGGGCGATTTCTTGAATCGTCCCCACGAGCCGTTGCTTCATCCCATTCTGCACCCCCTGACGCTGGCCCAGTTCTACGGGAAGCATCACGAGGCCGCCGCGGGCGCCGATGCGCGGGAAGTGTTGGACCTGGCCACGCGGTTTTGCCGAGAAGCCCAGGTTTCCGGGTTGGACACCCAGACCGACGCGGGCTTTGACTGGGTGCTGACCCCCAGCCGTTTCTCCAACCGCATTTCCCTGGAGCTGGGGCAGGGCGGCCACGCCGCGTTGCTTCAGGTCGATCCGGACCTGTCCGCTCTCCCGCTCGACGCAGCCATCCATGCCGGCGTGCTGGGCCACAAGCCCCTGGCCACCGCTTACGCCTTGCTCCCGGCCGAGCAGCGGGAGGGGCTGTTGAGAGAGCTGAGGGAATCCATCGACCAGGTCCAGTCGAACCGTTCCGCAGCGAAGCAGCTCCAGGCCCTCCGAGTCCTGCCTGAACTGCCGGTGCCGTCTCAGCCGCCTCTGGACATCGCCCAACTGCTCCGGCGGTTTGAGGTCCCCGATGCCCAAGCCCGGTTGGCGGCGGACCACGTCAAGGCGACCTATGGAGAAGCGCTGAACACCATGCATGGTAGCCAGGTGCTGGCAGCAGCCCATGCGCACGCCCCGCACTTGGGGCTATACGGAGCCCCTTGGCAGACGTGGCTTTGCGAGAACGCAACGACTGGGAACCTGGAGGGGGTTGAGGCCTGTTTGCGCATGCAGGCCGAGCCCAATGTGCCCGACGCCAACGGCGAGACGCCGCTACACCTCGCCGCGCGCCACGGCCACCCCGGCATCGTTCGTCGGTTGATTGAGGCCGGCGCGGACCCCGCCTTGGGGAATCCCCGCGGGGAGACCCCCCTGCATGTGGCGGCCCAACACAAACGCGCGCAGTGCTGCCTGGAGCTCATGGCCGCAGGCGCGGACCCTGGGCAGCTGGACAGCGCCGGCCGCAAACCGGGGGACGTGCATCGGGTGAGGGAGAGGGAGCATGGGCAAGCCTTCGGTCTATGACTGCTGGAGCTGGACGGTCCCGTCGAGCATCGAGCCGAGCCGCGAGGTGCGTTGTTGGCCCCAGGCGTTGCTCTCCGGTTCGGTCATCGCTGCCCTGACGTATCCGGCCGCGCTTTGGTTGGGCTGGCAGGTGCCCAGCAGTCACACCCTCATGAACTACAGCCAGGCACTGACTGGCAGCCTGGCAGCGATGGGGAACCTTGCCACCGGCACCATCTCCTTCCGAGAGCCTGCCGCGGCGTTCTGGGAGGTGGCCAAGGAGCAGGCTACGTTTGGCACATTGGCACGGGTCGGCGTTGCGGCGGGCTTGGCCGGGTGGGCGTCGGCTTGGGTAACGCGTCGGGGGCTCATCCCGCGCTCAAATACTTGGCATGTGTCCGGCGCTCAACTGCTACAGGGGAAAGAGGCCCTGACTGAAGCCCGGCGTCGTTCGCTCACGAAGAAAGAGCAGGAAGACGAGCTGCATGCCTTGTCGCTGCATCCCGACTGGATCGCAAGCAAGAAGCTGCTGGCCCGGCACATGTTCATCTACGGCAGCGTGGGCAGCGGTAAGAGCGTCATCCTCAAGCACCTGCTGGAGCAAACGGTCCGTCTCAAAAAGAAAAGTTTCATCTACGACATCAAAGGGGACTTTACGTCCATTTTTAAGCACCCGGTCATCGTCTGCCCCTTCGACAAACGCAGTTGGATCTGGGACGTGGGCCGTGACGTGGCGACGCAAACCCAAGCCGCCGCATTCTCCCAAAGCATCATCCCCCCGGAGGAGGGCAGCGGCGCATTCTGGGCGTCTGCGGCGCAAGCCTTGCTGGAAGGGTGCGTGCGCGAACTCCAGGCCACGAAGGGCAAGAGCTGGGGGTGGGCAGAGTTGGCCGCGTTGGTTGCCCGTCCCGCTGAACCGATGGCTAGAGCGCTTTCAATCCACTATCCCCGCGCCGCCGCGCTCATTGCCAACCCCGACAGCAACACCACCAGCAGCTGTATGGCCGTGCTTGCCAACGGCACCGCGGTCATTGAGCGCCTGGCCTTGGCGTGGCCGGAGCGTAAGTCAGACCGCATGTTCTCCATGTTGGATTGGATCAAGGACGATTACACGGGGCGAAAACAGGTCATTGTGCAATCGGGTCCGGATGAGGTGCTGGCGCGCAGTTACATCAGCGCGATGATCAACTGCGCGGTGCCCGAGATCATTTCGCCAAGCCTGCCGGATGACGAGGCCGGGCGACTCCTGGGGTTCTTCTTCGATGAGCTCACCTCCGCCGGCAAGCTCAACATCGAGCCGTTGCTGGCCCTGGGCCGGTCGAAAGGCGTAGTGGCTTGTATGGCCGTCCAAGACTGGTCACAGGTCGAGAAGGTCTACGGAGACAAGACCGCGCAGGCGTTTTCTGGGTTGGTTGGCACACACATCATTTGCCAGCTTCAGGTCGGCGAGACCCGAGAGAAGATCTCCCGGAACCTGGGCAAGCGGACGGTGGCTTGGCGCACGCACGACGACAAGGCGACTGTCCACGAGGAGTCGAAATCCGTTGTTCCGCCAGGGCGCCTCACCGACGATCTAGGCTTCCGCAAAGGGAAGGCCTACGGCCCCGAGCGCTGGGGCATCCGAGCCATCGTCCAGACCACCGGGGATCCGCTTCTGCTGGACTGGCCAGGCGTGAGCTATCCCAAGGTTCGAGATGGGCAGGAACGGGCGAGTTGGACAGAGGAGGGCGCTCGCCCGGTGGAGCAGAAACCCATGCCGCAGAGCGACGCGCAAAGCGCCGCAGAGGTCCAGCGCGTGCTCAAGATGACCGCAGACCAAGCCGCCGCAGAGCTGGAGAAGCGGGGTGCCACTCCGCCGAAACTTCGCGCCGTTTCTGACGACGAGCTGGAAGCCATCTTCCGCAAGTAGTGGGGTTGTGGAGTCGCAGGGTTTTGGTAGATCTGAAGGGATAGCCAGGACCTGGAGAACTCATGATCAACACCACACTGCTGAAGCGAAACGCCGGGGGAACCAAGGGTGGTTCTGCGTCGATTTACTACCTCTTGGCCCAGGAAAAGCTCTCTGAAGAAGCCGAGCAGGCAAGCATGGCCGTTGGCTACTACAGCCGCTCCGCGCCGAGCAAAGAGGCGCAATCGAAGTTCTACGGCGGCTTGGCCCAGCACCTGGGTCTGGCAGGCGTCCGCGCCACGGAAGAGCTGATGATTCCGCTGACGGATGGATTTGACCCCAAGACCGGTCGAGCGCTATGCCACGGAGCCGGGGATCGCGGACAGGTCAAAGTCCGCTTTGATAAGACCGGCAAGGCCCCGTTGCGCGACAAAGACGGCAAGGTGGTCACGTATCTGGCCGGTGGGCATCGCATCGGCTTTGACCTGACAATCAGCGCACCGCTGGATATCTCCGTGGCGTTTGCACTGGCGTCCGATCCGGCAGAGCAAGAGGCCATTCATGCCGCGCACCGCAACGCGGTCCAGCGGGCGATGGAAGCCTTCGAAGCCATGTCCGAAACCCGGCGCAACAAGGCCGGGAAAGACGTCATTGGGGTGGATGGGTTGATCTGGAGCAGCCATCACCACTACGCCTCACGAGCCGACGAAGCGACCGGGGAGATGGGCCCGAACCTCCACACCCACAACCTGCTCTACAACCTTTCCTTGGGCAACGACGGCAAAGAGGCCAGCCTCTCTGCTGAAGAAATCTACCGCTACCGCAAAGCCATGGATGAGGTCTACAAGACCGAGCTCTACCAGGGCATGAAGGCGCTGGGCTATGGGGTGGACCGCATCCGTGAACTGGACGACGACGGCCAGGAAACCGGGCGCGTCTACGCGCGGATCGCGGGCCTGGACGAGGAGGTGACGGATCGCTATGGCAACCGCCGCAAGGAAATCCTCGCTTACGCGGCCAAGCACAACGTGTCTAATCAGCAGGCCACGTTGGCCACGCGCAAAGACAAGGACGAGCCGCCTTACCAGGAGCTCATCGCGCACTGGCAGGACACGCTGAAAGGCTTCGACGTATCCACGGAAAGCCTGAAGCAGGCCAAGGGCAACGCGCACGAAATGGAGCAAAAATCCCCGGCAGAACTGCTGGAGCGGCTCCATGAGACCGACGCCATCTTCTGCGACCACAACCTCTTGGAGGTCTTGGGCCAGGAATACGCCGGCAGCGTGACCGTGCCAGAGCTCTACGGCTTGGTTGAAGCGTTCAAGAAGGAGCACGGCCTGGTGCTGGTCAACCCCATGCGCCTGCACGACGACGACAAGGGCGACTCGCTGGCAAGGCGGCATACCCAGGAGCGCTACTGCGCCCCGTGGATGCTCCAGATCGAGCAGGAGGTGGTGGCCTTCGCGATTGACCGAGCCAAGGAAACCCATCACCACGTGCCCCTGGCCGACGTGGACCGGGTGGTGAAAGACTACGAGAAGGCCAAGGGCTTTCAACTCTCCCAGGAGCAGCGCCACGCGTTGGACCACATCACCCAGGGCAGCGGGGGCGTGGTCAATCTTTCTGGGCTCGCCGGAACCGGTAAAACGACGATCAGTGAGTGTTTTCGGGCAGCTTACGAAACCCAAGGATTCGAGTTGCTGGGCGTCTGCGTTTCCAACGCCGCGGCCGAGAAGCTGGAGGCGGAAAGCGGCATGTCCAGCGTGAGCATGGCGCAGATGCTCCATGACCTGGACAAAGGAAAGATGCAGTTCCGCAAGACGGACGTCATTGTGGTGGATGAGGCAGGCATGGTCGATGCGCGCAACACCCACAAGCTTTTCAGCTACGCCGCCAAGGCGGGGGCGAAGGTCATCATGCAGGGCGACGTGGAACAGCTTCAGCCCATCGGAGCTGGGTCCGGCTTTCAGTTGACCAAGAGCGCGGTGGGTGATGCCAAACTCACGGAGATCCGACGCCAGGGCAAACAGGAAGACCGAGAAACCGCGTTGTCGTTCTACGCCACGGACGAAAGCGGCCAGATCATCGATCTGAAAAAGGCCAGCCGTTCCCGGGCGCAGACCCTCGACAAGGGCAACGAAATCAAGGCCCGGTTGCTCGGCACCATCCGCGAAACGGCCACGGAGAAGGACTCCCGCGAGCGCTTGCTGCACGAATACTTCGAAGACCCAACCCCGATGCAGGAGAAGTTGGTCATCGCCCACACCCGTGCAGACGTGGCCGCGCTCAATGCGGGCATCCGGGCTGGGTTGAAAGAACGGGGAGAGC
Organism: Stenotrophomonas maltophilia; assembly: GCF_013464485.1. Classification (GTDB taxonomy): domain Bacteria; phylum Pseudomonadota; class Gammaproteobacteria; order Xanthomonadales; family Xanthomonadaceae; genus Stenotrophomonas; species Stenotrophomonas maltophilia_AW. The sequence goes on from NZ_RAUX01000005.1 coordinate 86,201, forward strand.
TGGGCCAGGACGAAGTGGTGATCGAGGCCCGGGACAAGGGGCGCAAGTTCGACTTGGCGTTGTCCAAAGGCGATCAGATCGTCTTCACCGCGAAGAACAAGGACCTGGGGGTCATCAATGGCACGCAGGCGGTGGTGGAGAACATCAAGCCCTCAAGGGCGGGCGGCTACGACATCAGCGTTTCCATTCGCTCGGAGACCAAGGCCGATGGCCGGCGATTGACGTTCAACAGCTTCGAAATGAAAGCACTGACGCATTCCTATGCCGGGACGGTTCACAAGAGCCAGGGCCAAGGTAAGCGGGAGATCTACCACCTGGCGAACCTGGGCATGCTCGACGCCCACAGCGCCCTGGTGGCCTACACCCGACTCACGAAGGGTTCCTACCGCATGTATGCGACGTCCGATGACGTGGAGCGGTTGAGCGAACGCCTGGGGCTGGAACGCCTCAAAGAGACCGTGCTCGACGCGGGACTGAAAGACGATCCGCAACGGCCGGTTGTCCAGGGCCTTGGGGCGGTTGCACGCCCCAACACTCAACGCCCAGCCGCTCAGCGAACGCGCATCCAGGGCAAGCTCGACGCACTGCTGAAGGAGCACGCGGAACGCCCAAAACCGCAGATGAGCGAGGGCGAGCGCAAGGCCCGTTGGCTGCTGGAAGTGCTGGAGCCGTTGCGGCGGGCGCGAAAGGCCTCTCCCAAGCTGCCAGCGCAGTCCCCGAAACACAGGCAGGGCTTCTCGTTGTGAGCAGCAGGCTGGGCGGCCATGCCGCCCATGTGCTTTTCTCTCCACACCGCTTTTGCTTTGAGGCGCGGCCACTGGCCGCGTTCTTTTTGACACCAAAGCAACGTCAAAAGCGCATGGAGGGTGCGGCAGGGCAGCCCGCGGCTTCCGCCGGGGCCCTTGCTTTACAGGGCGGCCATGACCACAGCCTGCAGCACCATCACCGCCACGCCGAAAAGGAAGGGGTAGAGGAACAGCCATTTGAAGAACCCCCAAGCCAGGGACGACGGAGCCCCCGCCGAGCGGCGCGGAACCGCCTCGGGCCACGCATACCCCGCCGCCAAGGACTTCATGTAACCCGTGGTGCGCCTGCTGGGATCGCGAATAAGAATGCCCGGTGGCTTGCTGTAGATCCGCCAGCCTTTCTGAAAGGCCTTGTAGCGCCACGCGTATTCGTGAGCCTCGGCATCGGCCTGGGTGCCCGTCATGCTCGACAGCGGGACGAACGAGAATCGGCGTCCCTGCCAGCCCCCACGAGCACTGCGGTGCTGCTGCTCGCGTTGCTTTAAATCGACGGTCTGCCCCACGTAGCAGCACCCGTTGTCAAAGAACAACCCGTAGAGATGGCGTGGGCGGGGCAGGTATTTCTGATTGCGTTTCCAGTTCAAGGGTCCTCCATCGATGGGTATACCTACATACCCATAAAAGAAAGAACCGATTCGTCAAGCCATGGCACGAACAAGGGCCCCGAAGGGCCCTTGCCGAGATACGATCACCTCCTTTTCCACCACGCAATCGTTTAGCGCCCCAAGTTGATGCTCAACCCGAAGCCGGCTACCGGCTTGTTGCCAGAGCCGAAGGACAGGCCCGCCGAGACGCTGACCTTTTCAGACACCCGAGCACCCCAGCCCACGGCCATTGCAGCACTGCCCCCCGAGAATCCCACGCCCACGTTCAGGTTCACCTGGCCAACGGCCGTGCCCCCGTTCTGCGCCGCAGCGGTGGCCATCTGGCTCATCGCGCCGAGTTGCGCGCCCAAGCCGTTGATGCGGCGATCCTGGTGCCGAAGGCGGCGGTCCGTATCGACCCAGCGGTCATCCCACACCTGCTGCATTTCGTAGACCTGCCCACCGTTCACAGCATCCGTGGACCCGCGTTCGATGCGCCCCGGAGCCACGCTGGTCACGCGCTGATTGCCCGCGTTGACGCCCGCAGTCGTCACCGAAGGGCCGCCTTGAATCGTCACGCCTTGGGCGTTGACCGTGGTCTGGCCGACCTGGACAGAGCCCTGCTCGGACAACTGCACGTTGTCGCTGACCGCCACGGTTTGGGTGCCGTCCGTGTTGTCGGTCACCTCGACGTTCTTGCCCGCCCTTACAGTCCAGCCCGCGCCGGTCCCGGCGGTTCCATCCACCCCATCGGTGCCGGCAGGCCCTTGGACCCCTGGCTCCCCTTTCAGGCTTGCCAGCCAATCTTGTTCATTCCCTTGGAAGCCGTTGGCCAAGGCCACCTCGTAAGCGCTCAACCCATCCGCGCCGCGCGGGCCTGGCGTGCCAGAGCCGCTGCCTGGGTTTTGCTCGAGCGAAGTCACGCGTCCGTCCAGATCGTCCAATGCGGCTCCCACGGTTTGATGCGTGGCACCGCTGCGGAACTGATAGATGGGCGCGATAAAGTTGCCGTTGACGAACGTGGCACCGCCGCCCAGCGCTTGGGCCGCCTGACGGACCTGTCCGAGGTTTGCGACGTCGGTGTCTGAGGTGCCGGCTCGAACGTTCGTGATTCGGCGGGTGCTCTGGCCCCCGTCCTCATACGTGGATCCCACGCTGACTTCGTCACTGGCCCAGCAGCGGCTATGTGAGCCCAGGGCAACGCAGTCTTGCCCGCGTGCTTCAGCCCCAACGCCTAACGCAAGTGACTGAAATGCATCGGCAACGGCAGAGGTGCCTATGGCGACGGCATGGTCAGCGTTTGCCTCTGCCAAGTGGCCTTGAGCAATCGATGCATTGCCCCGCGAACGGCTGGAATAGCCAAAGGACATGGAAAGATCCCCACTGGCTTGCGCCTGCACCCCTTGAGCCAACGATTTAACACCGGTCGCGACGGCTTGTTGTCCAACGGCTACCGCATCTTCGCCACCAGCAAAACTCAAAGTGCCGATGGCAACAGTCCTCGCTGCCGCGGCATTCGCGGCTTGGCCCGTCGCAATGGAGTTCGCACCGGACGCTTGGGCATTCGTGCCCGACGCCACCGCGTTGTCTGCGGAGGCGTTGGCTTGAACGCCCGTGGCGATGGCCCCGTTCCCGGAGGCATTGGCATAGGCCCCCGTTGCAGTGGCATTCGGGGCTGAGGCTTGGGCGTATTCCCCGGTCGCCGTCGAGTTGGGTTCCGAAGCCGTGGCCCCGGTTCCCGTGGCGGTTTGAGCAAACGATGGGGAGGCAAACAACGAGGCCCCCATCAAAGCCGTTAAGATGGATGCGCGAAGCGAAGACATGAAAACCCTCCCGAGTATGGATTGATACTTCATCCATAGCAGGCGATTTCATTTCCGCAAGGTGATCATCCGATCTTTTTCAAGGTGTTAGGAAAGGTCGCAAAGCAAACCCGTGCCGGCGCGAACCAGTTCCAGGCCATCCGGTTTTCATTGCCCCAGGCCAAGCACGCCGTTTCCATCCCCGCAGGGCACCAAGCCGGTGCCAGCGCACGGGCCAGCACTTCCGAAGAGGGCTCCCCGGTCACCGAAGGAAACGCGCCCGGCTTGCGCCCCTGCCGGTAGGCCCACTTGGCTTGGCCGCACTCGGCTTTCAGCTCGACGTGCGGATAGTCTTTCGGGCTGGTCCATCGGCCGCCCCAGTTCAGCCCCACGATCTCCGCCAGCTCCCCAAAGCGTTGATAGCCGGCCATCACATGGGCATCGTCCAAGTTCCAGCTGGGCTCCCCATTGATGAACACGGCGGCATCCAAGGCCAGTCCGAAGTTGTGGCAGCTGGAGAATGCCCCAACGCTGGTCACGCCAGACCCGGAGGCAAGCAGGGCCGCCTGGCGCTCGGGGCTTCGATACCCTTCCACGGGCCGCACATCAAACCCTTCCGCGGCCAGCTGGGCCTGGACGGCTTCCACCTTTTCCCGCAGCGCTGGGGAAACCCCCTTCCACATCCGTTCGTTTTTCGGATGGAAGAATCGGTAAATGGCGCCGTGCGGCTTCGGGGTTTGGAAAACCCAGGGGCTGCTGGGCTTGGGTTTGGGTTGAACGGTCGAACACCCAGCCAGTGTCAGGCAAGCCAGAACGACGGCGATGGTAAAGCGCGGTTGCATGCTTTCCTCCCAGAAAGGTAGATAGATGCTTTCAGGGGTAGTGGATTTTCAGGAAAGCGCAAGCGAGCTAAAAAAAGCCCCCGAACGACCGGGGGAGGAGGCCTGCAGCTCGGGGGCTTAATGAGGCAGGGAAAAAGAGTAAGAAACCCTGCCCCGTTGCAAGCCATAGCACACACAAGGGCAAGAAGTCAAACCGATTGCCGATCGCGTGACAGGGGCAGAAGGCGCGTGGCATTGGGCGGTCAAGGCGGATGCCGGTGACTGGGCCTGGGGATGACGGGTGGCCGCACAGCGCGTAAGTAAGAGGGAAGAGTTGTTGCGATAGTGTTGCGGCGGTCAGGTCAGAGTATTGGCCTGGCTGTCCGGGCCTTGCCCAGCAAGGCTTTCGCGCTCGAAAATGAACAGACGCTAATGATGCTTCATCAGCGGGGTGTGTTCCTTGGACGCCTTGGCGTTGCTGGTGTTGTCTTTTGTATCAGTCACTTGAGGCGTTTCGCGTCTTGGGCAGGGCGTCGGGGCGTGGCCATGCGGACATGGCCGGCAGGACCGTTAGTGTAGCGATCTGGGCCAGTCGATGATCCCGGCCAGCGGCGCCGGGGGCAGGGCGGATGCCCATGCCTGTCCCTATGCCAACGCAAGCCGCCGTACACCTGCGGTTTGGTTGATTTCCACGGGACCCCACGGTAGTGTCAGCCCCGGCGATTTCCGCCAAACGGGCCCCATGAAAGCCGGGCGGCCGATCTCGTGGCGGGCGTTGATGGAAAGAGAAAGAACACGCATGACTGCAGCCTGCATGGCCGCCGAACCTGGCTACACCTGGCGCACCGTCCTGCTGAGCATCCTGGTCGCCATCGTTCCGCTTGCCGGATCCGCCCCCTACACCCTGCTGAAGGCGCTGGTCCTGCTGGTCCTGCTGGTCACCGGCATTGTGCTGATCCGCCGCCAGCCCGATGTCCGCCTGCGCTACCGCATCGCACGGTTCGTCGTGATCGTCTGCTTCCTGCGCCTGGCCTATGCCTTCTACAGCATCACCTGGCACGACCTGCGCTGGAACGAGCTGGATCTGCCGGCGCAGACACTGCTCTACCTGGGCACGGCCGCCGTGTTCGCCACCGTGCTGGACTGGCGCCTGATCTGGAAGATCCTTGCCCTGTCCACGCTGGTCTTTGGTGGATCGTGCATCGTTCAGCATCATGTCCTGGGCCTGGAGCGCGCACATGGCTTCAGCGGCGGCGAGTGGACAGCCATCGAGTTCACCATGGTCACGCTGTGCATGGCGCTGTTCTCGGTCATCCGGCTGATCCAGCCGAATGTCCATCCGGCCGAGCGCTGGCTGCACGGCGTGGCCATTGCTGTCGGTGTCTATGGCTCGATCCTGGCGCAGAGCCGCGGGCCGATCCTGGCGTTCATCCCCGCCATGCTGATGGTGATCGCCGTGCATGTGCGGCGCACCCGGCGCTGGCGGGGGGCACTGGCCTTCGTCGGTGCCTTGGTCATTGGTGTGGTCGGAGCGACCACGATGCTGAACCACGAGGTGATCCAGCGCTTCGGCGAGGTCAGCGGAGAGATCACTGGTTTCAACCAGGAAAATGAAGTCGGCTCGGTCCGTGAGCGCATCGCCATGTGGGGCGTGGCGGTCGATGCCTTTGCCGAGCATCCCGTGGCCGGCGTGGGCCTGAACCAGTTCGGTACCTATGCGCGCGAGGGCATCGCCCGCGGTGAGGTGTCCGATTCGATCTTCCGCTACAACCACCCGCACAACGAGTACCTGGAAGCGGCGGCGACCGGCGGCGTGCCGTTGCTGGTGATCATGCTGCTGGTGTTCATCCTGCCGGGCCTGCATTTCGTGCGGCGTGTCGGCCATGCCGATGAAACCACGGCGATGATCGCCACTGCGGGGCTTGCCGTGGTCATCGTCTACGCTCTGTCGGCGTTCACGGACAACGTGTTCTACCGGGCGATGCCCCATTCGTTCTACTTCTATCTGGTGCTGGGCTTCATGCTGGCGACCGCTTTGCCCGCGCGTGATGTACGCCAGGGAGGCAGCAGCTGCTGATGGCGCATATCCATCTGCTCGCCGCAGACAACCAGCGCGGCCTGTCGCATGACATCCAGATGATCGAGCGCTCGCTGCAGCAGCTGGGGCACGAGGTGACCATCAGTCGTCTCGATGCGGTCCGCAACGGGGGCGCCTGGAAACTCCGCGGCATGCGACTGCGCAGGCTGCTGGCCTCCTGGCTGAGCCTGGGGCGCACGCCGGCCCGCTTCGACATCAACATCTCGCTGGAACATGTCCGGCCGGCAAGCTTCGGCCTGGCCAGGGTCAATCTGCTGATACCGAACCCGGAATGGGTGTCCCCGCGCAGCCTGCGTACCCTGCCGCGCTTCGATGCGTTGCTGACCAAGACCGAAGATGCCACGCGCATCTTCAATGGTCTGGGCCTGCGCGCGCTGGAGGTCGGGTTCTGCAGCCGCGACCGCTACGATCCGACGGTAACGCGCAGGCCCCGCAGTTTCCTGCACGCGGCCGGCAGCAGCCGCATGAAGGGGACCGCTGCACTTGTTGAAGTCTGGAAGCGACATCCGGAGTGGCCATTGCTGACCATCCTGCGTGGCGGTCCGTCGGGGGAAGATGTGGGCAGCGCGGCGAACCTGCGGATCGTCCGCGAGCGGCTGCCTGACCAGGAAGTGCAGCGCCTGCAGAACGAGCACGCGTTCCACCTGTGCCTTTCACAGACCGAAGGCTGGGGCCATTACCTGGTGGAGGCGATGAGCTGTGCAGCGGTCGTGATCACCTGCGATGGCGCACCGATGAACCAGATGATCGACGAGAGCCGGGGCATCCTGGTCGCCGCGCATGAAGGCGCGCCCTGCAATCTGTCCAGGACGTGGCATGTGGACGAGACAGCGCTGGAACAGGCGGTGGAGCGTGCGCTGGCGATGGATGAGGCTGAATGGAGCCGACTGGGCAGCAATGCACGCGCCTGGCACCTGGCCAGCGAGATCGCGTTCCCGCGGCGTCTGGGCGAGGCTCTGGCGAAGTTCTGAGGCACGCACGTGTTGTTGCCGCACCGCGCTCAGCCAGCGACGAGGGTGATCCGTGGATGGGCGCCGAAGATCTCCATCACGATCTCGAAGTAGGTCTGCCCGTGCCCGCGCTCCAGCGCAGTCAGCTGGTCACGGATGGCCGCGACGTTGAACCTGCCGGCCTGGTCCAGTTTCGACTCCAGCCAGGATCGCGTGGCCTCGTGACCCAGTGCTGCGCGGCTGTGCGCGATATCGCGCCACACCACCGTCGCGGTGGGATGGCCGGCGAGGGCGCCGTAGCCACCCCGCAGCAGGTCATCCAGTGCGTCCAGGCTCGGGCCCAGCTGCCAGTCTTCGCTGGCCATGAGCACGCGGTTGATTTCCGCATACAGGCTGGCGATGTCATTGATGGACGCGCCTTCGATGTGCAGGACAAGCGGCATATGCCGACTCTGGACGATCATGCATCGAGAATAACAGGGGGGTGCGCCTGCGCGGATGGTACTGTCCGGTCTGGAGCGCTCATGCATTCCGGATACCTTGCCCCGGTTCATGGTGTAAAACTGGCGTGATTGCTGCTGCGCATCGGGATTGCCCCGGGGGCAGATACTGCCACGGCGCCGGGGTTAATCCGTTTGTTTTATGCCGGCCTGCACAGTTCCATATATTTGGATCGGTCCATATATAAAGTCCCATAAAGTTTCCCTTCGTTGCGCCGCCATCGAACGTACGGCCACGATCAAGGGAATTGAGATGCTTGCCTTACGTAATCTCCGTGTGGGGTCCCGGCTTGGCGCCGGCTTCGGTCTGCTGCTGCTGTTCATCATGGCCATCGTCGGCCTGATGCTGTATGGAAATCACCTCAAGTCCGCCCAGTTCGAGAAAGTGGTGGACGTCAACATGGTGAAAATGCGGCTGTTGAACGACATGCTTGATACCAACAACGCGGTGCTGATGCATCGCCGCCTGATGGTGATCAAGCGTGGCGAGGATTTTGACAAGGATTACCAGCGTGCCCAGGAGCTGTCACGAACGTATGACGGAATATGGGACAGATACATCAAGATTCCGCGTGATGCCACCGGCGATACCCTGGTTGCCCGGATCGAGGCGGCCCGCAAGGCCACCGATGCATCCACCCGGCAGCTGCATGAGCGCATGACGGAAGGGGATTTCGATGGCGCGGCGAAAGAGCTGCTGGCCGAGCACGGCCTGGCCACCGCCTGGAACGAATCCATCTCGGCGTTGCTGCGGCACCAGGAAACGCTGACCGAACGCAGCCGCGAAGACTACCGCGCAACGGAATCCTGGACGGGCACGTTGTTGATCGCGTTCGGGGCATTGAGCCTGCTGCTGGGCTCGCTGGCGGCCTGGGCAATCACCCGCAGCCTGACCCGCCCGCTGGAAGGGGCGGTGAGGCTGGCTGACGGTATTGCCGGGGGGCGCCTGGACAGTGCCATCGATGCGTCCGGTAACGATGAAGTGACCCAGCTGCTGAAATCGATGCAGCGCATGCAGGCACAGCTGCAGGCGGTGATGGCTGCGCAGGGTGAGCTGGCCCGCCAGCACGATGGCGGAAGCCTCAGCTACCGCATGGACGAGAGCGCGTTCCCCGGCGACTACGGGCGCATGGTGCATGAAACCAATGCCCTGGTCGGTTCGCACGTGCAGGTACAGAACCGGTTGATCGAGGTGATGAAGCACTATGCGCGCGGCGACCTGTCGGTGGACATGGACCCGTTGCCCGGCGAGAAGGCGGCGATCACCCAGGCAATGGACGAGACCAAGACCAGTCTGTCGGCGATCAACAGCGAGATCCGCCGCTTGGCGACGGCGGCAGCGGCAGGCGACTTCAGCCTGCGCGGCGACGAGGATCGCTTTGCCTACGATTTCCGCGACATGGTGGCCGGACTCAATCGCCTGATGCAGGCCACTGACGAAAACCTCGTGCAGGTATCGACCCTGCTGCAGGCGATCTCGCGTGGTGACCTGACCGTGCGCATGCAGGGCGATTTCCACGGGGTATTTGCCCGCATGCGCGATGACTGCAATGCCACTGTCGATCAGCTCAAGCAGATTGTCGGTCGCATCCAGGCGAGTGCATCCAGCATCAACCTGGCGGCGGGCGAAATCGCCTCCGGCAACACCGATCTGTCGCGGCGCACCGAGCAGCAGGCGGCGAATCTGGAGGAGACCGCCGCGTCGATGGAGGAACTGACGTCCACCGTGAAGCAGAACGCCGAGCATGCGCGCCAGGCCAACCAGCTCGCCATCGGCGCGCACGGTGTCGCTTCACAGGGAGGGGAGGTCGTGGGCCAGGTGGTGGTGACGATGTCGGCCATCGAGGCATCGTCGAAGAAGATTGCCGAAATCATCTCGGTCATCGACGGCATTGCGTTCCAGACCAACATCCTGGCGCTGAACGCAGCGGTGGAAGCCGCACGTGCCGGTGAGCAGGGCAGGGGCTTTGCCGTGGTGGCCAGCGAAGTGCGCACGCTGGCGCAGCGCTCGGCGGGCGCGGCCAAGGAGATCAAGGGCCTGATCGAGGATTCGGTCGGCAAGGTGGCCGATGGATCAGCGCTGGTCCGTCAGGCGGGCACGACCATGGGCGAGATCGTGGCCTCGGTGCAGCGCGTGACCGACATCATGGCTGACATCTCCGCTGCCTCGCAGGAGCAGAGTTCGGGCATCGAACAGGTCAACCAGGCAGTCGTGCAGATGGATGAGACCACACAGCAGAATGCTGCGTTGGTCGAAGAAGCCAGCGCTGCGGCACGCTCCATGGAAGAGCAGGCCAGCCTGCTGGCCGAGGCAGTGTCGGTGTTCCGCACCGGGGCGGCTGCGGCGGTATCGGTACCACGCGCTCTGGCGGCAGTGGCTGCGTCGGTCGCGCCGGTGAAGCGCCCGGCAGTGCTGTCGCCGCGCATCGAACCGACGCTGGCCGCCAATGCAGGGGGATGGGAAGAGTTCTAGCAACACGGGAAGTCGGTAGGGAGACGGCGCCCATCGCGAAGGCTGATCACGGTGGGCGCGATTTTTCCTGAACGGACGATGGCCGATGAACCTGCGGACACGCGCATTTCACTTCCAGTTGCCGGATGCGGGAGGACACTGACCCCATACCGGACCTCAGGAGATGGCCATGAAGACCTCAACCCGATTGCTGGTGCTGGGCACGCTGCTGGCGGCGTCGTCCGTTGCCGGCGCGCAGACCTATGGCCCGCGTGACGAAGGACGCAAGTTCAACGATGGCAGCCGTGTGGTGTGCAAGAACGTGGAAGTGCAGCGCAACTCACGCGATCCCAACCGCATTGCGGGTACCGCTACCGGCGCAGTGATCGGCGGCCTGCTCGGCAACCAGGTCGGCGGCGGCAACGGCAAGAAGCTCGCGACCGTTGCGGGCGCCGTGGCCGGTGGTGCCGCAGGCCGGCAGATCCAGGGCAACAGCCAGCAGAAGAACGGCGACCGCGTGGTTGAACGCCGCTGCGAACGTGTCTATCGCTGATCCACCGTACCGCAGCGCCCTTTCCGCCGAATGCACTACGTCGAACGCCGGCCAACGCCGGCGTTTTTCATTGCAGAAAAGGGGACGGAGGGGATTAAGTCGCAATCCCCCAATCATGCCGCTTACGATTTATTCCCCTCCGTCCCCTTTTTTGCGAGGAGGCGGTGGGCGGCGAGGCTGCCGTAGAGCACGAACAGGGCGGTGAGGGTGATCAGTTCGTGGCTGACGTCGGCCAGGCGGGCGTCCATCTGGTTCAGCCGCACCATCAGGTTGATGCCCGAGGTGGTCGGCAGCAGTTGTGCCAGCCATACCAGTGGTTGCGGCGTCATCACGGCGGGCCACGACAGGTTGGCCAGGAAGAACAGTGGGATGGAGGTGGCGATGATGTACTGGAAGGCGCGTTCGCGGGTGCGGAAGAAGCTGCCGATGTACAAGCCGAACGCTACCGTGGCGGCGATGAACAGTGTGCCACCCAGCAGCTGGCCCAATGGATTGCCGCCGCGCGGATAGTCCTGCACCCAGGCGGTGAAACCGGCGTAGTAGAACAGGCCGAACAGGCCGATCAGGCCGAAGCCCAATGCCATGCCGATCAGTGTCGGCAGGTCGAAGCGCAAGCGGCGGCCTAGCGCGAGGCGGCGGCCGCCGAGCAGCACGCCGATGCCCATCAACAGGGTCTGGTGCACGATCAGCTCGGCCACGCCGGGCACGATGGCGCTGCCATAGCCTTCCTGGGTGTTGTACAGCGGGCGCTGCACCAGCGCGACCGGCGGTGCCTGCGGTGCGCCCATGAAGGCGGCCTGTCCGACCACCGCATCCCGCCCGAATGCGCCCAGTGCCTCGGCCACACTTCCCAGCACCCAGCTGGCGCGGCCCAGGTAGGCGCCGTTGCCGAGCAGCACCAGCTTGGCCGGGTGCCCGCGCAGGATGTCGCGCTCCAGGTTGGCCGGGATCAGCACGATGCCCTCGGCATGGCCCGCTTCCAGCTGCTGGCGCGCGCTGTCGATGTCTGCCGGTTGCCCGACCACGCGCGCGACCCGCAGTGCATCGAGCTTGCGCAGCAGTTCGCGGCTGGTGGCGCTGTGGTCTTCGTCCACCACCAGCACCGGCAGGTTGCCGGCCACCTGGTGGCGATACGCGGCCGGGTAGAAGAACGAGTACAGGATCACTGCGCCGACCATCACCACGATCGCGTAGCGGTCGCACAGGACTGCCATCAGGGTCTGCCGCAGGCTGCGCCACAGTGCGCTCATGCGTCTGCCCCCGCCGGCTGCGCGGCTTCGGGTGTGCGCGCGAAGGCGACCAGACGCAGGCCACCGATGCCGCCAGCGATCAGTGACATCAGCAGCAGCGTGGCCAGTGGCCACAGCGAAACCTGCAGCGGTGAGCCGATGAACTGCTGCTGGGTCTGCAGCTTGATGTAGGCGCTGAGCGGCAGCAGCTGATGCCAGACGCGGGTGAACAACGGACCGTCCAGCACCGGGAAGGTGGCGCTGGAGAACGCCAGCGCGGTGCCGATGCTGAGGCCCGCGGCGGACAGTGCGGTGCCCATGTCGCGGGTGACGCCGACGAAGAACAGCGCGTAGGCGGCGGTAGCGAGGTAGAACAGCGGTTGCGCGAGCACCAGCAGCAGCACGCTGCCGGCCACGCCATCGCCGCGCAGCCAGGCGAGGTAGCCCAGCCCCAGCGCGCCATACAGCGAGAACAGCAGGATGTACGGCGTGATCTTGCCGGCAATGGCCGCCCGCGGCGTGCGGCCCAGCCAGGCGGGCAGCGTGCCGTCGCGGATCTCGCGGCCGAGGCTGCCGGCCACGGCCAGCGCCAGTACCAGTGACAGTACCGCCGGGAAGATCAGCGGCAGCAGGAACAGTTCGTAGCTGCGCGCCGGGTTGTAGAGGATGTCCGACTGCACCGCGATGGGGGCCGCGCGCAGTTTGCCTGGACCGACCTGCAGGCCGATGCGCTCGCGCAGCAGGCGTGCGTTCCAGGCCGAGACCGCATCGCCGATATCACGCGCGGCGGACTGGCCGGTGGTCATGTAGGTGGCGTTGTAATAGGCGAACACCGTGCCCTGGCGGCCACGCAGCGCCTGCCGGGTGACATCGCTTGGCACCAGCACGATCGCGAACACGTCCAGGCGGCGCAGCTGCGAACGCGCATCCTCCAGGTCCGCCGGCTGGCTGGCGATGCGCACGCCCGGGCTGGCATCGAGCATGCGCAGCAGCAGGCGGCTGTCACTGCTGTGGTCGAGATCGACCACGGCGATTGGAATGTCACGCATCACCGAGGGCGTGAACATCCACGCCATCAGCACCAGCATCAACAGCGGCAGCAGTGTGACCAGCATCAGGTCGGCGCGGTTGCCGCGCAGCGCACGCAGCTCGCGCCGCCACGAAGCGGCGAAGCCGTTGCGGTCCGGGCTCAGTGCTGGGGCCATGCGAACAGCACGCTCATGCCGGGGCGGAAGCCCTCGATGCGGCGTACCGGGCGCACCCGCACCTCGAAGCTGCGGACGTCGTAGCCGGACGACTGGCGGGTGGTACGCCATGTCGCATAGTCGCCGGCAGGATTGATGAAGTAGACCTCGAACGCAGCGTCCTGCCCCAGCGCGGGCACGCTGCCCTTCAGCGTGCTGCCGACCTTCAGACCCTGCATCTGCGATTCGCGCAGGTTCATCGCCACCCACATGCGGTCGATGTCGACCAGGGTGAATACCGGGTAGCCGGCCGGCACCAGTTCGCCCGGGTCGGCCATGCGCTTGTTGATCTCGCCCGCCACCGGCGCGCGCCCTTCCACTTCGGCACGCGCGGCGTTGACCTCGGCCACCGCGCCCTGCGCCTGCTGCACCTGGCCCTGCGCGGCGCGCTTGTCCTGCTCGCGGGCGCCGGCCAATGCCATGTCGTACTGCGCGCGGGCGGCACGCGCCAGTTCGCGTGAACTGGTGGCCTGGGCATGGGCCTCATCGCGCTTCTGCCGGGTCATTACCCCTTCGTTGAACAGGTTCTGCACGCGCTGGTAAGTGGCCTCGGCCAGCGTCGCGCCGGCTTCGGCGCGCTTCCAGTTGGCTTCCGCGGCGCGGATGTCTTCGCTGCGCGCGCCTTCGTCGGCCTTGTCGGCCACCGCCTGCGCGGCGGCCAGCGCGCCGTGCGCCTGCTGTTCCTTGGCGGCCACTTCGGGGCTGTCGAGCAGGAACAGCACCTGTCCGGGCTGCACGCGGTCACCCTCTCGCACCTTCAGTTCGGCCACGCGCGCGGTGATCTTGGCGGCCACGTTGATCGTGTCCGCATCGGCCATGCCCTGGATCTGGTCGGCGGGGCTGCGCCAGGCCAGCCACAGGCCCAGCACCACCACGATCAGCAGCACCACCGCCAGAATCGGGCCCAACCGGCGCTTGCCCGGGGGCGTCGTCGCTTCGTCGTGCAGCACATCACTCATGGTCGATCACCTCGTCCGCACGGCGCCGGAATTCTTCAAAACGGTCCATCTGTCCACTGACCTCCAGCAACTGTGCCAGCGCAATATCGTATTGGTAGGCGGCCTGCGCTCGCTCGACGCGGGCGCCGCCGAGGCCGAGCCGTGCGTCGATCACATCCAGCGAGGTGGCCTGGCCTTCGCGGAACGCCAGTTCCTGCAGGCGCAGGTTCTCCTGTGCCTGGGCGATGCTGCTGTCCAGCAGCACGTACTGCTGGCGCGCGGTTTCCAGTTCGTTCCAGGCCTTGCGCACGCCCAGCGCGACCTGGTTCTCGGCCTCGCGCAGGCCCGCTTCGGCCTGTTCCTGTTGCGCACGTGCGGCGCTGATCTGCGCCGGCCGCGAGTTCGGCGACAGGAAGGTGTACTTCAGGCCGATGCCGAACGCCCAGTCCGGGTCGGTCAGCATTTCATCGCGGCGGCGGAAGTCGTACTGTCCAAAGGCGAAGATCTGCGGTTTCAGCTTGGCCTGCTGCACGCGGACGCCTTGCTCGGCCTGCGCGACCATCGCCCGCAGGCGCGCGATCTGCGGCTGGCGCGCCTGCGCGGTACGCTCGAAGCTGGCCACCGGTTCCAGTGGCACGCGCTGCACGAACAACGGCGACACCGGCTGTACCTCGCCACCACTGCGCAGCAACGTGGCCAGCGCGGCCTTCAACGTGGCCAGGTCGTTCACCGTCTTCTGGTACTCGCGCTCGGCCTTGTCGCGGGCCACGGTGGCCTGCAGGCGCTGGGCACGGGTGGCGAAGCCTTCGCGCTCCAGCTTTTCCGCGTCTGACAGATGGCGATTCAAGCCATCGCGCACATCACGACGTACGTCCACCGCCTGCTCGGCCAGGCGCTGGCCGAAATAGGCCTGGGCCAGCTGCACGGTCAGCGATTGGCGCTGTGCCTCGCGCTCGGCACTGGCCTGTTCGTGGGCGGCGCTCGCCGCGCGCTGCGCGGCCGGAATCACGCCACCGGTGTACAGCGGCAGCACAGCCGTCACCACCGGACGCGTGCGCCAGTCGCGTTCGGTGAACGACAGCGGCGAGTCGATGCCATAAGCCTCAGCCACCGGCGCCAGTGAGCCCAGCGGTAGGGTGAGGGTCTTCTGGAACTGCAGGCGGCGCACTTCGCCGGTGATCTCCGGCAGGCGCAGCAGGCGCGTGGCGTCCTGCAGATCCTGCTTGTTGCGCACCGCCGCGTCGGCGGCCGCGAGCGCGTCTGAGACCTGTTCCAAGCGTTGCCGCGCCTGTTCCCAGTCCAGCGCCGGTGCATCGGCAGTGCTCTGCGCGGGCGCAGCAAATGGCAGGCAGGCTGCCAGCGCCAGCGCGGCCGTCGCGCGGTGCGTCCTTGTCCGTCGGCCGATCACGCCCATGCCGTCCCAGTAGTGAAGAAGTGCGCAAACGGTAGTGCGCGCGGCGTGAAGCCCGGGTCTGCGGTCATCGTGTGTGGTCCTCAGCGAAGGGTGCCGCCGGCGGCGGTGCGCAGCGCCTGGGTGATGTGCTGCAGCGTGCTTGAACGCACGGCCGCATGCTGCCAGTACAACGGCACGTCGAGCCAGCGACGGGGTTCCAGTATCACCACGCGGCCGGCGCGCACGGCGGGCGCGACCAGGGTTTCCGGGGCCATGCCCCAGCCGAGTCCGCACGCGGCGGCTTCGACGAAACCGGTGGAGGAGGGCAGGTAGTGTAGCGGCGGCTGCAGCCGCGCGCGGGTCAGGCGACGCACGAAACGCCATTGCAGTTCATCCTTGCGGTTGAACACCAGCATCGGTGCGAGGGCCAGCGCCGCAGCCTGCATGCCCTCGCCAAAGTACTGGCGGGCGAAGCCGGGCGAGGCGATGGCGTGGTAGCGCATCGCGCCGAGTGGGTGCACGTTGCAGCCCTTCACCGGCTGGCTTTCGGCGGTGACTGCGCCGAGCACGCTGCCATCGCGCAGCAGTTGCAGAGTGTGGTCCTGGTCGTCCATGCGCAGGTCGAACAGGTAGCCGTGGCGCTGGTGCAGGTCGGCGATGGCCGGCACGAACCAGGTATCGAGCGAATCATCATTGACCGCCAAGGGAATCGGCGTGCGCGCGGCGTCGCTGCCACGCTCGGGCAGCAGCTCGGCCAGCGCTTCGGCTTCCAGTGCCTGCATTGGTCGTACGCGGCGCAGCAGCGCTTCGCCTGCGGCGGTGGGGCGGCACGGTGCCTGACGTACCACCAGTACCTGGCCGAGCCTGTCCTCCAGCGCCTTGATCCGCTGCGACAGTGCTGATGGGCTGATCGACAGGCGGCGTGCCGCGGCCTCGAAGCTGCCTTCTTCCAGCACCGCAGCAAACGCGGCCAGTTGCGGATGTACCAGATCCATGCCGGTGCCTCTTCAGTTTTCCTGCACAGGATAAAGAAAAATCAGATTGTCTAAACAGGGGCGGCGACCGCACCCTGCGCGTCCCCTCGCTGCCTGGCCTGTCCTGATGTGGATCGCCGCTACCGTCGCCGGCCTGCTTGCAGGTGCCGGCCTGATCATCGCCATTGGTGCACAGAACGCCTTCGTGCTGCGCCAGGGGCTGCAGCAGCGTCACGTGGGGCGCGTGGTGCTGGCCTGTGCCGGCGCAGACACCGCGCTGATCCTGGCCGGGGTGGGTGGCATGGGCGCGCTGGTGCTGCAGTGGCCATTGCTGCTGCAGGTGCTGCGCTTCGGTGGTGCAGCGTTCCTGCTCTGGTATGGCCTGCAGGCGGGGCTGCGCGCGTGGCGCGGTGGCAGTGCGCTGGCCGCAGCCGAGCCAGCGGGTGGCAACGGACGCCACGTGCTGCTCACCTGCCTGGCGTTCACCCTGCTCAATCCGCACGTCTATCTGGATACCGTGGTGCTGCTGGGCAGCCTGTCCACGCGCTGCCCGGGTGACCTGCGCTGGGCGTTCGCCGCCGGTGCCTGCATGGCCAGCGTGGTCTGGTTCTGCACGTTGGGCTACGGCGCGCGCCTTCTGCAGCCGGTGTTCCGCAGGCCGGGCGCCTGGCGGGTGCTGGACACTGGCGTGGCGGTGTTCATGTTCTGCCTCGCTTCGCTGCTGCTGTTGCGTCCACTATCGCCATGAGTGCGTGATGTACGCCGGTGTTGCGTATGTGTTCCATCGGTATGGTTCACGCGACAGGTCGCGGCGCGGATAATGCGTGCCTCGCCGCGACCCCGCCGCGCATGCCGTCGTCCGGCAGCCCCCGGGTCGCCTGTGTTCCTGTTGTACGTCCGCCATTGTGCGGCATCGGTGTTGCATGAAAGACAATCTACGACTGCTCCTTTCCCATCTGGGACGCACGCTTCTGTTCGGCCTGATGATGGCCATTCCGCCGGCGCTGGCCTGGCTTGATATCCACTGGTTGGGCAACGCGGTTGGGGAGTGGTCGCTGGTCGAGCTGACCCAGGAGGGTTTTCTGGTCGCAAGCGTGGCCGCCTTCGTCCGGCTGGCATTGCAACGTGTGGATGATCGGCCCTTCGCCGTTCTGGCTGCAGCGCTGTTTGCCTGCATGTTCCTGCGTGAGATGGACGAGGCGCTGGATCTGATCGCACACGGTTTCTGGAAGTATCCGGTGGCCGTGCTGATTGCCGGTTCGCTGGCCTGGGCCGGCCGCGACTGGCGAAGGAGCGTGCAGGGGCTGGTGCGCTTCCTGGTATCGAGGCCGGGTACGGTGATGACCATCGGCCTGGTCCTTCTGCTGTTCTACTCGCGCCTGATCGGCATGACATCGTTGTGGAGCGGGCTGCTGGGAGACCAGTACATCCGGGTGTTCAAGAACACCATCGAGGAAACCACCGAACTGCTGGGCTACACCTTCATCCTTGCCGCCAGCGTCGGCTACGTGGCACAACGCGTGCGTGAACCGCTGACGGGACGACACCGCGCCCTGCATGACGCGGCCGGGATGCAGCAGCGTCCGTTCTAGGCCGCATCCACCGCGCACAGGGGCGCTTCGGCCGGGCGCAGGGTCAGCACGCGCACGCCGCTGCGGGTGACCGCTACGGTGTGTTCGAACTGCGCCGAGAGCTTTCCATCGCGCGTGTATACCGGCCATTCGCCCGGCTGCTGGCGGATGGCTGGCTTGCCCTGGTTGAGCATCGGCTCGACGGTGAACACCATGCCCTCTTCCAGCACCATGCCGGTGCCGGGATGGCCGTAGTGCAGGATCTGCGGTTCCTCGTGCATTTCCTGGCCGATGCCGTGCCCGCAATACTCCTTCACCACGCTGTAGCCGTGGCTGCGGGCGTGACGGGCGATGGCGTGGCCGATGTCACCCAGGCGCGCGCCGGGCCGCACCACGGCGATGCCTTTCCACATCGCCTGGTAGGCGGTCTGCACCAGCCTGCGCGCGGCGTAGTCGACCTCGCCGACCAGGTAGGTGGTGCTGGAGTCGGCGATGTAGCCGTTCTTCTCCAGCGTGATATCGAGGTTGACGATCTGGCCATTGCGCAGCACGTCGGAGGTGCTGGGCACGCCGTGGCAGATGACGTTGTCGATCGAAGTGTTGAGCACATACGGGAAGTCGTACTGGCCCTTGCTGGCGGGCCGTGCCTGCAGCTCATCGACGATCATGCGCTCGACGAAATCGTTGATCTCCATCGTGCTTCGGCCCTGCAGCGGCAGCCGGTCGAGCGCGGCGAACACCCGCGCCAGCAGGCGCCCGGATTCGGCCATCAGCGCGATTTCGTCGGGGCGCTTGATGATGCCCATGGGCTCAGACCTGGCCCGACGGCAGCAGTGGCGGCTGCACGCCGGCCGCGCGCAGTTCGCTGGCGACGATATCCTGGAAGCTCAGCGTAGGATTCATCTCGCACAGCATGCCGACCCGGATCCAGAAGTTGGCCTGGGCGTTGATCGAGCGGCTGGAGACGGTGCAGGCGCGACGCAGCTGGTCGTGCAGGGTGTCATCGATGTTGACGATGCCCATGAGGGCTCCTTGAGGAGTGAATATACGAATCGTATACGTTTCGTATGTCCGTCTCAAGCCAGCGTCATTCAGTCCGTGTGGGTGGCGAAGCGCAACCGGTTGCCATCCGGGTCGCGCAGCAGCATTTCGCGGCTGCCCCATTCGGTGTCATGCGGCGGCTGCTCGATCGGCACGCTGGCCGAACTGAAGGCGCGGTGCAGGGCATCCACATCCTCGACGATGAAGTACACCGCTCCGCCGACCTCGCAGTCGCCCGTGTGTTCGGTGAGGAAGATCGTCTGGCCATCGCGGGTGAGCTGGGCGAACAGCGGAAAACCGGGCTCGAAGCGATGCTCCCAGTCGACCACGAAGCCCAGCCCCTGCACGTAGAACGGCAGGGTGGTATCGGCGTGACGCATGCGCAGTTGCGGGATGACGGTCTGGGTCATGGCGGGGGCTCCTGGGGTGGGAATCCAGTGTAGTGCCGGCCAGCGGCCGGCACCTGCAGTCAGCAGGCCATCGGGACCGAAGCCATCGCTGCCAGCAGTTCGCGGTTCACCTGCTGGTGCCGGGCCTGCCAGGCGGGAAGATCATCGGCGCTGATGTCCGGCTGGCCATCCAGTGACGACAGCCAGCGCTTGAAGCGGCTCTGGTAGTTGGCCAGCGACACTTCGCCGGTGATGTCACTGCCGACCAGGCCGCCGGCACGCAGCGCCTCGATCACCACCAGCGCGTCCTCCAGCTGGAAGCGGCCCTGGTCCCAGTTGCTGCGGGCTACGTCCTCGGCGAACACGTCCTTGTCGATCGACAGGTAGGTGGGTTGTGGCGACTTGGCCTGTTCGGCAGCGAACGCGGCCACCAGCGCTTCAGGGTGCTCGAAGCGGCGGAAGGCGTGGCCCATGCCGAGGCGATGGCCCCAGCCGACATCCACGTCCATGCACCAGTACGTCAGGCGGCCGCCCAGCAGCGGGCGCCAGTGGTTCTCCCAGGCGTGGCCGAGGCCGATGTCGCTGGAGGTGATGCCGAGTACATGAATGTGCGAGATCTGCGGCAGCTTGCTGGCAGCGTTCACCCACGAACCGCAGTGCATGCCGAACGGAAAACGCATGTTGTCCGGATGGTTGTCCAGCACCACCAGCTGGAACGGCGCCTGTGCGCGCATGCGGCGCAGCAGCGGCAGGCTGAGATGGTGGAAGTCACCACTGCCGAGCATCACTGTGCACGGCTGCGCAGGCAGCGACGCCAGTACTTCAGCGCCGAAGCGATCCAGGGTGGCGTTGCTGCAGGCGAAGCGCAGTGGATCGTGCCACTGCGGCAGCGCCAGGGTCTGCGCCTGTGGCAGCGGCAGCACGCCACCGTCCAGGTCCAGGATCAGCGGGGAACGCACCAGCATTGCTCAGCCGCCTCCATCAGGTTCGCCCTGCAGGTATGGTGCCAGCCGGCGCAGGGCGGCGCGCAGCAGTGGGGAGCGTGCGTGGATCGCATGCCGGGTGGAGGTGAAGCGGGCGCCCAGCTCGGCCTTGATCCGCGAATCGGTCCAGCCAGCCACGTAGTGGCTCAGGCCGTGCAGCAGCGCGTACTCAAGGTTGTGCATCCAACTCACCGCGTACAGATTGTGCTCGCGCGACTGCGGGTAGGCCAGGCCGATGTACTTGTCCACCAGTTTTCCTGCATGCACGTAGCAAAGGTTCCAGCCGATCAGCCGGCCCTGGTGGCGGTACAGGAACATGCGCCCCTGGCCGTGGCCATCGGCCAGCAGATGCCGGAAGTAGGCGGGTTCGAGCTGGTCGAAGTGCACTGCACTCTGCGCGTACACGGCCAGGTACAGTGCATGCAGTTCGGCCTGCAGCTGCGGGTCGGCCAGGGCCGGATCTCCCGTGGCGATGCAGTCGATCTGCAGGCCGTCGCGCGAACGGAGCTTGCGTCGGATGTTCTTGCGGCGCGAGGGCGACAGCCGGCCAAGATAGCCGTCGATCGAATCGAAATCGATCGCCACCCAGGCCAGCGGCATGCCGTCCAGTTCAACGAAGCCGCGCGCCAGCAATGCCTGCAGGAAGGACGCGCTGTGCGCATTGGCCGCGTCGTCCAGCAGTGGTGAATCGATGGCCAGGTCCTTGACCACCAGCAGCCGGGTATCGCCGATCGCGTGACGCGTCACGTCCTCGGCCAGCGCCTCCGGCGCGACGTGTGCCGGCAGCGGGGTGTACTCGGTGGCGGTGGCGCCGACGAAGCGGGTCTTCCAGGTGATCCACGGCCGCCACAGGCGCGACAGCGGCAGGCCGAGCAGCCTGCTGCGTAGCGCGTCGTCCATCGTGGTGGTCAGGTCGAGCGGTGCACGGAAGGTCGGCAGGCCGCTGGGAAGGCGGCCTGCCTCGAATCCGAGCGGCGGGTGGGCCAGGAAGCCTTCCAGCAGCGCGGCCGGTTCCAGCGCGGTGCTGGATGCACGTGACGTCATTTCCATCAGCACGGGAACCGGCAGCGCATCCGACCTCAGCCCTTGGCCTTGGTCAGCGCCTGGTCAAGCAGGATGATCGCCAGGTCGATCTCTTCGTAGCTGATGTCCAGCGACGGCGCAAATGTGATCACGTTCTTGTACCAGCCACCCACGTCCAGCACGAGGCCCATGCGCTTGCCGTCGTGCAGCAGGTCACCTGCCAGGCCGATGTCGACCATGCGGTCCAGCAGTTCCTTGTTCGGCGTGTAGCCGTCGGTCTGGCAGATCTCCGCACGCAGGGCCAGGCCCAGGCCGTCGACGTCGCCGATTTCCGGGTGACGCTTCTGCAGACCACGCAGGCCGTCGAGGAAGTACGCGCCCTTTTCCGGCACAGTGCGCTCGTAGTCCATTTCCTTGCCCAGCTTCAGGACTTCCAGGCCCAGGCGGGTGCCCAGCGGGTTGGAGTTGAACGTGGAATGGGTGGAGCCCGGCGGGAACACGGTCGGGTTGATCAGCTCTTCGCGTGCCCACAGGCCGGACAGCGGGTTCAGGCCGTTGGTCAGCGCCTTGCCGAATACCAGCACGTCCGGGGTGACGCCGAAGTGCTCGATCGACCACAGCTTGCCCGTGCGCCAGAAGCCCATCTGGATTTCATCGACGACCATCAGGATGCCGTACTTGTCCAGCACGCGCTTGAGACCGGTGAAGAAGTTGCGCGGCGGGATGACGTAGCCGCCGGTGCCCTGGATCGGCTCGACGTAGAACGCGGCGTACTCGGCCTGGCCGACCTTGGGATCCCACACGCCGTTGTATTCGCTTTCGAACAGGCGCTCGAACTGCCACACGCAGTGGTCGGAATACTCGTCCGGGGTCATGCCCTTCGGGCGGCGGAACGGGTACGGGAACGGGATGAACATCGCACGCTCGCCGAAGTGACCGTAGCGGCGGCGGTATCGGTAGCTGGAGGTGATCGACGAGGCGCCCAGGGTACGGCCGTGGTAGCCGCCTTCGAAGGCGAACATCAGGCTCTTTCCGCCACGCGCGTTGCGCACGATCTTCAGCGAATCCTCGATGGCCTGCGCACCGCCGACGTTGAAGTGCACGCGGCCATCGAGGCCGAACTTCTCATGCATGTCCACGGCAATGGTCTTGGCCAGCTGCACGCGGGTCGGATGCAGGTACTGGCTGGCGACCTGCGGCAGGGTGTCGATCTGGTCCTTCAGCGCGTCGTTCAGGCGCTTGTTGCTGTAGCCGAAATTGCAGGCCGAGTACCACATCTGCAGGTCGAGGTAGGGCACGCCCGCACCATCGAACATGTAGCTGCCTTCGCCGCGCTGGAAGATCTTCGGTGGGTCGACGTAGTGGACGGTGTCGCCGAAGGAGCTGTAGCGGGCTTCGTCGGCCAGCAGCTGCGCATCGGAGGCAGCGGCGTCGGCGTTCTTGTCAAAAATATTCATGCAGTTCGGTTCCGTGAAGGACGTTCGAAAGGGGGCAACGGGGGAGCGTGGCTGGAAGGGAGTGCTCAGGCGGTGGCCAGCATCAGGGGCAGTACGGCGGGCTGCGGGCTGGCGTCGATGCGACATGGCTGCAGCAGGCTGCCATCAAGCAGGCGCGGCAACAGCGCGATTGCATCGTGGAAGGTGTCGATGGCGGCATGCTCGATGCCGGCCTTCGTGCAATGGGTGATCAGGCGGCGCTTGGCGAACACGAAGTCGGCATCTTCGGACACACAGAAATCCGAGCTGCCGTCGCCGATCATCAGCACGCGCGGTGCTTGGTTGGCGCGCGCCTGCGCGGCGCAGGTACATTTGCAGGTACCGCTGCGGCAACCTTCGGCCTGATAGGGCGATTCCAGTTCCCAGTGGTCTTCGCACCAGCGCAGATGGTTGGCCACCACCGGCAGTCGCGACAGGCCGTGGTTGGCGAGGATGCGGTGGATCGCATAGTCCAGGCCATCGCTGACGATGCGCAGCGGCAGGCCCAGTTGTTCGGCGCGGGCGACGAAGGCGACGAAGCCCGGATCGATCTGCACCTGGTCCAGGTGCGCATCAAGCGTGGCCGGGTCCAGCTTCAGCAGCCGCACCTGGCCCTGCATGCATTCGCGCGAGCCGATCTTTCCTGCCTTCCACTGGTCTTCCAGCGCCTGCCAGCCCGGCTGGCCGTACTTCTCCAGCAGCGAGTCGATGACATCCTCGAGGCTGATGGTGCCGTCGAAGTCACACAGGATGCTCCAGTGCATGGGCAGGTCCGTCGATGAAGGAAACGTCCGGCTCGATGCCGGGGCAGGCTCAATGTAGGCAGGCCGCCTTTCTCGTTCCTTTCCTGTTGTAAGGCTTCATTGAGGGGCTGGGAAAGCGTTCAGGAAGGCGTCTGGAAGAATGCGCGAAACACAGGCCACGCATGCGCGTGCGGGTCACGCGCGGGCCAGAGCCTGCAGTATTTCTGCCGTGTCTTCACGGGTCTGCCAGGCGCTGTTGCCCAGGGTGAGCATGCGTGCGGCGAAGTCGCGTGCGTTGGGCATATCGCTCTGCGGCACGATGCCGCGCAGGTAGGCGTAGCCGGGCAGGGCGTGGATGAACATGCGGCTGGCACCCAGCCCGCGTGGCCACAGGTCCTTCAGTGCGGTATCGCGCGCGCGCTGGCTGGGCAGCAGCAGCATCAGCAGTGGCCAGGTGCCACCGCTACCGGCGAGACCGTCGACCACCTCTACGGCGGGCAGCTGCGCCAGCTGCACGCGCAGCTGCAATGCACGCAGGCGGCCGGCCTGCAGGAATGCGGGCAGGCGCTGCGCGGCATGGGCGCCGATGTTCTGTCGCCACCGGCTGACCCGGTGCTGCGGGATGTCCAGCGGGAATCTGTCACCGACCGCGTCTTCCAGATCGCCACGCCGCAGCGCGCTGCGCAGCGGATTGCCGTACACCAGTGAAAGCAGCGAAGGGCGGTAGCACGTGGCCAGGCCAAGCAGCTGCATGCTGCGCAGCAGCTCCCAACGCAGGTTGAAATGGACGTGTCGGGCGGCATGCCCGGCCAGGGCAGCGCGCAGTTCGTCATCGCGGCTGACCAGCAGGCCGCCTTCATGCAGGCTCAGGCCCTTGCCGGCGGCCAGGCTGAAGAAGCCGATGTCGCCGCGCAGGCCGACGCTGCTGTTGCCGACCCTCGCCCCCAGGGCCTGCGCTGCGTCCTCGATCACCCAGGCGCCGACTCCGTGTGCAACCTCGTTGGCGAGCTCGACATCGGCGATACGGCCCCCGAGATGGGTGGGCAGGATCGCCAGCGTACGCGCGGTGGCCTGTCGCTTGAGCTGGCCGGGATCGAAGTCGAAGTGGCCGGGGCGGGTATCGCACAATTGCACGCGCAGGCCAAGGCTGTGCACCGCGATCGGCACCAGCGGGCAGGTGTAAGCCGGCAGGATCACGGTGTCGCGCTTGGGTGCGCGCTTGCGCAGCGCCCGCAGTGCGATCAGCAGCGCGTGCGTGCCGGAACAGGTCAACTGCAGCGGTGGTGTGCCGAGCTGGTTGGCCAGGATGTCGCGCAGGTCACCGCCACCGGGAAGGAAGTCGCTGGCCTGCATCGGCAGGCCGGCGGTGGGTGGCAGCTCGCGCGCGAACAGGCTCATTGCAATGCACTCATGCCGTGCTTTCGGCAGGGCTGTGGGGGTCGTCGGCCTCCGCGCGGCCCAGGCAGACGATGCCGGCCACGATCAGTACCGCGCCGATCAGATGATGCAGCGTCAGCGGCTCGTTCAGCAGCCACGCCGACAGCAGTAGAACGCTGATCACCTCCAGGTGCGAAGCCGCGAATGCCGGGCCGATCGGCGCGTGGCGCAGCAGGCTCATCCAGGTGAAGAATGCACCGATGTAGCCGAGGATGGCGCCGTACACCCACGGCTGCGACAGTACGCGCAGCAGCCATGCCGTGTTGGCCTCGACCGGCAGCGCGGCATCACCGGCGTACTTGAAGCACAGCTGGGCCAGCGTGTCGAAGGACACCAGCAGCGGGAAGCCGATCACATACAGGCGCCTCATGAGCCGGCCCCCACAACGGCCACGCCCGCCGTGACCAGCAGCATGCCGGTCACCCGCAGTGGCGTGAGCTTTTCGCGGAACAGAATGCGTCCGGCAATCATCAGTGCGACGATGTTGATTGAGCCCAGCAGCACGCCTTTGGACAGCGGAACCAGTGACAGGAACGCGATCCAGGCGACGAACTCAAGCACGTAGCAGGCGATGCCGATCCACAGCCAGGGGCGGCTGAGCATGTGTTTCCAGCGTTGCAGTCCTTCGCCGTTCTGCGGGTCGCTGGCGGCGGCCTTGAAGGCGAGCTGGCCGCCGGTATCGAGCACCACGTTCGCCAACCACAGCAGCGTGGCAAGTGCTCCCATTTCAGGCCACCGCCTTGAGCACACCCGTACGCTCACCGATCCCGGTGAAGAAGCGTGCGCTGCGGCGGATCACGTCGCGGCGTTCGCGGTCGATGGTGATCATGTGGTAGCTGTCTTCCAGCACCACCAGTTCCTTCGGGCCGCTGACCCGCGACATCACAAGTTCGGCGTTGCCCATGCTGGCCACGTCGTCCTCGCGGGCGTGCATCACAAGGCAGGGCGCGGTGACCTGGTGCAGGTGGCGGCGGGTCCAGTGGCTCAGCGCACGCATTTCGGCCAGTGCGTGCCAAGGGTTGCCCGGCAGGCCAGCGGCGGCGCTGTCGCCGGACAGCATGGCGGCGCTCACCTGTGCACGCAGGCGCTCGTCACGCAGGCCGTACGGGGGCTCTTCCATGAACATGCGGTTGCGGCCGATGTTCAAACGCTTGAACCACGGCAGCAGGAACGAGAAGCGGGCCACGGCGGGAATGTTCCAACCGTCGTAGCGGAACGTGGCGCCGTATACGCCCACGCCGGACACCCACTCCGGGCGACGTGCCGCCAACGCCAGCGAAAGTACCGCGCCCATCGACAGGCCACCGACGAACAGCTGGTCGACCTTGCCACGCAGGTTTGCCGCCGCATCTTCCACGCCCTGGTACCACTGTTCCCAGGTGGTCGCCAGCAGGTCATCGACGGTGCCGCAATGGCCGGGCAGCTGCACGCCGTGCACGGTGAAACCGGCGTTGTTCAACCCCTTGCCCAGCATGCGCATTTCCGCCGGGGTACCGGTCAGGCCATGTACCAGCAGCACGCCCTGTGGGCCACCGGGGAGGAAGAAGTCGTGCGAGTCGGTCACCTGGCGGCTCCGGGTCGGCAGTGGGGAAGGCAGGATCGCAAGTGCGATTTTCACCAGCCTTTCAGCGCCCAGGGCCGGGTCAGGGCGCCTTCAGCAGCGGCAGCGTGATGGCGACCCTGAGCCCGCCGCCGGGGCGGTTGAGGAAGCTCAGGCGACCACCGAAGTGTTCCACTGCCTCGTGGACGATGGCCAGACCAAGGCCGGTACCACTGGCGGCGGTGCCCGGTGCCCGGAAGAAACGTTCGCCGAGGCGCGGCATCACATCCTCGGGGACGCCGGGGCCGTTGTCTTCCACGTACAGCTCGACATCATTGTCGTCCAGCGCGTGCACGCCGACAGTGACGGTCGCCCCCCGTCCGGCATAGCGCAGCGCGTTGTCGATCAGGTTGTCCAGTGCCTCCTGCAGCATGGCGCCATTGCAGAGCACGCGCAGCGGCTGGCCGCCGCCGCGGTAGCCGAGGTCGGAGCCATCACGGATCGCTTCGGGCACGCGCATGCCGACCCATTGCGGCACCAACCCGCACAGGTCCAGTGCCTCGACGGTGTCCGGCACGGTCTGCGCCCGGCTCAGTGCCAGCAGCTGGGTGCTGACACGCGCGGTGCGCTGGTTGAGGCGGCGGATGTGCTGCAGCGCCTCGCGCACCGTATCCGGGTCGCCATGCGCCAGCGCCTGGTCCACATGCAGGGCCATTCCGGCCAACGGCGAGCGCAGCTGGTGCGCGGCATCGGCGATGAAGCGGTTCTGCAGGGTGATCATCTCTGACTGGCGGGCAAACAGATCATCGATGGTGCTGATCAGCGGCTGGATCTCTTCGGGCACGTCGGCATCGGAGATCGGCGCCAGTTCGCCGCGGCGCTGCGCCAGGCGGGTCCTCAGCGGGGTCAGGATGCGCAGGCCGTAGGTCACGCCGAACCAGACCAGCGCGGCGGTACCCAGCGCCAGCATGGTCATCAGCGGAATGATGATCATCAGGATCTCGCGCGCGCGCTGGCGACGGTCGGCCATGCTCTCGGCCACGGTGACCGCCAGCTGGTCCTGCGGATCGTTCATCGCCTGCGTGCAGACCGTGGCCATGCGTACCTGCTGGCCATTGAGGGTGCCTTCGTACAGCGCCGGATGCACGCCGGTACAGTCCTGCGAGGGCGCATACGGGCTGAAGTCGGCATTGCCGCTGAGGGTCCCCAAGCGGCTGCTGTCAACGTTGAAATAGCGATGGCCGTCGGGGTCGTACTCGATCAGGAAGCGCGCCTGCGGTGACAGGTCGCTGGTCACCGGCATGGTGCTCAGCATCTGCGCGAACGAGTGCGTATCGTCGATCAGGTTGCGGTCGTGAATCCGGTTGGAATAGTCCAGCGCAACGTAGTAAGCCAGCACGGTATTGAAGATGAGCAGGCCCAGCATCGGCAACGCCAGGAAGGCGAGCAGGCGCCGGCGCAGGCTGGGCGGGCCGCTGATCACGGCGTGCTTTCGTCCTGGGTGTCTTCCAGCATGTAGCCCAGCCCACGCACGGTACGGATACCCATGCCACCGGGCTGCAGCTTGCGGCGCAGGCGATGCAGGGCGATGTCCAGGCCGTTGTCGGTCAGGTCCTGGCCCCAATCGCACAGCGCTTCCACCAGTTGCGCGCGCGACACGATGCGTTCGGCGCGCACCGCCAGTGCCGACAGCAGGCCGAATTCGCGCGCGGTCAGTTCCAGCGACTGGTCGTCGATCCACACGCGGTGCCCGGCCAGGTCCAGGCGCAGGCGGCCAATGCGCAGGTCCGGGTTGCCATTGCTGGTGACCCGGCGCAGCTGGGCGCGCACACGCGCCTCGAACTCGTCCAGTGCGAACGGCTTGACCAGGTAGTCGTCGGCACCCAGGTCGAGTACCCGCACGCGCTCGGCCAGGCCGTCGCGGGCGGTCACCACCAGCACGGCCAGGCCGTCACCGCGCTGGCGCAGGCGCTGCAGTACGTCGCGGCCATCCAGCTGCGGCAGGCCCAGGTCCAGTACCAGCAGCGCGTACTGGGTCGAGCCCAGTGCGGCGTCGGCATGCGCGCCATTGTCGACGTGGTCGACCACGTGCCCCTGCCGGCGCAGCGAGGCGCACAGGCCGGAGGCGATATCCGGGTCGTCTTCAGCAATCAGAACGCGCATGCGCGTTGGCTCCTGTAACGGTCAGGCCCACCGGATGGATGGGGTGGGCCTCTCGGCTGCCGAGGGTAGCCGTAAACCGGGTGAAGGTGGAGCGCGATGCCACCGGCGGACGCCATCGCGCTGTCCCTTCATTCAGTCCTGCAGGCCCGGTTCACCCTGTGCCAGCGGTACCCGCGAGCCGTCCAGCAGGCCACGGCTGAGCGTTCCATCTTCGATGAACAGCAGTTCGCCGTTCTCGCCATTCTTGATGCTGCTGTCGATGGCGATCACGCGGTCGCCATGGAAGGTGCTGACGTGCGGCATCGAGGTGTGGCCGACCACGATGCGCGTGAGCTGCAGGCGGTCGAGCACGTTCTGCACCCCTGCGGTGTCGAGGCGGCCATCGAAGTAGCCGCGGTACCAGATCGGGCTGGTCTTGCCGTCATACAGCGGTGCAGTGGCCGGGTCGGCTTTCACTTCGGCCTTGGGCAGGCCCAGCGAGGCCTGGTAAGCCGCGTTGGTGCGTGCCGGGTCCAGCGCCAGCTCGACGGCTTCGGGCGAGATGCCGCCGTGCAGGAACAGGGTGTCACCGATCTTCAGCAGCACTGGCCGGGTACGCAGCCACTGGCCGATCACCGAATCGGGACCGTACAGCTGCGGGTAGCTGCGACCGAGCAGCTGGGCGCTGCGCAGGTACTTCGGGTTGACGTAGCGCAGGTCGTCGTACAACACCATGGTTTCGTGATTGCCCAGTACGAAGTGCACCGCGCCGCCTGCTGCTGCCGCCTGCTGCTGAAGGCCGTACAGCAGCCAGAACGCCTCGGTTACCTGCGGGCCGCGATCGAACACATCGCCGGCAATGACCAGGGTGTCGGTGCCCAGCGCCCAGCGGTCCTGCGCATCGATCACCTTGTTGGCGCGCAGCAGGCGCACCAGCAGGCCGTACTGGCCATGGATATCGGACAGGGCGACGATGCGCGGTGCGGCCGGCAGCACCGAAACCGACGGTGCCGTCGGCGGCGCCACGTGCACGCTGTGAGCGTAGCCGCACTGCGGGGTGAAATCCGTGCCGCTGGCAGCCGCGGGCAGGGTGCGCATCTGTACCTGGTCGCCACAGATCCACTTCGCGCGCAGCTGGTCGCCCACGCGGAACACATAGGGGCCATCGGCATCCACGTGCTCGGCCGGCGTCGCCACCTCGCGGGCCTGCAGCAGCGGCGTGCCCAGCAGCAGAGCCAGTGGCAGCAACAGGCGGGCAGGGCGGGGCGGGGCGCGGTGCAGCATCGGGTGTTTCCTTGGCGGCGAATGAAAAAAGGCGGGCCCGAAGGCCCGCCCCTGATGCTACGCCGTTGCTCACCCCGACCGCATGCGCCGGAGGTGGGGATCACTGTGCTAATCGTGCTGATTGGGAGTCACCGAGCGAGGTCTTCCCGCAGTGAGCTTCTCTCAGCAGCAAGCTTGAGGAGACCAGAGATCTTCTCCAACCTTCCGGCGAATATCATCACCATTGCCGAGCCTATCAACATGCCCAAGCTACAGCAGGTTATGATCAGTTTTGCACTATCAACCCACTCCACAGCCTGGTTTCCTGAGCCGACGCTCAGCAGATTGATGACCAACGCGCTGATGGTACTGGCACCTGAGGCCAGCCCGGCACGTCGGGAGAGAAACTTTGCCTCCTGATCGATGAGCTTGGAGTGCCGGTCCAGTTCTTCTGCCTCGCAACGAGAAAGATCTTCGACGAAAGCGGAGTCAAGTTCGACATTCACATCAATCCGACCGGCCATGTCGCTCCAGCCGTTCAACACCAGCTGGGCAACCTGGATGACTTGAATAACAGCGAATACCGCGCCCAGCAGAATGATCACTGCTGCCATAGGAAGCGCAAGCGACCTGCCTGATTCCAGTGACAGCAAGCCAGCTTCCACCAGCTGTATGCACCCAACACAGAGCAGGAAAAGCAAGACCATTCCGGCGACCACATAGTTCTCTGTCCTACTGAAAGGTGCTGCCACCTTCGGGCGCCTGATGCGCGCCAACATGGAGCTGATGCGAGGGACTGCTGGCTTCTGATCCTGTTCTGTCATGAGGGATGTGCTGAGTGGATGAAGCAGAATCATCCACCAGCACCGTCGCAGATTCTGAGAGTCTCCATTCGTTGAACAAAAAAAAAGCGGGCCCGAAGGCCCGCCCCTGATGCTATGCCGTTGCTCAGAACTTCGCGCGCAGGTTGAACAGCACGCGGCGCGGTTCACCCCAGTAGCCGGAGTTGAAGAAGCCGACGTTGCGGTAGTAGACCTTGTCGAACAGGTTGGTGACGGTCACGCCCACGCTCAGGTTGTCGTTGATGCGGTAGCGGCCCATCAGGTCGAACAGCACGTAGCCGCCCTGGCTCATCCTGCCGGTGGCCGTGACCGGCGTGCCGCTGGCGGTGAAGCGCCCGGTGGGAATGGGCTGCATCTGGTAGATCTCGCTCTGCACGCTGACACCGCCGCCCAGCGTCCACTGGCCATGGGTCCAGGTGGTGTTGAAGCGGGCCAGGTGCATCGGGCTGGTGCTGGCGAAGCGGCTGCCATCGGGGTTGCTGCTGTAGCTGTAGGTGTAGCCGCCGGTCATGCTCCAGTGATCGTTGATCGAACCGGAGACTTCGAACTCACCGCCCTGGGTGGTGATGCCACGGCTGGCGATGTACGGCGAACTGCCATCGGGCAGCTTGGTCTCGCCGCCGTTCGGATCCAGCTCGGCCACGTTGTCCTGCTTCATGTAGAAGCCGTTCAACGCCGCGTACAGGCGGCCGCCGAAGAAGTCGGCCTTCAGGCCGTACTCGTAGTTGCCACCGGTGGTGGGGTCCAGCAGCTGGTTGTTGATGTCGCGGCGCGCGGTTGCCTGGAACACGTCCGAATAGCTGGCAAAGGCGGTGATGCTGCTGCTGAGGTCGTAGAGCACGCCCACGTAGGGGGTCAGCTCATGGGCGGTGGTACGCGCGCTGCGGCTGGTGAACACGCCGTCGGTGTTGTAGTTGTCGGTGGTGGTGCGGTAATCGGAATAGCGCGCGCCGGCGATGATCTTCAGCGGGTCGATCGGGTTCAGGCGCACGGCGGCGTAGTAGCCGGTCTCGGTGGTGTTTACCGTGCTGGACGGAATGCCGTAGTTGTAGGTGGTCGGCTTGCCGATGTTGCCGTCCCAGCTGAAGATGCTGGGGAAGGCGGCCACGTTGTACGGGCGCGAGGTGATGCCGGCGCGGATGGTGTCCAGGTCACGGTCGTAGTGGTTGATGCCCACCACCAGCTCGTGCGAACGGCCGAACAGCTGGACCGGACCGGACACGTACAGGTCGAAGGCATCTTCGCGGGTTTCCGACACCGAATAGGTATCGGCAATGCGCAGGCCCAGGCCGGTGGCCGGGTCGGCCCAGTTGCCGGTGTTGGAACCGGCCAGCAGCAGCGAATCGGTATCGGTGGCGCGGTGGTTGTAGGCCAGACGGCCACTCCAGCCGGCGCCGAACTGCTGTTCCAGCGTGGCGAAGTAGTTGGTGCTTTCGCGGTTCCATTCGTTCCAGCTCGCTGCGGCGCTGTAGGAACGCGGCATGTGCGCGCGGCTGCCATCGCGGAAGTACAGCGGCGAGGCGCTCCAGGCGCCGCCGTCGGAACCGGTCTTCAGGTAGTCGATGCCAGCGCGCAGGCGGGTGCTGTCGGTCAGGTCGGCTTCGATCACCCCGTACAGGCTGGGGGATTTGTCATGCTGGAAGCGCACCCAGCTTTCCTTGTCGGTGTAAGCGCCGACGAAGCGCCCACGCACGCGGCCACTCTTGCTGAGCGGGCCGGACACATCCACTTCGGCGCGCTTGTAATCCCACGAGCCGGCGCTGAAGCTGGTGCTGGCCTGGAAGGTTTCGGTCGGGCGCTTGCGCACCATGTTCACCGTGGCCGACGGGTTGCCCGAGCCGGTGACCAGGCCGCTGGCGCCGCGCACTACTTCAATACGCTCGTAGATGGAGGTGTCGCTGAGGATCGAGTTGCCGCCGGCGCCGGTGGTGTAGTTGGTGGGAATGCCATCGAACATGAAGTTGTTGATGGCAAAGCCACGCGCGTTGAACAGCGTGCGGTTGCTGTCATACGACTGGATGGTCACGCCCGGCGTCTGCTGCAGCACTTCGGAAATCGTGATGAGGTTGAAATCCTCGATGCGCTGGCGGGTGAACACGGTCAGCGATTGCGGCGTCTCGCGCAGGGTCAGCGGCAGCTTGGTGGCGGTGTTGGTGCCATAGACCTGGTAGCCCTCGGTGCGCTGGGTCACCATCACCCGGTCCAGTTCGGTGGTGGTCGGCGCGGTGTCCTGGGCGAACGCCGGCGCGGCGGCGCAGGCGAACGACAAGGCGAGGGCGTTCCGGCGCAGGGCGCCAGAGTGCGTGTGCTTCATGGAATGACCTTTCTAGTTCAGGAACGGGAAGATGGGCGTGGCGCCGACTTGGCCGGGTTGCGGAAACTGAGCCAGAGCACCATGGCCCCGGCACTTGCAGCGAGCACGCCACACCAGCCCACGAACCCTTGGGCAATGCCCCAGGCGGCAATGCTGGGTGCCAGGCTGGTCGCCAGCGCAGCCGCGCCCAGCAGGCGCAGCACGCGGCGGCGCGGTGCGGCCGGTGCATGACCGGTGACGTCGCGATGGTGGCGCTCCATCGCCAGCGCCAGGCAGACGAAGCCGAAGGCGGCCAGCAGGAGGGCGAGCGCGCTCATGCGCTGGCCTCGACAGTCGGGGCAGTGCGTGCGGCACGCGGCTTGCGTTGCACCGGCACGAAACGATGCACCTTGCGCGCGGCCCACAACAGGCTTGCACCGATCAGCAGCAGGCCGATGTCGATGCCAGCTTTGGCGCCATCTCCGCTGGCCAGCGCACCGACCGCGCCGCCTTGCCAGACCACCAGGTTGTACAGCGGCAGGCCCAGCGCCAATACGCCGGCCAATGCCAGTTGCTCCACCCAGCCGCGTCGGGCCGGGCGCAGCAACGCATGCAGCAGGCTGGCCGCCCATGCGTAGAAGAACACTTTCACTTCGGCATCGCTGCGGTTGGCCAGCTCCACCGGCAGCAGGCGGTTGCCCCACAGGAAGGCCAGCATGGCCACCGGCAGGCCACTGACGAAGCCGATGTTCAGGCGTTCCACAATGCGGAAACCCAGGTGCGGACGCGCAGGATCGGGCAGCTGGGTGCGCCGCTTCACCGTCCACAGCACCAGCCCGGTGGCGACCATCAACGTGCCGGCCACGCCGGACAGGAAGAACAGCCAGCGCATCGTGGTGGGCGCGAAGCGTGCCGCGTGCAGCCCGATCATACCGTCGCGGGTGATAACGGCAGCCGAGCGCGGCGGGGCAGCATCCAGCAGTTCGCCGCGCGCGTCGAAAGTGAGCGTGTCGTTGGCCCCGGCAATCTGGTCGGCCTGCTGGCGGCGCACGGCAATGCGCATGGATGCATCACCTGGCTGGTCGATCTGCAGCGACGCGGCACGGCCACCGCCCCACTGCAGTTCCGCACGGCGCAGCACCTGGGCCAGCGCGGGCGGCGCTGCGGCCACGCCACTGGGCTCGACCTTTTCCGCGCGCGGGAAAAGTTCGGCGAAGAACGCATCGCGGCCACCGGGGTAGTTCGCATCCACCGCCCACGGCATGTACAGCGTCATCAGGGTGATCAGACCGGTGTAGGTGATCATCAGGTGGAACGGCAGCGACAGCACCGCCAGTGCGTTGTGACCGTCCAGCCAAGTGCGCTGGCCCTTGCCGCGGCGGAAGGTGAAGAAGTCGGTGAAGATCTTCTTGTGGGTGATGACACCGCTGATGATCGCCACCAGCATCAGCATGGAACAGGCACTGATGAACCAGCGCGCCCACAGCACCGGCACGTAGTGCAGATCGAAATGCAGCCGGTAGAAGAAATTGCCGCCGCGTGTTTCGCGTACCTGCACGGGCGTGCCGTTGGCATCCAGCGTGGCCTGGTTTGGATTGCGCTGGCCGCGTCGGCGTTCCTTCTCGCCCTTCGGCTGCCAACTGACGGTGGTGGCGCTGCTGCGTGAATCGGGCAGTTCGATGCTCCAGCGCTGCGCGTCCGGTGCGGTGCGGACCAGGAACTGCTGGGCCTGGATCACTGCGGTGCTGGCATCGGCGGGCAGGCCGATTTCGGGCTGCATCCAGCGGGTCAATTCTTCCTTCCAGTACGACGCGGTACCGGCAATGAAAATCAGGAACAGCACCCAGCCGACCACCAGGCCCGACCAGGTGTGCAGCACCGATTGTGATTGGCGGATGCCGCCCAGGTTGTCGGCGCTGCTCATGCGATGTTCCCGCGCAGCAGCCAGGCGATCAGTGCACCCAGCGCGCCAGAGGCCAGCAGACCCACAGCTGCACGCAGGGTGCTGCGCGCGGCGTAGGCCCAGATGGCGGCCAGTGCGTAGACCACGAACGCGGCCATGGTGGCCACCAGCGTGGCGTCGGCCTTGGCGCCGGGCAGCAGGCGCGCCAGCGCGGAAGCCCAGCAGGCGGCCACGACGTAACCGCCCAGCAGTGCCAGCAGGCCGCGGGCCCAGAGCAGACCATGACCGTTACCGCGCGCCACGCGCTTGGCCGGCGCAGCGCCGGCAGCAGAAGGAGAGGTAGGTGCGGCCATCGCCGAAGTCAATGAGAACTGTATGCAATTGCGATTGAATGCTATTTGACACCGGTGCCCCTGTCGAGTCCCCCATTCGGGGGATGCCGCCGTCTACAGCTTGCGCACCACGGTGGCGTGCGCGGGCAGCGGCTGTCTGTTGTTGTCCAGCGGTTGCATGTAGGGCACGACTGAACAGTTGTCACGCTGGATCAGGGAAGAGTGGGCTTCGCCAGCGCCGAAGCGATGGCGCTCGCCCCACTGGCGCAGCGCGACCAGCAGCGGAAACAGTTCCAGTCCGGCGGCAGTGAGCACGTATTCCTGGTAGGCCGAACCGTCGGAGGCCGGTTGCAGCTGCAGGATGCCGGCATCGACCAGCCTGCGCAGGCGGTCGCTCAGGATGTTGCGTGCAGCACCAAGGCTGCGCTGGAAGTCGCTGAAGCGGGTGACGCCGTCGAACGCATCGCGGATCACCAGCAGCGCCCAACGGTCACCGAGCAGGTCGGCGCTGCGGGCGACAGGGCAGGGGCTGTTGGCGTGCATGGGTGTGCCTCCAAATGTGGTTGCAGTTTAAAACCATTGACGCTAGCCTGCATCAAGTTGCAATTTGAAACCACCAGATGAGTGTCGCTCCGATGTGCCGTTCCCTGCTGGTCCTGCTGGCGATCGCCGCCGGCGCCAGCGTTGCCAACGTCTATTACGCGCAGCCGTTGCTGGACCCGCTTGCACGTGCCTTTGCACTGGACCGGGCGGTGGCCGGTGCGGTGCTGGCCGCTACCCAGGCGGGCAGCGTGCTGGCATTGCTGGGACTGTTGCCGCTGGCCGATCGCGGTGACCGGCGCCGCCTGCTGCGGCTGCAGTTGGCGGCGCTGGTTGTCGCCTTGCTGTGGCTGGCGGCGGCACGCACGTCGAGCTGGCTGTTGTCGGGCATGCTGCTGGCCGGATTGCTGGGCACTGCACTGACCCAGGGCCTGATCGCCTACACCGCCACGCTGGCACCGCCCGAGCAGCGCGGTCGCATGGTCGGTGTGGTGCAGGGCGGAGTGTTCATCGGCCTGCTGCTGGCGCGCGTGGTGTCGGGTACGGTGGCGGCGGCCTTTGGCTGGCAGATGGTCTACCTGCTGTCAGCGGTGGTGATGGCGGCGTTGGCGGCGCTGTTGTGGCGGCGCTTGCCCGCAGTGCCGGTGCCGTCAGTCCCTCCACGCTGGTGCGAACTGCTGGGCTCGATGATGGGCATGCTGCGGGAGGATCGGACGCTGCGCGAGCGCGGGCCGCTGGCACTGCTGCTGTTTGCTGGTCTCAATGTGTTCTGGGCGGCGGCACCCTTGCCGCTGTCTGCACCGCCGCTGCACTGGTCCACCGCCGCCGTTGGCGCGCTCGGCCTGGCCGGTGTGGTCGGTGCGTTGATGGCGGCGCGGGTCGGGCACTGGATGGACCGTGGATTCGCGCATCGCGTCAGTCTCGGCGCGCTGCTGCTGATGCTGGTCGCGTGGTGGCCGTTGCTGGGCCTGCCGCAGTCGCTGGCGTTGCTGCTGCTGGGCGTGGTCGTGCTCGACCTTGGCGGTCAGGCGTTGCATGTTTCGAACCAGGCGTTGCTGCTACGTGCGCCCGGTGAACAGCATGGACGCCTGGTGGCGCTGTACATGCTGTTCTATGCGGTGGGCAGCGGTGCAGGAGCGGCGGCCGGGCCCTGGATGCAGGCACGGCATGGCTGGCCGACGGTCTGCCTGCTGGGCGCGGGCATCGCGTTGCTGGCGCTGCTGTGGTGGGCCGCGTGGCGGGTGGTGGCGTTCAATGCATCGGCCGCGGTGCGAAGCGGTAGAGTCGACTGCCGGTAGA
Source organism: Stenotrophomonas maltophilia (assembly GCF_013464485.1). Lineage (GTDB taxonomy): Bacteria > Pseudomonadota > Gammaproteobacteria > Xanthomonadales > Xanthomonadaceae > Stenotrophomonas > Stenotrophomonas maltophilia_AW. The sequence goes on from NZ_RAUX01000005.1 coordinate 123,361, forward strand.
GTCGACTGTTAGTCGACTGCTCTTCCGTCCGCTTGCGAAAACCCCGCACTGCGCGCGGTAGTCGACCAACAGTCGACTCTACCCGCCACCGGGATTCTCCATTTCCGTCGGTTCACCGCTGCAATGCTCGTCGCCCCGGTGCCTCCTGCAATGCATCGCTGGCCACCACCACACGGTTGCGGCCAGTGCGCTTGGCCTCGTACATCGCAGCGTCGGCCCGCGCCATCAACCGTTCGTAATCCGGATGGCCATCGTGTCCGGCAACACCGATGCTGGCGGTCAACGCCAGCACCTGCCCGTTGGCCAGTGCCGCAGGCGACTGCGCGATCTGCCGGCGCAGGCTTTCGGCAATCACCTCCGCCTGGGATTCACTGGCCGCGACCAGCACCACCACGAACTCTTCGCCGCCGTAGCGGAACAGGTAGTCGCTGCCGCGCGTCAACTGGCCAAGCAGGCCGGCAACATGTTGCAACGCGCGGTCGCCGGCATCGTGGCCGTGGCCGTCGTTGATCGCCTTGAAATGGTCCAGGTCGAGCAGCAGCAACGAGAACGGCGTGCGGTTGCGCGTGGCCAGCTCGATTTCCCGGCGCAGCACGGTGGGCAGGAAACGCCGGTTGAGCAGGTTGGTCAATGCGTCGCTGCCAGCATCGAGTTCGCCGATGCGCTCGAACAGCAACGTCATCAGGGTGCGGATGCTGGCCAGATCCTCGCGGATCGACGGCAGCGTTGCCAGGCGTTGCGCAGGATCACCGTGGGCGGCCCGCTGCAGGCAGCCGTCGATGCGGGCCATCAGCCGGCCGACCTGCTGGGTCTCGGTGCTTTCGCCGAAGCTGGGGATGCCCTTGTGGGTGAACCACAGGCCGAATTCGGAGGTGGCCAGGCTGGCACTGTCGCTGCCCTGCACGTGCCCCGCCAGTGCATAGAGCAGGGTGTTTTCCCAGTCCAGCAGCAACGCCCGCTGGCGTTCGCGTTCGGTGCTGACGTTCTGCACCAGCGAGAACAGCCGGTACGCCGCATCGGCACGGCTGGAGCGTTCGCGCGCGTGCGTGTAGGCCAGGGTCATGCCCTCCATTGCGATGTCCATGATCGCGCTGAGGCAGTCGATGGCGGCAAAGGCCGTGGCGCTGTCCGGTGCATCATCACGCAGGCGGACGAACAGCGCGTGCTTGAGCACGCGCGCGCCGCGGGTCACCAGGTCGACCGGAATGCCAACCCGCGCATGCACGTCGCCGATCACCCGCTGCGAAGCGACGGTGGTGGCGATGCCGGCGGCGTCGGTGGTCAGCAGTTGCACCAACCAGCGCTGCATCGCCGGTTGCAGGCGTTGCTTGACCTGTTCGTGGGACAGGAAGCGACGTGCGCGGCCATCCTGCAGCAGGACTTCATAGAAGCGCTGGGCCAGCGCCGGTGGTGCGTCCGCTGCGGCCGCGTGCAGCAGTGCGGTGGCGGCGGGGCCGGCCTGCTGCAGGCACTGCTGCCACGCCTCTGCCAGCGGCTGGCTGGCGTCATCCAGTTGGGGAGTTTCCACGTCGATCTCTGACTGCGTACGGCAAACCACGGGTATCGGCCGCGGTGGCATGCGGTTGATGGCGGGGTAGCCGGCCAGTTTACGCGCGGTGCAGGGTTGCAGGGTGCGCAAAGCACACGCCCGCTGCTGCGGCAATGACTGAACGCATTTGAGAATCACTCGCATTGATGGGAGAATGCGCGCACGGAACGGTCGCACACGCCTGCGGCAACGCTCCGCCTCCCCCTCGTCGTTGCCTCAAGCCCTTTGCCAGAGGCCCCGTTGCCCTGCCAGAAGGTCCAGACCATGTCCCCTGCCGTTGTCCTTTCGCCGCGCCCGCTGGCGCTTGCCGTTGCCACCCTGCTGGCGGGCAGCGCCCTGACCGCCAGTGCCGAGACCGACGCCACCGATATCGACACCGTGCATGTCACGGCATCGCAGATCGCACGCCAGGCGCTGGGCACCTCGACCATCACCGCCGAGGACATTGCCAGGCGTCCGCCGGCCAACGACATCGCCGAGCTGCTGCGCACCATGCCGGGCGTCAACCTGACCGGCAACAGTGCCTCGGGCCAGTACGGCAACAACCGCCAGATCGATCTGCGCGGAATGGGGCCGGAGAACACTTTGATCCTGGTCGATGGCAAGCGCGTCGGAGCGCGCGACGCCGTGCGCATGGGCCGCAGTGGTGAGCGCAACACGCGTGGCGATACCAACTGGGTGCCCGCGGAAATGATCGAGCGCATCGAGGTGCTGCGCGGTCCGGCGGCGGCGCGCTATGGCTCGGGCGCCTCCGGTGGCGTGGTCAACATCATCACCAAGCGTCCCAGTGGCGACCTGACCGGCGCGGTCGACCTGTACGGTCTGGTGCCGGAGCACAGCGCCGAAGGTGGCAGCGAGCGCGTCGGCCTGCAGCTCAGCGGCCCGTTGACCGACACCCTGTCGTTCCGCCTGTACGGCAACCTCAACAAGACCGACGCGGATTCACTGGACCTCAACCGTCAGTACGCGAGCAACCCCAACGCGGTGCCGCCGGCGGGCCGAGAAGGCGTCAAGAACCGTGATGTCAATGCGCTGCTGCGCTGGGACGCCAACGCCAACCAGGTGGTCGAGCTCGAAGCAGGCACCAGTCGCCAGGGCAACATCTACGCAGGCGATCGCGCGGTCAGCACCACCGGTACGTCCACCGGCATCGATCTGGCTGCACTGGCCGAAGGTGAAGCCGAGACCAACCGTATGTACCGCAACACCGGCGCGATCACCCACCGCGGCCGCTGGGGCGATGTCACCTCGCGGGTGACGGCCGCAGTGGAAGCGGTGAACAACGCGCGTATCAACGAAGGCCTGGCTGGCGGCCCGGAAGGCAGCTTCAACGGCACCGACTGGTCGACCTCGCGCCTGCGCAACTACCAGCTGGACGGCGAAGTGAGCTTCCCGACCACGCTGGGCGGTGCCGAGAACATCTGGACGCTGGGCTTTGAATACCTCGGTAGCCGCCTGACCGACCCGTATTCGATGAGCCAGTCCAGCAGCAGTGGCGGCGGCATCCCGGGCCTGTCGGCCAATCGCGCGCGCGGCAAGTCCGATGCGCAGACCACCGCCGCATTCGTGGAAGACAACATCTACCTGGGTGAGCGCTGGATCGTCACCCCGGGCGTGCGCTTCGATCACCACAGCCAGTTCGGCAACAACACCAGTCCCAGCCTCAACGCACAGTTCCGCATCAATAGCGACTGGGTGGTGAAGGGCGGTATTGCCCGTGCCTTCAAGGCGCCGAACCTGTACCAGTCGAATCCGGATTACCTTTACTACACCCGAGGCAATGGCTGCCCCAATGCGTTGCCGAGCCTGGGTGCCGGCTGCTACATGCGCGGCAATGCGGATCTGAAGGCGGAAACCAGCCTGAACAAGGAGCTCGGCATCGAGTGGGCGCCGCAGAGCGGCTGGCAGGCCTCGCTGACCTACTTCCACAACGACTACAAGGACAAGATCCAGGCCGGTTACACCCAGATTGGGCTGACCGCCGACACCAAGGGCCGCATCTTCCGCTGGGAGAACGCACCCAAGGCGATCGTGCAGGGGCTTGAGGGCAACCTGGTGATCCCGCTGCTGGGCGAGCAGGGCAACCGCCTGAAGTGGAGCAACAACTTCACCTACATGGTGGAGAACGAGAACAAGACCACGCACCAGCCGCTGTCGGTGATTCCGAAGTACACCGTCAACACCATGTTGGACTGGCAGGCCACCGACAAGCTGTCACTGCTGCTGACCGGCACGTTCTATGGCAGGCAGAAGCCGGCCACCACGAACATCAACAACGACCCGCGCTGCACCGGCACCTGTGATCCGTCGATCGCGCTGCAGGACCGTGGCGCCTACAACATCTGGGGCGTGAGCGCGCGTTACAAGGTGACCGGGACGGTCAGCTTCGGCTTCGGCGTGAACAACCTGGCTGACAAGCGCCTGTTCCGCGAGGCCAACAGCAGCGACGCCGGTGCGGCGACCTACAACGAGCCCGGCCGCGCGTACTGGGCCAGCCTGCGCTTCGGGTTCTGATCGCACGCGGGAGCTGTTCCGCTGCATTCGTCAGGCAGGGTCTGGCGCTACCGGGTAGCGCCGGGCCGTGCACGGCGGCATCGGCGCTGCACGCCTGCAATGTTATAAACACCGTAATAGTCTCCTCCGCCAGCACGGCGTAGCCTGCACCGCATCGCAAAGGAGCTGTTGCCATGGGCCACGACCACGATCACCTGCCATCCCAGATCCGCCACGAGAAACCCTTGTGGTGGGCGCTCGGCCTGACCTCCACCTTCCTCGTCGTCGAGGTGGTGGGCGCGTTCTGGACCAACAGCCTGGCGCTGCTTTCCGATGCGGCGCACATGGCCACCGACGCGCTGGCACTGATGATCGCGCTGGTGGCGGTGCGGCTGAGCCGCCGACCGCCGGATGCGCGTCGCACCTACGGCTATGCACGCCTGGAAGCATTGGGCGCGATGATCAACGGCGCCATGCTTTTCGTGGTTGCCGGCTACATTCTGTGGGAGGCGATTGGACGCTTCCGCGAGCCTCAGGAGATCGCTTCTTCCGGCATGCTGGTGATCGCTGCCGCAGGCCTGGTCATCAACCTGATCTCGATGCGCCTGCTGCAGGCCGGCAGTGGCGAGAGCCTGAACGTGAAGGGCGCCTATCTGGAAGTGTGGGCCGACATGCTTGGTTCGGTGGCGGTGATCGCGGGTGCCCTGTTGATCAAGTGGACCGGCTGGAAGCCGATCGATCCGATACTGGCGGTGCTGATCGGCCTGTGGGTGCTGCCACGCACGTACGTGCTGATGCGCGAGGCGATCAACGTGCTTCTGGAAGGCGTGCCCAAGGGCTTGGATGTGGCCAAGGTGCGTGACAGTCTGTCCGGGCACGCGGCGGTGCTGGATGTACATGACCTGCATGTGTGGGCGCTCGCCTCCAGCACCCCGGCGCTGACCGCGCACATCGTGATGCGCGACGGCACCGATGCCGATGCGCTGCGCCGCGAGCTTGGCGGACGCCTGCACGATGACTTCGGCATCGAGCACGTGACGCTGCAGATCGAAGCTGATCACTGCGGCGAAGCCTGTGGTGAGCCGGCGCCGGTGAAGGGCGGCGGCCACGAGGGCCATGACCACGGCGAAGACGCACAGGGCCATCGCGGCCATGTGCATCGTTGAACGAGACATGCATGCACGCCAATCGGTTGAAACCGGTTGGACGAAACCGGCCGGGCGAAACCGATTGCACGAATCCGGCCGGGCGAAACCGATTGCACGAATCCGCCTTGGTAGAGTCGACTGTTAGTCGACTGCTCTCCCGCGAGGCTGCGACAAAGCCCGCGCTGTGCGCGAGAGTCGACTGACAGTCGACTCTACCCAATCGTCGCGACGCGACCGCGCAGGCTGCATCCGTCCACGGCGGTGAAGGTCATTCGTCCCGTCGGGACGCCAGCCGATCCGCCAGCCGGGTCGGTTCCGGCAGGCGATAGCCACGCAGCGTGCGCTGCACCCAATCCAGCGCGGTATCGGCACTGACCCGATGGCCACCGGCCACGAACAGTGGCTTGCAGCGCACCTTGCTGCGCAACACCCAGCCCAGTTGTTCATCGCCATCCAACAGCGGCGTATGCGCACCGGCCTCGGCGCCCGGCTCGACGAAGCGCCCCACCAGTTTCGACTTGGCCACACCGATGCTGGGCAGGTCGGTGACCACGCCCAGGTGCGCGGCCACGCCCAACCGGCGTGGATGGCTGATGCCGTGGCCGTCGACGAACACCAGATCCGGCGCCTGCGGCAGCAGCGTCAGTGCCGCCAGCAGCGCGGGCAGCTCTCGGAAGCTGAGCAGCCCGGGGATGTACGGCATCACCGTGGGAATGCGCGCTATTTCCTGCGCCACGGGCTGCAATGTCTTCGCATCCAGCAGCACCGCTGCGGCGCGGGTGGTGGCACCGTTGTTCTCGAAGCCGACATCCAGCCCCGCCAGCCAGCGCACGTCGCGGGGCAGGCCGTCCTGGCGCTTCACGCGGCCGGCAAGCTGGATCTGATGCGCGCGGGCAGTGGCGACGCTGCCATCCCAGCGTCCGGGGTCGATCACCGTATTCATTGGCCACAGCATCGCATGCGCGGCGCCACGGCCCGGTGAGCGGCGCCCGGGGCTACAATGGCGGCCTGCCTTTCCTCGCGTTGGAGACCCTGCAGTGACCCGTAAACTCGTACTGTTGCGCCATGGCCAGAGCCAGTGGAACCTGGACAACCGCTTCACCGGCTGGGTCGATGTCGACCTGACCGAGCAGGGGCGCCGGGAAGCGGCCGCCGCCGGTCGCCTGATGCGCGAGGAAGGCCTGCAGTTCGACGTCGCCCACACCTCCGTGCTGAAGCGTGCCATCCACACTCTGCAGGGGGCGCTGGCCGAGCTGGAGCAGGACTGGCTGCCGGTGAACAAGTCCTGGCGCCTCAACGAGCGCCACTACGGCGGCCTGCAGGGCCTGGACAAGGCCGAGACCGCTGCCAAGCATGGTGAGGAGCAGGTCAAGGTGTGGCGCCGTTCGTACGACATCCCGCCGCCGCCGATGGAGCTGGAAGATCCGGGCCACCCGATCCATGACCGCCGCTACGCCGGTCTGGACCGCAACGCACTGCCGGGCACCGAATCGCTGGCCACCACCCTGGACCGCGTGCTGCCGTACTGGCACGACGCCATCGCGCCGCAGCTGAAGGACGGCAAGACTGTGCTGGTCACTGCCCACGGCAACTCGCTGCGCGCGCTGTACAAGTACCTCAACAACGTCTCGCGCGAGGAAATCCTCGAGCTGAACATCCCGACCGGCATCCCGCTGCTGTTCGAACTGAACGACGACCTGACCGTGCAGTCGTTCCGCTATCTTGGTGACCCGGAAGCGGCGCGCAAGGCCGCTGAAGCCGTGGCCAACCAGGGCAAGGCGAAGTAAGAAGAAGGCCGGCGCAAGCCGGCCTTCGTTTTTGTAGAGTCGAGCCATGCTCGACGGCTCTCCGTTCCAGGTTCATGACCCCCGCGGCAAGAGGCCAACAGCACTCGAGCATGGCTCGAGCCTACAAGAGGCTCGCCCCTGTGACCTTTGGCCGGTCCCTGTCGTGAGCTTCCCCGGCTACCCTGTGGAATTACCCGCAGGAGCGCCTCATGAACGTCCGCAACCTGGTCCCGCTGGGCCTGACCATCGCCATCGCTGCCTCGCTGGCGGCCTGTGGCAAGAATGAAACCGCGCCGGCCGCCAACGCCGACGCCAAGCCGGCCTTCGATCTGTCGCAGATCAAGACCCCGCTGATCTCGCTCAACAGCGCCGATCTGGATCCGGCCATTTCGGCCTGTACCGATCTCAATGGCTTCGTCAACGGCAAGTGGCTGAAGGCCAACCCGGTGCCGGGCGACCAGACCACCTGGGGCAGCTTCGAGATCCTGCGCGAGCGCTCGCTGGAAGTGCAGCACACGCTGGTGCAGCAGGCGGCCGCCAGCCAGGCCAAGGCCGGCTCGGTGGAAGCCAAGATCGGTGATATCTGGAAGACCGGCAACGACGAGGCAAAGATCGAAGCCGCCGGCCTGGCGCCGCTGCAGCCGCAGCTGGACAAGATCGCCGCGCTGAACGACACCGCCGCCATCACCCAGTACCTGCGCGACAGCCAGGCCGAGGGCAAGGGCGTGCTGTTCTCGCTGTTCGCCAATGCCGACTACAAGGATTCGGCGAACGTCATTGCCTACGTCGGCCAGGGCGGTCTGGGCCTGCCGGAAAAGGGCTACTACTTCGACGATGCACAGGCCAAGATCCGCGATGCCTATGTGGCCTACATCGCACAGGTGCTGACCCTGTCAGGCGTGGACGCTGCGCAGGCGGCCGAGCAGGCCAAGGCCGTGATGGCCTTTGAAACCCGCCTGGCCAAGGCCTCGATGTCACGCATCGAAATGCGTGACCCGGCCAAGCGCTACAACCCGCTCAGCGCCGCCGACGCCGACAAGCTGACCCCGAACTTCAGCTGGACCGCGCTGTTCGACACCCTCAAGGTGCCGGCCGCACAGAAGTTCTCGTTGGCCCAGCCGGGCTTCTTCGGTGAAATGGACAAGATGCTGGCCGACGTGCCCGCCAGCACCTGGCAGGCCTACCTGCGCTTCCACACCATCGACGATGCCTCGCCGTACCTGAGCAGCCAGTTCGAGAAGGCGAACTTCGATTTCTACGGCACCACCCTGCGTGGCCAGAAGGAAATGCAGCCGCGCTGGAAGCGCGTGCTGGAATCGGTCAACGGTGGCATGGGTGAAGCGCTGGGCCAGCTGTACGTCGATGCCGTGTTCCCGGCCGAGTCGAAGGTGGCCATGCAGCACCTGGTGGAGAACCTGTCGCAGGCGCTGAAGGCACGCCTGGAGCAGCTGCCGTGGATGGGCGAAGAGACCAAGAAGAAGGCACTGGAGAAGTGGGCCAGCTTCACTCCGAAGATCGGTTACCCGGACAAGTGGCGTGACTGGGCGGGCCTGCAGACCAACGGCGACAGCTACCTGGGCAACATGCAGGCAGCGCGTGCGTTCAACTACCGCTACATGCTGGACAAGATCGGCAAGCCGGTGGACAAGACCGAGTGGGGCATGACCCCGCAGACGGTCAACGCCTACTACAACGCCACCAAGAACGAGATCGTGTTCCCGGCCGCCATCCTGCAGGCGCCGTTCTTCGACGCCAAGGCCGATCCGGCGCTGAACTACGGCGGCATCGGTGCGGTCATCGGCCACGAAATGATGCACGGCTACGATGACTCGGGCAGCCAGTTCGCCGCCAACGGCAATTTCGACAACTGGTGGACCGACGCCGACCGCAAGGCCTTCACCGAGCGTACCGACCAGCTGGTCGCGCAGTTCGACGGCTATGAATCGGTGCCGGGCGTGTTCGTGAAGGGCAAGCTGACCCTGGGCGAGAACATCGGCGACCTCGGTGGCCTGACCGTGGCCTACGACGCGCTGCAGATGGCGCTGAAGGAAGACCCGAAGGCGAATGTCGAGGTCGATGGCCACAGCCAGGACCAGCGCTTCTTCATGAACTGGGCCACCGTGTGGCGCCGCAACTTCACCGATGGCGAGCTGCGCGTGCGCCTGAACACCGACCCGCACGCGCCGGCCAACTTCCGTGCCAATGGTGCGCCGTCGAACATGCCGTCGTATGCCGCTGCGTTCCAGTGCAAGGCCGGCGACGCAATGGTGCGTGCCGACGACAAGCGCGTAGTGATCTGGTAATCGATCGCAGCTGATGCGTGATGAAAGAGGCCCGGCGCAAGCCGGGCCTTTTGTCTGCCGGCACGATGCCACCGGATCGGTAGAGTCGACTGTTAGTCGACTATCGCGCGCAGCGCGGGATTTTCGCGATCTGAAGGAAGAGCAGCCGACTGACAGTCGACTCTGCCAGCGGGTCAGCTGGCGGGTCAATCAGTGCATCAGCCAGCGGGTCAGCCGGCACGTTGGTTCATGCATGGCGGGTGGCGTCAGCCGATCAGGCCAGCGCCGGTTCCTGCGCCAGCATGCGATGAAAACGCTGCAGTACGTAAGGATCGATCAGCCCGCCGGACTGCTCGTCAATGATGCGCAATGCCGTACTGCGTTCCATCGCAGCGCGGTAGGGCCGCACGCTGGTCATCGCGTCGTAGGCGTCCACAACGGTGACGATGCGCGCCCCCAGGGGAATGGACTCACCACGCAGCCCATCGGGATATCCGCTGCCATCGAAGGCCTCGTGGTGGGCGCGGATCAGCTGCGCGACCGGTACGGCATCGCTGCGGCCGGTTGCAAGGAAGATGTGTTCGCCGCGCACCGGATGCTCGCGCATGATCGCGCGCTCTTCATCGGTATGCCGGCGTGGCGTCAGCAGCACATCATCGGGAATGCCGATCTTGCCTATGTCGTGGAAGCGTGCCGCCAGGCCGATCTGCGCACAGGCGTCGTCATCGAGGTCGCAGTGCGTGGCCAGGCGCTGCGCGAGCAGGCCGACGCGGTCGCAGTGGTGGCGGGTGTAAGCATCACGCATCTGCAGCGACATCGAAAGGGCATCGATCAGGCAGGCCTGCGCGTGCAGCAGGTCGGGGGCGGGTACGGCGTCAGGAAACATGGTCATCCGCCCGCACCGGGCGGGGACCGGTGCGGGGTATTCGGGGGCGATCAACCCGGGGCGAGGGTGGTCAGGAGGGCGCGGGCCGCGTTGAAGCGGTCTTCCGGCAACGGCAGCGGATGCTTGATGCGCAGCTTGTCGGGTCCTTCCATGGCGTAGAGGTTCGGTTGTTTCTGGATCAGCTGGATCACCGCCATCGGGTCGATGTTCGGCTTGGACTCGAACACGATGCGGCCACCGTTCTCGCCCAGGTCCAGCTTGCGGATGCCCAGCGTGTTGGCCTTGAGCTTCAGCTCGGCGATGGCGAACAGGTGCTTGGCCGCATCCGGCAGCAGGCCGAAGCGATCGATCATCTCCACCTGCAGCTCGCGCAACGCATCGCTGTCGCGCGCGCTGGAAATCCGCTTGTACAGGGTCAGGCGGGTGTGCACGTCCGGCAGGTAATCTTCCGGAATCAGCGCCGGCACATGCAGCTCGACCTCGGCACCGCGCACTTCCTCGCCGGCGTCCAGGTCGGGCAGCTTGCCCTGCTTGATGCTGCGCACCGCGCGTTCCAGCAGCTCGGTGTAGAGGCTGAAGCCCACCTCGGCCATCTGCCCGCTCTGGTCCTCGCCGAGCAGTTCACCGGCACCGCGGATCTCCAGATCGTGCGTGGCCAAGGTGAAGCCGGCACCGAGTTCGTCCATCGAGGCAATCGCTTCCAGGCGCTTCTCGGCGTCCGGTGTGATCGATCGGCGGTCCGGCGCCACCAGGTAGGCGTAGGCACGGTGGTGCGATCGACCCACGCGGCCGCGCAGCTGGTGCAGCTGGGCCAGGCCGAAACGGTCGGCGCGGTTGATGATGATGGTGTTGGCGTTGGGGATGTCGATGCCCGATTCGATGATCGTGGTCGACAGCAGCACGTTGAAGCGCTGCTTCTGGAAGTCCAGCATCACCTTTTCCAGCTCGCGCTCCGGCATCTGCCCGTGGGCGATGCCGATGCGTGCTTCGGGCACCAGCTCGGACAGCTCGCGCTGCATGCGGCCGATGCTTTCCACGTCGTTGTGCAGGAAGTACAGCTGGCCACCGCGCGAGAGTTCGCGCTGGAAGGCCTCGCGCAGCAGCGCGTTGTCCCACTGGGTGATGAAGGTCTGCACCGCCAGCCGGTTCGGCGGGGGGGTGGCGATGATCGACAGGTCGCGCAGGCCGGCCATGGCCATGTTCAAGGTGCGCGGGATAGGGGTTGCGGTCAGGGTCAGCAGGTGCACGTTGGCGCGCAGCGCCTTCAGGGCTTCCTTCTGGCGTACGCCGAAACGCTGCTCCTCGTCGACGATGACCATGCCCAGGTCCTTGAACTTCACGTCGGGCTGCAGCAGGCGGTGGGTACCCACGATGACGTCGATGGTGCCAGCGGCAACCTTCTCCAGTTCGGCCTTGATTTCCTTGGTGGTCTTGAAGCGCGACAGCACCTCGACCTTCAACGGGTAATCGGCGAAGCGGTCGCGGAAATTGCGGAAGTGCTGTTCGGCCAGCAGCGTGGTCGGCACCAGCACCGCCACCTGCTTGCCGGCACTGGCGGCCGCAAAGGCGGCGCGCACGGCCACTTCGGTCTTGCCGAAGCCTACGTCGCCGCAGACCACGCGGTCCATCGGCTGGCTGCTGGCCAGGTCGCGCAGGGTCGCATCGATGGCGGCCAGCTGGTCCGGGGTTTCCTCGAACGGGAAGCCGGCCGCGAACGGTTCGTACATCGCGCGGTCCACCTGCAGCGCCAGGCCGGCACGGGCCTGGCGACGGGCCTGGATCTCCAGCAGTTCGGCAGCAACATCGCGAACCTTCTCGGCGGCCTTGCGCTTGGCCTTGCTCCACTGCTCGCCACCCAGCGAATGCAGCGGCGCGGTTTCCGCCGAGGCGCCCGAGTAGCGGCTGATCAGGTGCAGCTGGGCGACCGGCACATACAGGCGGTCACCCTTGGCATATTCGATTTCGAGGAACTCGCCGGGCATGCCGCCGACGTCCATCGCGATCAGGCCACGGTAGCGGCCAACGCCATGGTCCTCGTGCACGATCGGCGCGCTCTCGGTCAGCTCGCCGAGATCGCGGATGATCGCTTCCGGCTCGCGGCCGGCACGGCGCGTGCGGCGGGTGCTGCCGGCGCGCTCGGGGAACAGCTGGCGTTCGGTCAGCACCGCAATGCGCGGATCGTCCAGCGCGAAGCCATCTTCCAGCGGCGCCACCGCGATCGCGAAGCGCGCATCGTCGGCGAGGAACGCGGGCAGGTCGGCCACCACCGGCGGTTTCAGCTCGGCGGCCTGCAGCACTTCCAGCAGGGCTTCACGACGGCCGGGCGAATCGGCGGCGATCAGCACGCGGCCCGGGTAGTGGCCGAGGAAGGATTTCAGTGCGTCGCCGGCCGGTGCGTCGCGTGCGGCCACCGGCAACGGCGGCAACGGCTGGTCACCCAGCGGGTGCGCGTCGGCGATGCGTGCGTGGTCAGCGGCCCACACCTCGATGCGCGGGGCGTCGTTCAGGCGCTCGCGCAGCAGCTCCGGCGACAGGTACAGCGCCGACGGCGGCAGCAGCGGCCGTTCGACGTCGTGGCGGCGCTGTTCGTAGCGCTCGCCGGTCTGCGCCCAGAACGCCTCGGCGGCTTCGCCGGCGCCGGCGCAGACCACCGGTAGGCTGCCGTCGGGCAGGTAGTCGAACAGGGTTGCGGTGCGTTCGAAGAACAGCGGCAGGTAGTACTCGACGCCGGCCGGGGCCAGCCCGGACTTCAGGTCCTGGTACAGCGCGCTGCGCCGGGTATCGACATCGAAGCGCTCGCGCAGCGTGGCCAGTACGCGGGCGATGCTGGCCTCGTCCATCGGTACTTCACGGCCAGGCAGCATGTGCACCGCCTCGACCCTGTCCAGCGAGCGCTGGCTTTCCGGGTCGAAGGCGCGGATCGAATCGATGTCCTCGTCCAGCAGTTCGACGCGCAACGGCTCCTCGGCACCCATTGGGAACACGTCCAGCAGACCGCCGCGCACGGCGAAATCACCTGGGTCCATCACCTGCGGCACGTTGCGGTAGCCGGCGCTTTCCAGGCGTCGCTTCTCTGCTTCCAGGTCCAGGCGCTGGCCGACCTTCAGGTCGAAGCTGCCGCCGATCACATAGCTGCGCGGGGCAAGCTGCTGCAGCAGGGTCTGCACCGGCACGATTACCAGGCCGCGCTTCAGCGTGGGCAGGCGGTGCAGGGCGGACAGACGCTGCGAGATGATGTCCGGATGCGGGCTGAAGCGGTCGTAGGGCAGGGTTTCCCAGTCCGGGAAGGCGATCACCGGCAACGCCGGGTCGCCGCCGAGCAGGGTGTGCAGGTCGGCTTCGAGCTGGTTGGCACCGTGGTTGTCACGGGCGATCACCAGCAGCGGAGCGTCGTGCACGCGCGCGGCCTGGGCCAGATACCAGGCCAGGGCGCTCGGCGAGGCGGGGGCGCGCCACCAGGCGCGGAGCTGGCCGGCACGCGGCAGCGGCGGGGCGGGGTATGAGGTACGCGACATGGACCCCGGATTTTAGCAGAAGCCCCTGCCTGCCTCGGTGGGTCGTGG